>NZ_CP069338.1:5740714-6351785 GCF_016859125.1 Archangium violaceum | reverse complement strand
CGTGCTCGCCAATGGCGTTCTCGCGGGAGCGGAGCTCGCCATCATCTCCGTGCGCAAGACGCGGGTGCATGAGCTGGTGGAGTCGGGCAGCCGGGCCGCGCGGGCCGTCGCCTCGCTCCGGGACAATCCGGAACGCTTCCTGGCCACGGTGCAGATTGGCATCACGGTGGTGAGCGCCACGGCGGGAGCGTTCGGCGGCGCCTCCCTGGCCCAGCCCCTCGCGACGGTCCTCCAGGAGCTCGGGGTGGGAGCGGAGCACGCCTCGCGGCTCGCCCTGGCGCTGGTCATCGGATTCATCTCCTACCTGTCGCTGGTGCTGGGCGAGCTGGTGCCCAAGTCGCTCGCGCTCCGGTATTCGGAGCGGTACGCGCTGCTCATCGGCCGGCCCCTCCGGCTCCTGTCCCGGCTGACGAAGCCGGTGGTCTGGCTGCTCACCGCCAGCTCCAACCTGGTGCTGCGCTTCTTCAAGGACCGGACCTCCTTCACCGAATCCCGCATGAGCCCGGAGGAGGTCCACCAGATGGTGGAGGACGCCTCCCGGAGTGGAGCCGTCAATCCGCGCTCCGGGGACATCGCCACGCGCGCGCTCGACCTGGCGGACCTGAGCGTCGCGGACGTGATGGTGCCGAGGCCCAAGGTGGTGGGGCTGCGCAGGCACGCGCCCCTGGAGGAGTTGAAGCAGGTGCTCCAGCAGCGGGGCCACTCCCGCCTTCCCGTGTACGAGGGCACCCTGGACCGGGTGGTGGGGTACGTCGTCGGCACGGACCTGTTGAGCATCGCGCTGGAGCAGGGCACGTTGGACCTGGAGGACGCCCTGCGCCCGGCCTACTTCATTCCCGAGACCACGCGGGCCCTGGACGCGCTCCAGCAGATGCAGGCGCGGCGCACCCCCATGGCCCTCGTGGTGGACGAGCGGGGCGGGCTCGCCGGACTCGTCACCCTGGAGGATCTACTCGAGGAGCTGGTGGGGGAGATCTTCAGCGAGAGCGACGTCCCTCCCGACTGCCTGCACCGGGAGCCGGACGGAGCCATCCTCGCGGATGCCACCCTGACCGTGCGCGAGGTGAACCGGGCGCTCGAGCTGGAGCTCCCGGAGGGCGAGGCGTGGGCCACCCTCGGGGGGCTCTGTCTGGCGTTGGCCGGAATCATCCCCGCGCCGGGAACCCGGCTCACCACGGACGATGGGACGGAGCTGGAGGTAGTGGACGCCTCGGCCCGCCGGGTGAAGCAGATCCGCATCCGCCCACCGGCCCGTCCCGCCGCGGAGCCGGAGCCCGAATCCCAACACCCCCCCGCGTAGGCGCCGTGGATGTCCCCTCTCCACTAGGCCGCCATCGCACCCGCCCTCGGCTCCTGCTCGGCGACGTGGGCCGGCAGGACGACGCGGAAGGTGGTGCCCCGGCCCACCACGCTCTCGACGGTGAGCTCTCCCCCATGCGCGACGATGATGCGCTGGCATACCGAGAGCCCCAGTCCGCTCCCCACTCCCGCGGGCTTGGTGGTGAAGAACGGACGGAAGATGCGCTCCAGGTCCTCCGCCGCGATGCCGCAGCCGGTGTCACTCACCTCCACTGAGACGCGGGCATCCGCACCCGCTCGGGCCAGCAGCTTGATTTCATTGCGCTCCACCTGACCCGGCGCGATGGCGTGCGCCGCGTTGATGAGCAGGTTGAGGAACACCTGGCACAGACGCGCCGCGTTGCCCCGCACCGGCGGCAGTCCGTCCGACTCCATCACGAGCCGCGCCCGGTAGCGGATTTCATGCGTCGCCATCTTCGAGGCGCTCCGCAGCACGGCCCCCAGGTCCACCGGACCGCTCGCCCCGTCATCCGCGTGGGACAGCAGCTTCAGGTCCTGCGCGAGCAGACGCACCCGCTCGGCCCCCTCGTGTGCCTCGGCGAGCGCCGCCAGCAGCTCCTCGCGCTCCTGGGACGAGGGCGCCCCCTGGAGCCGGCCCAGCTCCTCCCGCGCGAAGCCGAGGTTGCCGAGGATGAACGCGAGCGGGTTGTTGATTTCGTGCCCCACGCCCGCCGCGAGCTGGCCCATGGTCACCAGCCGGTCGGCGAAGAGGAGCTGGGCATTGGCCTCCTCCAGCTGGGCGGTGCGCTGGCGCACGGTCTCCTCCAGCAGGGCGTTGTAGCGGCGCATCTCCCGCTCCGAGGCCTCCGCCTCCGCCTTGGCCAGCCGCTCCTTCTCCCGCACGGTGTCGCGCAGCTCCGCGGCCATCCCGTTGAAGGCCCTGGCCAGCGTGCTGTACTCGTCGTCGCCCGACACCAGCAGCTCGGTGGTGAAGTCACCCCGGCCGATGCGCTCCGCCCCCTGCGTCAGCTCCCGCGACGAGCGCCGCAAGGGGATGATCAACGTGGCCGCCATCAAGAACACGAGCACCAGCGCCACGAGCGGGACGACCGCTCCGAGCACCTGACTGGCGTGGAGCGTCAGGAACCGCCAGCGCTTGTGCTCCGCCTGACGCGCGCTGTTCACCTTCCAGGCCTTGTCGAGCAGGGGCAGCACCTCCCGTTCGAAGGCATCGAGCGACTCATGCAGGAGCCGGTCCTCACCGCCCGCGGGGAACTCGCGAAGGCGCGCCGCCATGCGCCGCATCCACCCCAGGTGCGCGTGGTTCAACTCGTCGATCCGGGCGAGCTCCGCGGGCAGCGCCTCGGGTGCCATCTGCTGCCGCACCAGCTCCCGGAGGTGCGCGAAGTCCGCCTCGATGCGCCGCAGCTGTTCGTCGAGCACCTTCCCGGTGTCCTGCCCCTTCTCATGTGCATCGAGCAGGGCATGGGGCACCTTCATGGAGTCCGAGATCAGCCCGCCGTAGAAGACGTTCTGCTCGTGCATGGAGAACATCAACTGCGTGCTCCACAGCCCCCGGCTCGCCATGGAGAACAGCGTTCCCCCGAGCACCGCGACGAGCCCCACCGCCACCGCCGCGAACAGCAGGATCTTTCCGCGCACCGTCATCGTGATGGCCTCTCGGAAGCAGCTCCGGGCACCCGAAACCCGAACGGCCAATACCTCAGATGGCCGTTCAAGTCATGACGGATTTTTTCATCGATGCGGTATGCGTTGAAAACCCGTCAAAGCGTGAAATGACGGAGAAGGGCCTCGGGGCGAGGGTCTCGCTCCCAGACATCCAGCACGGACTGGGCGGGCGAGCGGCCCGAGGCGGCCACATCGGCGAGCGGCTCGAGCAGGGGCGCATCGGCGGCATCCAGGCGCTCCAGGCCACGCCGGGCGATGGCCACCATCTCCGCGGCCAACCGGTGCAGCTCGTGGGTGCCGAGCCGCCCGGCCAGACCCTGACGGCGCGCGGTGTCGTGGAAGGCCAGGTGCTCCTCATAGGACAGCCGCGGCAGCAGCCGCTCGGCCTCCTCCATCGCGCCGCGGTCGTACAGCAGCCCGCGCCACAGCGCCGCGAGCGCGCCCGTCATCGGCGCCGACGCGCAGTCCGCGCCGCGCACCTCGACGACCTTCTTCAGCCGCACCTCGGGGAAGAGCGTGGAGAGGTGGTCCGTCCAGTCGCTCATGTCGGCGGGGCTGCCCTCGAAGCCCTGCTGGATGAACTGGCGGAAGGTCATCTTCGGGCGGAGGTACTCACCGTTGCGCCGCAGGAAGAGGATGGGCGCGTCCAGGGCCCACTCCACGTAGGCGCGGTAGGAGAAGGAGCCGTCGAAGAAGGAGCGCAGGTAGCCACAGCGCGTGGGATCCACCTCGTCCCACACCCGGCTGCGGAACGAGAGGTAGCCGGAGGGCTTGCCATCCACCAGCGGGCTGTTGGCGTAGAGGGCCACCAGCAGCGGTGCCAGGCGCGCCACCAGCACCGTCTTGCGCACGCAGTCGGCCTCGTCCTCCCAGTCGAGCGACACCTGACCGGTGGAGGTCATCAACATCATGTTGTGCGCCAGCGGGCCGCGCTCGGGGAGGCTCTGGCGCATGGCGACGTAGCGCGTCTTGGGCATCCACGACATGGCCCGCGGCGTGCCGAAGGGCCGGTAGCCCAGGGCCACCAACCTCAGACCGAGCGCCCCGGCGGCGGCCTTCACCTCTTCCAGGTGGGCCAGGTTCTCGGCGTGGGCCTCGCGCGCGGTGCGCCAGGGCGAGCCGGACAGCTCGAACTGGCCGCCGGGCTCCAGGGAGATGGTGAGCAGCCCCTTCTGCAGGGCGATGATGGGAGAGGTCGGCGTCTCCCGGAAGGGGGTGTAACCGGCCGGAACCAGCCGCTCGAGCAGCGCGCCAATCCCCGAGGGTCCCTCGTAGGCCACCTGGCTCGCGCCCTGGATCGGATAGACGAATTTCTCGTGCTCGAGTCCCAGCAGGTGCTTGGAACGAGGCTTCTCCGCGGACCGGAAACCGGCCAGGAGCATATCGATGGAGGTGATCGGCTCGGAGGCTGAGCGCTGGAGGTCGAGAGACATGGCGGCCCTATATAACGATCGTTGACCGTGCCGCCGTCATTTGCGCATCGTCTCGGAGATGACCCACCCCTCGCCGGTGCCCACACTCTCCGCCCGGCCCGGTCCGGCGGATTTCTTCCAGGGGCTTGGCCTGCTCGGCCGGGCCTGGAGCCTCATCTTCCGGACGCCGCGGCTGCTGCGCCTCTCCACCCTGTGCGCGGTCGTTACACTGGTGGCACTGGGAGGCCTCTTCGCCCTGGTCTGGATGTACACGCCGCAGCTGCTGGGGTGGATGTGGACCCGCCCCGAGGCCTGGTACGGACAGGCCGTCTGGTACGTGCTCCTGGTGCTGATGTTCCTCGTCCTGCTGGTGGTGGGCGCCAACGTGGTACTGCCCCTGGTGCTGGCGCCGCTGCAGGATCCCCTGTCCGAGCTCACCGAGGAGCAGTGCGGTGGCTACACGCCGCCCCCCTTCCGGCTCGGTGCCTTCACCCAGGGCCTGGTCACCGGCGTGGCGCATACCCTGGCGCGCGTCCTCTTCCTCGTCTTGGGGCTGGCCCTGCTCTTCCCCCTCAACCTGATCCCCGTGCTGGGAAACACGGCGTGGACGGTGTTGGGAACCGGATGGACGGTGCTCTGGCTGGCGGGAGAGCACCTGGCCGCTCCCATGACGCGCCACCAGTACCCCTTCGCCGAGGTGCGCCGGGTGATGCGCCAGCGCTGGCTGCTCTGCCTGGGCTTCGGGGCGGGCGTCTACGTCCTGCTCTGGGTGCCCCTGCTCAACAGCTTCTTCCTCCCGGTGGCCGTGGTCGGCGGCACGCTCCTCTACCGGGGGTTGCTCGCCGTGGGGAACGTGCCCCCACCCCCGGCCGGGAAATAATCCTCCCGCCCGGTTGTCTCGTCCGGTGGCCCCGGGCGCGGGAACGCAGCGCACGCTCGTGGCGTTCTCCAACGTTGCACAGAGGCGTCCGCTTGAAGCACCAGGGGTCCATGATTAGGCTTGCCCGGTCGCTCCTGGCCCCGTTCCTCATCGGCAACCGCTGGATTTCGCAGGGCTTTTCACGCATCACCCCCGGGGCCCACGGGCTCCAATCTGGATGAACCATGCCGCGACTCTTTCGCCGGATCACCGCCGTCGCCGTTCTCCTTGGCGCCTGGGCCCTCGTGGGCAACGACCGGGCACCCCTGCCCCTGACACTGGGCGCGGCGGAGGCCGGCCAGGCAAACGCCACTGACTCCAACCGCATCGCTGGCGAGAAGGGCGGCCCGACGCACGACCTCTCCTCCCTGCGCGTCTTCACGAAGGTCATCCTCTACGTGAAGGACAACTACGTCGACCCCAAGCGCGTGAAGCCCAAGGAGATGATGATCTCCGCGCTGGAGTACGTGGAGAAGAGCGTCCCGGACGTGCTCGTGGACGGCAACGCCGAGACGGGCAAGCTCAGCGTCAACGTCAACGGCAAGACGCGCGAGTTCGACATCAGCCACGTCGACTCGCTCTGGAAGATGTCCTTCACGCTCAAGGACGTCTTCGACTTCGTGAACAAGAACATGCGTCCCATGGACGACACCCGCGACATCGAGTACGCGGCCGTCAACGGGATGCTCTCCACGTTGGATCCGCACTCGGTGCTGCTGCGCCCCGAGGTGTACCGGGAGATGAAGCTGTCCACCAAGGGTGAGTTCGGTGGCCTGGGCTTCGTCATCCAGATGCGCGAGGGCAACCTCACCGTCGTGAAGGTGCTGCCCAAGACGCCGGCGGCGCGCGCGGGCATCCAGAAGGACGATCAGATCAAGAAGATTGGCGAGGAGTCCACGGTCAACATGGACCTCAACGAGGCCGTGTCCAAGCTGCGCGGCCCGGTGGACAGCCGCATCAGCATCACCGTGGAGCGCAAGGGCTGGGACAAGCCGCACCCCATGACGCTCAGCCGCGCGATGATCTCCATCGAGAGCGTGCAGTCCAAGCTGCTCGCCGGCAACGTGGGCTACATCCGGCTGAAGAACTTCCAGGGCAACACCACGCGTGACCTGCAGGCGGCGCTGGCGGACATGCGCCGGCAGACCGAGTCCAAGGGTGGGCTCAAGGGCGTGGTGCTCGACATGCGCGGCAACCCGGGCGGTCTGCTGGAGCAGGCCATCCAGGTGTCGGACACGTTCGTCTCCAACGGCACCATCGTCTCGACGGTGGGCCTGTCGGACAAGCTGCGCGAGGAGAAGCGGGCCCGGGCGGACGAGGGCGAGGACACCTTCCCCATCGCCGTGCTGGTGAACGCGGGCAGCGCCTCGGCGTCGGAGATCGTCGCTGGCGCGCTCAAGAACCTCAACCGCGCGGTCATCATCGGCCGCCAGACGTTCGGCAAGGGCAGCGTGCAGGTGCTCTATGACTTCCCGGACGACAGCGCGCTGAAGCTGACCATCGCCAAGTACCTCACCCCGGGCGACGTCTCCATCCAGGAGGTCGGCATCGTCCCGGACATCGAGCTGATTCCCTCGGCCGTCACCGACGAGCGCGTGCTCGTGTTCGCCCCGCGCAAGACGATTGGCGAGGCGGACCTGGATCAGCACTTCGGCAACCCGAACTCGGACTCGGTGGCCAAGAAGCGCGAGGACGTGCTCGGCCGCGAGAAGCCGCTGGAGACGCTGAAGTACCTGAAGATCGACGAGAAGCAGCAGCAGGCCCTCACCAAGAAGCAGGAGGAGGCCGACAAGAACCCCGGGGTCGCCACGAAGGAGGACCCCAAGTCGACCACCAACAAGCACCTGCTGGACGTGGACTCCATCGGCTCGGGCGAGGAGCTGGATGATCAGCTGGACGCGGAGAGCCAGGACGAGGTGAAGGAGGACTTCGAGGTGCTGTTCGCCCGCGACTACGTCCTCCAGGTGCCCTACACGGACCGCCGCCAGATGCTGCAGAAGGGCAAGGATTTCGTGGAGAAGAAGCGCCGCGACGAGGAGCAGCGCATCAACTCCGCCATCAGCGCGCTCAACGTGGACTGGAGCCCGGGCCCCACGCCCAAGGACGTGAAGCTCGCGGCCACCTTCAGCCCCCCCCCCGACCAGCGCATCCCCGCGGGCGAGACGTTCGACCTGGTGCTCACCGCGGAGAACAAGGGCACCGAGCCGCTCAAGCGCGTGCGCGCCTGGACGGAGAGCGACAACTACTACCTGGACCGCCGCGAGTTCCTCATCGGCAGCCTCGCCCCGGGTGAGAAGAAGACGTGGAAGGTGAAGGTGCGCCTGCCCAAGGATCTCACCTCGCGCCGCGACGACGTGACGGTGAAGTTCCTGGACGACCACGGCGTGCTGCCCACCACCCTGGTGAGCGAGCTGAACTTCACGGAGCTGCCGCGTCCCTCCTTCGCCTTCAACTGGCAGGTGCTCGACGACTGCGCGTCGTGCAACCGCGACGGCGTCGCCCAGCGTGGCGAGGACATCACCGTCGTGCTGGACGTGACGAACACCGGCAAGGGCAAGGCGCTCGACACGTCCGCGCAGATCAAGAACGCGGGCGACGCGAACATCTTCATCGAGAAGGGCCGCTTCAAACTGGGCGAGATCGCCCCGGGCGAGACGAAGACGGCGCGCTTCCAGCTCCAGGTGAAAAAGGGCTTCAAGGAGAACACCTTCCCGCTGAAGCTGACCATCTTCGACGAGCCGCTCGAGGAGTTCGCCATGGAGAAGCTGCAGATGCCCGTGGCGGACGCCGCGGTGGCGAAGTTCGAGCCGAAGAAGGGCCTGGTGAAGGTGGCGGAGAAGGCGGAGCTGCTGGCCGCCCCGCAGCAGGACGCCCCGGTGCTCGGCAAGCTGCCGCGCTCGGTGGTGCTCAACACCGAGGCCGTCACCAAGGGCTTCTACCGGGTGGAGCTGGACAGGGAGCGCTTCGCCTTCGTGCGCGCCCAGGATGCCCGCGACACGCGCGGCAAGGCCTCGACCTCGGTCCTCCAGGGGGTGACGTACGTGGCCCGCCGCTCGCCGCCGGAGATCAGGCTCGACGTGGACGCCAGCCAGGGTGGCCTGGTGGCCAACGGTGAGAAGTACACGCTCTCCGGCGAGGTGGATGACGCCCAGGGCCTGCTGGACATGTACGTCCTGGTGAACGACCAGAAGGTCTACTTCCAGGGCGCCAACACCCACGGTAAGGGCGAGCCGCACAAGCTGAAGTTCTCCACCGAGTTCTCCCTGAAGGAGGGCAACAACGCCGTCCTGGTGGTGGCGCGCGAGAGCACCGACTTCGCCAGCCGCCGCACCCTGGTCATCCGCCGCCGTCCGGCCGAGATGGCCCAGAAGGTGGCGGCGCCGGCCACGGCCACCAAGCCGACCAAGTCGGTGACGCCGTAAGGAAGTAGCGCGGCTGATCGGCTGCCATCCGGGCGGCTTTCGTCGGGGCCCCGGGCCCCCTCGGAAGCCGCCCGTTTTATTGACGCTCTCCTCGGACGCACGCTAGCGTCACTCCGTTTGGCGCCGTCGCCGGACGTGTGCCTGGGAGGCGGTACTGAGGATGCGGACGTTCAGCCGTTGGATGGCCCTCGCGGTGCTGGTGTGCGGTCCCGCCGCGTACGCGGATCGCAACGACTTCACGCAGATCACGAAGTTCGGCAAAGCGGAGCCGGGCCTGGACAACATCAACTCGGAGGCCAACGCGAACTTCCGAGCCTTCGCGCGCACCTTCGCCGCGGTGATGACCTCGGCGAACCTGATGCCCCCGGAGACGCTGGGGCACGCGGGCTTCGCCCTCAACGCGGAGCTGAGCGTCGTCAGCCTCCCCTCCAGCGTGCTCCTGCCCACGGAGCGTCCGCAGACGGGCTCGCTGCTGCTGCCCTCGGTGCACGTGCGCAAGGGCCTGCCCTTCTCGCTCGAGCTCGGGGCGCGCGTGGGGTGGATCGACCGCAGCAGCATGTTCGCTACCACCGGCGAGCTGAAGTGGGCCGTCAACGAGGGCTTCACCTGGCTGCCCGACATCGGCGTGCGTCTCCACGTGACGCGCCTGATGGGCAACAGGGACTTCGATCTGACAGCGACCGGCCTGGACCTGGGCGTGGGCAAGCAGTTCCCGCTCGGCGGAATGGTGACGCTCACGCCTTACGGCGGCATCGACTTCACGGGCGTGATGGCCAGCTCGGACACGATCGATTTCGATCAGGGGCGGACGCTGGACAGCACGCTCAACCCGGCCAACCCCTACGCGGGCCTGGACAACACCGGCGTCTACACGCAGGTGAAGATGGGGGAGAACATCAACACCCGCTTCTACGGCGGTGTGCGCTTCATCGGCGGCGCGCTGCAGCTCGGCGCCGAGTTCTCCCTCAGCAGCCAGGGCACCATCCCGGTGACCAGCTCGGGTGTGACGACGGACCGTGCCCTACCCGCGGTGGTCGCCTTCAGCACCACGCTCGGCCTGGACTTCTAGTGGAGAATGTCCCCTCTCCCCTCGGGAGAGGGTTAGGGTGAGGGTAACCGAGCCCGTTCTTCAACCCGTGGCCCGCGGTGTGAACAGGGGGGTTCAACCCGGGTTCACCCGATACCCTCACCCCGTCCCTCTCCCGAAGGGAGAGGGGAAATGGCCGCGGGGGGCCACCTGAAGGGGCTCAGGCCGCCCCGCCGCGTAGGGCCTCACGGATGACGCGGGGCTTGTTGGTGATGAGGTAGGAGACGCCCATCTCATCCATCGCCCGAGCCCGCTCCGGCTCATCCACCGTCCACACCGCCACGCGCAGGCCCTGACGCAGCCACTGCCGCATGCGCTCGGGCGTGCACTGCTCGTGGTACGGGTGCACCGAGTGGGACGAGACGAGCGGCATCACCACGTACGCCTGCGGGCCCCAGCGCTTGTCCGGATCGATGAGGAAGCCGCGGCGCAGCGAGGGCGCGGCGGCCGCCGTCCGGAAGAGGCACAGCGGGTTGAAGCTGGAGATGACCACCCGCTCGGCCAGCTCCCGGCGGGTGACGAGTTCCGCCACCTTCCGGGACAGTCCTCCGTCATCGGCCCGGTCGCACTTGAGCTCGATGTTGATGAGGAAGTGCGCGGGCAGTGCGTCCAGCACCTCCTCCAGCAGGGGGATGCGAGCGGGCGCGAAGCCGAGCCGGCTGCCCACATCCGCCTGCTTCAGCTTCCACCAGGACGTGGTGCGCACCTCCCAGGGCAGGCCGGCGAGCCGGTCCAGCTTCTCGTCGTGGCACACCACCACCTCGCCGGAGCCACACACCATGGCGTCCAGCTCCACGCCATCGGCCCCCTGGGCCACGGCCTCCTGGAAGGCGGCGAGGGTGTTCTCGGGGGCATCGGCGCTGGCGCCTCGGTGAGCGAGCAGGAGCATGCCTCCCACTGTGCAACAGCCCGGCTCCAGGGGCGAGCGTCCCGGCACCGGCCGTCCGGGCACGACAGGCGGCTTGCCTCCCCCCGGGCATTGCTGCACTGTGCGCGGCATGCTGGGACTGCGTACCGGGGAGATCCTGTTCATCGCCTTCATCCTGGTGGTGGTGTTCTCCGCCGCCCGGATGGGCCAACTCGGCAACGCCGTGGGCAAGTTCGTCTACTCGTTCAAGAAGGCCTCCAAGGGTGAGGACCTGGTGGACGCGAAGACCCTGCCCCGCGCCAGGCGTGGCCAGGACGTCTCCGACGCCGACTACACCGACTCCGGCCCCAAGCGCGGCTAGCGCGACTCCACGGCCAGCAGCCGCGCGGCCTGCTCGCGCAACGAGGGGTGCACGGACGCATCCGCGGCCAGCTCGGACAGGTCGCTCGCGCTGAGCAGGGGGACGATCTTCACCCCCACCTCCGGCGGCAGGTACGGGTTGAAGACGAGCGCGCGGCGCACCGCGTGGCGCGAGGACCAGCGCGAGGACTTCCAGATTTCCACCAGCGGCTCCGGCCGGGCGGGACGGCGCGCCGCCATGCGCACCACCAGGGGCTCGGTGAGCCGGGGGTTGAGGAGCGCGTTGCGCACCACCGCGGGGTTGCTCACCGTCACCAGCCGCGCGAGCACGTCCGGATCCCTCGTGAGCCGCGCCTGCTGCTTGAGGTGCCCCAGGGACTGGGTGAGGAGCCGGGCATCCGCCTTGGCCGCGGCGCCCTCGTCGAACTCCTTCTGGGCCGGCGCCGTCTCGAAGAGATCCGCCACCGACTCCAGGGACTGAACCTCGGCCATGCGGCGCATCGAATCCGCGTAGGGGATGCTCGCGGCCTCCTGGCCCAGCGCCGCCACGAAGGCGGAGAGGACGCAGGTGGCCGGCTCCCAGGACTCCCGGGCCAGGTAGATGACCTGGTGCAGGAGCTCGTTGGCGTCGAGCGGATCCCTCCGGGCGAGCTCGCGCGCGGCGGCCTTGCGGACGATCTCCGCGCTACCGCTCAGGGCATGCAGCCGCCGGACGACGGTCTTGGCCTCCTCACGGCTTGGCATCGCCGGCGCGTCCCTCCTGGGCTCCCTCCCTGGCGGCGACCGTGGTCCGCGGCTCGAGCGTCACCTCGAGCCGGAAGTCGGCCAGATCCGAGGGGTACTCGTAGAACAGGACGACGAAGGGTGCCCGGGCGCCAGGAGCCACCTCCTTGGAGGCGCCATCCAGGCGGGCCCGCAGCGCCTCGGCGTCGCTGGTACTCTGGAGCGAGTAGAGCTCCTCCGGCGTGGGCACGGCCCCCACGAGGCCCTCCGCGGACAGCACCTTCTGCTCTCCGTCGAACAGCGTGACGCCCACCTTCACGCGGATGGGGGTGGAGCCACGGTTCTCCACCTCTCCCCGGACGAAGAAGACGGCGCGCCCGTCACGGGTCTCGTAGAGCCCGTTGGAGAGATCCTTCGCCACCAGGGGCCGCGTGGGCGACACCATCTCCCGCACCTGCTCCCGCACCTGCGCGGGAGACAGGGCGGACAGCTCCACCCGCCCATCGTTGAGCCAGGCACTGCCCACGGCCAACAGGACGACCAGCAGCACCGCCGCCACCACGAGCTGGGCGGCCACGGCGGCCAACCGCTGCACCAGACTCGGACCCGTGGGCGGCGCCTTGGGCGCCTCCAGCTTCGGCGCGGGCGGCGCGGCGATCACCGGCGGCGCGGGCGTCGGCGTCATCCCCGGCAGATCCGGGAGGATCTCCGTGCTCTGGGCACCCGCCCCCGGGAAGTCCTGGAACGGATTGCGCTCCGTGGGCGCGTTCGCCTTCGCGGTGGGAGTCGCCGCGACCGTCTGCGTGGCACCCCAGTCCGGGATGCCCGATGGCATGGACTGCTGCGGCGCGCCCCAGTCCGGAATGCCCGATGCGGGCGCGGGACTCGGGGCGGGCGCCGGAGCAGGCACAGGCGCCTTCGCGGGAGCTGGAGGCAGCGCGGCCACCGGGTCGAACGCGGCGAAGGGGTTGTTGCCCTCGAGCCCCTCCATCTCACCCGGGTTCGCGGCCGGAATGGGAACCGGAGCGGGCGCGGGGGCCTTCGCGGGAGCCGGAGGCAGTGCGGCCACCGGATCGAACGTGACGAACGGGTTGTTGCCCTCGAGCCCCTCCATCTCCTCGAAGACCGGAGCCGGAGCGGGCGCGGCACCCCGGGGCGGCACCGTGGGCGTGGCCTGCACCGTCGGCGCGTCTTCCGGGGGCAGCGAGAACGGATCATTCTCCTCGAACGCCATCGGCGCGCCACGCGGCGGAACGGGCGCGGCGCCTCGGGGCGGCAGCGTGGGCGTGGCCTGGAGCGTCGGCGCGTCTTCTGGAGGCAGCGAGAACGGATCGTTCTCCTCGAACGCCATCGGCGCGCGGACCTGGGGCGCGGGCGCGGGGCTCCTCACCGGGACCTGGACGGGCGCGGGCGCGGCGCTCTGGGCCGGCTTCGGAGCCGGCGGCGCGCTGCGGGCGGGCACGGCCACGGGAACCGGCCTGGGCGCGGGGGCCGGCGGCAACGTGGGCATCGAGCCGGCGAGCGTCGCCTCGCCCTCATCCGAGCCGAACGGGTTGTTCTCGTCGAAGGAGAAGGGCGCGCTGCTCACGGGAGCGGGCGCGGGGCTCTTCGCCGGAACCGGCAGGGGCACGGGCGGGCTCTTCGCCGGAACCTGGAGGGGCGCGGTGCCCTGGGCCGGCTTCGGCGCCAACGGAGGGCTGCGGGCGGGCACCTGCACCGGGGCCGGCGGCTGCACCGGACCGACCGCGATCGCCCCCGCGGGCTTGTTGGGGATGGGCGCCTTCGCGGCCAGCTTCAGGGCCTCGGCGGGCGTGGGGGTGCTCTCGCCGATGAACTCCATCAGCGGATCCAGATCGATCGTCGCCGGAGTCTTCGGCGGCTCCATCGAGGGGACCCGGGGAACGCCCGCCGGAAGACCTCCGCGCGCGGCGGCCACTCCCGCTGCCGGAGCCTTCCCGGCCGGGGCAGCCCCGGGCCCGGAAGTCCGGGGCACCTCGAGGGGTGTACCCGCACGAGGGGTGGCCGGGGCGGACGTGGCGGACGCGAGGTCCTCACGCACGACCCGGAAGGTATGCTGACACCTGGTACAGCGGACCTTGACCCCCTTGTCCGTCACCTTCTCGTCGGGGATCTTGAACCGCGTCTGACACCGCTCACACTTGACGATCATTCAGGGCTCGGCCGGTCCGTGAGTATAGGCGCAGAGGGGCACCACCGCGAGCATGCCTCTCCTCGGCTTGCCCGCTCCCACCCCCTCTGCTACAGGCTTTCGTCCCGCACCGTGTGCGAGAGCGTCCGGAGGCAGGGGGAGAACCAGATATGAGCGAGCCAGAGCAGGCAGGCGTACCGAGCAAGGAGCCGAAGGTCATCAAGCGGTACACCAACCGCAAGCTCTACGACACCGTCGAGAGCCGATATGTGACCCTCGATGAGATCGCCGCGATGATCAAGGAGGGCGTGGAGGTCCAGATCGTCGACAACCGGACGAAAGAGGATCTGACCTCGGTCACGCTCGCGCAGATCATTTTCGAGGAAGAGAAGAAGCGGAACCGGATGCCCCTCACGGTGCTCCGGGAGATCATCCGCCATCCCGGCGAGTCGCTGACGGACTTCATCCAGAAGGCGGTCACCCCCCGGGTGGCCTCCATCCGGGAGGAGGCCGAGTCGCGGCTGGACAAGCTGCTGCGGCGTGAAGACAGGCAGGAGGGCGAGCCCTCGCCCGAGCAGCAGCCGGCCGAGCAGGCGCAGCCCGAGGAGGCCGCCAACGCCGCCGCGGGCCCGGGCGGTGCGGCGGAGCTGCTCAAGGCCAGCCAGCGCGCGCTGGAGGACTGGCAGCGGAAGATCGACGAGCGGGTGAAGCACGTCGTGGAGAACCTGGCGGGCAACCTGCCGGCGCTCGGCCGCGACATGGCGGTGCTGACGCAGCGCCTGGCCGAGCTCGAGAAGAAGCTGGACGAGTTGGAGAAGAAGAGCCCGCCGAATCCGCAGTAGCGCGTGCCCTCCCCTGCCCTCCCTCTCCCCCTCTGGGAGAGGGTCGGGGTGAGGGTCAAGCGAGGCTCGGGCGCCGCTACGCCACGCGGGTCGTCTTCCGACCGCGCTTCGTCCCCTTCGAGGGCGCGCCGTCGTAGATCTCCTCGGCGATGGCGCCGAGCATCTGCGCTCCCGTGCTCCGGGGGGCGTACTCCCAGATGGTCTTCCCGTGGCTCTGGGCCTCGTCCACCTTGACGTTGTAGCCGAGCGGCGTGGCGGCGAGGGCATCGGGGAAGTAGGACTTGAGACGCTCGAGGATGGCGGTGGCCAGCGCGGTGCGCCGGTAGAGCGTGGGCACCACCTTGGTGATGCGCAGCCCGGCACGGCCCTCGGTCTCGGCGACCTGGCGGACGGTGTCGGCCACCTCGGCGCAGCCGTCGAGCGCGAAGTACGTGAGGGCCACGGGCACCACCACCTCGGTGGCGGCCACGAGGATGTTGCGCGTGGTGATGCCCATCGACGGCGGCGCATCGAAGACGATGACGTCGAAGCCCGCGGCCTCGGCGGGGGCGAGCCGCTCGGCGAGCCGGTGCGCCCGCCGCTCGTCATTCGCCACCATGAGGGGGAAGTCTGCCATCTCCTTGTAGGCGGGCAGGACGGACAGGCCCTCGATGGCCGAGGGCCTCACCACGTCCTCCAGGCGCACGGCCGGTTCGGTGAGCAGGTGGAAGACGTTGCGCGGCAGGGTGCGCACGTCCAGCCCGAGCGACTTGCCCGCGTGCCCCTGCGTGTCCAGGTCCACCAGGAGCACCTTCAGCCCGCGATCCCTCGCGAGCCACGCCGCGGTGTTGACCGCCAGCGTCGTCTTGCAGGTGCCACCCTTCTCATTGATGAAGGCGATGCGCCGCATACGCTCCCTCTACTTCTTCTTGGCCGCCACCAGCGCGTCCACCTTGGACTCCACCGAGGACAGCAGCCGCTCCAGGTCATCCACCTTGTTGCGCAGCTGCTCCAGGTCCGCGGTGGACGGCAGGTTCATCGCGGAGAGCGTCGTGCGCAGCGCGCTGTCCAGGGTCCCCTTCGCGGCCAGCGAGCGCGCCACCAGGTTCTGCACCATCGCCACGAACTTCTCGTTGGACATCAGCTGCTGCGTCAGCTTGCCGACCCTCTCCTCACCGGTCTCGACGAGCTTCTTCACCATCGGGTTGTTCATGATCATGGATGTGTCCATTCACTCCGCGTGGGGGTGGGGGTAAGGAGGATCCGCGGCAAATCCCGGAACAACGGGCGAACTCTGGAAGGACGCGACGCGACGTGTCAAGTCGTGGCAAGTACTCAACAGTCCGCGTTGACAGGGGGGAGGGGCATCCCTACGGTTCGCGCCTCTCAATGGCCGGCCTGCTCGACAAGAGGTTGTGGATCGTCTCCGGCAAGGGCGGCGTGGGGAAGAGCACCATCGCCGCGGCCCTGGCGTTGCGCTCGGCGCGCGCTGGCAGACGCACCCTGGTGTGCGAGGTGAACACCCAGGAGCGCATCAGCCGCCTGCTCGGGCATGAGCCCGTGGGCCCCGAGGTGACGAAACTGGAAGACAATCTGTGGGCGGTGGACGTGCGCCCCCAGGAAGCCATGCGCGAGTACGCGCTCATGGTCCTGCGCTTCGAGACCCTCTACAAGACGGTCTTCGAGAACAAGGTGGTGCGTTACTTCCTGCGCTTCATCCCCTCGCTGCAGGAGCTGGTGCTCTTGGGGAAGATCCTCTACCACGCGCAGGAGAAGCGGCCGGACGGCCAGCCGCTGTGGGACACGATCGTGATGGACGCGCCGGCCACGGGCCACGCCATCACCTTCCTGCGGGTGCCGCAGGTGCTGCTGCAGACGGTGCCGCCCGGGCCCATGTCCCGCGAGGCCATGAAGATGCGGGACATCCTCGAGGACCCGGCGGTGACGGCGGCGGTGCTGGTGTCGCTGCCGGAGGAGATGCCGGTGAACGAGACGCTGGAGCTGCACGCGGCGCTGAGGGATCAGGTGCGGGTGCGCACGCACGCGGCGGTGCTCAACGCGTCCTTCCCCGAGCGCTTCACCGAGGACGATCTGGAGGCGCTGGTGGATCAGCCGGAGCTGCTGCGGGTGGCGCGGGCGCACCATGACCGGGCGGCGCAGACGGTGCTGGCGGAGATGAAGCTGGAGCGCAACCTGCACGCGCCGGTGCACCAGGTGCCGCGTATCTTCACGGACAACTTCGACCGGGCGGCCATCCAGCAGGTGATGGGCCACCTGGAGCCACTGGTGACGGGGAAGGCGGGAGCATGAACGCGCTCTCCGAGGCCCTGACGAAGAAGCGCGTCCTGGTGTGTGTCGGCTCGGGGGGCGTGGGCAAGACGACCGTCTCCGCGACCCTGGCGCTGCGCGCGGCGGTGGACGGACGCAGCAGCCTGGTGTGCACCATCGACCCGGCCAAGCGGCTGGCCAACTCGCTGGGCCTGCACGCGCTGGGCAACGTGGAGGCCGAGGTCCCCGCCTCCGCCCTGGAGCCGCTGGGCGTGAAGCCGCGGGCCCGTCTCCACGCGATGATGCTGGACATGAAGCAGACGTGGGACGACCTCATCGTCAAGCACGCCCCACCGGACAAGCGGGAGAAGATCCTCGCCAACCGCTTCTACCAGTCGCTCTCCAGCGCCCTGGCCGGCAGCCAGGAGTACGTGGCGATGGAGAAGCTGTGGGAGCTGCGCACCAAGCGCGACTACGAGCTCATCGTGCTCGACACGCCTCCCACGGCGCACGCGCTGGACTTCCTCGAGGCGCCCAACCGGGTGCTGGACTTCCTCGACAACGAGGCGGCGAAGAAGCTGCTCACCCCGGCGCTGGCGGCGGGGAAGATCGGCCTGTCACTCTTCAGCCTGGGCAGCAGCTACGCGGCGAAGGCCATCTCCAAGTTCACCGGTACGGAGACGCTGCAGGAGCTCGCTGGCTTCATGCTGGCCATCGCCCCGATGAACGAGAGCTTCCGGGAGCGGGCGCGCGGGGTGCGCGAGCTGCTCGCGGCGGAGCAGACGGGCTTCGTGCTGGTGACGAGCCCGGGGCGCGAGCGCCTGGACGAGGTCATGCACTTCCACCGGCTGCTGAAGCAGAACGCGATGGAAGTGGTGGCGGTGGTGGTGAACCGGGTGCACCCCATGCCGGGGCCGGGGTTGTGGGAAGAGGCGAAGAACCTGATTCCCTCCCGGCGCGCGAAGGTGGAGGAGACGCTGCGGGAGCTGACGGTGCTCGCCGAGCAGGACGCCCGGGGCATCGCCGAGCTGCAGGCCGCGTGCGAGGGGACTCCGCTCATCCAGGTGCCGCGCTTCGAGCTGGACGTGCACGACATCGGCGCGCTGTGGCGCACCGGGCGCTACCTGATGGGTGACGAGGTGGTCGCCGCGCTCCCGGCCGCTTGAGGGCGCCCCCCTTCCGTCAGGAATCCCGGCACAGCCGGTCCACCCGGTTGAGCAGCGTGGGGATGCGTGAAGCACCATGCATCCTCCGCACGTGCTCCGCGGCGGCGCGGGCCTCCACCCCCACCGCGGTGACGAATAGCGGACGCTGGCTCTGCCCGCGCAGCACCGGCACCGCGAGCTGGCTGGAGTGGAATGCCGTCTTCGCCACGCCGATGACCGGCACGCGCCTCCCGAGCGCCTCGTGCAGGTGCGCGCCGAGCCCGGGCCGCTCCTCGCCCAGCCACACGTACCCGTCGATGACCACCGTCTCCAGCGGCTCCCGGACGGCGGCGAGCACCTTCAACAGGTGGGGCAACTCGCGGCGGTAGAACTGCCCGGGCTCATAGGGCTCCCCGGGCGGCCCCCGCTCCACCACATGCGCGGCCTCGGCGGCATCCGCCCAGTCCCGGAAGAGCACACAGGCGGCCACGGAGACCTCCGTCCGGTAGTCCACGTCCATGCAAGCCAGCATCGTCCGCCTCCTCCGAGTGTCCACCCTTCACGCTGGCCCGGTCGCCGGGCGGCGCGCCATACGGGCGGGAATCGCGGGCGAAGGTTAAACTGGGGCCCGCCTGGGAACCCCGGGACGGTCCTCGCTGTCCCTGGGGACTGGAAACGCGGACGGCCCCCCAGCGGGCCCCTGACGAGATTTGGATGGAGCGGAGGACAGACATGTCGGCCACCTGGCGCACGTGGGTGTTGGTGGGAGTTCTGGGCCTGGTGGGATGTAGGACGACGAGCTCGGCGGTGCGCGAGACTCCGGAGAAGCCGAGGCAGGAGGTCCACTTCGAGCCGGTGTCGGTGACGGCGGACCTGGAGTTGTCGGAGCTCAACGACGAGGAGCTGTTCGCGGGCGGCACGTCGGCCTTCGCGGCCAACGACTTCGCCCGGGCGGCGCGCTACTTCGGGCGGCTGGTGGACTTCCACCCCCAGAGCAAGCACCGGCAGGAGGCGCTCTACAACGCGGGCCTGTCGTACGAGCGGCTGGAGCAGTGGGAAGAGGCATACCTGCGCTTCTCCGAGCTGGCGGACGCGGAGAAGGGCACGGGGGACGCGCTCGACGCGGCCTTCCGCATGGCGGAGACGCAGTACCACCTGGAGCGCTTCGCGGACGCCGCGAAGGTGCTGGGGACGATCGCCGCGCGCGAGGACCTGCCGGTAGGCAAGCGCCTGGAGGCCCAGGTGCAGCAGGGCGTGTGCGAGCTGGAGTCCGGGCAGCCGGAGAAGGCCGAGGCCACGCTGCGCAAGGTCATCACCACGTACGAGGGGCTCCCGGACAAGGACGAGGTGGAGGACTACTTCCCGGGGCAGGCGCACTTCTTCATCGGGGAGATCTACCGGCTGCACTACGAAGCGGTGAAGCTGGACCCGGAGAAGGGCAGCGACGCGCTGGCCAACGACCTGAACTACAAGGCGGAGCTGCTGCTGTCGGCGCAGGGCAACTACCTGCGGGCCATCCGGGTGGGCAACGGCCACTGGGCGACGGCGGCCGGGTCGCAGATCGGCGCGATGTACGAGAACCTGTACGAGCACCTGGTGAGCTCGCCGGCGCCCAGGGAGCTGGACGCGGAGGAGGCGCAGATCTACCGCGAGGAGCTGCGCAAGAAGGTCCGGGTGCTGCTGACCAAGTCCATCAACATCTACGAGCGGACGCTGGAGGCGGCCGAGCGCATCGGCTCGCAGAACGCGTTCGTGGACAAGACGCGCAAGAGCCTGGAGAAGATGAAGGCGCTGTTGCTGGCGGACACGGACGGGGCACCGCTCCCCTCCGACTCCGAGCCCGCCGGGTCCGAGCCGCACACCTGAGCGGAGCGCTCCCCTACGGGGCGCGCCGCGGCAGCCTCACGGTGAACGTGGTGCCCTCGGCCTCGACGGAGCGCACCTCGATGGTGCCCCCGTGCGCGCGCACGATGTTGTCCACGATGAACAGGCCCAGGCCGATGCTGCGACTGGCCCCCTCCCCCGCATGCGAGCCCCGCCTCATCGGCTCGAACAGGTGCGGCAGGAGCTCGGGGGAGATGGGCTTGCCCCTGTTGTGCACGCGGAGCAGGACGGCCCCATCCTCGCCGCGAGTCTCCACCCGGACGGGCGAGCCCTGGGGGCTGTAGGCCAGCGCGTTGTTCATCAGGTTGGTGAGCACCTGGGCCAGCCGGTCCCCATCCCACTCGCCCATGCCGTGTCCGCTCCTCACCACCTCCACCTCGCGATCGGGATGGGCGAGACGCACCTCCTCCGCCACCTGCCCGCAGAGGGCGTGGAGGTCGAGCGACCTGCGCTCGATGGGAATGCCCCCTCCGAGCCGGACCCGGGTGAAGTCGAGCAGATCTCGAATCATCCGGGTCGCCCGCTCCGTTGACGCCGAGATGCGCGCGAGGCCCTTCGTCTGGCGCTCGCTCAGGTCCTCCTGCCGCATCAGCGCCGCGACGGACAGGGTGATGGCGTTGAGGGGGTTGCGCAGATCATGGGAGACGATGCCGATGAGCTGCTCGGCGAACTCCGCGCGGTGCTGCGCCTCCGACTGCCGGCGCTTCCTGTCGGAGATGTCCTGGACGGTGCCGATGAAGCGCACGGCCCGGCCCCCCTCGAAGACGGCGCGGCCCGTGGAGCGCAACCAGTGCTCCCCCGGCTCCTTGCGCCACAGCGCGCGGAACTCGGAGTCGTAATCACCACCACTGCCCGGTTGCAGCGCCCGCTGAACGGCGGCGTGCGTGCGCTCCCGGTCTTCCGGGTGGATCCCCTCGAGGAAGGTGTCGTACGTCACCTCGGCCTCCTGGGTCAGGCCGAAGAGCGCCCTGCACCGCCCGTCCCAGCGCAACACGCCCGTCACCGGATTGAAGTCCCAGGTGCCCAGGTCCGCCGCGCGCACCGCCAGACGCAGCCGATCCTCACTGGAGCGGAGCGCATCGCTCGCGGCCTTGCGCGCGGTGATGTCCTGCATCGCCCCCACCATCCGCACCGCCCTGCCGCTCGCGTCCCGCTCGATGAGACCGTGGTCGATGACATGGGCGTAGCTGCCGTCCCGGTGGAGGAAACGGTACTCGTCCCGCCACCGCTGCTCCCCTCTGGCGATGGCCGCGTGGATGCCGTGGACGACGCGCTCCCGGTCCTCGGGATGGATGGAGCCGTACCAGCCGGAGATGTGCCCGCCGAGCTCCTCCCGGGAGTGTCCGAAGAGCTTCTCCACCGCCCCGCTCCAGGAGATGGAGTCCGTCAGGAGGTTCCAATCCCAGATGACGTCGCTGATGGCCTCGGTCGCCAACCGGTAGAGCGTCTCGGACTTGCGCAGCCGCTCGTTCGTCTGCCGGAGCTGCTGCAGCAGGAGGGCCTTCTCGATGATGCCGGAGAGGTACTCCACCAGCGTCTCGAGGTAGCGCCTCGCCTGGGGCTCGAAGGGCCGGATCTCCGAGACACCGATGTAGAGCACCCCGAGGAGCTTGCCGTGTGGCCACAGCCGCAGGCCCAACAGCGAGCGCAAGCCGCTCTGGCGCACGCCCTCGGACACCGCGGGGCCGGCACTCGCCGCGTCTGCCAGGGCCAGGGGCTCCTCGGAGGAGGCCAGCTCGGCCAGGAAGGAGGATGAGTCCACCGGGACGGGCTCGGTCTCGCCCCGATCGCGCCACCGGCCGGTGTACATGGTGGGAATGAGCAGCTTCCCGCTCGGATCCGCGAGCAGGAGCCCGGCGCCATCGGCCCGCATCGCCTCCTGGACCACCTCCAACAAGGCGCCCAGCCGCTCGTGGAGGGGCACGGAGCGCTCGCTGTTTCCAATCACCTCGGAGGACAGCGCATCGAGACGGCGCAGGAAGCGCTTCTCGCGCTGCCGATCATCCGCAGTGTAGCCGCTGAAGGTCGCGACCACCTGGTCCATGGCCCCCCGGAGCTCCTCGAAGAGGAGCTGCGTGTCCTCCGGCGCGGGTTGCTCCCGCAGGGGAAGGGCCTCCCAGAGGACCGAGATGATGCGGCCCATGACGACGTACTCGCCCGTCACCTCCTCCTGGTTGTAGCCCAACCGCACGCGCTGGCCGATATGCGTCTCCTCCAGACGCGTCTTCGTCTTCACGGGATCTCCCCGGTGGCCCTGCCGGGAGATGGCCGCCAGCGTCGAGAGGTACTCGGGGAAGGTATTGATGAGCTCGTGCTGGGTGAGGCCCCGGGCGGACTCCGTCCGGCTCGCCTCCTCGGCATAGCGCTTGATGAGCTGCTCCCGGTTCCTCTCGATGAATTCGGCGACCGTGGTCATGACGTGTGGGCGTTCCTCACCCTCCTGAAGGTGCGAAGGACCCGAGCCCGGCGCCAGCACGGCGAGTGACGGGCGTTGTCCTTTCAACGACCTCCCAGGGCTCCTGGTTCGCCGAAGCCGAGCGCCGAGATCCGGGAAGGGGGATAGCCCATGGCCTCGAGCGGGGTACGGATGTCCCGCTGGAGCTCCGGGAGGTAGCCCATCAACACATCGGCCGGCCCCTGGACTTCGAGGGAGCCCAGCGCGGCCGGCAGGAGCAGGGTTTCCCCCGGGGGAAGCGTGCCACGCCAATCATCGGCACGAAGCGCCACCGGGCCGCCCACGTTCGACAGGATGCGAGCCCCATCGAAGATGTGGGCAGGCGCCACTGTCCAGGAGTTCACACCCACCACGTACGCGTCCCCACTCCGGGACCAACCTGCACGCCCTTGCCCGCGCGCTCGGCGCTCTATTTGCGATCGCGTGGGCGATCAGGCATCCAAGCCCCTCCTGGCTATGCGGCGCGTTTCACGACCGGCAACTCGCTTCGGTCATCGCGCCCTTGGAATAGACCGAGCAAGGGCTCAACTCCGCTCATCCGTCTCCAACTCTTCCGGAAGAGGTGCGTTCATGAAAGTCAGCCTTCCTGGGAGTTGAACGACCATGAAGCCCTTACCGGCGATTTTGACACGCTGCGCGTGATCTGCCTTCCCACTCACAAGCCACTTGTCCGCGTCTTCTCGTGTCGCGAACTCATGAGAGACCTCGACAGTGAATGACTTGTTAGAAAACTCTTTATCCCACCATATTCGCGACGACTGGCTCAAGACATGCATGAAGGCTGAGGTCGAGCGCGTTGGGTTGAGTTATCGGGCACAAGGCAGAGGAAGCCCGCCCCGGGGCAGCGGGTAGCAAGCAGGAGGAGATGGAGAGGGGAGTGGGGAGAGTGCGACACGTGAGCTGCAATTGACTCCAGGCAGCTACGTGATTTGCGCTGTGCTCAGCGAGCCCAGCTTCGTCCACAGCTTCTGCCAGAGGCTGGCCGACTCCCGGCCAATGACCAGCACCACTCTTCTGGCGTGTAACAGCACCCGCGCGGCTACTTTGAGCACCCGCTCGCGCACACGGAGCAGCCCCCAGCCCTCGCCCGTGGCCTGCTCCATCAGCACGCGCGCGGCGTGCACCAGGTTGTAGGCCAGGGCATTGAGCAACAGGCGTACCTCGTTGTTGGCGAAGGCGTCGATGGACACCGCGCGCTGGACGGGCGGCTGCCCCCGGTACTTGGACTTGGGCCGTCTGGCCGAGGAGAGCGCCGGGGCCAGCACGTCCATGAGCTCTCCGAAGTGGCCCTCCGCCGTGCCGCGTTGGCGGTAGTGCTCCAGCAGCGCCTGTGCCGGCATCTGCTCCTTGCTCCAGCTCGTCACCAGCCAGAAGGCGTGCGGGAAGAGCTCGTCCTTCCTCTCCAGCACTACCAACACCACGCGCCGCGCACGGCTCCAGCCCTGCGCCTGGTACTCCCATTCGTACAGGTGGGTGCCCGGCTCCCCCAGCGGCACTCCCGAATTCATGAAGCGCGGCAGCGCCGCCTCCCGCTGCAACACGCTGGTGTTGCGCACGCGCGCCACGTAGGGCGTGCCTCGCTCCTCCAGCTTCGCCAGCAGCTTCTCCTCGGGAAAGCCCGCGTCGAAGCGCACCGCCGCCACCTCACACACCTCCTTCTCCACTCGCCCCAGCAACTCGTCGATGAATTCCAGCGCTCCATTGGCGCTGTGCACGTTTCCCTCGCGCAACCTCACGTCCAGCAGGTCTCCCGTCTCGGCGAGACTGGCGACAATCGGGTGGTACATGCGTACTCCGTAGTGCCCGTTGTACGCGCTGCCCTCCTGGTGCCCATGCACCTCCACCGGCAACCCGTCCACGTCCACCGTCACCTGCTTGAGCTTCTGGCCCTTGGGCTGCTGCGCCCTCAGCCTCCGCCCCGTCTGCCACACCAGCGCCTCGTGCAGCACCTTCCGGTTTTCCTCTCGCGCCAACATGGCCGTCAGCCGCGACAAGGTGGGCTGTGAGGCCAACCCCTCCGCTCCCCCCTCTTTCCCCCTCAGCGGCACGCTGCTCTTGCTGTCCGACACCGCCAACCTCAACGCCGCGTCCCTCCTGAGCGCGTCCGCGTCGTCGTGGTCTCTCCACCCTTGCCCCAACAGCAGAAGGTCCGTGCGCACCAACTCCCTCAGCGAGTGGGTTATCCGCTTCTCGTCTCGCGTGTCCGTCAACATCTCCCCCAGCCAGCGCGTCAGCCCCAACCGCTCGTCCACCTCCCTCAGCAGCACCGCACCTGCCTCCGACGTCAACCGCTCCGCCCTCGCCTCCAGCTTCACGGAGCCGTTGAACTCCAGCCCGAAGTCGTTGAGGATTTCACCCATGACGCGCCTCCTGCCTTGTGGTGGTGGATGTCTGAACAACACCCCTCTACCACTCGGGAGGTCAGGCGCGTCACCCTCCTTTTCCGGTCATCCTCCTGCACCTCTCGTGAATAAGGCGGGTTTATAATACCGAATGAAGTCCTCCTCCTGCCTGCTGTCGCGAGTGTAGAGCAACGCGGCTTGAGCCATCTTGGTTGCAGCCCTCTCTTTGGAGTCCTCTGCATACTTCTCGATGACGGAAGAGAGAACGCCGATCATCTCATCCAAATCGAACTCTGGAGTGTGTGCCATGTTGTCACCAAGCTCGCCGCCTGCTTACAGGGGAGCCAGAACCAGTGCACCGCCAAGTATGGCAACGACGTACGGGGCGGCAGCCACGCCTCCCACGATAACGACGGTTCCAAGTGCCACTTCAGTCTTGTGATCCCCGAGCCAGTTGATCGCAGCGTCCATGGTTGGGAAATGAAGCGCCTTCTTCTGTGACTCCTGCCGCTCCAGTTCCTCTTGTTCCTTGATGCAGCTCATGAACACCTTGAGACATTCACTCGTGCAGTGCTTGTAATGCTTTTCTGAGTGCTTCTCGATACTCGGAAGCTCCGGCTTGAAGTTCGTTGCAGTAGGCCTCTGCGCCAGCACCACCCGTTCCGCTCTCGACGTTGGGGCCAACTCCGCTCGCGTCTTCGGAAATGACGTAGACCTTTCGCTCCGGTTGCTGCGAGTGAGCACATCCGACGCTGGCCATCGACACAGCCGTCAGCAGAATCATCAATTTCGACAGGGAAACTGACGTCATTGCCTCAGTCCTTGTGGGCTTGCCCCGGTTACGTGGACAGTAGGGTTAAGATGCCAACTTCTGCGGTAAGGCCGCAAGCTCAAAATCCACTGGACTGACGTAGCCCAGCGAGGAGTGCCGCCGCTGGCGGTTGTAGAAGACCTCGATGTATTCGAAGAGGGCCAGCCGGGCCTGCTCGTGCGTGGCGAAGGCGGTGGTGTAGACGAGCTCCTGCTTCAAGCTGCTGAAGAAGCTCTCCACCACGGCGTTGTCCCAGCAGTTGCCCTTGCGCGACATGCTGCATTGGATGCCCCGAGCAGCCAGTGCCTGCTGGTAGTCGGTGCTGGCGTACTGGCTGCCCCGGTCCGAGTGGTGCAACAACCCCTGCGGTGGCTGGCGTCCCTCGAGGGCCATGTCCAGGGCGTTGAGCACCAGGTGCCGGTCGATGTTCTCGCTCATGGACCAGCCCACCACCTTGCGAGAGAAGAGGTCCATGACGACGGCCAGGTAGAGCCAGCCCTGCCCCGTCCCCACGTAGGTAATGTCCGTGGCCCAGGTGCTATTGGGCTGGCCGGGGGAGAAGTTGCGCTCGAGGATGTTGGGGGCAACGGGCTGGTTGTGGCGGGAGTCCGTCGTGCGCACGAAGCGCCGTCTCTTGCGAGCAGCGATGTCGTGCTCGTTCATGAGCCGGGCCACACGCTTTCGACTCACGCGCTGCCCCCGGGCACGCAGCTCCGCGTGGACGCGAGGACTGCCGTACGTGCCGCGGCTGTCGCGATGTATCCGCGTCACCTCCTCGGCCAGGGCCCGGTCCGCCTTGTCCCGCGCGGACTCCGGGCGCTCCTTCCAGGCGTAGTAGCCCGAGCGCGACACACCCAGCTGCTCGCACATGAAGTCCACAGGGAAGTGGGCCTTCTCCGCGTCGATGAACTCGAACTTCACCTCGAGGTCTCCTTCGCGAAGAAGGCCGCCGCTTTTTTTAGGAAGTCGCGCTCCATCTCCAGATGACGCACCTCCTTGCTCAGCCGCACCAACTCCTCCCGCTCGGCCGTGGAGAGTGCACCTGCCGACTCCTTGCCATCGCCTCCGTCGGCCTCGCGCACCCAGTTGCGCAGGGCTGACTCGGTCAGGTCCAAGTCCTTGGCCACCTGGGGCAGGCTCTTGCTGCCCTCGCGCACCAGTCGGACCGCCTCGGCCCTGAACTCCGGGGTGAAACTCCGCCTCTTCCTTCGCTCCATGAACACTACCTCCTGTGTAGCCGACTTATGAGGTGTGTCCACAAAACCGGGGCAGGCTCATCCTGGCCAGCCACCATCGCGAGCACCACGTGGGCCGGGTGGGCGCGCCACCGGGTGAGGCTCCCTCGGGGGTACTGGCGCGTGAATGTCTCTCCGCCCACGGCTGCGAGCCATGCTCGGAGCTCCTCTTCCTCTGGCCCCGAAGAGGCTATCTCTGACACCCACAGATCCGGCCAGCGCTCGCGAGCGAACCGGGCTGCGGGGCCCGGGTCGACGCGTCGGAAGCACACCTCCAGCCGCTCCATGGGCGGCTCCGCTCCTCGCCACAGGCGCTGCCAGTTGTGGCTGCCGCCGAGGCCCGACTGCTCGAAGCCCCCCTTCGCATCCGCCTCGAACAGGAACTCCCCGGTGCTATCATAGATGTTGTACTGGAAACCCACCGTGCCGAGGTGCTCGGTGAGGCGCGCCAGGAGCGGTGCCTCCCCTTCCATGAGCAGTTCGTAGGGCGCGCTCCGCAGGGCGCACCAGCCCGGCGAGGCGAGAAAGCCCGCGAGGCCCCAGCGGGGCACGTCCTCGCCATGCCCGTACTGCATCGGATCGTAGGGCTCGGGCGTGCGCGGCGGGGGACGCACCTGGTGGCGCCCGGCCTCCTCGAGCAGCCGCTCCACCGCCGCTTCGAGCCGCCCGAGATCCGCCGTCTGCACGAAGGCGACGTTCATCCATTTTCCCATTGGGATACCTCGGCTTTCCCCGGCCGCCTCACCCGCCGGGCCAGGGACCAGGAGTCTGGCGTCAACAGACCGGAGAGTGGAAGAAGCTTGGGGCGCAAGTCAGGTGAGGAACCGGTCGCGTCTGGGCGCACTCACCTTCTCCGGCGCAGGTTGCCGTCGTACTCCGCCAGGGCCTCTCGTTGTTCCGGTGTAGCGATGTTGCGGGTGGCCGCGAGGAGGGGTTCCATCTGGTATCCCGCGAAGTCGTTGAGCGCCTCGACCACCGCCTCAGCCCAGTCGTAGGAGTCGGTGGCAGGTGAGAGGCTGCGGAACCAGGCCGGGAGCACTTCTGCCCAGTCCACGCCGACCTGCCATGAGCCGGCCTCGTCAGCGAAGAAGACGATGTTGACCTCGCAGCGGTCGATCTGGCGCATCAGGTCGATGAGAAGACCAAGCCCCTCGCGGGCCGTGTCGACGTCGCCTGCTCGCTCTGCCCTCATGCAGGCATCGAGCAGTCGCGAGTGCTCCGCGATGAAGGTTTCGGTGCCACGCGACTTCTCCATGAAGTTGCGCGAGCTCACCATGAAGTCCTGGTAGTAGCGGCCGGCGAGGCTCTCGCGATGGAAGCGACGGATGCTGTGAAGCAGGCCGGGCTCTGCCCGGCCGTCCGCAACGACATCCTCCAGGCGGACGTAGTTGGCGACGAGCTCGGGGAAGGCCTCATCCGGCAGCAGGCCGATGGCGCGGTCCAGCCAGACACGGAGCCCGGTGCCATCGAGCTTGTGGGCATGGGCGCGCACCTTCGCGCGGTCGATCCGGGGCATCTTCTCGCGCTGGCTCATCGGTCGAACGCCGTCGTGGCTCGGACCATGTGGAAGCCGTTCGGTCGCCAACCGTCGAGCCAGGCTCCCAGCGCGTCGGGATCCTCGTCTTATATCTTCATGCGCGTCAGGTAGTACACCTGCCGCGCGCCCCCCTTCCAGGACCCGCTGTGTCCTGTGACAACTCACGTCATGTCACGACGGGAGCTGATAGCTCCGTCGAGGGGAGGCTCCCAGTGCTTGCGCCGGCCTGATCCAGTCCTCCGCCCAAGGCGGCGGGGCTCTACTGCTCCCGCGTCACCGCCTCGGCGCGCGTTCGAGGGACCAGGCGCACCGGTGCGAACCGCACGCCCTTGGACTCCCAGTCCACCGAGGAGACCCATGGCAGGTGCGTAGAGCCCCATAAGGCCCTCAGCGCGACACGCGCACCAGCGTCGTCACGTCGCTCTAGAAATCGAGAGGCTCGAGAGCGGACGGCGGATGGGAGCGCATCGCCCGAGGATGACCTTCCAGCCGTTCCGGGCTGCCGCCGCCTCGCGGATGATCTCCGCCACCTCGGCCGCATCCACGCGCTCGTCGGAGATTCGCACCGTCGCGCCGAAGTCGGCGGCGAGCTGGCGCCGCTCGGACGCGGTTGACGCTTGCTCGAGCACGCGCGAGTACGCCTCGCACGAGTACGCGAACGTCTCGCGCTTGCGGAACTCGATGTCGAGCAGCCACTCCCGCCAGCGGGTCTCGGGGAGGCCCACCGTACGGCGCTTGCAGTTGTGGAAGATGTGCGCGGCCTCGTGGACGATGAAGTCCGCGAAGGGCTCGTTCCCGGCGAAGTATTCTGGGGACACGTAGCACGTCGTCGCCTCGCTGAGCCCGACTATGAGCGGCGCCTCCTCCCCGAGGAGTTCCGCGCCGAGGCTCGCGAGGTAGAGATTCGCCAGGTCCCAGGCCGAGCTGTCGTAGGCGTGCTCGCGCAGCAGTCGCTCGATGTTGTCGCTCGTGAGGAACACGACGGATTTCTCGAGCATGGCCAGAACGGCGTCCTGCTCCACTCTTGGGAAAAGGCCTCGGACCATCGGCTCGACCTTCTGGCGAGTGAGTGCGACGGTGCCGACCTCCGGCACCGGGCGAGGCGTGCGGCCTGCAGCGAGGCGCTTCACCTCGCTGACGAGCGCGTTTCGCAGGTCGTTGTGCGCTCGCTGGGCGCTCTCGAGGAAACCTCCCGGCCATGCCGTGTGATGCGGGTCGGTGTTGCCGGTGCGGAGGTAGCGCTCAACCTCCTGCGCGATGGTGGGCTGGGTGTCAGTCACCTCGTGATGGTACGCGTGGCCCTCAAAGATGGGGAGAACGGCGTAGGCGACGGAAGGGGCTTCGCCACGGCAAGCGAGTCCCCGCCCGTGAGCCGTGCTCAAGAGCTGGCGCGCCTGCTGCTGGTAGAGCGCCGTGTCCGCCTGGCGCCAACTCCTCCAGTCCGCTGGCACACGACATGGCGGCGCGAACCGCCACTGTCCCGGGCGGGGCGTCTCCCGGTGACGAGCGCGTGGCCTCAGTCCCTTCCGGGGCCCCTTGGAAGAACAACCGCCCAAGAAGATAGCGCGTGCCCGGCCTACCCGGAAAGAAGGCAGGGGATTGCCATGTGTGATAGTGGTCCTGTCGGAGTGAGCGGGTATTGCTTGCTTGGGCGCCGCCGCTTGGGGGCTTCCGGAGGGCGCGCACGATGAGGACTCACCCGTGGGCCGTGATGCTGCTGTGCCTCTGTCCAGCACTGGGCGGGGCAATGGATTCTCCCTCGCCCGACAGCGAGGCTTCACTGCCAGCTTCCTACGCCACGTGGCGCTACCTGACGCGCCTGGAGGCCACCGGGCTGGCGCTGCTGCCAGGCGACGGCGTGGGCGGAGTGGTGAGCTACGCCCAGGTGACACCCATGCTGGTGGTGGCCGAGGGTGAGGCGTTCGGCCTCAACATGGGCGCCCCGGTGCGGCTACGGCTGGCGGGCGGCGAGGTGGGGGCCGGGCTGGTGCGCCGGGAGGACTGGGACAGCCTCTCGGATTGGGGCCAGTTGGTGCATGCCCTCAAGCTGGGCTCGGACACGGCCCCGGTGGGACTGTGGGTGGGAGCCCTGGAGGGCTACAGCCTCCTGTCCGGGCACCTGGTGCGCCGCTACTCCAACCGGGCCAACCCGGACTACCACCCGGCGGGTGCCTCCCTCACTGGCACCGTGGGCCCACTCTACGTGGAGGCCTTCGCCTCGGACGTGCTGGGGGCGCGCCTCATGGGCGCCCAGGCCGAGGTGGACTTGCAGCACCTCTTCACCGGCCCGCCACGGCAGCGGGGCCGTTACACCCTGGGGCTGTCAGCAGTGCATGACTGGGGCAGGGCCGGAGGCGCTTCTCCTCCGGTGACGCTGGCCCACCTGGACGGGACAGCGGTGGTGGTGGTGCGCCCGGGCTTCGAGCTGCACGTGCTGGGCGGCTGGGGAGGCCGCCCGGGTGTGGGCGGCGCCTGGGGGGCGGTTGTCGGCGTGGGGGCGGATGCCCTCTCCCCCACCCTGGACATGAAGCTGCGGCTGGAGGTGCGGCGACAGCAGGGTGGCTTTCGTCAGGGGTACTTCGGCCCGGACTACGAGCTGGGGCGCCTGAGCGCGGTGGGCACACCCGGGCTGCCGCAGGCGCAGGCTCCCTTCCCCAACGGGTTTTCCACCTACGCCGAGGCCGTGGTGGCCTGGGATGGGGTACGGTTGGGCGGGCTGCTGCAACGTCACCTGTCCCTCTCCCTGGGCGCGGAGGTGTTTGGCTGGGGCCGGGTGGACGTGGACGGGCGCCTCACGGCGCAGCTGGCCAACCGTAACCTGGAAGTGGCCCTAAATGGGCTGGCATTGGGCATGGGCCAGCCAGGGGCACGCCACCTGTACTCGGGCCAGGTGCGCTGGCGCTTCGGCCACAAGCTGTACGTGCTGGCCGAGGGCGGAACGCTGCTGTTTGCGGAGGCGGACGGGGCATTGCGCCCGGGTGCCTTCGCCTCGCTGGGCCTGGGGATGGACAATGCGCGCTGAGGCCCTGGCGCTCAGGAGGGCGGCGCTGCTGCTGGGCGCCGTGCTGCTCTCCACCGGCTGCGTAACGCTGGCGCCGCGACAGGGCGGCAGCACCTCGGAGGGCCCCCGCGCGCTCTCCATGTCGCGAGAAGTGGGGGCCAGTACGCCCGCGCTCGAGGCACCCTCCCCTCTTGCGTCTACCGAGCTGGGCGAGCACGCCCTCTCCGCCGAAATGGGCGCGCAGGAGCGGCTGCACCGCCGCCGAAGCGCCCGTGGACTGGGCCCGGAGGCTGCCCTGGCGAGCTCGGGCGAGGCGCCTGCGTCCGAGGAGCCCAGCGCGGGGCCTTCCCCGCAGGAGCCGCCCTCGTGCGGAGGGCAGGCCGTGCCCCCGGGCTGGCCCGATTTTTCCTCCTGGGACAAGGAGGCACTGCTCGCCCCCTTCCTTTCGTGCTCTTCTCCTGGGGAAGTCCTCGCCCTGCAGGAGCGCGTGGACATGCCCCGGCTGCTGGAGGCCTTGGATGACTGGCGCGCCGTACGACTCGGCGCCCTGGGCCCACCGCGCGAGGACGTTGCCCACCTGCTCAACCAGAAGCGCGCCTCTCTTCTCCAGAAGGCCCCCGGAGCCTATGGACGCCTCAACGCGCAGGTCCTCTCCGTCTACGTCGTCGACTCGGCCTACGACAATGACTTGAGGGAGATTCTCTTCCTGCTGGCCCAGGAGAGGCGGCTGGAGGAAGTCCTCAAGCGGCTGCCCGCTTTCCAGGCCGCACTGGAGAAGCGGGGACTGAAGCCCACGGCCCGTGTGGAGCGCGGCTCCAAACTTGAACAATGGGGCCGAGGTATTCGCGGGCTTAGCGAGGACACGCTCTCCAGCTCACCTGCGGCCATAGACGGGCAGGATTTCGCGTTCTTCCCCATACGAGGCCAGCTGCCGCCGGAGTACCAGGAGGCCCTCCAAAAGGCCGAGAAGGAGCTGGTGCTCAACGCCTCGGCGGACGACATGGCGGTGAGTGCGTTTGACCACGTCACCTTTGGTGTGCCGCTGGGCAGCTACCACTTTATCGCCACCTCCGGTCATGGCGTGTGGTTGCTCTGGAACGGCGAGATTGAGGAGGGCACGCGTGAGGCGGCGCCGGCGCTGGTGCTGGCCCTCGTCGGGGGCTACAAGGGCGTGCGCTACCTCGCCAAGGGGGAAGGCGCCGCGGGCGTGCGCTTGCGCCTGCGCACCGGGGCGGAAGCCGCGGAAGCACGGCTTCGGGCCCTGACCGAGACGGCGCGGCAGCTCCAAGGGGTGATGAACCTCCAAGGCCTGCGCGACCTGGCAGGCTACATCCGGGAGAGCCGTGAGGCAGGGCGCTTCGTGGCCGTGGGCGGGGCGGACGCGGCGCTGGCGCTATACGAGGCTCGGGGAAATGTGGCCAAGGCCAGGCCGCTCATGTCCAAGGCCAGGCCTGGGGCCACGGGCTCCCCTCCCGCGAAGAGTGGGGCAGGCGCTGGAGAAGCCGCCACCGCGGCGGATGACGCCGCGCGCTCTCCTCCCAAGAAAGCCCCCGTTGCGCAGGGCCAGGGCACCCTGGCCGCGCTGGTGGATGACGGGGTGGGCCACACGCGGGAGGTGGTGGAGGCGAAGCTGGCGGCGGCGGAGCTCGAGGCTACGGGCCCGCGCCTGCCCAAGGACGTGAAGGTGCTGGAGCAGCACCGCCCCGCCCTCGAAGCCCCACCGCCCGAGGCCCAGGGCAGCCCGCGCTGGCGCGAGTACGTGGAGTACTACAACAAGCGCTTCAAAGAGGTGGAGAGTGGCACGGCCGCCGAGGGCCCCCTCAAGTGGGCGCCTTACGAGCAGTTGCGCGGATGGTTTGCCCGGGGGCTGGCCTTCGAGCGCGACATGGTGAGGCTGCTGCAAGCGGACGCGAAGAAGCCTCGGGCTCAGCGCAGCTTCCTCGGGGACTTCGACAGGCCGCGTATCGAAATCCAGGTGGGCGTGAGGAAGCCGGGCACCGGCCTGCGCTTCGCGGATGTGCTCGTCATCGAAGAGGGAGGAGTTGGCGGAGGGCCACGGCGCGTGGAGTCGTTCAGCTTCAAGAGCCGCGACCTCTCGGGGCTGGGGGAAGGAGCTTTGAAAGCTCAAATGATTGAGGATGCGAGCGAGGCCCTACAGAAATATGGCGAGAGGCTGGATATCCGCCGTGACTCCCTCCAGTCCCTCTTTCCAGGGAGCGGCGAGGTGCAGGTCACGAGAGTCCGCCTCATCTACGAGGGGGGCAAACTCATGCCCAAGGATGTGGAGTTGTTAAGGGGAGCCGTGGACGAAACCAGGGCAGCGGTTCCGGGAGTCGAGGTGGTGTTTCAATGAAGGTGCTGAAGTTTCACGGCATGAAGGACGAGGATTATCTCCGACTTGCTTTCGACACTGTCTTCGACCAGCAGGCGGCGCTGGAGGGACAGTTGGAGCCCTTTCTCCAGGCACTTGAGGAGTACGCCGACGGGTGGATGCCGGACGTCGTTGAAGGCAAGCGGCGCCGCAAATACTCCCGCGCCGCCGTCTGGAAGTCCCTGGAAGAAAAACGCGGCCAAAGAACATCGGGGCTCGAACTTTATCGGACCAAGTGGCCCGCATTGGACATGTCCATCAGTCTCTGGTTTCCGCCGCTACCTCCCAATCTGGGATTCTTCGTCAACGTGAAGCCGCTCTCCGTCTTTGCGGAGGCGGATCGCTGCCACCGCTTCGTGGAAATGGTGCGCGCCTGGGCCTCCCATTATCCCGTTACGTATGCGAAGGCCCACAGCACTGATGACACGCATTTTACGGACTCGCCCAATTTCGGCCGCGACGACGAGACCCGGCGTAGAGACGGCTTCGACAAAATCTACGAGGTGTTCTGGCTCAACGTCTTCGGCGCCAAGCTGGTGGAAACGGTCGGCCGCGAGCGCATGCTGTCCACGCCGGCTCACCGAGTGGAGGAATTGCCCAACGGCTCCGTCCTGCTGGTGACGTGGCCCACTGCGGCGGACTTCGCCAGCAAGGAGGCGCGGCTCGCACAGGCCCGCGCTCACGCCCACCTCCGGCCGGATCTCGACTTTGACACCGTGCTGCGTACCTTGCATGAGCGCAGTGCCATGCTCGCCCCTGTGGAGCCCCGTTTCCACCCGGAGATGGCCTCGCTTCTCTCCCGGGTGGTGGACGGCGCCGCGAGTTACGAGCGTCAGCGCAGGATCGCCGAACTCAACGCGTGGTGCCCTCCTGAGCCCGAGGAGTGGCGCCCTGCTGACTCCGCCCTGCCACCAGACGTGGAGAATGTGGAGCGCGCTCTCCAGCAGTACAGCTTGTACGCCGAGCACCTTGTGGCGCTGCTGCATTCGCAGGTGCCCTCCGTCTTCGAGGCCACGCCCGAGTCCCTTACGGATGCCGACTTCTACTTCTGGCGCGAGGAGTTTCCGAAGAGCCGCCTGCGCGAAGCCATCGACGAGCACGCGGTGCCAGCCATTGGCGCGTACCTGGGTGAGGTGCTGGTGCGCAACTTGGGCGGCAAGTGGATTCCGCGCCAGAAGCTCGAGGAGGCCCAGGTACTCGTGGGCAACCGCGTGTGGCTTCCCTTCGCCCGGGCCCGCAACTACATGCGCTCGCGACAGTCGCTCCTGGACTACTCCCTCACCTACCTCTACTGCGTGGCCGAGCGGCACAGGAGCTGACCACCAGCGGGGAACTCTGGAGATGTCCCTGCTCGGGTTGTCCGTGGTCCAAACAGGCGATCACCTGACTGAGGACCTCTGACCGGTTGGACTTCACCGCGGGAAGGTGAACCCACCGCTTAGGGGCGAACTTCTCGCGCAGCTCCAGGTGGTACACCCCTGTGGCCCTTGCTTCGAGCGGCGTGTGTCCGAGTTGCCCTCCCCTGTTCTACGCTCTCCCGGCTCGAACGCCGTTAGACAGGGCTGGCTCATTGCGCGTGCTGCGCAGAGGACGCCACTGCCTCACGGGAACTCGATGTTTTCCAGGGCGATTTCGAGCCCCCCACCCCACAGCCTGAGTGTGTACCTTCCCGTCAACTCCTGCTGCGTGGGCCCCAGCACTACGTCGATCCGCCTTACGGCTCCGGCCGGAAGAGCTGCCTCCGGCAACACCCGCACTGCAGTGAGTGGCTGGCCGCCTCCTGCTGTGAGCGACGCGCCCTCGACTCGCCAGTCTTCCTGCCGGTTGTTGGCGAGCCGGACGCGCACTGCTGCTTCGCGCTCTCCATGTTCCAGTTCCACGGTGGTGGTTGAGATCTCGCTGACATCGATGTCTCCGCGCTGGCCTCCTTGCGGCTTCACATCCCGCCAGTGCAGAGAGATTCGGCTGCCCCTGCCCAGCCGCAACAATCGCTCCAGCAGCGTTGTGGGAGCTGCCTGCTTGCTGCACTGCGCGAGCTGCTGCTCACAAACTTCCGCACGCTGCCGCTGTTGCTGCGCCTCTTGGCGGAGCGAAGCGACCGTGCGGGTCTGACGGAAGACGTTCACCTGTCGTGGCTTCCCGGAGCCCTGGCCGACGAGAATGAAGGTGGCGCTCGATGGCTCCTTCTCATCCGCGAAGTAGACGGTGAGCTTGCGACGCTCTCCTTCCGCTAGGTCTCGAGTGGCCTCAAGGGACATGCCCATGGGAGTCGGTGAGAAGGACACCTCGCTTCCCTCCAACACCGTCCTCTCCAAGAGAAGCGGAGTGTCGAAGCGCAGCGTGGTGGCGACTTCCGGCGCGACGCACACCAGCATGGGCAGTGAGCCCACCTCCAACTCCACGTTTTGCAGCTCGGCGCCGCATTCGATGAGGGGGGCAGCGGGAACCTGGGCAGCCTTCCCGGGAAGGGCCACCAGCAGCAGGACAGGCAGGGGAAGCTTGAGCACGGCAACGACTCCGAGCCACACGAGCGGGAGGCAGGCAATTCTGCTGCAAGCTTACCCGCTCTGACTCTCGCCGGGCCTCCTAGAAACCCGGGGCGATGCCGCAGCGCTCGTAGTACCGCGTCACGGGCCGGACATTGAGGAGCGGATACACCTTCCCGCTGCTATCCAGGGGAGCGATGGCGCACATGCACACCGGGCTCTTCTTCTTCCCGTCCGTGCTGGTTGGGCTTGCCCCGGTTACGTGGACAGTAGGGTTAAGATGCCAACTTCTGCGGTAAGGGCGCAAGCTCAAAATCCACTGGACTGACGTAGCCCAGCGAGGAGTGCCGCCGCTGGCGGTTGTAGAAGACCTCGATGTATTCGAAGAGGGCCAGCCGGGCCTGCTCGTGCGTGGCGAAGGCGGTGGTGTAGACGAGCTCCTGCTTCAAGCTGCTGAAGAAGCTCTCCACCACGGCGTTGTCCCAGCAGTTGCCCTTGCGCGACATGCTGCATTGGATGCCCCGAGCAGCCAGTGCCTGCTGGTAGTCGGTGCTGGCGTACTGGCTGCCCCGGTCCGAGTGGTGCAACAACCCCTGCGGTGGCTGGCGTCCCTCGAGGGCCATGTCCAGGGCGTTGAGCACCAGGTGCCGGTCGATGTTCTCGCTCATGGACCAGCCCACCACCTTGCGAGAGAAGAGGTCCATGACGACGGCCAGGTAGAGCCAGCCCTGCCCCGTCCCCACGTAGGTAATGTCCGTGGCCCAGGTGCTATTGGGCTGGCCGGGGAGAAGTTGCGCTCGAGGATGTTGGGGGCAACGGGCTGGTTGTGGCGGGAGTCCGTCGTGCGCACGAAGCGCCGTCTCTTGCGAGCAGCGATGTCGTGCTCGTTCATGAGCCGGGCCACACGCTTTCGACTCACGCGCTGCCCCCGGGCACGCAGCTCCGCGTGGACGCGAGGACTGCCGTACGTGCCGCGGCTGTCGCGATGTATCCGCGTCACCTCCTCGGCCAGGGCCCGGTCCGCCTTGTCCCGCGCGGACTCCGGGCGCTCCTTCCAGGCGTAGTAGCCCGAGCGCGACACACCCAGCTGCTCGCACATGAAGTCCACAGGGAAGTGGGCCTTCTCCGCGTCGATGAGCTCGAACTTCACCTCGAGGTCTCCTTCGCGAAGAAGGCCGCCGCTTTTTTTAGGAAGTCGCGCTCCATCTCCAGATGACGCACCTCCTTGCTCAGCCGCACCAACTCCTCCCGCTCGGCCGTGGAGAGTGCACCTGCCGACTCCTTGCCATCGCCTCCGTCGGCCTCGCGCACCCAGTTGCGCAGGGCTGACTCGGTCAGGTCCAAGTCCTTGGCCACCTGGGGCAGGCTCTTGCTGCCCTCGCGCACCAGTCGGACCGCCTCGGCCCTGAACTCCGGGGTGAAACTCCGCCTCTTCCTTCGCTCCATGAACACTACCTCCTGTGTAGCCGACTTATGAGGTGTGTCCACAAAACCGGGGCAGGCTCAGTCTACGATTCTCCGGCCCATGGAGCCCATCTTCACGCCCGAGCAGCTGGCCGAGATCAAGGCCTACCACCTGCCGCTCTACATCCGCAGCGCGGTGAGCCCCTTCATCTACCTGGGCGTGCTGGCCCTCATCCTGGGCGTGCTCGTGCGGCCCTTCTACCGGTGGTCCGAGTCCTGTGCGGCCTGGCTGTCCCAGCGGCTCGCGTTCCTTCGCACGGCGCCCGTCAGCCGGGCCTTCGTCAAGGCCATGGACCGGCTCTGGGGTGAGCCGGGATGGGGCGCGGCGATCTTCTTCGCGCTGCTCGTGAACCTCTTCATCGAGCTCGTCCACGTCCCGGCGACCATCTACTTCGACTACGTGCTGGAGCACCGCTACGGCATGTCCGCCTATACGCCCCTGCGGTTCGCGTTGGACGAGCTCAAGGGTGTCACCCTGCAGGGGTTCGCCACCCTCGCGCTGGTCCTGGGGCTGTATGGGCTGGCCCGCCGGGTGAAGCGCTGGTGGCTGGTGCTGGGCATCCCCTCGGCGCTGCTGCTGCTGGTGTCCTCGGCCCTCGACCCGTACCGCAACCAGGTCTACTTCGAGCAGACCCCCCTCGAGCAGGGGCCCGTGCGCGAGCGCATCACCGCGTTGATGGCCCAGGCGAACATCCCCTTCCAGGACGTGCGGGTGGAGAAGACCTCCGTGGCCAGCAAGCGCCTCCAGGCCTACTTCGCGGGCCAGGGCCCCACGCGCACCATCGTGCTCAACGACGTCATCCTCCAGGAGCTCGCACCCGAGGAGATCCTCGCCGCGGTCGCGCACGAGGCGGGCCACGTCCACGAGTCGAAATGGCCGGGGCGCATCGCCTCCTCCGTGGCGATGCTCGCGCTCCTCTTCGTCATCGACCGGCTGCTGAGGCTGTCCGCCTCACGAGGGTGGTTCGGCACCACGCACTTCGCCGACATCCGCACCCTCCCCCTGCTGTGGTTGCTCTCCTTCTTCATCTTCTTCCTGAGCAACCCCCTCTCCGCCGCCTTCTCCCGTGAGCGCGAGCGCGAGGCCGACCGCTACGCCCTCCAACTCACCCAGGACTCCGACGCCTTCCGCCGCATGCTGGTGAAGGCCGCCCGGGTGAACAAGATGGACCCGGACCCGCCTCGCTGGGTCGTCCTCAAGGGCCACAGCCACCCGCCCATCTCCGAGCGTCTGGCCGCCGTTCCCCCCTCCCCACGAAAAAGAGCGCCAGCGGGCGGAACTCCGTTCGTCACGGAGCCCTCCCACTGACGCTCTCCCACCGGACCGCCGTCGTCCCCTCCTCCCCTCCGCGGCCCGGCGGCTCCCACTCGTGACAGCGGACTACGCCCGCGCCTGGGCCTGATCCGCCTTCATCTTCTCCGCGGCCGCCAGCGCGATCGCCTTCACCAGCGCCTTCGCCCTCCGGCCCGCCGACGTCTCCCCGTTCGGATCCGCCTCCGACGCGTTGGCGATGTCCGTGAAGCCCTGCCGGTTGCCCTGCCGCAGGTACAGCTCGCCGCGGTTCACCAGCGCCACCGGGTTGCTCGGGTCTCGCTCCAGCGCCGCGCTGTACTCGGAGATGGCCTCCTCCAGCCGCCCCAGCTTCTGGTACACCGTGCCCAGCGCCGCCCGGCTCGCCGAGTCCTTCGGGTTCCCCTCCACCAGCCCCTCGAAGAGGATGCGCGCCTCCTCGTAGCGCCCCGCCGCCGCCAGGTCACACCCCACCTGCGCGATCGCCTTCGCCTCCTCGAAGGTCATCCCCTCCACCTCCGACCACGTCATCTCCCCGCGCACGAACGCCTTCAGCTTCTCCGTCGTTGCCGTGTCCATGGCTCCTCCCTCGTACTTGATGACCCGTCCCATCTCCGCCTACGCGCTCCGCATGTTGGAGAGGGCCGTCTTCGCCATCTCGTTGAACTTCATGGACAGCGTGCTCATCATCTCGAACATGTTCTTGCGCTTCTCGATGAGCTTCTGAAGCCGCAGGTTGATCTTCTCGATGTTCCGATCCGCGTCCGCGGCCTTCTTCTCGTTGCCCTTCTCGTTCGAGATGCCGGCCCTGGAGTCCTGCGCCGCCGCCAGGTCATCCATCGTCTGGAGGATCTCGTCGTCCAGCTTCTCCGTGAGCGACATGAGGATGGCCTCGATCTTCTCCTCCAGGCTCATGCTCGGGTCGTTGATGACGCCCCGGACGCTCGAGCTGGCCTGACCGCCCGAGGACGACGACGTGCCACTGGAACCGCCGGGGCGGGAAGACCCCGACGACGACTCCACGCTCCCGGGCTGCCCGTACTGCGCGTAGTCCGCCTTCACCTTGTTGATCTCACCCCGCACGTTGCTCTGGGTGATGCGGTCGTCGTTCCGGATGTCCTGGAGAATCCCCGCGACACCGCCCTTGAAGCCGCCGAGCGAGGTGTCGAGCCGCTCGAAGTAGCCCGGGTTGTCCACCAGGAAGCGGGCCGCCTTGCGCAGCTCGGGCGACACGCGCGAGTCCTCGGAGATGCGCTTCAGGTCCGCCTTCGACAGCGACCCGTCCAGCTTCCCGTCCGTCGCGTCGAGGTAGCGGAAGTTCTGCTCGATCGTCCGCAGCGAATGGAGGTAGTCGTTCATCTTGGGGTCCAGGTGGCTGCCCCCGTCGACGCCACAGGGCTCGCGCGAGCCGCCCGTCTCCACCGGCGAGGAGCCGTGCCGCGGCTTCGCGTAGCCCTCGCAGGCCCGCTGCTCGTCCTTCGGCGCCCTGTACTCGGTGGTGGCCGGCGGATTCTGGGTCAGCTCCTGCGCGAGCCCCATCGCGCCATCGGCCGCCAGCATCACATTGCCCGTCATCGCCCCCACCGCCACCTTCGCGGCGTTGGTGATGGCCGGCGGGAGCCCCAGTGCACTGCCCGCCATGTCGATGAGCGCGCCACCCGACAGCAGGTTCGTCACCCCCCCCAGGGCACTGCCCAACCCCTTCAGAAAGTCACTCATGGTTTCTCCTTGGTCGTGTTCCGCGCCCGAGGGATTGCAGCGGCGGTGCCGACCCGGAGCCGGGCACGACGCCAACGAATTCAGCGAGTTAGCCCGAGCACCGAGCGGGCACGGTCCTGCCTCGCGGACGGAGCGGTCCACGGAGGAGGATTGCGGTTAGATTCCGCCGCGCATGCGCACCCTGGGCCTCGACGTGGGTACCAAGACAATCGGCGTCGCGGCCTCGGACGCCCTGGGCCTCACCGCCCAGACCGTGACGACCATCCGGCGGACCAGCCTCAAGGCGGACCTCGCCGCGCTCGTGAAGCTCGTGCGCGAGTACGAGGCCGAGCGCTTCGTCGTCGGGCTGCCGCTCAACATGGATGGCTCCGAGGGCCCTCGCGCCGAGGCCACCCGCAAGTTCGTGGACACGCTCACCCAGGCCACGGGCCTGCCCGTGGAGCTATGGGACGAGCGCCTGTCCACCGTGGCCGCCCAGCGCACCCTGCTCGAGGCGGACCTGTCGCGCGCCAAGCGCCGCGAGGTCATCGACCAGATGGCCGCCCAGTTCATCCTCCAGGGGTGGCTCGACGCCCGGCGCCCGCCCTCGGAGGCGTTCGATGACGACGATTACGACCCGGAGATGTAAGTGAAGAAAGTCCTCCTCGCCCTGCTCGTCCTCGGGGTGCTCGCGGCCGCCGCCGCGGGCGGCTGGTACCTGCGCCGCGAGCGGCGGATCACCGAGTTCGCCGCCACCCCCGTCACCCTGCCCCAGGAAGGCATCACCGTCAGCGTGCCCAATGGCACCGGCCCGAGGACGCTCGCCCTGATGCTGGCGGACGCGGGGGTCGTCACGGATCCGGAGCTCCTCTACCTCTTCATCCGCCGCGAGCAGGCGGGCCCCAGACTCAAGGCCGGTGAGTACCTCTTCGAGGGCACCCTCACCCCCGCCCAGGTGGTGGAGCTGCTCGCCTCGGGCAAGGTGAAGGTCTACCGCTTCACCGTCCCCGAGGGTCTGCGCGTGGAGGAGATCCTCCCCATCCTCGCCAACTCGGAGCTGAAGCTGGACCCGAGGAAGCTGGAGCGGCTCGTCGCGGATCCGCGCTTCCTGCGCGAGGCCGGCGTGCCCGCTTCCTCCATCGAGGGCTTCCTCTACCCGGACACGTACACCTTCACCCGCAACGCCACCGAGGAGCGGGTGCTCGCCCGCATGGTGGAACGCTCGCTCGAGGAGTACCGGAAGGCGGACGCGAAGAGGAAGGCCGGGGTGAAGCTCTCGCTGCTGGAGACGTTCACCCTGGCCTCCATCGTGGAGAAGGAGACGGGCCAGCCCCAGGAGCGGCCCCGCATCGCGTGTGTCTTCCACAACCGGCTGCGCCAGGGCATCAAGCTGCAGACGGACCCCACGGTCATCTACGCCATGAAGCTGCTGCGCGGGGTGTACTCGAAGAACATCACCAAGAGGGACCTGGAGACGCCGCACCCGTACAACACGTACACCACGGCCGGGTTGCCGCCGGGGCCCATCGCCAACCCGGGTGCAGCGGCCATCCAGGCGGCCCTTCATCCGCTCGACTGCGAGGATCTCTTCTTCGTGTCGCGCAACGACGGCACCCACATCTTCTGCCCCACCCTGGAGTGCCACAACGCGGCCGTGCAGAAGTGGCAGGTGGAGTTCTTCCGCGCCAAACGTCGGCAGCGGGCAGGCGGCGCGAACTAGCCATCCTCCGCACGCCTCGGCCACCAAGGCACCGAGGAGGCGCGGTGGCCGCCGTTCTCTCCGCGCTCAAGCGGGCGCGAGGTGGAGGCATGCTCCCTGTTCGAGCCGGGGTGTCCACTTTTGGAGGCAGGGGATTCAACCCCTTCTTCCACGAGGTGGACCATGGCAACGGCGACACAGCAGAAGGCAGGCGTGCAATTACTGGCGGGCCCTCCGGTGAAGGTGAGCTGGAGTGCCATCTTCGCCGGGACGGTGACGGCACTGGGCCTCTGGATATTGCTCTATGCGCTCGGACTGGCGCTGGGCCTGTCCTCCATCAATCCGCAGGACACCGGGAGCGCGAGGACCTCCGGCATCTTCACCGGCATCTGGAGCCTCATCTCTCCGCTCATCGCCCTCTTCGTGGGCGGCATCGTGGCCGGGCGAGGCTCAGGGGTCCAGACGAAGTCGAGTGGGGGCATCCATGGGCTCGTCATGTGGGGGCTCACCACGCTCGTAGGCTTCTGGTTGCTCAGCAACCTGGTCTCCGCGCTGGCGGGTGGACTGTTCTCCATGGGCAGGACGGCCGTCCAGGCCACCGGGTCGGCGATATCGGCGGGCGCCTCTCAGGGAGGAGGCCTGGGGCAGGTGGCGCAGAGCTTCGGAATCGATGCCAATGACGCCCTGCGCCCCGTCAACCAGCGCTTGCAAGCACAAGGCCTTCCTCCGGTGACGGCGAGCCAGCTGGAGGCCGCGACCCGGGACGTGGTGCAGACAGCGGTGCAGCAGGGCCGGCTCGACCGGCAGCTCCTGGTGAATTCCATCGCCGAGAACACGGCCCTCTCGCGCGCGGACGCCCAGGAGGTCGCCAGCCGCGTGGAGGCCCAGTTCAACAATGCCCAGGGCCAGGTGGGCCAGGCCGTCCAATCGGTGCAGACGGGCGCGCTCCAGGCGGCGGATGCCACCGGCAAGGCGTTCTGGGGTGTCTTCGGCGCCCTCTTCCTGGGACTCATCTCGGCGATCCTCGGCGGCACCGTGGGCGTGAGCAAACGCCAACGCGTCTACGCGGAGGGCGCGGTGGTGCCGACTCCGCCCGAAGGCGGGCTGCCCCCTCCTCGCCGCGAGGTGTACCCGTAGGCGCCCTGCCCTCTGGAGTGCGAACGGGCCCGAGCATCCAGCCGGGCCCGTTCGCACTCCGAACCGGGTGTTGCCCGGATTCTCACCGTTCCGGGCCGAGGCCCGGGTCGTCATACGGCCGGGCATGCGTCAACCGTCATCTGCCTGCGGGGACGACACGACCCATCGTGACGCATGGATGCCGCGCGGCGTCGTCAGGGTGGCGGCACGAACCGCGGTACCCCAATGCACATCACGAATCAGGAGGCAGCCATGATCCAGCGCAGTCAGTTGAAGGAAGGCATGACGGTCCGGAGCTCCGACGGCGAGAAGCTCGGCAAGGTGTTCGCCCTGGGGGATGAGGCGTTCCACATCGAGAAGGGCATCTTCTTCCCGAAGGACTACCTCGTCCGGTACGAGGAGATCTCCGACATCCGAGATGGAGAGATCATCCTCACGCACGGCCGTGAGGGACTCCTCCGTCTAACCGACCAGGACAGGTACGGGGCCGCCAGCATGGCCACCAGCTCTGGCCTGGGAACGAGCGCGGCGGGCATGGGCCTGGGAACGAGCGCGGCGACCATGGGCCTGGGCGCGGGCGCGGAGACCATCGGCGTGGGAACGGAGACGCGCCAGAGCGCCGCCAGCACGGAGCGCCGTTCGGACGAAGTGGCCGTCCCCGTCCACAAGGAGGAACTGGACGTCAGCAAGCGGGACGTTCAGTCCGGTGAGGTGCGCATCCACAAGGAGGTCGTCGAGGAGGTGAAGACGGTGAGCGTCCCGGTACGCCGCGAGCGCGTGAGCGTGGAACGCCGCGACGTCAACCCGGACCGGCCCGCCATGAACGCCTCCTTCCAGGACGAGACGGTGGTGGTGCCCCTGCATGCCGAGGAGGTGGAGCTCCACAAGCGTCCCGTGGTGTCGGAGGAGGTCGTCATCCGCAAGGACGAGATCGAGGAGGAGCGCCGGGTGGCGGAGCCGCTGCGCCACGAGGAGGTGGACGTCCGCACGTCCGGAGAAGAGGACACGCGCTCGCTCAACCTCAACCCCGATGATCCCACCTTGCGCCGCTCGTGACGGGAGCGGCCCCAGGCCACTTCCCGGAAACGGGAGGTGGCCTTTCCCTCCGGGACGTCAGCCGCGGTGGGCCTCGACACTCACGATGGGCGTGGAGAGCGTGGCCATGTGGAACCCGCCGAGTGCCGGGGCAACCTCACGGTGAAGGTGGTCCCATCTCCCTCGTGGGAGCGCACCTCGACGCTCCCGCCGTGGGCCTCGGCGATCTGCTGGACGATGAAGAGACCCAGCCCCAGGCCCGAGGTCGGGTGCGCATCGCCCTCCACCGCCCGCCGGAAGGGCTCGAAGATGCCCGTCAGCAGCTTCCGCGGGATGGGCCGCCCCTCGTTGTGCACCACCACGGTCACGGTGTCGCCCTCGTCCTGGAGCGTGAAGTCCACCGGTGTCTCCGCGGGGCTGTAGTCGAGCGCGTTCTTGCCCAGGTTGCCCAATAGCTGGGCGAGCCGGTCCGGGTCCCACTCGCCCAGGAACCGACCGTCCGCCACCAGCCGCAGATCCCTCCCGGGATGGCTGGTCTCCAGCTCCTCCAACACATGGCGGCAGAGGTGACGCAGGTTGGTGGGCCGGGGATGGCTGGGGATACCGCCGCCCAGCCGCCCGCGTGTGAAGTCGAGCAGCTCGCCAATCATCCGCGCCATGCGCTCCCCACTGGTGACGATGCGGCGCACCACCTTCGCATGCGTCGCGGGTATCCCCTCCAGCCGAAGCAGCGTGTTGGCCGAGAGCAGGATGGCGTTGAGCGGGTTGCGCAGATCATGGGAGACGACCCCCAGGAAGCGCTCGCGGAACTCGGCCGTCTGGCGCATGAGCTCCTCCTGCTGCTTGCGCTCGGTGATGTCCATGACGACGCTGCCCACCCCGAGCACCCGCCCGTCTCCCCCCCTCACCGGGAAATAGTCCCCCACCCAGTGGTGGATGACGCCCGGGTCATTGGCCGGCGCGGCGCTGAACTCCTGGCCCCTCGAGGCCTCTCCCGTCTCCAAGACCCGTCGCAGGACGGGCTCCAGCGCCGGCCCACTCCCCGGGACCACCTCGTTCACGTGCCTACAGGCGGTGCGGCTGCCCATGTGGGCCACGCCGATGACCTCCTCTCCGTACATCAACGGAACCCCGTAGAGCGCACGCGTCCCCCGAGACCGGATGAGCTCGCTCCTCACCAGAGGATCCGTCGCCGCCGAGCGCAGCTCCAATGGCCGCTGCTCAGCCGCGATGCGCCCGCTGAAACCCTCGCCCACCCGCAGGCGGAAACCGGAGGTCACCTCCTCCTCCAACCCCACCGAGGCGCGAACCCGCAGCACGTCGCCCTCGCGCATCAGCAGGGAGACGGAGTCCACCGCCTCCGTGCTCTCCAACATGACGCGCAGCAGCTTCGGCAGGAAGGAGTCCAGGTCCTCCGTCCCGAGCGCCGCCTCAGTGCCAACGCTCGCCACGCCGTGGATTCAGCGGCCCCCCGCCAATCTCCGGTCCTCCGCATGCCGGACGGCCAGGGGAGCGAGGGATGGGCATCAAGGACGGGTGCGGACGATCTCCCGCAGCGTGAGGCGCCGGCGCACCGTGTCCACCTCGTACAGCACGAGATGGCCCTCCAGGGAAAGGGAGCGGGAGACGAGAGGCTCGGCCTCCTTCTTCGGCAGGGGCACCGGTGTGGGCGACCTCAACTGGGCCGCGATGCCGTCCAACGCCTGGCGGATGCGTTGGTAGCTCTCCAACGGCAGGTGCGCCAACTGCTTCCAGGCAGAGGGACTGACTTCCACGCTGTAGGAGTTGAGACTCTCAGGGCGACGCATACCGGACCGCCCCACTGCACGTGCCAGGCCAGTCCGATCATCTGTCGGTTTCAACACTTACCCCGTGCACGTCCCCGGTTGACTGGCATTTCTACGGTCGGAAATCGGAAACATTTACGGAGTCAGGCTTCCCGGGTGGTCAATGACCACCTGTACGGGAGGGAGCCACCTGAGGATGTCTCATGACGGACGACCCCTCGAGACCCGGAGCTTGCCTGGCGACAGGGGCGGCTCCACGCATGCCCCGATGAGGGGAACTCCCCCGTGAGCCCGCCGCCCATGCACCCTGGCACCTTCGAGACTTCTTCCTGGGATGGGCAGGTGTTCTGGGACGCGCTGGTGGAGGAGAGCCCCTCCTGGGAGGCCTTCACCGGCCAGACGCACCGGCAGAGCCAGGGCTCGGGCTGGGTCGAGGCCATCCATCCCGAGGATCTGTCCAACGCGCTCAAGCACGGCGCCGGCAGACCCGTGCGCATCCACGTCACGAAGGAGGGGCAACGCGCGAGGGTGACGGTGCGGGACGAGGGCATCGGCATCGCGCCGGAGCACCTGCCGCGCGTCTTCGACCGCTTCGCGCGTGGCGTGTCGGAGCGGCACTACGGGGGCCTGGGGCTGGGCCTCTACATGACCCGGCGGAGCATCGAGGCGCTGGGCGGCACGGTGGGCGTCGAGAGCAGGCCTGGAGAGGGAGCCCTCTTCACCGTGGAGCTGCCGCTGCGGCCCCCCGGGGAGGACGAGCGGCCGTGAACCTCGAGACGCGATCGCCGGAACCCTCGTCCCCCTCCCTGGCGGAGCTGCTGGAGGAGCGGCACGAGGACATCATCCAGCGTTGGACCGGGCGGCTGCGCGGAGGGCTCGTGACCGGGCGACCCACCCGGTGCGAGCTGGAGAACCACATCGGCGACTACCTGTGGGAGATGGCCGCGGTGCTGCGCCAGCACGAGGCCACGGGGGACCTCCCGGTGCCGGAATGGAGCCCCAGGGCCCGGGCGCGCGGGGCCTGGCACCCGCGCGGGGGCTTCGACGTGCGGGAGCTGCTGCGCGAGTACCACGTGCTGCACGAGTGCATCCTCGACCTGGTGGAGGAGACGAACGTGCGCGTCACCCTCGGGGAGGTGCGCGCGATGTCGGCCTTCATCTCCCTCGGCATCGCCGAGGGCGTGGCCGAGTACACCCGTCAGTGCGACGAGCGGGCCCCTCTCGGAGACGAGGAGCGCTTCCGCCTGCTCGTGGAGGGCGTGGAGGACTACGCCATCTACATGCTCGACCCGGAGGGCCGGGTGATGAGCTGGAACGCGGGCGCCGAGCGCATCAAGGGCTACGCGGCACGGGAGGTGCTCGGCCAGTCCTTCACCCGCTTCTACACGCCCGAGGATGTCGCCGCCGGAGTGCCCGACAAGTGCCTCCAGACCGCGGCCATCCACGGCCACTGCCGGACCGAGGCGTTGCGCGTCCACAAGGACGGCCACCGCTTCTGGGCGGACGCCGTCATCACCGCCCTGCGCGACGAGCACGGCGTGCTGCGCGGCTTCTCCGACGTCACCCGCGACATCTCCAAACGCAAGCGCGCCGAGCAGGCCCTGCGCGAGACGACCCAGCGGCTGCGGGCCATCCTGGAAACGGCGGTGGACGGCATCATCACCATCGACGAACGGGGCCGCATCCAGGACGTCAACCCGGCCACGACGCGCATCTTCGGCTACGCGCCCGAGGAGCTCATCGGCCGCAACGTCGGAATCCTCATGCCCGAGCCCTACCGGTGCGCGCACGACGGCTACATGGACAACGGCCTGAGCACGGACGTGCGCAGGGTCATCGGCATCGGGCGGGAGGTGGAGGGCCTGCGCAAGGACGGGAGCGTCTTCCCGCTGGAGCTCTCCATCAGCGAGACGCTCCTGCCCCAGGGCCGCCTCTTCACGGGACTGGTGCGCGACATCACCGCGCGCAAGCGCGCCGAGCGCACCCAGGCCTTCTTCATCGAGGTGGGGACGGTGCTGTCCCAGTCGCTCGACGTGCCCACGACCCTGAAGCGGCTCGCCTCGCTGGCCGTGACGCACCTGTGCGACTACTGCATGGTGGATCTGCTGGGCGAGGACGGGCGGCTGCACCGCCTGGAGATGGCGGCCCGCGCGCCGGAGAAGCGGGCCCTCCTGGAAATCTCACGGCCCTACCCTCCCCTGCTGGGGAGCCACAGCCCCGTGGCCCGCGCCCTGGAGAGCGGCAACGCCGTGGCCGTACCGGAGATCACCCCCGGGTGGCTGGATGCCGCCGCTCGCAACGCGGAGCACCGGGCCAACCTGGAGGCGCTCGGCCCGAAGTCCGTGGCGCTCGTCCCCCTGGTGGCCCGGGGCCGCAAGCTCGGCATCATCAACCTCGCCTGGACGAGCCCCCATGCCGGAGACCTCACCGCGGACCTGGAGGTGGCCAAGGGGCTGGCGGATCGCGCGGCCGTGGCCATCGACAACGCGCGCCTGTACCAGGAGGCCCAGGAGGCCATCAGGGTCCGCGAGGACGTGGTGGCCATCGTCAGCCATGATCTGCGCAACCCCCTCAACGCCATCACCCTGTCGGCCACCGCCCTGCTCAAGCGCGAGGACGTGGACGAGCGCTCCACGAAGGCGGTGAGCCGCATCTACGCCGCGGCGGAGCGGGCCAGCGGGATGATTCGCGATCTGCTCGACTTCACCCAGGCGCGCGTGAGCGGCATCCCCGTCCAGCCCGCGCCGCTGGACTTCCATGAGCACGTCCATCGGGTGGTGGAGGAGGTCCAGCTCGCCTGGCCCGAGCGGCACATCCTCTTCCACGCCCACGGCGATGGCCGGGGCGAATGGGACGAGGGGCGCCTGGCCCAGGTCGTCACCAACCTGGTGGGCAATGCCCTGCAGCACAGCCCCGCGGGCACGCCCGTGCGGGTGACCACCTGGAGCGAGGGCCCGGACGTCCGCCTCGAGGTGTACAACGAGGGTGACCCCATCCCCGCCGAGCTGCGGACGACGCTCTTCGAGCCCTACCAGCGGGGACAGGAGGCCGGGGAGGGCCGGGGCAGCCTGGGCCTGGGCCTCTACATCACCCGGCAGATCGTCCTCGGCCATGGGGGCACCCTCGACGTGCGCTCCACCGGGGACGAGGGCACCACCTTCACGGTGCGGCTGCCCCGCCACCAGGCCTGAGCGACTACCAGGTGGCGTTCGCCCGCGCGCGCAGCCGCGCGTTGGACACCACCAGGCCGGCGCGGTCGGCCAGCTCCTGCAGCAACGCCTGCTCCTCCGGGGTGTAGGGCAGATCCGGCCGCGAGCGGAACACGCCCAGGGTACCGAGGATCTGCCCCTGCGCGCGCAAGGGGACGATCAGGATGCCGTGCAGGCCGAAGCACTCGACGAAGGGACGCACCTGGGGCGCCAGCGACTCGAGCAGCCCTTCCTGGGGAACGCGCGACACCCGCAGCGGCTGGCCGGTGTGCAGCACGCGCACGGCCGGCCCCTCCTCCCGCTCGTAGGTGCCGCGGATCGTCTCCTGGAGGAGCGCGCGGGCCCAGGGATCCGGGTGGTACATGGCGGAGAACGTCACGCTCCCCGAGACCTCGTCGCGCAGCAGCAGGGCACAGGCGTCCCCGAACGACTCCGACACGCGCCGCACCAGGGCCCGCGCGGACGCCTCCACGTCTCCTCCAGCCTCCGCGAAGGCCTTGACGGCGTCGGCCAGCAGCCGCATGTGCTCCGTCTGCTCGCGCGCCACCGCGAGCAACCGCGCGCGCTCGAGTGCCTGGGAGCACAGCTGCGCCAGGGCGGTGAGGAAGTCCCGCTCCTCGGGCGAGAAGGGCCGCCTGTCCTGGAAGGACAACCACAAGCAGCCCAGGCTGTTCCCCTCGACCCGCAGGGGCAGCGCGACACGGGCCTCGAAGGTGGACAGCAGGGTGGACATCTGCGGGTAGTCCGCCAGGAGCTCCTCGGTGGAGGAGAACCAACGGGCCTCCCCGGTGCGCACCGCGTCGAGCTGGGGCATCCGGTCCCCGGCGGAGAGGTGGCGCACGCGGCGGACGAGCTCCCTGGAGTAGCCCACGTCGTGGAGCACGCGGAGGGAGCCCTCGGGCTCACGCAGATAGACGATACCCGCGTGGGTGCCCACCTGCCGGAGCCCCTCGGTGAGGATGACGCGAGCGACCTCCGCGGGAGTCGCGGCCCGGGACAGCGCCGCCGCCACCGCCTGGAGCCGGGAAGCACGCCCCTGGGCCTCGCGCGCCTCGCGGTACAGCAGCGCGTTGTCCACCGCGAGCCCCGCGCGCCGGGCCAGCTCCTGGGCCAGGAGCAGATCCCTCTCACTGAAGCGCCGGCCGCTCTCGGCGTGGACCAGGGTGAGGGCCCCCAACACCCGTCCGCGCGCCACGAGGGGCAGACACACCGACGACTTGAACCCCAGCGTCCGGGCCAGGCGGAGGTGCTCCTCGCCGCGCGCCAGACGGCGCAACAGCTCGTCCGGCATGTGCTCGAGCAGGAGGGGCTCGCCCGTGCGCAGCACCCGGCCGATTCCCTCGTGGGAGGTCCGGTCGATGGGCCAGCGGCGGGCGATCTCGAAGGCGAGAGCCGCCTTCTCCGGCTCGCTGTGCACCGCGGCCACCCGCTCCACCGCGCCCGTCTCGGAGAGCAGATCCACCGCCGCCCAGTCCGCCAGGCGCGGCACGACCAGCTCGGCCAGCCGCTGCAGGACGGTGCGATCCTCCAGGGTGGAGAGCAGCTCGCCGGCCTCCGCCATCAACCGGAAGCGGCCCTCGCTCTCGCGCAGCGCCTGCTCACGCTCCTCGAGCTTGCGGCGCGCGCGGACCTGCGCCGTCACCTCCACCGCGTGGGTGAGCAGCCACTCCACCTGGCCCTGCTCGTCCCGGAGCGGCTGGTAGACGAGGTCGAAGAAGGCCTCCTCCAGGACGCCGTTGCCGTGCCGGCCGAGCGACACCGGGAACTCGCGACCGCTGAAGGGCTCGCCGGTGCGCATCGCCTGCCGGAGCGCCTCCATCACCCCCGGCTGCGAGACGACCTCCGGCAACACCTCGCGCAGGGGCCTGCCCAGGGGCACGGGACGGCCGACCACCCGCTGGTAGAGCGGGTTGGCGAACTCGAAGACGAAGTCCATCCCCCGGGTGATGGCGATGGCCGCCGGCGTCTGCGTCAGCAGGTTCAACAACCGCAGGCGCTCGGACTCGGCCTTCTCGCGCTCCGCCTGGAGCTTGAGCCGCTCGCGGTGCAGGTACAGCTCGACGAACACCTCCACCTTGGCGCGCAGCACCCGCGGGTCGAACGGCTTGAAGAGGAAGTCCACCGCGCCCATGGAGTATCCACGGGTGGTGAAGTGCGCGTCGGCCGTCAGCCCGGAGATGAAGATGATGGGCGTGCGGCACGTCCGCTCCCGCTCGCGCATGAAGCGCGCCACCTCGAAGCCGTCGATGTCCGTCAGGTGCACGTCCAGCAGGACGACGGCACAGTCCATCTCGAGCAACAGCCGCAGGGCATCCCCACCCGACGACGCCGTCACCACCCGCTGGCCCAGGGGCGCGAGGAGGGCCTGGATGGCGACGAGCTGGTTGGGGCTGTCATCCACGACCAGGATGATCGCCTGAGCAGAGGGGGATGCCGGCTCGGGAAGCAGTGCGGCGGACGTCATGGCCTGGGTGTTCGTGAAGGGTGCTCGTGCTGGAGGATTCCAGAACCCGGCGTCTCGCGTTGTCGCACGAACACACGGGCTCCGGCCATGCCTTCCTCACGGCAGCCCCACCAGGAGGCAGCCAGGCGCCAGGTGTCTGTCACCTGGCCAACCGTGGTGGAGGACGGGTGGCCCCCCCGCGGCCCCGCCCGCCTCAGCGGCGCTGATAGACGTGCAGCGGCGCGGAGAAGCCGTCGAGCTCCTGGTACGCCACGCCGTCGAGCGTCAGCGTGCGGCCCTCCAGCGTCACCCCCGGGTCCTTCACCAGCGAGCCGCCGTCGAAGCGCACGAGGTACTCCGGCCGGGCCTCGCGCAGGTGCTTGCGGAAGGTCTCCCAGCGCACGCGGGCGAGCCGCTCGTCCGGCAGCCCGGAGAAGAAGGCGAGCTGGAGATCCAGGTAGCCCGGATCCATGTCGAGCACGGCGGCGCCGCCCCTGGGAGCGACCTCGTCCCTGAGGAAGCGGGCCACCTGCATCAGCGGCACCGGGTTGGTGGAGGTGGGGCTCACCGGACGGAGGCTGTCGCGCATGCCGCCATCGGCGCGGAAGGTGTAGAGGCCCATGGCCACCGGCACGGCCACCGCCAGCACCGAGCACAGCCCGGCCACGGCCTTGCGCGCCCCGGCCCCGCGAATCGCCTCGAGGCCCGGCACCACGAAGGGCAGCAGCAGCACCAGCTGCGTCACCGTGAAGCGACCCAGGGGCTGGAAGTTCAACAGCACCGAGGCCCGGAAGGTGAAGTACGCGGTGGGCACCGCCGCGGCGAGCACCAGCCAGCGCACGTCCGGCCGCTGCCGCCACGAGCGCCACATGCCCACCATGCCCAGCAGCGCCACGCCCGGCGACAGCGTGAGCAGCGCCACCCCGGGCCAGAAGCCCAGGCTCTCCAGCCGGTAGCGCCACGCGCCCACCCGGGCGATGCCCTCGCGCGTCCAGTCCGCGTGGAATTGCTCCACCGCGGTGACGGGGAAGAACGGATCCCCGTGCGCCATCTCGTTGCCCTGCATCCACAACAGCGGGAAGGGCAGGCACAAGAGGCCGAAGCTCACGGCGCGGGTGAAGCCGGCCACCCGGTCCTCGCCCCAGAACAACAGCGCCACGCACAGCAGCGGCATGTACATCCACGCGTCGTAGCGCGTGGCGCACGCCAGGTTGAGCACCAGCCCCGCCCCGAAGAGGGGCCCCAGGCGGTTCTCGTCCAACCCCTCCGCCACGAGCGCGAACACCCACAGCATGAGGAAGAGCGAGAGCGCCTCGCTGGCCGCCGTCGTGGACATCTGCAGGTGCATGCCCCAGACGGAGAAACCCAGGCAGGCCCATACTCCGGCGCGCCAGCCGAAGAGGCGCCGGGTGAGCGAGTAGAGCGGCAACACCGCCAACACACCGAACAACAGGCTCACCAGCCGGCCCGCGAGCGCCTTGTCCGGCACCACCTTCAACGCCAGGCCCACCAGATAGAGGTGCAGCGGCCCGAACTGGAAGGCCCCATCCCCATACGAGGTGATGAGGTGCGGCGCGCGTGCCCAGCGCTCGGCCAGCTCCGTGCGCGCCACCGCGTCCCCGTAGAAGTTCTCGTTGAAGGGCATCAGCAGCAGGCGCGGCAGCAGCGCCGCCGCGAGCAGCAGGATCCACAACAACCGGGGGTTGGGCTCCAAGGCCACTTCTGGCACGGCGGAGAGGGCGGGGATCGCACCGGACGGGCGCGGAGGAGAGGCGGGAGCGGTCGAAGCGGACGACATGGGGGCGCGGAGAATACGCAGGCGCGGCCCAAAGCCAAGCAAGCATCCCTCATGGGAGGGTCTTTCCCTACCCTCCCCCGTTGCCTGGGTGACAGGCAGGCATGTTAGCCTTCGTGTAGCCCATTTTCCGGGCCGTCCCAAAAAGGGGGAAATTCCAAACATGCTGGCTTCCCGTTCCTTGCGTCACGTCGTGCTCGCGCTCGCCGCCACCCTGGCGGTGGGCTGTGCCCCGAGCCTGAAGGTCAACGTCCTGCAGCCGGCCCGGGTGAACCTGGGCGCCGCCAAGAGTCTGACGGTGGTCCAGACGGAGGGCCGCAAGGGAGCCCGCGACTTCCTCGTCGACGAGCTGACGCGCCAGGCCCGTACCGGGGGCTACTTCCAGGTGGCGGACCGCACCGACGAGGGCATCGTCGTGAAGGTGGCCGGCCGCTCCGTGCAGATCATCAACGCGGGCACCGGCCCCGCCCAGACGCAGGACGAGATCGGCATCCGCATCGACGTCAATGACTGGGACGCCGAGAAGAAGACGGAGATCATCAAGGACAAGGACAGCAAGGGCAGGGTCACCGAGCGCGAGGTGAAGTTCTACGAGGCCAAGACGGTGGCGAGCGTCACGGCCTTCAACACCGCGGGCAAGGCGCTGCTGGCCGAGCAGGAGTACGAGACGGTCGGCCGGGGCGAGGACAAGGACGAGGCCATCACCCACGCGGCCCGCGCGCTCGTGAGCCAGCTCCTGCGCGACATCACGCCCACGTACGTGACGAAGAGCATCCGCCTGGACGGGGACGACAAGGCGCAGGAGCCCATCATCGACATGGCGCGTGAGGGCAACGTGCCGCGCGCCATCACGGAGATGGAGTCCTACGTGCAGAGCAACCCGCAGAACGCCTCGGCCCTCTACAACCTGGCCGTGCTGCTGGACGCCACGGGCAAGTACCCCGAGGCGCTGGAGCTGTACACCAAGGCCATCTCCCTGTCCGCCAAGGACTACTACGTGGACATGAAGTCCGAGTGCGCCAGGCGCCTGGCGGACCAGCAGGCGCTCTCGCGGTAATCGGCCGCCGCGCCGGAGTCTCCGACCGGGCCGTCACCAGGGCACAGTGGCCCGCCGGGCGGCGATGGCCATCGACAACGCGCGGCTCTTCTCCCTGGCCCAGACGGAGCGCCAGCGCGCCGAGGAGGCCAACCGGCTCAAGGACGGCTTCCTGGCCACCGTCAGCCACGAGCTGCGCACGCCCCTCACCGCGATGATCGGCTGGGTGAAGATGCTGCGCAGCGGGCGGCTCGCCCCCGACAAGCACGCCCGGGCGCTCGAGACGGTGGACCGCAATGCCCAGGTGCAGGCCCAGCTCATCGAGGATCTGCTGGACGTGAGCCGCATCATCTCCGGCAAGCTGCGGTTGGAGACGCGGCCGGTACACCTGACGGAGGTCATCCGGGAGGCGATGGAGTCGGTGCGCCCCGCGGCGGACGCGAAGGGCATCCACCTGCTGGCGGAGCTGGACGCCGAGGGGGACCTGGTCCTGGGGGACCCGGGCCGGCTGCAGCAGGTGGTGTGGAACCTGCTCTCCAACGCGGTGAAGTTCTCGCCCGGGGGCAGCCGCGTCTGGGTACGGCTGCGGCGCGTGGAGGCCTCGGTGGAGGTGATGGTGGAGGTGATGGTGGAGGACGAGGGACCGGGGATTCCCGCGGACTTCCTGCCACACATCTTCGAGCGCTTCCGTCAACTGGAGGGAGGCACCACCCGGCGGCACGGAGGACTGGGCCTGGGACTGGCCATCGTCCGTCACCTGGTGGAGCAGCACGGCGGCACGGTGCGGGCCACTAGCGAGGGACCCGGCCGGGGCGCCACCTTCAGCGTCCTCCTGCCGCCCGCCCAGCCCCGCCCGGCCGCGCCGGAGGCCTCCCCTGCCCGGAAGCTCCCGGCCCTCCCCGCCCTCTCGGCCCCCAAGCCCCCCGCGCTCGTCGAGCGGCGCATCCTCGTGGTGGATGACGAGGACGACAACCGCGAGGTGCTCAAGGTGATGCTGGAGGAGTACGGGGCGCACGTCGTCACCGCCGCCTCCGCCGCCGAGGCCCTGCGTGCCGTGCGCGAGGTCCGGCCCGAGTTGCTCATCTCGGACATCGGCATGCCCGGCGAGGACGGGTACCGGCTCATCTCCCAGGTGCGCGCGCTCTCGGCCGAGGAGGGAGGTGGGGTGCCAGCGGTGGCGCTCACGGCCTATGCCCGGGTGGAGGACCGGGCGCGCGCCCTGACGGCCGGCTTCAACATGCACGTGGCCAAGCCCGTGGAGCCCTCCGAGCTCCTGACCGTCCTCTCCAACCTGGTGACGCTCGCGCCGGGGAGCTAGCAGCACACTTCGGACCTCGAGGGAAGTGCCCAAAGCGCGCCGACATGTAGAGCAAGCGGGTACGCTACCCCACAGTTGATCGTCCAATTTCCGCTCATCCCCTCGTACTGTCGTTCACTGATAACCGAGCGGTAGGAACACCCCTGCTCGAAAACAAAGGCACCCTTATAATGGAGTGTGCCTTTTCACCCCGTGGAGGCGGGGCCCATCGCACCGGCGACGAGCCCTTCCGACACGAGCTGGCCACGCGGTCCCACCCCGCGGCGGGGTCCCGAAAAGGGCAGGTCGATCGGTCGTGTCGTTCAGGGACCCGTCGTGGGTGGGCTTTGGAATGGCCCCTTACCCCCCCAGGTTCACTTTTTGGCCCTTCAAGGGCGCGAATTCCGCGTTCTCGAAAAGCCCGAGGGAGAAACATGAAGGACGTTGAGATGAAGGGTTCGTGGGTCGCGAAGATCGCCGCGTTGCAGGACGCGAAGACCTACGCGGAGCTCAACTGGGAGGGCTCCTTCGAGGACTACCTCGAGATCGTCCGCAAGAACCCGAAAGTGACCCGCACCGCATTCCAGAGGATCTACGACATGATCCTCTCCCACGGGAAGACGGAGTACATCGACAACAAGAAGAAGCTCATCCGCTACCACTTCTTCAGCGACGAGAAGTTCGGCGGACGCGACGCCATCTTCGGCCTCGACGTCCCCCTCATGAAGCTGGTGAACGTCTTCAAGTCCGCGGCCCAGGGCTACGGCACCGAGAAGCGCGTCATCCTCCTTCACGGACCGGTGGGCTCCTCCAAGTCCACCATCGCGCGCCTGCTCAAGAAGGGTCTGGAGGACTACTCCAAGTCGCCCGAGGGGGCCGCCTACACCTTCTCCTGGCTCACCGACAAGAAGGGCCCGGATGGCTCCACCGTCCGCGAGAAGATGAAGTGCCCGATGAACGAGGAGCCCCTCAACCTCATCCCCAAGGAGTGGCGCTCCAAGGTCTTCACCGAGCTCTGCCCTCCCGACAGCGGCTACACCATCCCGGATGGCAGCGAGCTGTGCCCCGCCTGCCGCTTCGTCTTCAAGGACCTGATGACGCAGTACAAGGGCGACTTCGGCAAGGTGATGGAGCACGTCCGCGTCAACCGCCTCATCTTCAGCGAGAAGGACCGCGTCGGCATCGGCACCTTCCAGCCCAAGGACGAGAAGAACCAGGACTCCACCGAGCTCACCGGTGACATCAACTACCGGAAGATCGCCGAGTACGGCTCGGACTCCGACCCGCGCGCCTTCAACTTCGACGGCGAGTTCAACATCGCCAACCGCGGCCTCATCGAGTTCGTCGAGGTGCTCAAGCTCGACGTGGCCTTCCTCTACGATCTCCTCGGGGCTTCGCAGGAGCACAAGATCAAGCCCAAGAAGTTCCCCCAGACGGACATCGACGAGGTCATCATCGGGCACACCAACGAGCCCGAGTACAAGAAGCTCGAGAACAACGAGTTCATGGAGGCCTTGCGCGACCGTACGGTGAAGATCGACATCCCGTACATCACCAAGCTCAGCGAGGAAGTGAAGATCTACGAGAAGGACTTCAACTCCCGCGCCATCAAGGGCAAGCACATCGCCCCGCACACGCTGGAGATGGCCGCCATGTGGGCCGTCCTCACGCGCCTGGAGGAGCCCAAGAAGCACAACCTCTCGCTGTTGCAGAAGCTCAAGCTCTACAACGGCAAGACGCTCCCCAACTTCACCGAGGACAACATCAAGGAGCTGCGCAAGGAGGCCAGCCGCGAGGGCCTCGAGGGCATCAGCGCCCGCTACATCCAGGACAAGATCTCCAACGCCCTGGTGAGCGACAAGGGAGAGGGCTGCATCAACCCCTTCATGGTGCTCAACGAGCTGGAGGCCGGCCTCAAGGGCCACTCGCTCATCAACAGCGAGGACGCCCGCAAGCGCTTCCGCGAGATGCTCACCTCCGTGAAGCAGGAGTACGAGGACATCGTCAAGAACGAGGTCCAGCGCGCCATCAGCGCTGACGAGGACGCCATCGGCAAGCTGTGCGGCAACTACATCGACAACATCAAGGCCTACACCCAGAAGGAGAAGGTCCGCAACAAGTACACCGGCCTCTACGAGGAGCCGGATGAGCGCCTGATGCGCAGCATCGAGGAGAAGATCGACATCCCGGACAGCCGCAAGGACGACTTCCGCCGGGAGATCATGAACTACATCGGCGCGCTGGCCGTGGACGGCAAGAGCTTCAACTACCGGACCAACGAGCGGCTCCACAAGGCGCTCGAGCTCAAGCTGTTCGAGGACCAGAAGGACAGCATCAAGCTCAAGAACCTCGTGTCCACCGTGGTGGACAAGGAGACCCAGGAGAAGATCGACCTGGTCAAGGACCGGCTGATGAAGAACTACGGGTACTGCGAGATCTGCTCCACGGACGTGCTGAACTTCGTGGCCAGCATCTTCGCCCGTGGTGACGCCAAGGAATAGGCCCGAGAGGGGGACGACGTGTCACTGCGGATCCACCAAGACCACTCGCGCTTCAAACAGATCGTCCGCGGGAAGATCAAATCCAACCTGCGCAAGTACGTGCAGAAGGGGGAGATGATCGGCAAGAAGGGGAAGGACACCATCGCCATCCCCATCCCGTTCATCGACATTCCCCACTTCAAGTACGGCCACAAGGAGCAGGGCGGAGTCGGACAGGGAGATGGAGAGGTGGGTCAGCAGCTCTCCCCGGGCGCCGTACAGCCCGGGGATGGGCACCAGGCCGGCCAGGGAGAGGGTGACCACTCCCTGGAGGTCGATGTCACCCTGGACGAGCTGGCTCAGATCCTCGGCGAGGAGCTCCAGCTCCCCAACATCGAGCGCCGGCACAACGAGAAGATCGTCACACAGCGGATCAAGTACACCGGCGTCAACACCACCGGTCCCGAGTCCCTGCGTCACTTCAAGCGCACCTACAAACAGGCGCTCAAGCGGCAGATCGCGATGGGGACGTACGACCCCGCGCGGCCCATCATCATCCCCACCCGCGAGGACCGTCGCTACCGCAGCTACAAGCTGCAGGAGCTGCCGGAGACCAACGCCGTCATCATCTACATGATGGACGTGTCGGGCTCGATGGGTGACGAGCAGAAGGAGATCGTCCGCATCGAGAGCTTCTGGCTCGATACGTGGTTGCGCCACCAGTACAAGGGCCTGGAGGCGCGCTACATCATCCATGACGCCGTGGCGCGCGAGGTGGACCGGGATACGTTCTTCCACACCCGCGAGTCCGGCGGCACGATGATCTCCAGCGCCTACAAGCTGTGCCGCGACATCATCAAGGCGGACTACCCGAAGAGCGCGTGGAACATCTATCCGTTCCACTTCTCGGACGGCGACAACTGGAGCGCGGACGACACGCGCCAGTGCATCGAGATGCTCCGCGAGGACATCCTCCCGAGCGTCAACCAGTTCGCCTACGGCCAGGTGGAGAGCCCCTATGGCAGCGGTCAGTTCATCAAGGATCTGCGCGAGGCCATCGGGGATTCCACCAACGTCGCCCTGAGCGAGATCGCCGACAAGGACGCCATCTACGCCTCCATCAAGGATTTCCTCGGCAAGGGTCGCTGAAGAGCGGCCTCACGCCACCCGGAGCTCGCGATGCCCAAGAGCCTCACCCCGCAGTTGAGCAGGCTGAAGGAGGAGATCGAGGGCTACGCCCGCGCCTTCGGTCTCGACTTCTTCGAGACCATCTTCGAGGTCGTCAGCTACGACGAGCTCAACATGGTGGCCTCCTATGGAGGCTTCCCCACGCGCTACCCGCACTGGCGCTGGGGCATGGAGTACGAGCAGCTGTCCAAGGGGTACGAGTACGGGCTCTCGAAGATCTACGAGCTCGTCATCAACAACGACCCCTGCTACGCGTACCTGCTGGAGAGCAACTCGGACGTGGATCAGAAGCTCGTGATGGCGCACGTGTACGGCCACTGCGACTTCTTCAAGAACAACTTCTCCTTCCGCCACACCAACCGCCGGATGATCGACGACATGGCGAACCACGCCACGCGCGTGCGCCGGTGGATCGACAAGATTGGCGTGGAGAAGGTGGAGGACTTCATCGACCGGACGCTGTCGCTGGAGAACCTCATCGACCAGCACGCCCCGCACATCCGCCGCAACCCGGACCCCAAGCGGGCCGAGGACGAGATGAAGTCCAACGAGCGGGTGGAGGGCTTCAAGGTGGACCGCGAGTACATGCGCGGCTTCATCAACCCCTCCGAGTTCCTCGACAGCCAGCGCAAGAAGGTGGAGGACGAGAAGCAGAAGGCCAAGAAGTTCCCCGAGCGTCCCCAGCGCGACGTGCTGCTCTTCCTGTTGGAGAACGCCCCGCTCGAGCCGTGGGAGTCGGACGTCCTCTCCATCATCCGCGACGAGGCGTATTACTTCGCGCCCCAGGGCCAGACGAAGATCATGAACGAGGGGTGGGCCAGCTACTGGCACTCCACCATCATGACGCGGCGGGCGCTGAAGGATGACGAGGTCATCGACTACGCGGACCGGCACTCGGGCACCATGGGGACCCGGCCCGGCGCGCTCAACCCGTACAAGCTGGGCATCGAGCTGTGGCGGGACATCGAAGAGCGCTGGAACAAGGGCCGCTTCGGCAAGGAGTGGGACGAGTGCGACGACCTGCGCGCGCGCCGCTCCTGGGACAAGAGGCTGGGCATGGGCCGCGAGAAGATCTTCGAGGTCCGCAAGCACTACAACGACATCACCTTCATCGACACGTTCCTCACGCCCGAGTTCGCCATCGAGCAGAAGCTGTTCGTCTACGGCTTCAACGAGAAGCGCAACTCGTGGGAGATCCTCGACCGTGAGTTCCGCAAGGTGAAGAACAAGCTGTTGCAGGGGCTCACCAACTTCGGGCAGCCGATCATCGAGGTGGTGGACGGCAACCACGAGAACCGGGGCGAGCTGCTGCTGGCGCACAAGCACGACGGGCAGGACCTGAAGCCGGACTACGCGCGCGAAACCCTGCGCAACCTGCAGTCGCTGTGGCGGCGTCCGACGTGCATCATCACGCGCTACGACAACAAGGGCGTGTTGCTGCGCTTCGACGGCCAGAACCACACGGAAAAGAAGATCGACCTCTAGGACCGGGATGCCCGCCCCGCCCCCCTCCCTCTCCCCCTGGGAGAGGGCCGGGGTGAGGGTATGTGGAGCCCTTCTCTTTTCCACCCTGTTGCAAAAACCCAGTTCGCATAAAACGACCAGAGCAGCCGGCCGGGCGAGCTCCCATCAACCCGCGGAAATCCCTGGCCGGAAGTTGGGCACAGGTCTGTAGCTCCACTAGACTGGGCGGGCCCCCATGAGACTCGCCAGCGCCTTCCTGTGCCTGGGCCTGCTGTTCGCCGCGCCCTTCGCCGAAGCCTCGATCCGTTACACCGTCAAGAACCGCCGCATCGAGCCGAACCAGCCGCTCGCGGTGGCGCTGCAGGAGGCGGGGCTGCCGCCGGAGCAGACGGCGGCGGTCATCTCCGCGCTCGAGGGCGTGTTCGACTTCCGCAAGTCGCGCGTGGGAGACCAGTTCCGCCTGGTCATCCGCGAGGGCGAGCTGGACTTCTTCGGCTACCGGCAGAGCGCGGTGGACGAGTGGCAGGTGCGCCGGGACGGCGACAAGTTCGTCGGCAGCAAGCGCGCCATCGAGGTGGAGAAGAAGGTGGCGTTGGTGTCGCTGGAGATCAACAACTCGCTCTACGAGGCGGCGCTGGCCGCGGGTGAGGATCCGCTCATCGGCATGGTGCTGGCGGACGTGTTCGCCTGGGACATCGACTTCTACCGGGACGTGCGCAAGGGAGACCGGGCGCGGGCGCTGGTGGAGAAGTTCGTCTCCAAGGGCCGCATCCTGCGCTACGGCGAGGTGCTGGCGGCCACGTACGAGGGCGAGTCGGTGGGCACCAAGCGCGTCTTCCGCTACGAGCTGCCGGATGGGAAGGCCAGCTTCTTCCAGGAGGACGGGGCGAGCGCGCGCAAGGCCTTCCTCAAGAGCCCGCTGAAGTACGCGCACGTCACCAGCGGCTTCGGCAGCCGCTTCCACCCGGTGCTCCGGTACGTGAAGGCGCACAACGGCGTGGACTACGCGGCGAGCATCGGCACGCCGGTGTGGGCCGTGGCCGATGGCACCGTCACCGTGGCGGGCAACACGGGCGCCGGCGGCAACACCGTCTGCCTGCGGCACACCAACGGCTTCGAGACGTGCTACCTGCACCTGTCGAAGTACGGCGCGGGCGTGCGCGTGGGCGCGCGGGTGAGCCAGAAGCAGGTCATCGCCTACTCGGGCAACACCGGCCGCAGCACCGGCCCCCACCTGCACTACGCCCTCAAGCGCGGTGGCCGCTACGTCAACCCGCTCAACCAGAACTTCCCTCGCACGGAGCCGCTGCCCAAGAACCTGATGGCGGACTTCCGCGCGAAGATCGCCCCCCTGGCCCAGCAGCTCGACGCCGTCTCCGTGGCCACCGCCGGGGTGGGGGCCCAGCAGTAACTCCTCCCGTTGCGCTCCACCCGACCTGGTATGTAGGGTCCCTCCTTACTTTCCCCTCGAATGTAAATGAGGAGAAGGCGGAGCGAAGCTCTGCGCGTTGGCCAACCTGTCTGATAGGATGGGAAATTCCCCCAATCCCCCACCCCCAAGACGACATGTCCGCCATCGCTGACTTCATCGACGTCGCGGAGGAGCTCCGCAAAGGGCTCGTCCGGCTCACTGAGGAATTGCAGCACGGACTCCCCGAACGCCTGGCGCGCTTCCCGAGAGACCCGCAGCAGCGTCAGGCGATGCAGGAGGAGCAGGCCGCGCTGCTCAAGAGGCGCCTGCCGGAGCTCACCGCCTGGCTCGACCGCCACTTCGCCCGGCTGACGGAGCTGGACTCCCACCTCACGGAGGAGGAGCGCGAGCGGGCGCTGGAGCACCACCGCTCGGCCGTCCAGCCCTTCTTCCTGCAGAGCCCCTTCGTGCGGCGCGCCGTGGACAAGCCCCTGGGCTACCCCGGGGACTACGTGACGGTGGAGATGATCTTCGGCACCGAGGATCAGGGCGTCTCCACCATGGCCCGGCTGCTCTCCCATTATGCGCTCCACGTGGGGCCTGCCCAGGCCCACCGCGCGCGTCCGCCCTGGGTGATGGGCCACCTGCGCCGGCATGAGCAGGAGCTGGGGCGCCCCCTGCGGGTGCTCTCCTTCGCATGCGGGCCCGAGCACGTGCTGCGTGAGTACACGGCCCTGGGTGGCACCGGCAGCTTCGTGCTGTGCGACTTCGATCCCGCTCCGCTCGACTATTGCCGCCGGCAATTCGAGAAGCTCGCGCGCATGCCTCGCGGCGGGGTGCCTCCACCCGAGCTCAACTTCGTCCAGCTCTCCACCTACCAGCTCATCCGCTACCGGGACTCCCTGGACAAGCTCCGCCTGCCGAGCGGCCCCCTGGACGTGGTGGTGGCGGCGGGCATCCTGGACTACCTCAAGGACAACGTCGTCACCCGGTTGCTGGACCTGATGGCGTCACTGCTCGCCCCTGGCGGATTGCTGCTGCTGACGAACCTCCATCAGCAGAACGACTGGCGCTCCTTCATGGAGTACGTGGGGGACTGGAGCGTGCACCACCGCACGCGCCAACAGTTCCAGACGCTCTGCGAGGGACCAGGAGAGCGGAGGATGCTCACACGAGAGCTCTCCGCCGACGCGACGGGCACCAACCTCTTCTGGGCCGGCCAGCGCCAGGGGTGAACGGCGCCCGGACGGGCCTCAGGACCACTCCAGCAGGTACTCCGCGTGGTTCACCGCGAGCGCCTTGCCCGTGGCCCTACCATTGCCGCACAGCACCACCAGGACCTCGGTGAGGGCCCCCTCGTGGAAGAACACGGGCTGCATGTCGTCGCGGAAGGTGATGAGCGCCCGCTTCTCCCCCAGGTCCCGGAACTCGCGCGTGCCGTAACTGACCAGGGTGGAGTAGACGGTGTGGACCGTGGAGAGGGCCCGCTTGGGCTCCCCTCCCCCAATGAGCCTCATCAACGTGTTGCCCACGTAGGACTTGAAGAAGCCCGTCACCGTGGAGGCCCCGCACGCCCGGAAGACGTCCTGGAGGTCCGGGTACTGCGGCTCCAGCACGTCCACGGCCGCGTAGAGCAACCGCAGGAAGTCCGCCGCCGGGTAGGAGAAGAAATCCACGGGCATCTTGCTGACCCGGAGCTGCTGCAGCATACGATCCATCCCCGCGCTGCCCACGCGCTGCTCCACGAGCCCGTACACCGACTTGAAGATGAAGCCGCGTACGGTGTCCTCGGGCCGGCAGATGGCAATCCGCTGAGCCAGATCGTTCTTGTCACTAGGCATGAAAGAACCTTCCGGGTTCCAGGCCGGGGGCAGAACCTGGATACATCCGCTTCCTACCAGACTCCTCGTCCGATCGGCGAAGTCTCTACACCCACGCTCCATCCTCGGAAGACGGGTCTCACTCCATCCAGGAATTCCAGACCACACCGCAAAACCGGAGCGCCCGCCCGCTGTGGGAGCACGCATCTTTTCTTTCGATGCGAGATGCCCCCAGCTCGGTCTACCCTTGCGGGCCCGCGCACGGCCGGAACAGAGGGCCGTGCACATCACGTCACCTGACTCATCGAACGCAGAGTTCCACGAATGTCCAACCTCGTTCCCGTCGCCAACCCGCCGCCCGCCTCCGCGTCCGACACGCACGACACGGGGCGTGAGCCCAACCGTACCGGGCTGGATCCGCACAACGTGCGCCGCGGCTTCCTCGAGCACGTGCGCTACTCGCGCGGGAAGAACCCGGAGACGGCCACCGCCCACGACCGCTTCATGGCCCTGGCGCTCGCCGTGAGAGACAGGCTCACCGACCGCTGGGTCCGCACGGCTCGCACCTACTACGAGCAGGACGTCAAGCGCGCCTATTACCTGTCCGCCGAGTACCTGCTGGGGCGTGCGCTAGGCAACAACCTCATCAACATCGGCATGTACGAGGCCGCCGAGCAGGCCATGCGCGAAGTGGGCGTGGACCTGGGCACGCTCGTGGAGATGGAGCCGGACGCGGGCCTGGGCAACGGCGGCCTGGGGCGTCTGGCCGCGTGCTTCCTCGACTCGCTGGCCACGCTGGGCTACCCCGGCATGGGCTACGGCATCCGCTACGAGTTCGGCATCTTCACGCAGGACATCGTCGACGGCTACCAGGTGGAGCGCGCCGACGAGTGGCTGAAGTTCGGCAACCCCTGGGAGATCGTCCGGCCGGAGAAGGCGGTGCCCGTGCGATTCTTCGGGCGCGTGGAGCACCACCAGGGCGCGGACGGCCGGCCCATGGCGCGCTGGGTGGGCGGCAAGACGGTCATCGGCGTGCCCTACGACACGCCCATCGCCGGCTACGGCAACAACACCGTCAACACCCTGCGGCTGTGGCAGGCGCGCGCCAGCGAGGAGTTCGACCTGCTGCTCTTCAACGCCGGTGACTACGAGCGCTCGGTGGTGGAGAAGAACGACTCGGAGGTCATCTCCAAGGTCCTCTACCCCAACGACGCCTTCCAGGCCGGCAAGGAGCTGCGCCTCAAGCAGCAGTACTTCTTCGTGGCCTGCTCCATCGCGGACATCGTCCGGCGCTACCTGAAGACCCATACGGACTTCCGCGACTTCCCCAACAAGGCGGCCATCCAGCTCAACGACACCCACCCGGCCATCGCCGTGGCCGAATTGATGCGCGTGTTCGTGGACGAGAAGCGCCTGCAGTGGGACGAGGCGTGGGCCATCACCCAGGCCACCTTCGGCTACACCAACCACACGCTGCTGGCCGAGGCCATGGAGAAGTGGCCCGCCACGCTCTTCGAGCGCCTGCTGCCGCGCCACCTGGAAATCATCTACGAAGTCAACCACCGCTTCCTGCGGCAGGTGCAGATCCGCTACCCGTTCGACAACGACCGGATGCGGCGGATGAGCCTGGTGGAGGAGGGCCCGGAGAAGAAGATCCGCATGGCGCACCTGGCGGTGGTGGGCAGCCACAGCGTCAACGGCGTGGCGGAGCTGCACACCAACCTGCTGCGGCGCGACGTGCTCCCGGACTTCGCGGAGATGGCCCCCGAGAAGTTCAACAACAAGACCAACGGCGTGACGCCCCGGCGGTGGCTCGCGTGGAGCAACCCGCGGCTCTCCAAGCTCATCACCAGCCGCATCGGCGAGGGCTGGGTGACGGATCTGGATCAGCTCCAGAAGCTGGCGCCGCACGCGGAGGATCCGGAGTTCCGCAAGGCCTTCGCCCAGGTGAAGCAGCAGAACAAGGAGGACCTCTCGCGCTACCTGAGGGACCTCTGCTGGGTGAACCTGGACCCGAACGCCATCTTCGACGTGCAGATCAAGCGCCTGCACGAGTACAAGCGCCAGCTGCTCAACGCGCTGCACATCGTGTCGCTGTGGATGAAGGCGCGGAGGGATCCGAGCACCATCATCGCCCCGCGCGTGTTCCTCTTCGGCGCGAAGGCGGCCCCGGGCTACCACCTGGCCAAGCTCATCATCCGGCTCGTCAACGGCATCGCCGAGGTGGTGAACAGCGACGCGGGCACCACGGGCCTGCAGGTGCTCTTCGTGCCCAACTACCGGGTGAGCCTCGCCGAGCGCATCATCCCCGCGACGGACGTGTCCGAGCAGATCTCCACCGCGGGCATGGAGGCCTCCGGCACGGGCAACATGAAGTTCATGATGAACGGCGCGCTCACGCTGGGCACGCTGGACGGCGCGAACGTGGAAATCCGCCAGGCGGTGGGTGACGACAACTTCTTCCTCTTCGGCCTCACGGCGGACGAGGTCATCGCCCGCAAGCGCGCCGGCTACCGGCCCCGCGAGGAGTACGAGCGCAACGTGGAGCTGCGCGAGGCGTTGGATCTCATCGCCTCGGGCTTCTTCTCGCCGGAGGACAAGAACCTCTTCAAGCCGCTGGTGGACAGCCTCCTGGAGGAGGACCGCTACCTGGTGCTGGCGGACTTCGCCTCGTACGCGGCGAAGCAGGAGGAGGTGGCGCGCACCTACAAGGACCAGGAGAAGTGGACGCGCATGGCCATCCTCAACGTGTCGCAGTCGGGCATCTTCTCCTCGGACCGCACCATCAAGCAGTACGCCGAGGAGATCTGGCGGGTGAAGCAGACGCCGGTGGGCACCTGAGCCCCTGACGTCCGGGTGCCCGCGGTGCGTGTCGCCGCGGGCGCCCTCCCCTCTTCCGCCGCTCACTGCCTCCTGCCTCCAAAACGAGGGCGCGCGACTCCGGAGGGGACCGGCGACTCAATCCACGTGGGTGCCAGGAAGGCCGAAGTGATGCCGGATGCGCTCGGCCTCGGAGACGAGTCCCCCCTCCTCCAGCTTGCCCAGGATGTAGCGCACGGCCGCGTCCATGTCGGCGAAGACGGCATTCGGCATGGGCAGGGGCTTGAGGTGGAAGATGAGGCTCAGCGACAGACGGATGGGCGGCGAGGTGATGATGGTGGCGCTGCCAAGCACCCGCTCACGCAGGGCGGCCTCGTGCTTGTGGATCCACGCCACCTGCATCTGGCGCTGTGTGGCCGTGAAGAGACCTGCATGACTCATGTCGGAGATGAAGGCGTACCGCTCCCCTCGCTCCACATAGGTGCTCGACCGAGCGAGGAGCTCGGCGAACTGCTTGTCCGGCAGCACGCCCGTGAGACGGAAGATGAGCAGCGGCCAGAGCGAATCGTCAAAGGTGAAGCTCGCGCTCATGCCGCCTCCCGCGCGGGCACTCCCCGGTGCGCTGGGGATGATTCTTCTAGAAACATATGGCGCCAATACCGTCCTTGCTCCATGGAGCAGTGCCTGCCCTCTCCTGGCCGAACGCCCACCCACCTGACAGCCGGGCCTTCGGCGAATCGCCCGAGGAGAAGAGGCCGCCCCGGTTGCCCGGAGCGGCCTCTCTCGAACCTCAGTCCCTCGAGTGATTACGGCGACTCGGCGGGGCTCGAGGCGTTCTGCGGATTGCGCGCCGCGCGAATCACGAAATCCGTCGCGTTGTCATCGCTGTCGTAGCCGTTTCCACGGTTGGCATCGCTGCCACCGGGCCCCATGGAATCGGAGGTGGAAGAACTGACCGCCTTGCGCTCGAGGCTGGCGCCCGCGATGGCGTTGTCGATGAGCGGCGCGGGGCTCCCCTCGGGCTGCAGACCCGCCGTCGAAGCAGTACCCCAGGCCAGCCGGTCGATCGTGCTCCCTAGCGAGTTGACGAGTTGCAGCGTCGCTCCGGAGTGAGACGTCTGCGCGGTGTACGTCGCGTCCGGTGCCACCGAACCGGTATACCCGAGTCCCGTCGAGCTATTCTTGTACGCAAACAGGAAGTAGCCCTTCGCCGGAATGGATGCACCCGAGAGAAGCGTAACCAGGGTGCTGAAGGTCGACGTAGTGGAAGCCGACTTGTACTGGAGCTTCCAACCGGAAATGTCCACTTCGGCATTGGTCGGGTTGTAGAGCTCGATGAACTCGTCATCGTGGGCGAGGGACCCATCCGAAGTGAGGTTCTTCGAGGCGAACTCGCTGATGACCACGTGGTTGGCCACGGTCACCGGAGGATCGATGATCGTCACGGTGCCGAAGACGCCGGTGGCCGGATCCGCGATGCCGTTCTGATCGCAGTACACGTAGGGCGAGGACTCCCCGGTGAACGGGTCCTTGAAGAAGTACCGGAAGCCGTAGCGGTACGAGCCAGGGGTGGGGATGCTCAGCAGGCCCATCATTTCGTCGTTGTTGCTGACCGGGGGCGCGTAGCCTCCGTTGAACGAGATCGGTGCCCAGGTCCAGGTCTCCGCGGAGCTCATGCCCGAGCCGTAGCCCAGCTCGGCGAACACGTGCGGGTAGCCGTCATTGCCGGCCGTGTTGCGATCGGTCACGCTCGGCTCGTAGAACTGGCTGTAGATCTCCGTCGACGTGCCGGCGATGGTATCCGGGAGCGTCTTCGGGCTCTGGATGTTGCACCAATCCACGGGCGGGGTGACCGTCATGCCGCACGCGGAGTTGGCGGCATTGGGCGTGCCGTAGTCCCCACCCGAAAGCTGCACGTCCGCGTCACACCAGTACCAGGGATTGCCGTTGGCCCGGGTCCCCACCACGAGCGAGGAGAGGCTCATCGCCCTGCCCTCCGTCTGCCAGAAGAGCGGCGAGTACGTGAACTCCTCCACCGACGTGGCCCCGTTGGCGATCTTGAACTGCCCCGAGCCCTCCAGGGCGATGGAGCCGTCGTACTGATAGTTGGCGGAGACCCCGCCGTTGGTGGCGATGTCCTTGTTCTGCGCCAGGACGAAGGTGCCCTTGCGGTCGATCACCACCGGGGTGCTGCCAGAGCCCACCGGGAAGGTGGTCGTGGCGCCAGAGCCGCTCTTGTAGGTGATCAGCAGGCCATTGAGGTTGAGCAGATCGTTGGTGTTGTTGGTCAGCTCGAAGTACTCGGAGGTACCGGTCGACGGCGAGTGCATGACCTCGGAGATGCTCAGCTGATTGGCCGTGGGCTTCGCCGCCGTGTCGCAAGCCGCGTCGAAGCACACGGCGTCGGTGCCCGTGCAGACAGTGGTCGTCTGCGACTCCTCGCAGGTGGCGGTGTTGTCCACGTCGACGCAGCTCTGCTGGAAGGAGATCAGCGAGACGCCATCTTCCGCACACGTGGGCGCGCGCGGCGGGCAGACGAAGCCGGCGCACGGGTCCACATTCGTGCTCGTGCTCACGGTGGCGAAGCGCGTGTTGTTGGCGCTGTCATGCACCCTCAGCGCGAAGTAGTAGAGGGTGTTGGGGCTGAGATCGATGACGGTGACCGACTCGGCCGTTCCCGGCGCCTGGGGCGAACCCACGTCCACCGGCACGGCGGAGTCGAACGACGCGGCATCGATGGGGCTCGTCGAGTAGCGCAGGTCGTAGAGGGAGGCGGTCCCGAGCAGGTCGTCATCACCCACGGCGGTCCAGCCCAGCTCCACCTGGATGCTCGTCTTGCCCAGCACGGAGAGCGTCACGGCGCCCGGCGCGACGTCGTCCACGAGGGTGAAGGGCTCGCTGGAAACGGGAGCGAACCCGGGGGCCGAGGCCGTCAGCACGTAGCCCGAGTTCTCCTGGGCGATGGACAGGCCCGAGAAGGTGGCCACGCCGTCCACCGGCAACACGGAGACTCCCCCCTCCAACGTCCCGCCCTTGTCGACGGAGAGCGTCACCGCGGGCTCACCCACGGGCACCACGTTTCCGGCGGCGTCTCTCAGCACCACCTGCACGCCGAAGAGCGCGCGGACGCGGCTGTCGCCAGGCTGCTTGGAGAAGAAGAGCTGCGTGGCCCCACCCGGCACCACGGAGAGCTCCACCGAGGCGGAGAGGGCCGCATCCGCCGTGTCCTTCACCGTCACCACGCGGCTGCCCGCCTGGTTCAGCGTGACGTCGAAGGTGTGGCGGCCGAGATCGGCCGCGGTGAACGTGTAGTCCGCCGGCAACGTGGCCGAGGCGTCATCCGACGAGAAGTGCACGGTGCCGAAGTAGCCGGCCGCATCGTTCCCGAAGGCATCCCGCGCGGAGACCTCGAGACTCACCGGGCTGCCCACCACCACGGGCCCCACCGGGGCAGTCAGTGACAGGGTGGCGGCGGCCGCGGGAGCCACGTCGAAGGACGGGCTCGTCGCACCCGCCAGCCCGTCGGCGCTCGCCACCAGCGTGTAGCCCTGTCCGGCCTTCTCGAGCACCAGATCGGAGAAGCTCGCCACGCCATTCACCGCCGTCACCGTCACCGTCCCCTTCAGGGTGGCCGACGCCGGACCGGAGCCGAGCGCTACCGTCACGGTGTTGCTGGCACTCGTCACCGTCTCGCCGTCCGCGTTCTGGATGGCGACCGAGAACACGCCCAGCGCCGTGCCGGCCGTGCCGGACGACGGCGCCGAGGAGAAGGCCAGCCTGGAGGCCGGCGAGACGACGGACCCGACGAACTCGATGGTGGGCCGGGACGACAGCGTCACCGGGCCGCCCTCGGCTTCCACCGACACCGTCACCGTCTTCGTCTCCGCGACGGTGGAGCGCAGCGTCGCGATCGCCACGCCCTGGTCATTGGTGGAGCCCGAGGGCTGGGTCAGCGTGTTGCCCGTACCGGAGACCGTCACCTTCAACGTGCGGCCCGGCAGCGGCGTGCCGTCCTCCTTGCGCACCGTCACCTTGATATCGACGGAGTCCTCGCCGTTGGCCTGGACCCCTTGTGCCCTGCTCACTTCCACGGACGAGCGGTCCGCATCCGGCATCTCACGCGTGACCGGCGGAGTGGGATCTCCACCACAACTCGATCCGCACCCGACGGACAGACCGAGCAACAACACGCTCCACGCGACCAGTCGCGCGAACGTGGGGGGGCCATGACTCATGGACATCTCCAGGCTGAGGAAGGACAGCACCCGCTAGCGGGACGCTCGGCGGGTACGGAGTGACTTCTATCAGACACCATGTCCCTGAAAAAACTCAGTGCCAGGAGACGAGCCCGTCACCCTGTTGCCGCAAGGGCGTCACATGCCCATGGCCTGGAGCATCAGGCCGGAGCCGAGCAGCGACTGGCCACCGTCACACACCATGATGGAGCCGGTGATGTATGAGGCCGCATCCGACGCCAGGAAAAGCGCGAGTTGCGAGATGTCCTGCTTCGTACCGAAGCGTTGCAGGGGCAGGGCCCGGGTGAGCTTCTGGCGGGTGTCGTCGCCCGGGGCGAGCCGGCGCATGCCCTCGGTGTCGTCGATGGGGCCGGGGGTGATGGAGTTGACGCGCACGCCCACCCCACCCCACTCGATGGCGAGGGTGCGGGTAATCATGTCCACACCAGCCTTGGCGGCGCAGACGTGGGCCTGCATGGCCATGGGCAGGTAGGCCTGGGGCGCGGAGATGTTGAGCACGCTGGCGCCCGGCTTGCGCAGGTGCTCGAAGGCGGCGCGGCAGGCGTTGAAGGTGCCGAGCACGTCGATCTCCAGCACGGACTTGAATCCATTGGAGGACATGCCCAGGGCGGGAGCGGGGAAGTTGCCCGCCGCGCCGCACACGAGGATGTCGAGCTCCCCATAGGCATCACGCGCCGATTGGATGGCCTTCTCCACGGACTCGTAGTTGCGCACGTCCGCGGGCACGCCCATGGCGGTGCCATGCGCCTGGAGGCCCTTCACGGCCGCCTCCAGCTTCTCCACGTTGCGGCCGTTGATGACGACCTTGGCGCCCGCCTTCACGAAGGCCTCGGCGATACCGAGGTTGATGCCACTGCTGCCGCCGGTGATGAAGGCCACCTTGCCCGCCAGCAGATCATCTCGAAATACACCCTGTGCCATGTGACTCATCTCCCCTGGAAGCGCGGAGGCCGCCGCTCGGCGTATGCCGCGAAGGCCTCGGCGAGGTCATGTGACTGAAGGAAGGCGGAGTTCCACACCGCCACGTAGCGCAGGCCGTCCGCCACGGACTTGTCCGCGCAATACTCCATTACCTGCTTGGCCCCCTGCACCACGAGCGGAGGGTTGTCGGCGATCTTCCGTGCGGTGGCGCGCGCCGCGGCCAGCAACTCCTCGGGGGTGGCGAAGACCTGGTTCACCAGTCCCATCTGGAGGGCGCGGTCCGCGTCGATGTCGCCACCGGTATAGGCGAGCTCGCGCGTGTGCCCCTCGCCGATGATGCGCGGCAGCCGCTGCAGCGCGCCGAGGTCCGCGGTGATGCCCACGCGTACCTCGCGCAGGGAGAACTTCGCCTCGCGCGAGCAGTAGCGGAAGTCGCACGCGGCGATGAGATCGATACCGCCACCGATGCACCAGCCGTGCACCGCCGCCAGCACCGGCTTGCGGCAGCGGGCGAGCCCCTCGGTGGAGGCCTGCATGGTGTCGATGAGTTGGAGCAGCTTCGTGCGCTCGAGCGCGAGGTTGCCCTCGCCCGTGAGCAGCGGCCCGAGCGTCTCCATCATGGCCATCAAGTCGAGGCCGTAGGTGAAGTGGGAGCCGTCGCCGCGCAGGAGGACGACGCGCACCGAGTCATCCGCGTCGAGCTTCCGGAGCGCCTCGGGCATCTCGCGCCAGAAGTCCGGCCCGAGCGCGTTGCCCTTGCCGGGACCGGTGAGCACCACCTCGGCGATGCCGTCCGCCTGTTCGATGCGCAGTGACTGATATGCCGCCGTCATTCAAGGCCCTCCCTCGTGGAGGAGGGCCACTTGAGCAGAACGCCCGGGCAGCGTCCACGCCCGCGCTCAGCCGAATTCGACCACCTTCATGCCGAAGAGCCGCTCCACGGATTGGATGAGCTCGTCGCTCACCTGCACCTTGATGGAGGTGTTGCCGATGAGCGCCTCCGCCTCGTTGGCGAACAGCAGGCTCACGGCCACCGGAGTCGCGCCCGCGTACTGCTTCGCGATCTCCGCCAGCTTCGCCATGCGCTCCTCCGTCGCGAGGTCCACCGGCAGCCGCAGCTCCAGCCGCTTGGTGCGCTTCTCCCGCACGGCCTTGAGGCTCTGGATGTCCTCGACGATGAGCTCCGCCACCGGCGTGTCCTCGTCGCGCTGGTTGAGCTGCACCGTGCCCGTCACGAGGATGGGATCATCGCTCTTGAGCAGCGGCTCCCAGTGCTCGAAGCCGGGCTTGGGCCCCTGCTTCGTCCACTTGCCGTCCTTGCCCATCACGTTGCGCGTGCCGTCCTTGCCCGGGAAGCACACCAGCTCGATGGAGCCGGACAGGTCCTCCAGCGTCACCCACGCCATGCGCTTGCCCGTCTTGGTGGGCCGCTCGCGCAGCGCCGCGACGATGCCCGCGATGGTGAGCTTCTCGTCCTTGCGCGCGCGCTGCACCGCGGTGATGGGCCGCGCGTAGCGCTTGAGCTCCTTGTCGTACTGGTACAGCGGGTGGCCCGACACGTAGAAGCCGATGGCCTCCTTCTCCAGCGCCAGGCGCTCCTTCTCCGACCACTCCTCCACCTGGACGTAGTCGTCCTTCATCCCGCCGCCGCCGCCCGAGGAACCACCGCCCAGCATCCCGAAGAGCGAACTCTGCCCCGCGGCCTTGTCCTTCTGGCTGCTGGAGCCGCGGCTCATCGCGCGCTCGATGCTCTCGAAGAGCTGCCGCCGCGGGCGATTCTCGAAGTCGAAGGCGCCCGCCTTCACCAATTGCTCCAACACCTTGCGGTTCACCTTCCGCGAGTCCACGCGCTCGCAGAAGTCGAACAGGCTCTTGAAGGGGCCCTCCTTGCGCGCCTCGACGATGGCCTCGATGGCCCCCTCGCCCACGCCCTTGATGGCGCCCAGGCCGAAGCGGATCTTCCCCTCCACCGCGCCGAAGGCCATGTCCGACTGGTTCACGTCCGGCGGCAGCACCTGCACGCCCGACTGCCGGGCCTCGCCGATGTGCAGCACCACCTTGTCGGTGTTTTCCTTCTCGCTCGTGAGAAGGGCCGCCATGAACTCCACGCGGTAGTGCGCCTTGAGCCAGGCCGTGTGGAGCGTGACGAGGCCGTAGGCCGCCGAGTGGCTCTTGTTGAAGCCGTACTCGGCGAACTTCTCCATGAGGTCGAAGATCTCGCCGGCCACCTTCAGGTCGACGTTGTTGTTCTTGCACCCCTCGAGGAAGCCGGCCCGCTCGGCCTGCATGACCTCGGCCTTCTTCTTGCCCATGGCGCGGCGCAGCAGGTCCGCGCGGCCCAGGGTGTAGCCTCCCAGCACCTGGGAGATCTGCATCACCTGTTCCTGGTAGACGATGACGCCGTAGGTGTCCTTGAGGACGGGCTCCAGCAGGGGGTGCGGGTACACCACCGGCTCGCGGCCGTGCTTGCGGTTGATGAAGACGTCCACCATGCCCGAGTCGAGCGGACCCGGGCGGTAGAGCGCGCCGGCGGCGATGACGTCTTCGAAGCAGGACGGCTTGAGCTTCATCACCATTTCGGTGAAGCCGCTGGACTCCATCTGGAAGACGCCGGCGGTGTCGCCGTCCGCCATCAGCTTCCACACCTCCGGGTCATCCAGCGGGATGTCCTCGCGCTGGATGGGCTTGCCGTCCGGTGGGTTGCGGTTGATGAGGTTGAGCGCGTTCTGGATGACGGTGAGCGTCTTGAGGCCGAGGAAGTCGAACTTCACCAGGCCCGCCGCCTCCACCTCGTCCTTGGCGAACTGGGTGATGAGGGTGTCCTGGCCCGGAGGCTGGTAGGTGGGCACGAACTCCCACAGCGGCTTGTCGGCGATGACGACGCCGGCCGCGTGCATGCCGGGCTGGCGGTGCAGGCCCTCCAGCGCGAGCGCGATCTCCAGCACGTCCTTGGTGGTGACGTCCTTGCCCTCCACCTGCCCGATGGCGGTGGGCTTCTCCATCATCTCCTTGAGGCGCGGCTCCTGCTCGATGGCGTCCTTGAGCGTGATGCCGAGCACCTCGGGCACCAGCTTGGCGATGCGGTCCCCCTCACTGAAGGGCAGCGCGAAGACGCGGCACACGTCGCGCAGCACGCTCTTGGCCTTGAGCGAGCCGAAGGTGATGATCTGCCCGACGTTGTTCTCCCCGTACTTGCGGCCCACGTACTTGATGACCTCGTCGCGCCGGTCCTGGCAGAAGTCGACGTCGAAGTCGGGCATCGACACGCGCTCGGGGTTGAGGAAGCGCTCGAAGAGGAGGTTGTACGGGAGCGGATCCAGGTCGGTGATGCGCAGGCAGTAGGCCACGAGCGAACCGGCGCCCGAGCCACGGCCCGGTCCCACCGGAATCCCGTTCTGCTTGGCCCAGTTGATGAAGTCCTGGACGATGAGGAAGTAGCCGCTGAACCCCATCTTCTGGATGACGCCGATCTCCAGCTCCAGACGGGCCTTGTAGGGCTCGCGGTCCACGGGCGGCTGGCCGGCGCGGAAGCGCGCCAGGTCGATCTCCTTGAAGCGCTCCTCCAGGTTCTTGCGCGCCAGCTCCGCCATGAAGCTGTCCGGCGTGTGGCTGTCGGGCACCTGGAAGGTGGGCAGCATGGGCTTGCCCAGCTTCAGCTCCAGGTTGATCTGCTCGACGATGCGCTGGGTGTTGTGGACGGCCTCGGGCGTGTCCTTGAAGTACTCCAGCATCTCCTGGGGACTGGTGACGTAGAGCTTGTCCGTGGAGTGCTTCATGCGCTTGCCGTCGGCGAGCGTCTTGCCGCTGGCGATGCACATGAGGAGCTCGTGGGCGCGCGCGTCCTCGCGCTTGATGTAGTGCGCGTCCGCGGTGGCGCACAGCGGGATGGCCAGGTCCCGGCTGAGCTGCTTGAGGTTCTCGTTGGCCTTCTCCTGCTCGGGCATCCCGTTGGACTGCACCTCGAGGAAGAAGTGCTCGGGCTCGAAGATGTTCTTGTACTCGAGCGCCGCCTTGCGGGCGTGGTCCATGTCCCCGCGGAAGGCCGCGCCCGTCACCTCGCCACCCAGGCAGGCGGTGAGCGCGAAGAGCCCCTTGCTGTGGTCCTTCAGGAGCTCCTTGTCGATGCGCGGGTGGTAGTAGAAGCCCTCACGGTAGGCCATGGACGAGAGGTACTTGAGGTTGTCGTACCCCTCCTTGTTCTTGGCCAGCAGGATGAGGTGGTGGCCCACCTTCTCGGTGCGATCCTTGCGGCCCTTGGGACCGGCGACGTAGGTCTCCATGCCGATGATCGGCTTGATGCCCGCGTCCTTGGCCTTCTTGTAGAAGTCGATGGTGGCGAACATGTTGCCGTGATCGGTCACGGCCACGCTCGTCATCCCCTTCTCCTTCACCGTCTTGATGAGGTCCTTCATCCGGATCGCGCCGTCGAGGAGCGAGTACAGGGAGTGCAGGTGGAGATGGGTAAAAGACATGGCTGGAAGGTAGTCAGGAAGGGGGTCTACAGCATCACATTTGTTCAGCGAGACGCCGCTCGCCAGTTTCCGGCCGGACGGCGTGTCCGGGGCCAGAAAGTCGGCCCCGGCGCCTTGTGCCACGGCCTCCACGGGCCGTGAAGGAGCCATCAGGTCGGGAATGGGGCACAGGCCCTGCCACCTGGGATGGCCGCGTGGGGCCCTCTCCCGCCAGGTCGCCGGGCGGGCGAGCGGCCGGGGTCTCCAGGCGGCCGGAGCCCACCGGCCGGAGCCCGCCGCGTGGCCTTCACACTTCTTTACCCCGCCACAAAGCCCCCTCAACGGGCCTCTCGCATTCTGTACACCGTCGCCGATTGACGGCGTCCACGAGCAGAACGCGGGGCCGGGAAGGCCCCTGGGAGCATACGCCATGACCACGAAGAACAAGATCCTCCTCGCCGGCTCCGCCGTCCTCGCCTTCGTCCTCCTGTCGGGTTTCCGCGGCGGACACTTCGGCGGTGGCCCGCGCGACCCCGAGCGCGTGAAGCAGATGATCACCTGGAAGCTGGACGACAAGCTGGAGGACCTGAAGGCCACCGACGCCCAGAAGCAGGCCATCCACGGGCTGAAGGACTCGCTCTTCGAGGACGGCAAGCGCCTCTTCGAGCAGCAGAAGGACGCGCGGGCCCAGATGATGAGTCAGTGGGAGTCCCCCAACCCGGACAGCAACGCCGTGCACGCCCTGGTGGACGCGCGCGTGGACGCATTCCGGGCCTTCGCCCACAAGGTGGCCGACGCCGCCCTGCAGGCCCACCGCATCCTCACCCCCGAGCAGCGCCAGCAGGTGACGGCCGGGGTTCGTGAGCACATGAACGCTCACTAATAGCCGAGTGCACGCGGAAGCACACATCGTGGATGGACCGGGGTCCAATTCCGTCCCCGGCCCACCTCTCCCGTGGATACCCTGGAGGGGTGCCACACAACTACCAAGAGTACGCCCGCCGCATCCGCGCCTACGCCGACATCGCCGAGGTGAACGAGTACGCCCGAGTCGTCGAGGGAGGTGTCGAGTACCCGCTCTTCCGGCTCACCGTGCCCGGGGAGCGTTGGTTGGTGATCACCTCGGGCTTCCACGGCGAGGAGCCCGCCGGTCCGCTCACGTTGTGCCAGTACTTCGAGGACATCGTCACGTACGCCCGTGAACGTCGCGTGGGCCTGCGCGTGTACCCCTGCATCAACCCCTCGGGCTTCGAGGACGGCACCCGCTACAACCGCAGCGGCGAGAAACCCAACAACGACTTCCTGCGCTACGAGACCGCGCCCGGGGAGTGGAAGGGCGAGCTCAACCACGGCGAGCCCTTCCTCCGCTGGGCGCTCTACGAGGGAGGCCCCAAGGAGACGCGCGCGGTGCGCTCGGACATCGTGCGCTACCCCGCTCCCGACGCGGCGCTCGACATCCACCAGGACAACTACCTGCCGGGCTCCGCCACCTACGCCTATACCTTCGGGGACAAGAGCGCCTACCGGCCGCTCATGGAGGCCGCGTCGGCCTATGCCCGCATCATGCGAGAGGAGAAGGTGGACGACGTCAACCGCACCGACACGGACGGCCTCATCGAGTACAACGATGGGAGCGTCACCGACTACTTCCTGCGCTGCGGGGTGCCCTACGCCACGGCACTGGAGACCACCACGCGAACTCCGCTAGAAGCCAGCCACGCCATCAACCTCATCTGGATTCGCGGCTTCATCGACCTGGCCGCGCGTGGAAGCGGGAGCACGTGATGATTCGCAGACCTCTGGGCAACACCGGCCTTCAAGTGTCCGTCCTGGGATTCGGAGCGGGGCCGGTGGGAAGTCCAGAGCTGTCCGAGGCCAGCGCCGAGGCCCTGCTCCACGGGGTGCTGGACGCGGGCATCAACCTGCTCGACACGGCGCCCAGCTATGGGCTGTCCGAGGAGCGCATCGGCCGCTACCTGCAAGGGCGGCGGCACGAGTTCGTCCTCTCCACCAAGTGCGGCTACGGCGTGCCCGGCGTGGAGGACTGGACGGGCCCCTGCATCACCCAGGGCATCGACCTGGCCCTGGGCCGGCTGCGCACCGACGTCATCGACCTGGTGCACTTCCACTCGTGTCCGGTGGACGTGCTGGAGCGCCCGGGCGTGGTGGACGCGCTCCGGCGCGCCGTGGAGCAGGGCAAGGTGCGCGTGGCCGCGTACTCGGGGGACAACGCGCCCCTGAGGTGGGCGTTGCACTCGGGGGCCTTCGGCTCCGTGCAGACGTCCGTCAACGTCTTCGACCAGAAGGTCATCGACTGGGGTCTGCCCGTCGCGAGGGAGAAGGGCATCGGCGTCATCGCCAAGCGGCCCCTGGGCAACGCGCCCTGGCGCTTCGCCGAGCGCCCCGGTGCCCCGGACATCGCCACGTACTGGGAGCGGATGCGCGCCCTGGCGCTGGACACCGAGGGCCTGGACTGGAGCGAGCTGGCCCTGCGCTTCGCCGCCTTCGTGCCGGGCGTGGCCAGCTGCATCGTGGGCACCACGCGCACGGAGAACCTCCAGAGCAACCTGCGCGCCCTGGAGAAGGGCCCGCTGCCCGACGCCCTGGTGGACCGCATCCGCGACGCGTTCCGCCGCAACGAGCAGGGCTGGGACGGGCTCATCTGACGCGGCGATGAGCCCGCCTCCGGGACTGCGTCTACTTCTTCGGCGCTGCCTTCTTCTTGCCCTTCGCGTCCGCCGGCTTGCCCTGCTTCTGGAGCTCGATGACGTAGTGGCTGACCGCCCAGCGGTCCTCCTCGGGCATGTTCAAGAAGGGCATCATCGTGCTCCCCGGAATGCCGGTGGTGAGCGTCTGGAAGATGTCCTCCGGCTTGTTGCCCTTCTTGAAGGGCTCGGTCAGGAAGTTGCGCGGCTTGGGCATCAGATACATGCCCGCCGGACCGTTGCCCTCACCCTTCTCTCCGTGACAGGACAGGCAGTAGGTGGTGTACGCGGTCTTGCCCTTCTCGATCATCGCCGGTGTGGCCTTCGGCGGCTCGGCCCCGACAGCCGAGCCCGTCACCGCGACCGACAGCACCAGTCCCATCCACTTCATACTCATGCGTTCCTCACTGCTCCGTGCGTCGCGCCCTGGCGGATCGGGAAGAGACCGTCGCGAACACCTCGGATGCGGAATACCCCGGCCCCGCGGCCCCCGCGCGCTGAGCCTCCCGACCCTTCGTGACCATTGTATCCGGTGGTAGCGTCCAAGCCCCCGCCATGCAAGCCCACCAGGGGCCTGGAGGGTCGTGGAGTAGCTCCGCTACTGGAAGCCAGGCTGGCAGGAGGCCGTCTCCAACTTCACCCGCACTGTCTCCGTCCACGACGGAGAGAGCAGGGCACACGCATCACGGGTTGCGTGATGGCCGCCGCGGCGGCTTCACTGCGGCGCATGCAGAGCCAGTCTCCGCACAGCGCCCCGTCCCGCCCCCGCGCGCTCCTGGTGCCGTGCGTGCTCCTCACCCTCGCGCTGGGATTGGGCTCGCGTTCCGCGGTGGCCCGACACGTGCTGCCACACTTCATCACCGACTACGCGGGCGACACGCTCTGGGCCACCCTCGTCTACCTGGGAATCCTCCTGCTCTGGCCCCGGCTCTCCGTGCGGCGCGCCGCGGCGGGCGCCCTGGGCTTCTCCGTGCTCATCGAGCTCAGCCAGCTCTTCCACCCTCCCTGGCTCGATGCACTCCGGGCCCACCCCCTCGTCGCCCTGGTGCTGGGCCGTGGATTCCTCGTGTCGGATCTCTTCTGCTACGCGGTGGGCGTGGCGCTCGGGGTGGCGCTCGACGCCGGGTTGTCGCGTGCCTCAGCGCGCGGTGCCCACCACGCGTGACCACATCGTCAGCAGATTGCGGACCACCGGCCCCTCGGGCACCTCGGCCACGGGCGGCACGTCCACCTGGATGCCCTGTGGCGCGAGCCGCGTGAAGGGGTTGGCCGCGTCCTGCGTCTTGAGCGGCACCGAGGGATCCGCCGGCCGGAAGCCGAACGCCAGCGCGCGCTCCTGCACCGGGCGGCTGCGTAGATACGTGAGGAATTTGCGCGCCGCGTCCTTCTGCTCCGGCGTCACCCAGTCGGCCTGCACCAGCGCCGCCGGGTGGTCGCTCCACAGGGTGAGCGCCGGGTAGTACACCTTCAGATTGCCCCATCGGCCCTGTGCGTTGGCGAGCTGGGAAATCGCCAGGTTCTCGTAGACGACCGCCACGTCGTACTTCGACGGGCCGAAGCGCACCATGTCCGTCATGAAGGTGCCCGTGGAGGTCTCGAAGCGGGTGACGCCCTTCTCCAGCTCCTTCACCCACGTCTGGTACTCGGGCTTGAGCAGGTCTCCCACCGTCAGGCCCGAGCGCTTGCCGTAGAACTCCAGCGTGGCCAGCAGCATCGCCTGCAGGCCCGAGTTGGAGCGCGTGGGGTCCGTATGGCCCAGCTTCACGAAGCCCCACTCCGACCTTCCTCCAATGGCCGGCCAGCCCTGATCGCTCGCCACCGCCTTGTGGATGGCCTTCCACGACACCACGCCGCCGGAGATCTTCTGCAGCACCTCCGCCCGGTCCTCCCACACCACGAACACCAGCGGCGTGATCACCAGCGGCTGCGGCGCGTCGTCACCGCTGGTGGCGAAGAGCTGCCCACGCTGCGGGTCCGTCGACCAGTCCGACTCCAGCATGCGCAGCACGGCGCTGTCGGCCGGGCTCCACACCGTGGGCTTCTCCTTGCCATCCAACATGGCCTGGGCCGACTCCAGCGAGCCCTTGCCCACCAGCTTCACGCGGATGGACGGGTTCTCCTGCTGGAAGCCCGCCACCGCGGCCTCCACCCACTCCTTCTTCTCCGTGCTGTAGAGGAAGGAGATCTCCGTCACCGGCCCGGAGGTCCGGGTCTGTGAGGGAGCGGTCTCCGTCCCGCCCTGCTGCCGCGCCTTGTCCCCGTTCGAGGACGTGATGAAGAGCACCGCGCCGACCGCGACGAGGAACCCCAGGATGATGAAGACCTTGGGCTTCATGATGAGACTCGAACCTCCTTGAGCGATTGCAGGGTGTCCTCGAAGGCCTGGATCTCACCATTCATGCGGCCGAGCTCCTGGTTGAGGTCCCCGTACATGCTGTCCGTGGCCTGTGCGTCCAGAGCGCGCAGGCGCATCACCTTGGCGGGGAGTCCCTGGAAGGTGGCCGCGATGCGCGAGAGGTTGGCCAACACCCGCTCGTGCGCCGCGTGGATGTCCAGCAGCGCCGCCAGGTGCTCCTCGCGAGCCCTGTGCGCGCTCTGGTACTGCTCCCGGGCCTCCGCGTCCCGCGCCGCCCGGGTCTGCTCTTCCAACAGGCGCAGCTGCTCGCGCACCGCGCCCATGTCCACCGTGCGCAGGTAGCGGGAGAGCTCCTCGCCTCGCCGCACCAGCCGAACCGCGCGCCCCTCCAGCTCGCTCAGCGACGACAGGGCCAGCTCCAGGTGCGACAGCACTCCGCGCGGTGCGTCCGCCAGCGTGCGCGACAGCTCCTCGCGCGCCTGATGGATGGCCCGCACCGAGTCGCGCACCCGCTGATCCTCCAGCCGGCCCGGGGCGGGCAGCTTGCGCTCCTCCTCGGAGCGGCCGGAGAGGGTCTCCTTCCAGAAGCCGGGCGACACCACGTCCCAGGCCACCAGCGCGACGTAGGCCACCGCGCCCAGCGCGGCCACGGCCCAGGAGCGCAGGGCCGCCGCGAGCAGCGCCGACGTGCCCGCCACCACCAGGTTGAGCGTGCTCCCCGCCGAGCGCGCCAGCACCTTCGGAAGGTAGCCCACCAACGTCGACTCACCCCGCTCGGCCATGTCCGCTCCTCCCCTGTCCCGTCATCCCGCGCCTCAGAAGAAGGACGCCATGTCCCGGTACACCTGGACGATGTCCTCCACGCCGCCCTTCGCGCTGGAGCCCTTCGCCGCCTCGGCGATGCGCTCGAGCACCTTGCCCTCGGCGCCATTGCCGTAGGCGATGGTGAAGATGCGCACCGGGTTCTCCTCGCTCGAGGCGTTCAGGCCCTGCTCCAGGTCCCCCAGCGTGATGGTGCTGTGCTCGTCCTTGCCGTCCGTCATCACCACCACGGCGTGGATCTTCCCCGGCTCCTTCTGCGCCCGCTCCCGGGCGAGCTTGTAGGCGGTCTGGGTGGCCGAATAGAGGGCCGTGCCCCCCTCGGCGATGATGTTGTCGACGCGGCCGAGCAGCTCCGCGCGGCCCTTGCCGAGCGTCATGGGGCCCAGGGGCGGGTACACGTTGTTGTCGAAGAGGACGAGCGTCACCTCGTCCCGGTCCGACAGCGACTCCAGGAAGCGCTTCGCCCCCACCTTGGCCTCGGCCAGCGGGCGGCCCGACATGCTGCCGGACTTGTCGAAGACGAAGGTGATGTCCGTGGGCTTCTTCGTCTCGCGCCACACGGCCAGCAGCTTCTCCAGCACGTCCGCGCCGGGCACCTCCAGCAGCGTCTGCGGCTGCTTGGGATCCGCGCCGTGCGCCGCGTCCACCGGCGCCGCGATGGCCACCGCGGGGTCCGCCGGACGGAAGCCCAGCGCCAGCGCGCGCTCCTGCGCCGGCCGCGCCTTGAGGAAGGCCATGAAGGCCTGCGCCGCCTCGCGCTCCTCGGCGCCCACCCAGTCCGCGTCCAGCACCGCGTACGGATGATCCGACCAGAAGGTGCCCTCCACCGGGTAGATGGACACCAGCGGGAACGGCGCGTCCGTCTGCTTGCCGTAGGACTCGATGACCAGGTTCTCGTACAGCACCGCCGCCGACAGGTAGCCCGGGCCGCGCTGCAGCATCTTGTCCGAGAAGAAGCCGGTGGACTTGCCGTAGTGCACCACCGTGCCCTCGATCTCCGCCAGCAGCGCCTTCGTCTTCTTGTGCTCCACGTCCGCCACCGTCAGCCCGCGCGTCTTGCCCGAGCCCGCGTAGGCCTCGGCCAGCACCGACAGCAGGCCCGAGTTGGAGGAGTCCGGGTGGGTGTGGCCCAGCTTGAAGCGGCCCCACTCGGGGTGCCCGTACGCGCCCCAGCCCCGCTTGTCCGCCGCCACCTTCATCAGGTCCGCCCAGCCAATGGGCTTGCCCGGCCAGCCCAGCGCCTCCGCCATGGGCTTCCACATGGCGATGACGATGGGCGAGAGCAGCAGCGGCTCACCCTCGCCCACCACCGGCGTCGTCTTCCCCTTGGACGTCATCCACGCGCTGTTGAGCAGCGGCAGGTACGCGCTGGAGGCCGGGCTGTAGACGTGCGCCCGGAGCTTGCCGGAGACGATGTCCTGCACCGCCTCGCCCGAGCCCATCGCCCGGCCCTCCACCCGGATGGACCGCCCCGACTTCGTCTTCGCCCCGCTCCGCTCGAAGGCCCGCGCCTGCTCCTCGAACCAGCTCTTCTTCTCGCTGCCGTAGGCCACCGTCAGCACCACCGGCCGTCCACCGCCCGCCACCTGGGGCTTGCGCGTGGCACCCGGTGCACTGGATGTCCCCGGGTTGGATTCCTTGCAGGCGGCCAGCAACATCACCACCGCGAGCACTCCCCACCGCAGCTTCCACATCCGGACGGTCCTCCCCTCGGGCACCTTCGCCACGACTGTGTGACGCAGCGCCGCCTCCCCCTCAACCGTCCGCGACTCAACTCACCTGCTTCTTGCATGCACGTGACGGGCTCGTCACAAACAAAAACCGCTTAACCAGGAATACATGTTCACCCATTAAATAATTTGAGGTCACACGTATTCGACCGGGACAGATAGGTTCGATAGAGTCCGCCGCCATGAATTTCAAGAGCCGGAAGCTGTGGATGATCGGAGGCCTGGGTCTGGCGCTGGGTGGGTGTGCCACGAAGGTGGTGCCGGTGAAGTACAACCTGGGGCTGTCGCGCGCGGAGTACCGCGACTATGCGAAGGCCGGGGCCAACATCTGTAATGCGGAACCCCGCACCGTGGAGAAGGAGCTGGGTTCGGTGAACAAGCTGCTGACGGACTTCCTGTCCTCCACGGAGCAGGTGAAGAACCCTCAGTCGGTGGACCATGGCCGGGCCCTGGAGACACTGAAGGAGGCGGAGGGCTCGCTGGGCAAGGTGCTGGACGTGTACCAGACCAACCTCGGCGCGGTGCGCAAGTGCGACTTCGCGAAGTCCAAGACACTCTCGGAGCTGGCGCAGAAGGGGACGGAGCTGCTGGAGCAGTCGCGGGCGCGGATGACGGAGGGCGCCCAGCTGTCCGCCTTGAGGGAGGCCCAGCGCAAGTGGGAGGAGGGGGTGCCCCAGCGGGAGAAGACGGCGCGCCAGACGTGGTGCGCGAAGGAGCCCGAGGTGGGCAACACGGACCTGTACTACGCGCGCAAGTTCGCCGATGGCCGGACCGAGTGGCTCTTCTGTGATGGCCACATCGTCCAGTCCGGCACCCAGGGGGGCGAGCCCACCCTGGTAGCGCCCGAGGGCCTGAGCGCGAGGGACCGCCGCAAGGTGAAGCCGCCGCGTTACATCGAGGCCGCGAACGGCTACCCGGTGGAGGAGATGGACAAGCAGCCCACGGGCATCGCGGAGCCGTCGCCTCCCGCCCACAGCTCGAGCGCGGGCGGGAACTGAGGGAGCGTGCTACCTCACGCGCCCAGCCGGGACAGTCGCTCGGCGAGGCGCGTGTCTCCCCCGGCATCCAGGGAGCGCAGCCACGCCGGCAGCGAGCTGCCTCCCGCCACCAGGTGTCCCTCGAGGTGTGGACGCAGCGCGCTCCAGCGTCGCTCCCACCCCTCACCGGAGCCACTCCGGGGCCGAGCCTCCAACAACGCGCCGATGCGCAGCGCCAGTTCGGGCTCGCCCAGCGCCTCGGCCTGACGGGCCAGCAGGCCGGTGGCGGCCTGGGCCGGCGCACCCGCGGGGGCACGCTTCCACTGCTCCAGCGTCCGGAGGAAGGCCGAGGCGTCCAGCTCGGCCAGCAGTTCCATGGCCACCCACGGCGGAAGCCGCGGCTCGCCCCGGGGAGCCACCACCTTCGCCATCAATGACGTGAACACCGGGCCCAGGGCGGCGTGGCTGGAGGGCTCCGTTCCCCCCAGCGCCCGGAGCGCGCGCCGGGCCTCGCGCGCCCGCTGCGCCACCTTCCAGCTCCGCCCTCCCACGAGGGAGTCGAGCCGGGTGAGGGCCTCCACGGCCGCCGTCACCTGCTCGGCGGAGGGCTTGCCGCCACGCACCCGGGGAGGCAACGAGAGCTTCGGAGACGCCGCGGCCGCGCCCTTCGCGCCCTTGGGGGCCGGGGCCGAGGACGGCTCGGCGGACACCTCGTGGTAGCCCTCGCGCAGCTTCTCCGCCACCTTGCGCTCATACTCGCGCCGGGCGCCCGCCTCGTCGGGGAACGCCTTCTCCTTGCGCTGACCGTCGGTGCCCAGTCGCCCGTACACCACGATGAAGGTGTTGCCCTGGACGTCGGCCATCCAGAACTTGGCGCTGGTGCCCTCGACGAACTCGAACCTGCGCATGACGTGGCCCCTCCCCTACCGGGTGTGCGGATGTCCGGCGGACGCTACTACGGGCGGCGGTGGCGATCCCACCCGGGGCGTGGATGGGACACCCCACGCTCCCGGCCCGGACGCTAGTCTCGCGCGCATGATTCGATCAGCCACCCCCGCGGATATCCCCGCCATCGCCCGGCTCATCCGGGCCCTGGCCGAGTACGAGAAGCTCTCCCATGAGGTCGTCCTCCGGGAGGAGGACCTGCACCAGCACCTCTTCGGCGCCCGGCCCTACGCCGAGGTCGTCCTCGCCGAGGACGGCGGACAGGTGGTGGGCTTCGCCCTCTTCTTCCACAACTACTCCACCTTCCTGTCCAGGCCGGGCATCTACCTGGAGGATCTCTTCGTGCTGCCCGAGCACCGGGGCCACGGGCACGGCAAGAAGCTGCTGTCACACCTGGCGAAGCTCGCCCTCGAGCGCGGCTGCGGACGCTTCGAGTGGTCCGTGCTCGACTGGAACACGCCCTCCATCGAGTTCTACAAATCGTTCGGCGCGGTGCCGATGAACGACTGGACCGTCTTCCGCGTCACCGGGGACGCGCTGCGGCGGCTCGCTCGGGCCACGTGAGCCGAACCCGGCCGCCCGCCTGGCGGCCTGTCGTGAAACATCGTCGCGTGTTTGATTCCAGAATCTGCGCGACGAGCATTCTCGCTTCCCCGGGGGCATGACATCCTGCGGGGCAGCGAGGCTGCATGGGGTCTTTCGATGACAAGGAGCGCCGGACGGTCGTGACCGACGAGCGCCGCACGGCCGTGGCCGAGGAGCGGCACACGGTCGTGACAGACGAGCGCCGCACGGTTGCCCTGCCCGAGGGTAACGCGCCAGGACCCCAGCCGAAGACCCGCTCTGATGAGACACCCGCGCTCGGCCGGGGAACGCCGCTGGACCGGTACGTGGTGTTGGATCCCCTGGGCCAGGGCGGCATGGGCATGGTGTACGCCGCCTATGACTCGGTGCTGGACCGGAAGGTGGCGCTGAAGCTGCTGCCGCGCGGTGACTCCGACGAGGGTCCCGAGGTGACGTCGGGGCGGGCCCGGCTGCTGCGCGAGGCGCAGGCCATGGCGCGGCTGTCCCACCCCAACGTGGTGGCCATCTACGACGTGTACCAACACGGCACCCAGGTCTTCATGGCCATGGAGCTCGTGGAGGGGCAGACGCTGCTGCAGTGGCAGCGGGAGCGGCCACGCACCTGGAGGGAGATCCTCACGGCCTTCCTGGCCGCGGGCCGGGGCCTGGCCGCCGCGCACGCCGCCGGGCTCGTGCACCGCGACTTCAAGCCCACCAACGTCCTGGTGGGCAAGGACGGCCGCGTCCGGGTGACGGACTTCGGCCTGGCGCGTCCGCACAACGCGCCCGCGGAGCTCGGCTCCGACGACGGGGCGCCCTCCCCGGACACCGGTCCGGTCAAGCCCCACAGCCTGCTGGAGCTGGAGCTGACACAGCGGGGCGCGGTGCTGGGCACTCCGGCCTACATGGCGCCCGAGCAGTTCCGCGGTGCCATCGCGGATGCGCGCACGGACCAGTTCTCCTTCGCCGTGTCGCTGTGGGAGGCCCTCTACGGCGAGCGTCCCTTCGAGGGCGGCTCTCCCAGTGAGCGCCGGGAGAACGTGCTGGCCGGGCGCATCAAGCCCCCGCCGCCCTACTCCAAGGTGCCGCCCTGGGTGAACCGCGCCCTGCTGCGCGCGCTCAACACCGCACCGGAGGCCCGCTACCCGTCGCTGGACGCGCTGCTGGCCATCCTGGAGCGCAACCCGGCCCAGGTGCGCCGCCGCTGGCTGACCGCGGTGGGCCTGCTCCTCCTCGTCACCGCCTCGGGCGCGCTGGCCTGGTCCTCCTGGAGGCAGCGGCGCGCCCACCTGTGCACCGGCAGCCAGGAGAGCCTGAAGGCGGTCTGGGGCAAGACCCGTCAGGACGCCATCGAGAGGGCCTTCCTCGCCACCAGCCTGTCCTATGCTCGCGACACCTGGGCCCGCGTGCACGGAGCGCTCGACACGTACACCCGGGCGTGGACGGACATGCACCAGGACACCTGCGAGGCCACGCGCATCCGGGGCGAGCAGTCCGAGGCCGTCATGTCCCTGCGCATGGCCTGCCTGGAGAGCCGCCGTCAGGAGCTGGCCGCGCTCACCGAGGTCTTCACCGACGCCGACGCCACCGTGGTGGAGAAGGCCCTCTCCGCCACCAGCTCCCTGCGCTCCCTCCGGGGCTGCGCGGACGTGGAGGCCCTGATGGCCGAGGTGAAGCCTCCCGAGGACATCTTCGTGCGGGGCTCCGTGGAGGTGGCACGCGCCCAGCTCGCCCGCGTCAAGGCGCTCACCGAGGCCGGCAAGTACAAGGACGCCCTGGCACTGGCCTCGGAGGTGGATGAGCGGGCGGCGACGCTCGGCTACGAGCCCATCCGCGCCGAGTCCCTCTTCATGAAGGCCTGGGCGCAGATCATCTCCGGGGACAGCCAGGGAGTCCCTCCGCTGCTGATGCAGGCGCTGTGGCTGGCGCATGCCGCCCGGCACGACACCCTCGCGGCGGCGGCCGCCGTGCGGCTGATGGGCTACTACAGCAACCGCGGGCCCCAGGAGGAGGCCGAGCGCTGGGAACACTTCGCGGAGGCCTCGCTCAACCGGATCGGAGAGCGCGGCGAGCTGCGCGCCATCTTCTTCAACAACCGGGGCCTGGCGCTCTACCACCAGGGCAAGTTCGCCGAGGCCTACGAGGCCTTCGACAGGGCCTTCGCCCTCGCGGAGCAGACGCTCGGCCCCGCGAACGCGACGACGCTGCGCTACGCCAGCAACTCGCTGGCCGCGCTGGACAACCTGGACCGTGTCGACGAGTCCCTGCGCGCACTCGAGACGCTCGTCCGGCTGGGCGAGAACAACCTCGGGCCCGGCCACCCGTTCCTCACCCAACCCCTGACGAACCTGGCGAACATGTACGCCCTCCAGGGGCGCAACGCCGAGGCGCGCCGCCTGCTGGACCGGGTGCGGGAGATCGGCCAGCAGGCGTACAGGAGCGACTCGGAGGAATGGGCCCACTTCCACATCGCCTACGGAGACCTCGAGGCCGCCGAGGGTCATGACGCCGCGGCGCTCGAGCACTACAACGAGGCCGTGCGCCGCTTCCGGGAGCTGATGGGCCCGGAGGGCCCGTACCTGATGCAGGCGCTCGTGAACGTGGCGGAGGCCCAGACGTCGCTGGAGCGGCTGTCCGAGGCGCAGCGGACCTTCCAGCAGGTGGTGGAGCTGGCGAAGAAGGACCCGAAGCAGCACGAGCACGTGTACACCAAGGCCCTGGTGGGGCTCGCGGATCTGCACGATGTGCGAGGCCAGCACGAGAAGGCGCTCCGGCTGCGCCAACAGGCGCTGGAGCTGCGCGAGAAGAACCTGGGCCCCGCGCACATCACCACGGCGATGATGCGCGTGAGCATCGGCGCCAGCTACCTCGAGCTGGGGCAGGCCGCCCGCGCGCTGGCCATCTTCGAGAAGGAGCAGCCCCTCTTCGAGAAGACGATGGGAGTGGACTCGCCCGTCGGCGTGCTGCCCCTGGAGGGCAAGGGCGAGGCGTTGCAGCGGCTGGGACGGTCCACCGAGGCCATCCCCGTCCTCGAGCGCGTGCTGCGGGTCGTCGAGAACCGCCCGGTACGTCCGGCCTACCGGGCCTCCACGCAGTTCGCCATGGCGCGAGCCCTGTGGGCCGCCGGTCAGCAACCGGAGCGCGCCCTGAGACTCGCCCACTCGGCGCGGACCACCTTCTCCCGCGCCCCCATCCTCCATGCCAAGGCACTGGCCGAGCTGGAGTCCCTGCTGAAGCGGTACGATCCGAAGACGGCCACGCCCGGCCCCCTGGCGCAGCCAGCAGCTCCGTGAGGCGAAGCGCCGTGCCGAAGAACCCTGGCTCCGCGTGCCGTTACAGCTCGCGGACGAGGTCCCGCCCAGCGAGGACAGCCCCCGCGATGAGCAGCAGGCCCATGCCCTGCACCACCCAGGTCAGCGCGGAGCGAGGGAGGCGGCTCTCGTAGCGCCGGAGCAGCCAGACGAGCAGCAATTCCCAGCAGGCCACTCCCGCGCCAGCGGCGGCACCGAAGGGGAGCGCGAGCACCGCGGAGAAGTCGAAGAGCTGCCGCGCATAGAGGGCCGCGACCGCCGCGCTCCACGTGGCCAGCAGGGTGGGATTGAGCGCGGAGATGGAGAAGCCGAGCAGGAAGCCCATGACGGAGCGGCCCTCCTCGGGCTTCACCTCGTCCACGGGCTTCCACCGGATGAAGTACACCCCGAGCAGGGTCAGCACGAGCGCGCTCAACGCGTGTGAGAGGGGGAGGATGGCGGGACGGTTCGCGAGGAACGTCGTGAATCCCCAGAAGGCCACGGCGGCGTAGAGCGCCTCGGCCAGCGCGGCTCCCAGGCCGACACGGAGGGCCGCGCCGAAGCGCTTCTGCACGCACAAGGACAACACCATGACGGCGATCGGACCGGTCAACGGAATGGAGCCGATGAACCCGAACCCGAACGCCACGAGACAGGTGATGAGCGTGCTCACATTGACACCACTCAGGCGCGCCCGAGCGCCGACAGCAACTGGCGCGAAGCCTCGGTGAGATCCGAGGAGAGCTCGAGCAGGCCGCCGCCCATCAAATACATCACCTCGTCGCCGTAGCAGGACTTCATCGCCTCGAGGTTCGACAGCCGCATGCCCCCGCCCGGCGTGGGGCAACAGGGCCGCAGCGAGCCCATGGGCGCGAGGCAGGCGCTGGCAATCTGCTGGCACTCCTCCTGGGAGAAACCGAACCGGCCGCCAAAGTTGGGATAGATGCTGGCATCGACGCCAGCCAGACGCTGCAGCAGACCGAACAGGACTCCGTGGGCGTGACCCGCGCTCGGGCTGACCACGTGCGAGCCCAGCCAGGTCGGATGGGACAGCAGGGGCAGCGCGATGCTGTCGTCGTCGGCGATGGCGCGCAGCGTGTCGAAGCCCACCAGGCCGGGGCCGAGCAACAAGGCCCGGGCACCCGCCTCCTTCGCGAAACGCACCCGGCGCTCGAGCTGACGGAAGTCCGAGGTGACATTGGCCGCGTACACGGCGTGCCGGCCCGTCTCGCGGTTGGCCCGCTCCACGGCGGCGGCACAGGCGGCCACCCGAGCCTCGAAGGGCGCCCAGGGCTGATTGGCCAGGCCATGGTCGTCCTTGATGATGTCGATGCCACCGAGCGCGAGCCGATAGGCCATCTCGGCCAGCTCCTCGGGCGACAGCCCCATGGGCTTGAGGGCCGTCTGCACGAGCGGTCCCGTGGGCACGCCCAGGAAGTCGCGCAGCCCCTTCATACCGAAGCGGGGACCTCGGAACTGGCGCAGGAACGACTCCGGCAACCGGACGTCCAGTACCCGCACGCCCGGCTGCAACGAGCTGTTGCCGAACAGCAGATTGAGGAGCTGGGTGAGCTCGCCGCCCGCGGACTCCACGAGGTAGCTCAGGGTGACCTCGTGGACTCCCGGAGCGCGCTCGGAGATGTCCTCGATGTGCCCCACCACCTCGTCGCGGATGAAGCCACGTGGCACCAGCCGCTCGGGCAACTCCACGGTCTGCTCGAGCGCGATGGCGAGGGCTCGTGCCTGAATCTCCGCCGCCGGAGCGGTGACGCCGTAGGTGACCCGGATGCGCTCGGAGCCCATCACAGCGCCTCCGCCTTGGACGCCGAGTGCACCGCTTCCAGCCGCACGGCGAGGAGCTCGTCCTGGGTGATGCCCAGCGCCTGGCCGGCCAGCTTCTCCGCGGCGCGCACCAGCGCCATCGCATCCAGGCCGTACTTCGTCATGAGGTAGGGCTTGCTGGCGCCGTGAGCGAAGGTGTCCTTCAACCCCAGACGAACCAGGGGCCGGCCCACACCCGCGTCCGCCATGAGCTCCGCGAGGATGCTCCCCAGTCCGCCCACGATGGTGTGGTTCTCCAGGGAGATGACCCCCAGGCGCACGGACGCGAGGTGGTCCAGGAACTGCTCGCGGTTGAAGGGCTTGAGGGTACCCACGTGCAGGTGGCGCACGGACAGGCCCTTCGCCTCGAGGGCGGCGGTGGCGCGCATCGCCTCCTCGGTGGTGATGCCGGCGGTGACGATGAGCACGTCCCGCCCCTCGCGCACGCAGCGGATGTCGTTGAAGCGGAACGGGGTGGAGAACAGCCGGGGAACCTGGCCACGCAGCACGCGCACGTACACCGGGCCGTCGACGGCATCGGCCACCGGCAGCACCGTCTCCACCTCGGTGGCATCTCCTGTTTCCAGCAGCGTCATGTTGGGCACGGCGCGCAGGATGGCGATGTCATCGATGGCCTGGTGGGTGACACCGCCCGGCGTCGTGATGCCGGGCAGGAATCCCATGAGGCGCACCTTGCGGTTGGGATAGGCGATGGAGTTGATGAGCTGATCCAACGGCCGGCGATAGAGGAACACGCCGAACGTGTGGATGAAGGGGCGGAACCCCTCCATGGCCAGCCCGGCCGCGAAGGACAGCATGTTCTGCTCGGCCATGCCGCAGGACAGGAACTGCCGCGGGTACTGATCGCGGAACCTGTCCACCTCACAGCTGGAGGTCAGGTCGGCGGACAGGCAGAGCACTTCCGGGCGCTTCGAGGCGTAGGCGATGAAGGCCTTCGCGTAGGGCTTCTCGACGAGTTCCATGACTCAGGGCTCCGGGTTGGGAATGCCGAGCTGGGCGGCGACGCTGCGAGCGAGCTCGCGCCTCTCCTCGGACGACTGGAAGCGGACGTAGTGCAGACGCGGGAAGCGCTTCTTCAGGGCGGCGTCCATGCCCTGATAGGGGCTGGTGCGCATGAGCGTGACGACGGGCCGGTCCTCCGCTCGGCGGGACAGGGCCGCGCGCATGGCGGTGAGGTCATGGCCGTCCACCTCGACGGCATCGGCGCCGAAGGACCGGAGCCGGGCGATCCAATCGCCCATGTAACCGACCGTGCTCATGGCCCCGTCGCACTGCTGGGCGTTGACGTCGATGACCACCGAGACGTTGGCGATGCGGTGGAACGCCATGTTGGCGAAGCACTCCCAGGTCTGTCCCTCCTGCAGCTCGCCGTCGGACAGGTAGACCCAGACGCGGCCGGGCTCGCCGCGCCGCTGCCGGGCCCAGGCCACGCCGGAGGCCATGGACAGACCCTGGGCCAGACTGCCGGTGGTGACCTCGAAGCCGGGGCTGTGCTCGGCGCCAATCATCTCCACGCTGGAGCCGTCCCGGTTGAAGTGCTCGAGCCCCTCGGGGGCCATGCGGCCCGCCTCGATGAGCGCGGCGTAGACCACCAGGGCGTAGTGGGCTGGGGAGATGAAGAAGCGGTCGTACTCCGGAGACGCCGGGCCGTGGTAGCCGGCGCCGGTGAAGCTGTCCGGGTTGTGGGGACCGGGCACTCCCGGAAAGGGACGTGGAATGGCCGGGGCGGTGCTCGGACCGAGGTGGAGGACCTCGTTGTAGAGCAGGGCCAGGGACTCCGCCGCCGAGCACGCCTGGGACAGGTATCCCCCGTTGTGGCGGATGGTGTGCTCGAAGACGCGCCGTCGGATGCCATCGGCGATGGCTTGAGTGCTTCTCGTCATGGGACCGAGAGCACCCTAACACCGATGGTTCCAACACCGGGAGGACGGAGAGTACCGCCCTCCCGGGGTCCCTCGACGAGGGCAACGGCGACTACAGCTCGTCCAGGTCGTAGTACTCGGCCGACGCGTTGTCGTGGTTGCTGACGCCGCCCACCGCGAGCACCGTGCCGTTGTTGAGCAGGGTCGCCGTGTGACGGTAGCGGTCCACGTTCATGAACGCCGTGACGCTCCACCTGCCCGTCGCCGGGTCATACAGCTCGGAGGCGGTCATGATGCCCGTGAGCGGGTGGTAGCCACCGGCCACCAGCACGCGGCCGTCCGGCAGCAGGTTGGCGGTGTGCCACTTGCGCGGATCCTTCATGCTGCCCGTGGCCGTCCAGGTGTTGGCCGCCGGGTCATACAGCTCCGCCGAGGAGCTCAGCGCCACGTCGATGCCCGCACCGCCCGCCACCAGCACCTTGCCGCCAGGCAGCAGGGTGGCCGTGTGAGAGGAGCGGCCAGCGCCCATGCTCGCCACGCTCGTCCACGTCCCGGAGGCCGGGTCGTAGATTTCCGCGGAGTTGATGAGGGCGTCGGAGGCATCGCTGCCGCCCGTCACCAGCACCTTGCCGCCAGGCAGCAGGGTCATGGTGTGATAGGCGCGCGCCGTCTGCATGCTGCCGGTGTACGTCCAGGAGCCCGTGGCCGGATCATACAGCTCGGCCGAGGCGAAGACGTTGCCGTCGTACTCGGTGACGCGACCACCGGCCACCAGCACCTTGCCGTTGGGCAGCAGCACCGCCGAGTGGTGGAAGCGCTGCTGGTTGAGCTGACCCGCCGGCTTCCACTTGCCGATCGCGGGGACATACAGCTCCGCGGTGGCGTCGGTGATGGGGCACGAGCCGCCGCCCGTGATGAGCACGCGGCCATCCTGCAGCTTGGTGGCCGTGTGACCGCGGTGCGCGCCCAGGGTGTTGCCCGTGGCGGACCAGGTCTTGGTCTCCGGGTTGTACAGCTCCGAGGTGGTGTTGAAACCACCGGCCACCAGCACCCGGCCGTCGTCCAGCAGGGTGGCGGTGTGCAGCATGCGCGGCAGGGCCATGCTGCCCGTCAGAATCCAGCCGCCGTGCCGGTCCTCGCACTCGCCGGAGGGGCCCGGAATCACGGTGACGGTACGGGTGGCGGTGCCCACGTGGCCCGCCGCGTCCTTCACCGTGTAGGTGAGGGTGTAGGTGCCCGCGACCTTGGTGTTGACGGAGCCGGAGACGGTCACCGCGGAGCTCAGGTCACCCTGGCAGGCGTCATTGGCCCTGGCGCCGGCCTCGACGTACGCGTTGCCGCACGTCATGGTGATGGAGGGGTAGCCGGACACCGTCACGACCGGAGCCTGGGTATCGCTCACCGTCACCGTGCTGGTGCAGGTGGCGGTGTTGCCAGCGGAATCCCTGCCGGTGTGCGTGACGGGGGTGCTGCCCACCGGGAAGCGGCCGGCGCCGGGGCTGCTGGAGTACGTCGCGTCGCTGCAGTTGTCATCGCCGTACGCCTGGCCCGGATCCACGTTCGCACCGCCCGAGACGCACTCGGCCGACACGTTGGCCGGGCAGGTGATGGACGGAGCCGTGGTGTCGACGACGGTCACCATCGCCGTGCAGGAGGACCGCTGGCCCGCCGAGTCGACGCAGGTGAGCGTCGCCGGGGTGGAGCCCAGAGCGAAGTTGCTCGGAGACTGGGTGCAGCCCGTCAGGTCACCGTCCGGGTCATACGAGCCGTTGTCGATGTTGATGAGGCTGCCGGAGACGGAGCAGACGAGGCTGTCGGCCGACACGGTGACATCCTTGCAGAGCGCCACCGGAGGACGGGGAACGGCGACCAGCCGGCAGGAAGCGCTGCAGGAGCCGGAGCCGTTGGAGGCACCGGTGTCGCACTCCTCACCGGGGTCCAGCGTGCCGTCACCGCACCAGTGCAGGCGGCACACGGACGAGCAGGCCGTGCCGGGCACGCCGTTGCTGGCGCCCGTGTCGCACTCCTCGGGGTACTGCATCACGCCGTCGCCGCAACGCACGGGGATGGCACCGCGCGCCAGGACGTAGGGCACGCCGTGCGAGCCGTCCGCGAAGTCCATGGAGCCCGGCAGGCGCGCGCCGTAGGTCGGGTCACGCGCGATGACGAGCGGGGTGAAGTTGGCGGCCGGGAAGGAGTCGAAGGCCTCGTGGACCGAGCAGCCCCAATCGGAGAGCAGGCCGTCCGTCAGGCCATCGAGGGCCGCGTGGGTGGCCACGATGTGGGCATCGTTGTAGCAACCCACGCCCGTCACGGTGAAGGCGCCGAACGGGTCGAGCAGCGGCACCGCCGTGTTGGCCGGCGTCCCGTGGTAGTAGCAGCTCAGGTTGATGTAGGCGCCCGTCTTGCCCTCCTGAGCGACGGAGAACCCGACGGCGTTCCGGGTGACCAGATCCTCCGCGTGGTACACGGGATCGGTCCCCATGACGATGACGTTACCGTCGACCACCGGGCCCCAGACGTGGCGGTTGTCGATCGCCGCCTGAACCAGGCCCACGCTGGTGCTGCACGTGGGGTCCCCCAGGATGATGGCGCGATAGGTGGCGAAGTCCGCCGAGCTCTTCGCGGCCCACTCCGCGTCGGAGACGACCTCCACCGCGTAACCCAGGCTCGCGGCGGCCTGCGCCTCGACGCTGGACTCGCCATCGGTGACCGTGCCGGCCAGGATGAGGACCTTGTTGGTGCTACCCAGTCCCTGCGGGCGCGTGCTCACTGCATCCGATGGCAACTCACTGCCACCGCAGGCCGCGAGCAGCAGCACGCTCGAGGCCATCAGCACCCAGTCACGGATGCCACTCCAACTCTTCGTGTGGTTATCAGACCGCATGGCCCCCTACCCTCGTGGCTCGACGCGGAGCACTCCGCGTGGGCGGGGCTTTTACACCAGAGATCGATGACTCGAGGGAGGGCCCGGCGGCGCTCCTGGGGACCAGCCAGGCGTCACCTGGGCGACACCTTGTTCCTCACAGAACACATGCCCAGGTTCCGGGAGTGATGAAGACCGTGCAAATGATTCCGGCCTGGATGCTGTATCTGCTCGCACCGATGGTGGCGCTGGCACAGAACGAGACCGTTCATAGCGCGCGCGAGGACTCGCACGTCACCAGCAGCCCGCTGCTCTGGTACTGGCTGGCGGTGCTCGTGGTGGCGGCGGCTGTCTTCGCGTTCGTGTCCGTCCGCCTGTCCAAGCGCAGACAGCCGCCCCATCGTCCGAGCATGCCCTGAGTCCGCTCAGGGCGTGACCGCGGCGGCCTTGGTCTCGCTCTTCTTGCCCGCGGGGAGATCCGGAATGAGGAGGATCTCGATGCGCCGGTTGCGGGCGCGGCCCTTGGGCGTGGCGTTGCTGGCCACGGGCTTCGTATCGGAATGGCCCGCGGCCACCAGCCGGGCCGGCGGGACACCCGCCTTCTCCCCGAGGAACCGCACCACGTTCACCGCGCGGGCCACGGACAGCTCCCAGTTCGTCGGGTAGGTGGCCGCCAGCCGCTGCGAGGGCGGCGCATCGTCCGTGTGGCCCGACACGAGGATGGAGCGGTTCTCCACCTTGGAGAGCACCGCGCCCAGCCGCGCCAGCACCTCGGAACCTCGCGCCGAGAGGCTCGCCTCACCGGAGTCGAAGAGAATCTTGTCCACGAGGTCCACCTGGATGCGGCCCTCGGCCTGGGACAGGCGGATCTCCCCTTCGGAAATCTCCGCCTTCAGCTTCTGCTCGATGTCCTCGTAGGTGGCCTTGAGACGCGCGAGCTCGGCCTCCTTCTCCTGCACCGCCTGCTGGAGCTGCTCGCGCTCGGTGGACAGCCGGGTGCGCTCGTCCTCGAGCGCCGTGAGCTTCTGGTCCTTCGCCGCCAGCTGCTCCGAGAGCTTCTCCTCCAGCGCCTTGCGCGCCTGCTCCGTGGTCACCGTCCGGGCTCGGGCCTCCGCGGCCGACTGCTCCGCGGCTTCCGCGCGCGCCTTCTGCGCCGAGTACGCCGCGTACCCGATATAGCCCCCAGCACCGGCCAGCAGCACCACCACCGCCGTCACCAGCCACGGAACCCAGGGCTTCGAGCCCTGGCCACCCCGGGGGGCCGTTCCCTTCGCGTACACCGTCTTGTCTGAATCTCCAGGCATGGCGCGGACGGTAGAAGCCCCGCCCGGGTGACTTCAAGGCGGTGCAGGTGAGCGCAGGTGTCAGGAGGTGCAACGTTCCACTCGCGGCGGAGCAGGACCTGCTCGACGCCGCGCGTTACGCTCGGGGTCGCGAGGTTTCAGGCCAACGGGCCGCTCGCGGTGCGCAAGGCCTCGATGAGCTCACGCGCCGACACGGGGTGGCCCTGCCCTTCCGGCGTGAAGAAGACGCCCACGGGCATCCCCTCCTCCTCGAGCTGGGGCAGCACATTGTCCATCAGCTCCCGCAGCGTGATGGCGCGCGGCTGGAAGCCGGACCACAGCCGCGTGGCGCACATGGCGGCGAACTCGGGCGCGGGCCACAGCGGCAGCACGTCCCGCCCGCTGTCATCGAGCGCGAGCGCCCACCCCTCGCCATCGAGTCCCCACACCTCACCGGACTCCACCACGCGTTGGAGGAAGTACGAATAGCGCCGGGCAGCGGGCAACCGCAGCACGGACTGTATGCGCTCCTGGCTCTGTTCACGTTCCATGCGTCCTCCCAGTGCTCGAAGGATTCCAGGCCGGTCCGACAAGGGCCGTGCCACCGGCGAGCTGTCCGGCGAGCGCGACCACCTCCTCGGCACAACCCCAGGAGAGTGTCACGCCCGCCCCGCCATGTCCGTAGTTGTGGAGGACGTGACGTCCTCCCACCTGCTCCAGCTCGAGGCGCACGGAGGGACGCCCGGGCCGTAACCCCACCAGGTGCTGCAGCACGTGGAGGCGGGTGCCCGCGGGGAGCAGCCGCGCCGCGCGCGCGAGGATGGCCTCGGCCTGCGCCGGGTCTGGCTCCAGCGACCAGCTCCCCTCCACGAGCGTGCCGCCGAGGATGCAATCCTGGAAGCGGGGAATGAGGTAGGTCATGCCACGCGTCTCGTCCTGCTCGTCGAAGAGGAAGCGCTCCAGCGGGAGCGGTTCCACGCGGAGCACCTCCCCGCGGATGGGGAAGAGCGACGTGTCCCCCAGGAGCTCACGAGACCCCAGGCCGGTGCAGTTGATCACCAACGGAGCCACGTCCCACGCCTCGTCCAGGGAGCGCACCTCGCGCTGGAGCACGGAGCCACCGAGCCGGCGGAAGCGGGCCAGCAGATACGGGAGGTAGCGAGGCATGTCGATGACGGGAGCCTCGAACACGTAGCCATCCACGAAGTCCGGGAGCAGCTCCGCCGGAGTGGCGCGACGGAAGCCGGGGACGCACGGCGTCCACCACGGGTCGGGGGCGGGACGAAGCAGGAGCTCCGTCCCGAGGATACTCCGGACACCGGTGTCGGGCTCCCGGGCGAGCGCGCGCAGCACCTCGAGGGTGCGCCCGGCCCAGGCGGAGACGCGCTCCTGGGGGAAGGCATGGTACGGGTACCACACGGCCGCCGCGACATCGGACGTGGTGTGCGGGGGCAGCTCGCGCGCCCAGATCTCCACCGGGTGACCGGCTTCGAGCAGCCGGACACCGCAGGACAGTCCAGAGACTCCACATCCAAGGATGACGACGTGCATAGGGGGCCAGGGACGAGCCCCTGTTCTATCGCGGATGGGGCCCGGGAAGTGAATGCCCCCCCCCGCGGGATCCACGAAGGAAGGGGTGCGGATATCTTCCAGGAACGATGCCTCCACCCATCAGCCTGCTGACGGATTTCGGCCTGACGGATACCTACGTGGGCCAGATGAAGGCGGCGATCCTCCGGGTCGCCCCGGGAGCGGTCCTCGTGGACCTGACGCATGCGGTGCCCGCCCAGGACGTGAGAGGGGGTGCCTTCCTGCTATGGAGCGCGGTGGAGGCCTTCCCCGAGGGCTCGCTGCACCTGGCGGTGGTGGATCCGGGCGTGGGCTCGACACGGCGAGCCGTGGCGGCGAGGACGCGGCGGGGTGACGTGCTGGTGGGTCCGGACAACGGACTGTTGGTGCCAGCCATCGAGCAGCTCGGGGGATTGGCCGGGGCGGTGGAGCTGACCGCGCCAGAATACCGGGGACCCAGACAGTCGAGGACCATCCACGGGCGGGATGTGTTCGCACCGGCGGTGGGACACCTGGCGGCGGGGGTGGAGCTGGAGAAGCTCGGCCGCGCGTTGCACCACCTGGAGAGACCCTTCTCATTCCCACCCCCGGGAGAGGAGAACGGATGGCCGGTGGGCGAGGTGCTCCACGTGGACACCTACGGCAACCTCATCACCAACCTGCCCGGGGCGCTCCTACCGGCGCGCTTCCAGGTGCACATCGGGGCCACGGTCATCCGGGAGGCGCCACACGCGCATTACCAGGTCGTCGCATCCGGAGAACCGCTGTCCCTGGTGGGGAGCGCGGGGCTGCTGGAGGTGTCCGTGAGGGAAGGGAGCGCGGCCGAGGTGCTCGGGGTAGGCCGGGGAACGAGAGTGCGAATCGAACCAGGCTGAGCCCCAACTCCCTCTCCCCCTGGGAGAGGGTCGGGGTGAGGGTATCGGCTTCCCACCAGGAGCCCCGTGCCTACATTCCGTACAGGAGAGCACGGAGTAATGAGCACGGAGCTGCCGAAGAGAAAAGCACCGGGCTGGGGGAAGGCGAGCATCTACACGGTGGGCCACTCCACGCGCTCGGCGGAGGAGCTGGTGGAGCTGCTGCGAGCGCACGGAATCCAGACGCTCGTGGACATCCGCACGGTGCCGCGCTCGAGGAAGAACCCCCAGTTCAACCGGGACACCCTGCCCCGAACGCTCGGGGCGGAGGACATCCGGTACGTGCACCTGCCGAGGCTCGGGGGGTTGCGACGCGCGAGCAAGGACTCGCCCAACACCGGGTGGCGCAACGCCAGCTTCCGCGGCTACGCGGACTACATGCGAACCGACGAGTTCGCACGAGGGCTCGAGGAGCTGCGGGAGCTCACGCCGGACGGGCCGCTGGCCCTCATGTGCGCCGAGGCGGTGCGCTGGCGGTGCCACCGCTCGCTCGTGGCGGACGCGCTGTATGCCCGGGGAGTGGAGGTGCGGCACATCACCAGCCGAACCCGCTCCGAGCCCCACGCGCTCACGCCCTTCGCGGTGCTGCACGGCAGACAGGTGCTCTACCCGGGCCCGGGGGAACAGGCCGGCGCGAAGCAGACCGAGCTGGACCTGGGCCTCTGACTCCTGGCTGCCCTAGAGGGGAATGGTGGTGCCGACCCCCGCGTAGACGTGCCGCTGACCCAACCGGGCCCGGAGCAGGGCGAACGTGCGCTCGCCCGAGCAGTGACCGGGAGCCAGCTCCCGGATGCGCCACGTGTCGAGCAGGGAGGAAACGATGGCCTGGATCTCCGCGTCCGAGGCCTCCACGAGGTGCAGGCCGCCGAAGAGCATGCGGAAACGCGAGGAGGACGAGGCGCGCGAGGCCTCCTGGAGGATCGGCTCGATGCCCGGGTGCGAGCAGCCGGCCACCAGCACGTTGCCCGACGGAGTCTCGAGCACCAGCGACAGCTCCTTGAGCTCCATCGTGCCGGGCTTCCGCGAGGTGGTGGTGATGAGGCGGATGCCCGGGGCGACCTCCAGGGGGGCGGTCACGCGGATGAAGTTCGCCTCGCGCCAGGGCGTCCCGTGCGGGTTGTCATGGGGCGGGTGCCCGTCGAAGTAGCGCATCTCCGGCGGAAGGGACTCGTCGCCGTGCTCGAAGAAGTGGGGCGGAGTGACGCCGCCGAAGTACTCGTCGGCGGGCACGTAGATGGGCACGTCCGGGTTGACCTCGAGCAGGTGCTTCAGGCCCGAGGCATGGTCCCCGTGGCGGTGGGAGATGACGACGAAGTCGAGGTTCGTCAGGTCCACGCCCAGGCGCTGGACGTTGTGGGCGAAGTGGTCGGGGTTGTTGCCGGTATCGAAGAGGATGCGCTTGCCCTCGTACTCGATGAGGGCGGCGAAGCCCCAGTCCTTCCTCAGGTCGGACGGCTTGCCGAACCCGTCGTAGAGGATGGTGACGCGGTTGGCCGTGCTCGCCTCCGCGCGCGGGCCGAGGAAGACGAGCAGTGAAACGAGGGCGAGTCCGGCGATCCACAGCAGCTTCATGGGTTGCTCTCCGTAGCGAAGTAACGCTGCCTGGAACGAACGAGGTTTTTCGGCCTTACACGGGTAGGGCAGAATGGTTCCCCTATGGAGCAGCAGGTCCTCGCGATGGATGTGCGGCAATTGGAGAAGCTGAGCGTGCTTCAGGACGAAGACGCTCCGAATCTCGTGGCGGACATGGCGCGCGGCTATCTGGACCGCACGCCCCAGAGAATCGTCCGGATGCGGGAGCTGCTCGCCGCGGGGAACGCCGCGGTGCTCGCCAACGAGGCCCACGGCCTGGCGACGAGCAGCGGGATGTTCGGGATGATGCGGGTGCGCATGCACTGCAAGGCGCTGGAGAACCTCGCGCGGGAGCGCCCGGGGCTGGAGGGCGCGGCGGAGCTGCTGTCCGCGGTGGAGCAGGCATACCAGGAGGCAAGACCCCTGCTGATGGCCCAGGTGGGAATCCAGGAGTGAGCGAGCCATGAAGCGCGCCTCCGAGCCGGGTGGACAGCCCGCCATGCTCTCGCTGTTCGTGTTCGCCGTGGCGGCGCTCCTCTTCGGCTCGCCGCTGCGGCAACTCTGGCTGCGGGAGGGCGCGCCCTGGTACCAGCCCTTCGCGGTATGGCTCGGAGTCATCGGGCTCGGGGCCTGGGCCGCCCGCCGGAGCGGCCATGACACTTGAGCTGGGCACGCTCGTCGTCGCCTCCCTCGCCTACCTGTTGTTGCTGTTCCTCATCGCCTACGCCGCCGAGCGCGGACGCATCCCCTCGCGCATCACCCAGCACCCGCTGGCCTACGCCCTGGCGCTCGGCGTCTACGCCACCTCCTGGTCCTACTTCGGCAGCGTGGGCTACGCCGGCCAGTACGGCTTCCGCTACCTCGCCATCTACCTCGGCGCCACCCTCTCCTGCCTGCTCGTCCCCGTGCTGTGGCGCCCGCTGCTCAAGCTCACGCGGGAGTTGCAGCTCACCTCGCTCGCGGACCTCTTCGCCTTCCGCTACCCGGGACAGGCCACCGGTACCGCGGTGACGCTGGCGCTGCTGGTGGGCACCCTGCCCTACCTGGCCCTGCAGGTGCGCGCCGTCGTCGAGTCCGCGCGCGTCCTTAGCCCCTCGGCCTCGGCCACCCTGCTGGGGCTGGGCTTCTGCGCCACCACCATCGTCTTCTCCGTCCTCTTCGGGGCCCGCTACGTCACCGTGCGCGAGCGCCATGAAGGCCTCGCGCTGGCCATCGCCTTCGAGTCGCTGGTGAAGGGCGTGGCGCTGGTGCTCGTGGGGGCCTGGGCGGTGGCCTCCGTCTTCGGTGGCCCGGGAGGACTCCAGGCGTGGCTGGACGCCCACCCCGAGGCGCTGCACGCCATGCAGGAGCCCGCGCGCGAGGCCTCCTGGACGCCGCTGCTCGTCATCTCCTGCGCCGCCGCCTTCCTCATCCCGCGCCAGTACCACGTGGCCTTCACGGAGAGCCCCGAGCGCGATGCCCTCTCCACCGCCACGTGGGCCTTCCCGCTGCTGCTCCTGTTGATGAACGTGGCGGTGCCGCTCGTGCTCTGGGCCGGCGTGGAGATGGGACTGCCAGGGCCCGCGGACTTCCACGTCCTCGCCGTGCCCGCCGCACGGGGCGCCCACGCGCTGGCGCTGCTCGCGTTCCTCGGCGGCATCTCCGCCTCCAGCGCCATGGTCATCGTCACCACGCTGGCCATGGCGCCCATGTGCCTCACGCACCTGGTGCTGCCGCTCGGCTACGCGCGGGCACCGGGCAACCTGTACCGCCGGCTGCTGTGGGCCCGGCGTGTCCTCATCGCCGCCATCATCCTCGCGGGCTACGGCTTCTACCTGCTGCTCGACAAGCGGGCCGCGGGGCTGGTGGACCTGGGGTTGATCTCCTTCGTCGGCGTGGCGCAGTTCATCCCCGGGCTGCTGGGACTGCTCTTCTGGCCCCGGGCCACGCGCACGGGATTCCTCTCGGGCCTGGGCGTGGGCACCGCCGTATGGGCCGTGCTGCTGCTGCGACCACTGTGGTTGGGCCATGGTCTGCCACCACGGGCCGCGGAGCTGGCGACCCTCCTGGGCTTCTCCGCCGTCGACCCATGGAGCTTCGTCACCTTCACCTCCCTCACCCTCAATGCGCTGACCTTCGTGGGACTCTCGCTCGCCACGCGCTCCTCGCCCGAGGAGGCCGAGGCGGCACGGCTGTGCGCGCGCGAGACGCCCTCGCTGAGCGCGGGCAACGTGACGGCCAGCTCCCCGGACGAGTTCCGCCAGCAGCTCGCGCCCGTGCTGGGGCCGGACGCAGCAACCGCCGAGCTGGAGCGGGCGCTCGGCGAGCTCGGGTTGACCCATGGAGAGCGCCGCCCGTCGGAGCTGCGCCGGCTGAGGGATCAGATCGAACGCAACCTGTCCGGCCTGCTGGGCCCGGTGCTGGCACGGCTGGCGGTGAGCGAGGCCTTGCAGGTGGATCCCCGGGCGAGCACGGCGCTCGCCGAGCAGCTTCGCTTCGTGGAGGAGCGGCTGCGCGACGCACGGGGGATGAAGGGCCCGGTGCGTGAGCTGGAGGCGGTGAGGCGCTACCTCCAGCGAATCCTCGAGGAGCTGCCCCTGGGCGCGTGCGCGCTGGGGCCGGACCAGGACGTGGTCATCTGGAACGCGGCGCTGGAGCGGCTGTCCGGCCTGAGCTCCGAGGAGGTGCGGGGCCAGACGCTGACGCATCTGCCGGAGCCCTGGGGAGGACTGCTCTCCGGCTTCGCCTCGGGCCCGGACGCGGACGCCGAGACACAGGTCCGGCTCGACGGGCGCGAGCGCATCCTCCGGCTGCACCGCTCGCTGGCCACGCTCCCGGAGAGCACGCAGGAGAGACCCGAGCGCCCGGAAGGCGCGGTGCTGCTGGTGGAGGACCTGACCGAGCGCAAGGCGATGGACGCGCGGCTGGCGCACCAGGATCGACTGGCCTCGGTGGGACGGGTGGCCGCGGGCGTGGCGCATGAGATTGGCAACCCGCTGACGGCCATCACCAGCGTGGCGCAGAACCTTCGTTACGAGGAAGACCCGGCGGAAATCCACGAGCGGGTGCAGCTCATCCTCCAGCAGGCCCGGCGCATCGACGCGATCGTCCGGGCGCTCGTCACCTTCAGCCACGCGGGAGTGACGGAGGGAAAGACCGTGCCCGTCACCCGGGTGACGCTGTCACCGCTGCTGGCCGAGGCCGCGCATCTCTCGCGCCTGGGCCGCAAGAGCGCCGACGTGACGTGCGTGAGCCACTGCCCCGAGGGCCTGGAGGTGATGGGCAATCCGCAGCGGCTGGAGCAGGTTTTCGTGAACCTGGTCACCAACGCGATCGACGCCTCGCCACGAGGCGGACGGGTGGAGCTCTTCGCCGAGGAAGCAGGTGAGCAGGTGAATGTGCGCGTGGTGGACCAGGGCCACGGGATTCCACCCGAGTTCGCGCAGCGCATCTTCGAGCCCTTCTTCACGACCAAGCAGCCCGGAGAGGGAACCGGGCTGGGACTCGCGCTGGTGTCCAGCATCGTCCAGGAGCACGGCGGCACGCTGGAGGTGGACAGCCAGCCCGGAGCCGGCACCACCTTCACCGTGACACTCCCGAAGGCGATGGCCCGACAGTCCACCCTCCAATCAGGCGGATCGCGAGGAGTTCGTGGCCCATGAGCCCACGGCCATCAGGGAAACTCCATGGCTCACGACGGCCGCCGAGTCACGAGAGAGATTGGAGGGCGGCGCGTTCTATTCCCGCCACCTCCAATAGAGATTGCCTGCCGCCTTGAGTCGAACCCACTCCTAACAAGGAGGCGCGGCTCGCATTAGGGGACCATCGGTTCTTGTCGGACCAAATTTAGACCAAATCCGTCGGCGTATGGCGGGATGGGGGCACAGTAGAGGGTGAGGGCTGGAGCCAATCTCGCCCTCGAGGTGGGCAGTCCCAGGTGCTCCACAATGGCGCATCCCCACCGGGTGCCGTCACCTACGCCAGCACCCGCCGGGGCCTCCACAGTGGGCACAGGCGAAGACATCCAGCGCGAAAGTTCGGCGCAGCAGCCCGGCGAGAGTCCACTCGCGGCGTGCGCTCCTTCATCGGCTCCACCCGCACCGCTCTCTCCGCTGGCCCGCTCGCCTCTTCCGGCTTCGGCTCTGCCCCCCCACTTGAGGGAGCAACCTTCGTGCGGGCCCCCGTCCCCCGCCCCAGCGCCCCAGCGCCGAACCCGCCTTCGGGTCTCCCCCCACCGGCGCCCGCCCGCGCCGAAGCCGTCTTCGCCATCCAGGAATGCCCCTAAACAGATGCGCAAGCCAGCCCTCCCACGGTTAAATACCGGCATGACCTCGCAGAACCTGCTCGAAACCACCACGGTCACCCTGGGTGACATCTTCGGGAACGGCAAGATCTACGAAGTCCCCCCTTTCCAGAGAGACTACTCGTGGGGCCTCGAGAACTGGGAAGACCTCTGGGAGGACATCCGGGGACTCGATTCCGCCGGGAGCCTCCACTCGCAGCACTACATGGGCGCCATCGTCCTGCAGACCTCGGGGGAAAACCGCTTCAAGATCATCGATGGGCAACAGCGGCTTGCCACGCTGACCTTCCTCGCCCTGGCGGTGCTGAAGCGGCTGAATGACCTCGTCGAGTGTTCCATCGAGCCTGACGCGAACAGGGAGCGCTCCGAGCTGCTGAGAAGTCAGTTCATCGGGACCAAGGACCCGGGTTCCCTCAAATATTCGAGCAAGCTCTTCCTCAACGAGAACGACGACAGCTTCTATCAACAGCACTTGGTGCAACTCAAGGAGCCCAGGACCAGACGGCGGCCCGACTCTCACCAGAAGCTCTGGAGTGCCTACCGCTTCTTCGTCGACCGTCTGGAGGAGCGCTTCCGTGGGGTGACTGATGGGGCCATTCTCGCGGACTTCCTCAACAAGCTCGTCGCCCGCCGCCTGCTCTTCATTCAAATCAAGGTGCTCGACGAACTCTCGGCGTACACCGTCTTTGAGACCCTCAACGCCCGTGGGCTTGAGCTGACCTCCACAGACCTGCTGAAAAACTTCCTATTCGCGCAGGCGGCCGGGGGGAGGACGGATCTGCAGCTCGTGAAGAAACAGTGGGAATCCATCGTGGCACGGATCACCATGCCCATTTTCCCCACGTTCCTCTTCCACCACCTCAACGCCGAGGAACTCAACATCCGCGAGAACCGGCTGTTCCACCATGTCAAACGAAACATTGACAGCCGTGAGAAGGCCTTTGCCCTGCTGGATGACCTGGAGGAGTCATCAGAGTGGTACGCCGCGCTCGACGATCCCCAGGACCCCTTCTGGCAGGACTACCCTCCCGAATGTCGCAACTATGTCCGCGCGCTCAGGCTGTTCCGTGTCGAGCAGTACAAGCCGCTCATCCTCGCCGCTAGGCAACGGTTCCGAAAGGATGGGGGGCAACTCAGACAGCTTTTGCGCCTCTGCATGGTCGTGTCTTTCCGCTACAACATCATCGGGCAGCGAAACACAGGCGACCTAAAGCGAGCCTACAACGAGGCCGCCGTCCATCTCTGGAAAGGGGAGTACCAGACCACAAAGCAGGTCAAGGAGGGGCTCGGTCCCATCTACCTATCGGACGAAGAGTTGCGCGATGCCTTCAGCAGCCGGACGGTCGACTCGCGCGGAAACAGAAAGAGGCTCGCCATGTACATTCTTTGCGAGCTAGAGAAGCGTGCCTCCAATACTGACATCGACTTCGAAACGACTGAGGCCACCCTTGAGCACATCCTCCCGGAGAGTCCGAGAGCAGGGTGGGAGGCCATCTCGGAGGAAGACCGCGAGCGCTTCACTTATCGGCTGGGCAACTACACCCTCCTGGAGCCAACCCTCAACCGGGAAGCCGAGAACAAGGACTTCGCCACCAAGCTGCAGATCTACGCCAGGAGCAGGTACCAGATTACAAGAAGCATTGCGTCTGCGGACTGGAATGCCGAGGCCATCCGGAAGCGGCAGGACCTCTTCGCCAGGGAAGCTACTGCCATCTGGCGGCTGGACTATTGACTCTCGCGGCGCGTGCTCGCGGCCCGCACGCCCGGCGCGTGGACGCGAGCCCCCTGGCGTATAGGGCGTAGGCGTAGCCCCTGTGTCAGGGTAGTTGACGCCTGGAACCGAGGGGCCGAGGAGGGCCGCTGAGGGAGCCCCCGGGCTATGCGCTAGCCCGGATTATTCACCAGGGTAGAGGAGAAGGAGGGCGGTTGCGGGCGTAACGCCCTGATTTAGCTTGGGTTTATCCAGAACTCAGGCCGACTCGGAAGCGCCCGCCCGCATGACGCACTGTACTCCAGCCGTCCTCCACTTCCACCCCACTCTTCCGGTTCAGCTCACGTGCGACGCGCCACACACCTCCAGCGATGGGGGAGCGCTGTTGCTGAGGCTGATGGACGAGCGTTTGGGGCTCACGCAGAAGCTGGCCGCCTGCATTCCTGACGCACGCGACCCGGCGCGGGTGGTGCACTCGCGTCTGGAGCAGGTGCGCCAGCGCGTCTACCAGATGGCCCTGGGCTACGAAGACTGCAACGACGCGCACGCCCTGCGTCATGACCCGGCCCTCCAGGTGGCGTGCGACCTGATGCCGCACAGCGGCTCGCCCCTGTCCTCGCAGCCCACGCTCTGCCGCCTGGAGAACGCCGTGGACGGGCACAGCGTGCGCAAGCTGCTGGGCGTCCTGGAGCAGCATTACCTCGACTCCTTCACCTCGCCCCCCCGAGGTGGTGGTGCTCGACATCGACAGACGTGTTGATGCATGCGCTGCGCACCGAGGCGGGCCGACAGGCTCCCGCCCTGGCCACGGTGCAGATGGACACGCTGCGGCTGAGCCTGTTGAAGGTGGCAGCCCACGTGACACGCTCGGCGCGTCGGCTGTGGGTGCGCTTGCCGACGTCCTTCCCGCTGGCTGCTGTCTTCATGGCCCTGGCCGGCTCGCTGCGCTGGGTGCCCTCGTGAGCTGACGCGCGGTGCACACCCCGCTGCTCCTGCTTCGACCACCTGGCCGACACGGCCGAGGTGCGTCTGGTGCTGCGCGCGAGTTACTGGCATCCAACCCTACGGGCTTCGTGCCCCTTTGCCAACCTGACTTCCGCTCACCTGACAGATGGGGGCAACGAGTCAGATCGTGCCCCCTGGGTCTGCGCACGGCCCCTTCGCGGCTTCTCGCCAAGCCCTGGTGAATAATCCGGGATGAAAGCACCGCTCCGCCAGCACAGGCCTGGGCTCGGAAGCCTCCTGGACAGCGCACCGCCCCCCGTCCGTCCAGGGCGAGCGTCGCCGCTCGCTGGAGGTTGGCGAGCCTCGGGTCTCGGGCCGCTGACTCTCGGGGGGCTCGGCGCTGACGTAGCGCAGGCTGAGACGTAGAGCAGCAGTGCGATGCACGCTCGGAAACGCATGGCCACATCCTCCAGTCAATTCAGGACCTGTCTCGCCCAACGAGAGGTCAAAGGGGACCAAACGGAACGGACGGGCATGGACTCGCCCGGACAGATGGGCAGGTGCTGTGTTCGCATGGACCGCGCCCGGCCGCGGAGGCGTAGAGCTCGGGCCATCGAGGATCAGGCTCGACCAGGCCCTCGCCTCGGGACCGACCACTGGCCGCATCCAGAACCTGAGGTTCACGGAGACCGCCTGTTGAGCCGTTTGGCGAATTGGCGTGAAGTCGCGCGATGCGCTCAGGCAAGACTCGTGTGAGGGACATGCGGCAACGAAGCGGGACGAGTTGAATGACCTCGCCGCCTTCGTGGCGGTCGCGGACGAGCGGAGCTTCACGCGCGCCGCGTCCAGGCTGGGCATGTCGCCCTCCGCGCTGAGTCACGCAATGCGGTCACTCGAGGAACGCCTCGGCGTGCGGCTGCTGGCGCGGACGACCCGGAGTGTCTCGGCCACCGAGGCCGGCGAGCGCCTGCTGCGCATCCTTCGGCCCGCCTTCGAGGACATCGGCGCCGGGCTCGCGGCTCTCGGCGAGCTGCGAGACAAGCCCGCGGGGGCCGTGCGCATCACCACGTTCAGGCACGCGGCGGCTTCCGTGCTGTGGCCCGTGTTGCCCGGCCTCCTCGCCGCGCATCCCGATGTTCGCGTCGAGATCTCCATCGACGAGGGCCTGACCGACATCGTCGAGAGCCGCTTCGACGCGGGCATCCGGTGGGGTGGGAAGGTCGCCAGGGACATGGTCGCCGTGCGGGTCAGCCCGGACATCCGGATGGCCGTCGTTGGCGCACCAGCGTACTTCGCCAGGCATCCCGTACCAGGCTCTCCGCGGGACCTCACCCGGCATCCTTGCATCAACTACCGGATGAAGACGGGGGGAGGTCTATATATGTCTGGGAGTTCGAAAAGGACGGGAAGGCACTGCGGATCAAGGCCGACGGTCCCCTCGTCCTGAATGACGGCGATTTGATCCTGGCTGCCGCCCTGGCGGGACAGGGGCTCGCATTCCTCTACGAGGATCAGATCCCCGACCACGTCGTCAGGGGCCAGCTGCGCCGAGCTGGCGCCCATCCATGGAAACGGTGGACCGGATCTAGCATCGCATTCCGTCTATAAGCTGGATCCAGGACGTCCCAATGAGCCCGACGCAGACGGAACGAGGAAGCGAAATGGTGAGCCGCAACCCCCAGCAGACAGCCCTGGTCATCATCGACGTGCAGAACGGCATTCTCGCGCATCTCGACGGCGAGCGGGGCGATGCCGCCCGCCGTGCGCTCGATGAAACCGTCGGCCGGATCTCCGGCCTGCTGGCTCGGGCTCGAGATGCGGGTCTCGCCGTGTTCCACGTTCAGCACAATGGTCCCGCGTCACACCGGCTGGCCGTCGGCTCGGAAGGCTGGCGCATCCGTTCGGAACTGGCGCCGCGCCCGAACGAGCTCCTGATCAACAAGACGGCCTGCGACTCCTTCTTCGGGACGAGGCTGGAGGAGGAGCTGCGGGCCAGGCAGATCGAGCACGTCGTCGTCGCGGGCTGCATGACGCAGTACTGCATTGACACCACGGTGCGGCGGGCGGTCAGCCTCGGTTTCGACGTGACGCTGGCCGCCGACGGCCACGCCACCGGCGACGCGGGTTCCCTGCGCTTCGAGCAGATCATCGCGCACCACAATGCCCTGCTCGACGGTTTCGATGCTGGAGCTCGGGAGGTTTTGGTGCGTCCCTGCGCGGCGCTTCCCTGAGGTCGCATCCAGGACCGGAAGCCGCGGCGTGGGACATGGGCATGGACCGCGGCGGCGGTGCCGGGGGGCGCTACGTCTCCCCTCTCACGTCCTCGTAGTGCCGCGCGTACTGTTGCCGGAGCACGAACTTCTGCGCCTTGCCGGTGGTCGTCTGCGGCATCGCCCCGAGCAGGACGATGGACTTCGGCACCTCGAACCCACCGAGGTGCTGACGGCAGTGGGCGATGATTTCAGCCCCGGTCGCGGAGGCGCCGGGCTTGAGCACGACGAAGCCGGTGACCGCCTCGGACCAGCGCGGATGCGGCAGGCCCACGACCGCGACCTGCAGGACCGCGGGGTGACGCAGGAGGACCTCCTCGACCTTGATGGACGGAACGTTCTCGCCGCCGGTCTTGATCATGTCCTTCTTGCGGTCCACGAAGAGGAGCTGGCCGTCGGCGTCGAACATGCCGAGATCCCCGGTGTGGTGCCAGCCGAACGCGCGCGCCCGCGCGGTCGCCTCCGGGTCCTTGTAATAGCCGAGCATCACGTTCGGCCCGCGATGGACGATTTCTCCCACTTCGCCGCGCCCGAGCAGCCGACCTTCGTCGTCCATGATGGCCGTCTCGTTCGTCACGACCGATTCTCCCCAGTACGAGCCGAACCGTTTGAGCTGCTGCTCTGGCTTGAACATGGTCGTCGCTGGGTACATCTCCGTCTGCCCCGACGCGAGCGCGAAGCCTCCCGGGCAGAATCTCTCGATGAGCTCCACGAGCAACGTGCGCGCCATCGGCGCCATGACGTAGAGGCACAGGCGCAGGCTGGACAGCTTCGTCGCCGGACGCGCCGGGTGCGCGAGCATCGCGCCGTACATGATTGGCAGGCCCAGCAGGAGCGTGATGCCGCGCTGCTCGATGGTCGTGAGCATCGCGCCCGGATCGAAGACGCGCCGCACGACGACGGTCGCGCCGGCGAGCAGGAACGACATCGAGACGGCGTGCTGCGCGCAGTGGAACATCGGGAGCACGCAGAGGGTCGAGTCGCTCGGCCGCAGCCCGAGCTCGAACAGGTTCCCGCTGAGAGCCGCGTGCACCGACGCGTGCGAGTGCATGACCCCCTTCTGCTGGCCGGTGGTGCCACTCGTGTACATGATCTGCGCGAGCTGGCCGCTCTCGATGTCCACCTCGGGCAGGGTGCCGTGCTGGCCCTTCAGCGTGTCGAGGAAGGCGGTCGTGTTCCCGCCCGGCGAAGCCTGCCCCTCGGGGACGCAGACGATGACGCGGGTGCCGAGCGCGTCGAGCATCGCCCGCAGCTCCGGCTTCGCGAGGAACTCGGCGTCGATGACGATGTGCGTCGCCTCGGCATGCTCGAGGATGTAGCGGACGGCATCCACGGCGAGGCCGGTGTTGATCGGCACCCAGACGAGGCCCGCCTTGTAGATGCCGATGAAGGCAGTGACCATCTGCGCCGAGTTGCCGCAGAGCATGGCGACGCGCGCGCCCCGGGGGAGGCCCTGCGCGAGCAGGTAGTGCGCGAAAGCATTCGAGCGCCGGTCGAGCTCCGCGTAGGAGAACTCGAGCTCCCCGTCGACGAGCGCCGTCTTCTCCGGCCAGCGCAGCGCCGACCGGTGGATGACGTCTCCCAGCGAGACCCGGCTGATGCGCCTGTACTGCGCTTCCTGGGCTGCTTCACTCATGCGGCCTCCTTTCCTTCGGGCGAGACGACCGCGACGACATGACGTGCCGGCACCTGAGCCCCGACCGTGACGTTCACCGCCGTGACGACACCGTCGATGGGCGCGACGAGCGACGACTCCATCTTCATCGCCTCGAGCACCACCAGCACGTCGCCCCGCTTCACGGTCGCGCCGACCTCGGCGTTCACCCGGATGATGCGGCCGTCCATCGGCGCGCGCAGGCGGCCGTCGCTGGCGCGCTCGCGCTCGGAGGGCGGCCGGAAGGAGATGTCGCGGAGGTGGCGCGTGACGCCATCGAGCGAGCACCACAGGCTCCTACCCGCGCGCCGGAACCGGACCGCGCGGCGCCTTCCCGCCACTTCGACCTCGGCGTGCTCGGCGGCGATGGAGCGCAGGGACAGCACGACACAGGTGTCGCCGATACGAACCTCGTACTCCGCTGGCGCGACGGGGCGGACCGATGCGCGGAACTCCGATGCCCCATCACTCAAGACGACCGGCACCGGCAGGGCGTAGGAGCTGCTCCAGCCGACGAGCGTCTCGTCGAAGCCGCCCCGCGAGGCAAGCGCCACCGCGTCATCGTGGAAGAGCAAGGCGGCCAGGACGGCCTGGTCCTCGGCGGACGCCTGCCCGAGCGCACGCAGCGTCTCCGGGGGCATGTGCGTGGCGACGAAGCCCGTGTCGTACCGACCGGAACGGAACGCCTCGTGCGCGAGGACGTGCTGGAGGAAGGTGCCGTTCGTCGTGACGCCGAACGCCGTCAGCTCCCGCAGCGCTGCGGCCAGCCGCTCGCGCGCCGTCTCACGGTCCGGCCCGTGCGCGATGATCTTCGCCTGCATGGAGTCGTAGAACGGCGTGATGTCCTGGCCCTCGCGCACGCCGTGGTCGACGCGGACGCCCTCGCCGGCCGGCGGCACCCACGCGAGGAGCCGTCCCATCTGGGGAAGGAACCCGTTGGCCGGATCCTCCGCACACAGCCGCACCTCGATGGCATGCCCGCGGAAGGTGATCTCCGGCTGCGTCAGCGGGAGCGGCTCGCCATCGGCGACACGCAGCTGCCACTCGACCAGGTCGAGCCCCGTCACGAGCTCCGTCACCGGGTGCTCGACCTGCAGGCGCGTGTTCATCTCCATGAAGAAGAAGTCGCCGTTCGGTGCGAGGAGGAACTCGATGGTCCCCGCGCCGCGGTAGCCGATGGCGCGGACCGCCTGCACCGCCACGACCCCCATGCGCTCGCGAAGCTCCGGCGTGACGGCCGGGGACGGACTCTCCTCGACCACCTTCTGGTGCCGCCGCTGGATGGAGCAGTCGCGCTCGCCGAGGTGCACCGCGTTCCCATGCTCGTCCGCGAAGACCTGCACCTCGACGTGACGCGCGCCTTCGATCGCACGCTCGAGAATCAGCTCGCCGCTGCCGAAGGCGTTCGTCGCCTCCGAGCGCGCGGAGCGGATGGCGTCGAGCAGCGCGCCGGGCTCGCGGACGAGGCGCATGCCGCGCCCGCCGCCGCCCGCCGCCGCCTTCACCATGAGGGGGAATCCGATGCGATTGCCCTCGCGGACCAGGGCTTCGTCGTCGAGCGACTCACCGGGACGGGCCGCCTCGTAGCCAGGGATGCACGGCACGTCGGCGGCCTGCATGCGCAGCTTCGCCTGCCGTTTGTTTCCCATCAACTCGATGGCCTCCGCTGGAGGCCCGATGAACACGAGGCCGGCCTCCGCGCACGCGCGCGCGAAGTCCTCGTTCTCCGACAGGAAGCCATACCCGGGATGGATGGCGTCGGCGCCGGACGCCGCTGCCGCCGCGAGCACCCGCTCGACGGAGAGGTACGACTCCTTCGCTGGCGCCGGCCCCAGACGCACCGCCTCGTCGGCGAGCCGCACGTGAGGTGCGTCCCGGTCGGCGTCGGAGAACACGGCGACCGTGCGCAAGCCGAGGCGGCGGCAGGTCCGCAGCACGCGCACGGCGATCTCGCCCCGGTTCGCCACCAGCACCTTGTGAATGCGCTTCATGGTTTCCCTCGCTACAGCCGGGCGACGCCAAAGGTGTTGGGAGCGAGCGTGCGGCGCGCGGCCTCCTCGCACGTGGCCAGGATGAACCCGAGCACCCGCCGCGTGTCCCGCGGATCGATGACGCCGTCGTCGAACAGCCGCGCGCTGCAGTGGAAGGCATCCGACTCGCGCTCGAACTGCTCGATCAGCGGCTGCGCCATCCAGGCCAGCGCCGCCTCGTCGACAGGCTGGCCGGCGCGCCGGGCCTTCTCGGCGGAGACGATGGACAGCACCTTCGCCGCCTGCTCGCCGCCCATCACCGCCGTGCGCGCGTTCGGCCAGGCGAAGATGAAGCGCGGGTGGAACGCACGGCCGCACATGCCGTAGTTGCCCGCGCCGAAGGCCCCCCCGAGCAGGATCGTCACCTGCGGCACGGTCGCATTGGCCACCGCCTGCAACATCTTCGCGCCGTGTTTCACGATGCCCCCCTGCTCCGACTGGGTGCCCACCATGTAGCCAGTCGTGTTCTGCAGGTAGACGATGGGCTTCTGCGTCTGACAGCAGAGTTGGATGAACTGCCCCGCCTTCGTCGCGCCCTTCGGCGTGATGGGCCCGTTGTTGCCGATGATGCCAATCGACCGGCCCTCGATGCGCGCCCAGCCGCAGACGGTGAGCGCGTCGTAGTCGTCCTTGAAGGGCGCGAAGTCCGAGCCATCCACGAGCCGTGCAATCACCTCGCGGCAGTCGTAGGGCCGCCGGTGGTCGATGGGCACGACGCCACACAGCTCCTCCACCGGGTAGCGGGGCGGCTCGATGGCGGAGCGCGTGGGCGGCGGAAACGCGTCGTTCCACCCGAGCGATGCGACGATCTCTCGCGCGATGCGGATGCCATCGGCGTCGTCCTCGGCGAGGTGGTCAGCGGTGCCGGCAACGGTGGCGTGCATCTCGGCGCCGCCGAGCTCCTCGTCCGTGGCGACCTCGCCCGTGGCCGCGCGCAGAAGGGGTGGGCCAGCGAGGAACACCTTCGCCTTTCCGCGGACCATGACGACGTGATCGGAGAGCCCCGGAATGTATGCGCCGCCGGCGGTGCTCGAGCCGTGGACGACAGTGACCTGGGGGATGCCGGCCGCCGACAGCTTCGCCTGGTTGTAGAAGGTCTCCCCTCCCGGGACGAAGATCTCCTGCTGGTAGAGCAGGTTCGCGCCGCCGCTCTCGACGAGCGACACGACGGGCAACCGGTTCTCGAGCGCGATCTCCTGCGCGCGCAGCGACTTCTGGACGCCCCAGGGTGTCGCGGTGCCGCCCTTCACGGCGGAGTTGTTCACGAACACGAGGCAGCGCACGCCCGAGACGAAGCCGATGCCGACGATGGTGTTGCCGCCGGCAAGCGAGCCGTCGGTGTCGTCGTGGTGCTTGTAGCCGCAGAGCGTCGAAAGCTCGAGGAAGGGAGAGCCACGGTCGAGCAGCAGCGCCAGGCGTTCACGTGGCAGGAGCTGTCCGCGCTGCTGGAACTTCTCGCGAGCCTGCTGCTCGGTGTCACGTGACTTCCGCTCGATGGCGCGCAGCTCGGTGACGCGGGCGAGCATCTCCTCCCGGTACGTGGTGAAGGCGGAGGAGGTCGGTTCGATGCGGGAAACGAGTGTCGGCACGTCACTCCTCCTTCGAGCCATCGAGGATCCGCGGCGGCGCGGAGAGATGGAACCCGTCGTACGGCTTCGAGCGCGAGTGCTCCGGCAGCGGGAAGGCCTTCGTGTTGCAGGACGCGCCCCCGTCGATGCGGATGACCTCGCCGGTGATGAACGCCGCCACGTCGGAGAGGAGGAACACGATGGCACCGCTCACCTCGGCCTCGGTGGCGAGCCGGTGCAGGGGTACCTGTTGGCGCAATTGTGGAATGAGCTCGCGGATGAACGGATCCTTGTAGGTGTCGAGTCCACTCGAGGCGACCCAACCGGGCGCGACGGCGTTCACGCGAACCCCGGCGGAGGCCCACTCGACGGCAGCCGTCTGCGTCAGGTTGAACATACCGGCGCGCGCCGCACCCGAATGCCCCATGCCCGGCATGCCGTTCCACGCGTCCGCGAGCATGTTCACGATGGCTCCGCCGTGCTCGCACATGGACTGCAAGAACACCTCGCGCGCGACGAGAAAGCCGCCGGTGAGGTTCGTCGAGACGACCGCCTCGAAGCCCTTCTTGGAGATCTGAGCGAGCGGCGCGGGGAACTGCCCACCGGCGTTGTTCACGAGCCCGTCGATGCGACCGCGTGCCTCGACGACGGCGGAGACCATGGCGCGGACCGCTTCCTCATCGCGGATGTCGACGGCATGCTGCGTCGAGGCATGTCCCTCGGCGGCGAGCTCTCCGGCGACGCGTGCGAGCTTCTCCGGCTTGCGGCCGACGAGGACCACGTGCGCGCCGAGCGACGCGAGCTCGTGCGCGGTGCACCGCCCGATGCCGCTGCCCGCACCGGTGACGACGATGGTGCGGCCCGCGAAGGTGCCAGGTGCGAAGACTGAACGGTATCCCATCGTGTCCTCCTCGGCCGCGCGACTCGCGAGGCTGGTGCCCATTGCCTTGCTTCAGAGAAGCTGTTCCGGAACCTCGACGTGGCGCGCGCGCAGCCACTCGCCGAGCGCCTTGCCCTGCGGATCGAAGCGGGTGGACGACGCGACGCCCTCTCCGAGGAGGCCCTCGACGACGAAGTTCAAGGCGCGCAGGTTCGGAAGCAGGTGCCGGTGAATCGTGCGCTCGCGCGTCTCCGGCAGTAGCTCGCGCAGCCGCTCCTCCGAGAGGGCGTGCACGAGCCAGCGCCACGCCTCCTCGGTGCGGACCCACACGCCGATGTTCGCGTCCCCGCCCTTGTCCCCACTGCGGGCCAGGGCCACCCGGCCGAGCGGCACGCGCCGGGTGGGCCCCGGCGGCAGCGGCGCCGGCGGCGTCGGCACCGGAACCGCCTCGAGCCCGAGCGTCTCGTCCGGCGGCGCCACGTCGATGCGCGTCCCATCCGGGAGCACCGCGACGTGCGGCACCCTCCGCGCATCGAGCCAGGCCGGCGTGTAGATGCCGAAGGGCGAGGCGTCGCCGGGCAGCGCGGTCATGAAGAAGCCGGGGTAGCTGGCCAGCGCGAGCTCCACCGCGGCGCTGCTGAAGTGGCGTCCGACGACCTTCGCATCGGCATCCTTCGCGGTGACACGCAGCGTCGCCGAGGCCTGCTCCTCGCTCGGTGCGTCGGCGTGGTCGGTGCGCGCGAGGGTGTAGACGACCTCGGCCGGCCGCGGGTCGAGCGCCGCATCGAACTGCTCCCGCACGAGTGCGGCCTTCTCCTCGATGTCGAGGCCGACGAGCACGAAGTTGGCCTCGTTGCGGAACCCTCCGAGCCGGTTCAGGCACACCTTCACGTCTGGAGGAGGCGGTTCGCCGCGTACGCCCGACAGGCGCACACGGTCGATGCCAGCGGCCTCGACCACGATGGTGTCGAAGCGCGCGGTGGCGTCGGGGCCGGCATAGCGAGCGCTGGCGATCTCATAGACGAGCTGGGCCTTCACGGTATCGACGGTGACGGCGCCGCCGGTGCCCGGGTGCTTCGTGATGATGCTCGAGCCGTCGGAGAAGATCTCCGCGAGCGGGAAGCCGGGCCGACGCGCGTCGAGCTCGCCGAAGAACGCGAAGTTGCCACCGGTCGCCTGCGCTCCGCATTCGAGGACGTGGCCGGCGACCATGGCGCCCGCGAGGCGATCCCAGTCGTGGCGCTTCCAGCCGAAGTGGGAGGCGGCGGGGCCAACGACGAGCGCGGCGTCGGTCACCCGCCCCGTGACGACGATGTCCGCGCCAGCATCGAGGCACGCCGCGATGCCCCAGCCGCCGAGGTACGCGTTCGCCGTGAGGGACCGGCCGAAGCCGAGCTCGTCCGCGCGTCCAACGAGGTCGTCTCCTTCGACGTGCGCGACGCGGACGGACAGGCCGAGCTTCGCGGCGAGCGCGCGCAGGTCGTTCGCGAGCCCCGCCGGGTTGAGGCCGCCAGCGTTCGCGACGATGCGGACCTTCTTCTCGACCGCGAGGCCGAGCGTCTCCTCGAGCTGGCGCAGGAACGTCCGGGCGTACCCGCCTGCCGGGTTCTTCAGCCGGTCGCGGCCCAGGATGAGGAGCGTCAGCTCGGCCAGGTAGTCGCCGGTGAGGACATCGAGCGGGCCGCCCTCCAACATCTCACGAAACGCGGAGAAGCGGTCGCCGTAGAAGCCGGATGCATTGCCGATGCGCAGCGATCGAGCGTCCATCGCACCTCCCATACCGGTGAGTGGAGAGTCTGTGCCCCCCGTCTGGAAAAAAGCAAGCGTGATTGATTTTTTCTGGGCGATACAACACGGTAGGTACATGAGCGGTCCGGCGAGCGGAGCGACGAGGCAGGAGCAGGAACGCAGCCGAGTGACGCGGCAGAAGCTGATGGCGGCCGCCATCGAGGTGCTCGCGGAGCAGGGCTGGGCAGGGGCGACGACCGGCGCCATCGCCGAGCGGGCCGGGGTGTCGCGGGGCGCCTGCCAGCACCACTTCCCGACGCGGGCGGCCCTCGTCGCGGCCGCGGTCGAGCATGTCTCCCACCAGCAGGTCGAGGAGCTCGCACGGCGCGCGAAGGGCCTGCCGCGGAGCCGGCGGCGCATCGAGCCCCTGCTGAACCTGCTCTATGACATCTACGCCGGCCCGCTCTTCACGGCCGCGACGCATCTGTGGGTGGCGGCCGTGGCCGACGAGGAGCTGAAGGCGCTTCTGCTGCCGCTCGAGACGCACGTCGGCCGGGAGGTGCACCGGCTCACCATCGAGCTGCTCGGCCTTGATGAACGCGACCGCCAGGTCCGTGACGCCGTGCGCGCGACACTCGACCTCCTTCGCGGCCTGGCGCTCGCGAACCTGCTCCACGACGACACCGCCCGGCGCGGCAAGGTGCTCGCCCACTGGGCTCGTACACTCGAGGCACAGCTCACGCCGGCCTGACGCCCTCGAGGGGATTCCCCCTCGAAGGCGGGTGAAGACGAAGGCGATGTCAGGGGGTGTAGAGCCTCGCATCATCAGGGTGATGGTGGCGTGACAGCTGGATTCAGCTGCAATAAAGCATCACAATCTCAATCGAAACAAGAGCTTCCACGTGCCATGGCCTTCCTGGCGAGCCCGCTGGCCAACTCCATCCGAGGAGCGCTGCTGCGCGAGGAGGGAGGGAGCACCGTGGCCTAAAGCTGGCTGAGATAGGCACAGAACATGTCAGCCATCGCCCCGGCATAGGCGTCGACCTCCTGCTCGGTGCGGCCCTGCTCCGAGATCCGCTTCCCCACGGCATTGAGCGACATCATGATCATGTCGCCAGCGAGCGCACGCTTCTCCTCCGACGCCGTTGGGAGTGCCTCGCGCAGGAAGGCCTGCACGGCGCGAGTGCCGGCCACGCGCGGCTCCTTCGCCTCGGGTGCGTCGCGATAGAGCGGCGCCGCGTCGTTGAGCGCGATCCGCATCTCGGCCTCCGCGCACTCGGACCGGATGAAGGCGTGCACGACCTCGCGAAGCCGCTCGAGCGGGGGCCTGGAGGAATCCTCGAGGATGCCGCACAGCAGCTGGCCGTTCTGCCGCCACTCATCGGCCTGCAGACGGAAGAGGATCGCCGCCTTGTTCGGAAAATATTGGTAGAGCGATCCAACGCTGATTCCAGCCTTCTCGGCGACGCGCGCGGTGGTGAAGCGGTGCGCGCCGTCACGTGCCAGAACCTGAGCAGCCGCGGCGAGGATGTCCGCGACGAGTTGCGTGGAACGGGCCTGCCTGGGCTGCTTTCGCGAGGAAATACATGGGGTTGGACGATCCGTCACGAAGGGCCTCGGGAACGCGAATAGGAAATGCGAATAATCAATCGTATTTCTTGGTCAGGCGCAAGGACGCGCTCTCAACCTGACCAGGGATTCCAATGACCACACTTTCCACCGCACCGCTCGCCCCCCTGCTGGCTCATCTGTTCGCGCAAGCGGACGAGTCCTCCGCCGCGCACATTCCGGCATTCGCCCAGATATCGAAGGAGGAGCGTGCCCGGCTGATGGCGAGCAAGACCGACTATCTCGAGCTCTACACGATGATGAAGGACGAAGCGCTCGCCGTCTCCCGCGAGACCGGCACGCTGCTCTACATGCTGGCGCGAGCCTGCCGCGCGCGGACGATCGTCGAGTTCGGCACCTCGTTCGGCATCTCGACCCTGCACCTGGCCGCGGCGCTCCGCGACAATGGCGGTGGCCGATTGATCACGAGTGAGTTCGAGCCGTCGAAGATCGCGCGCGCGCGCCAGAACATCGCGGCGGGCGGGCTCGCGGACCTCGTGGAGATTCGCGAGGGCGACGCGCTCCAGACGCTCGCCGAAGGCTTGCCCGAACAGGTCGACCTGTTGCTGCTCGACGGCGCCAAGGGGCTCTATCCGGCCATCCTGGCGCTCGTCGAAAGCCGGCTGCGGCCAGGCTCCTTGATCCTCGCCGACAACGCGGATTGGAGCCCGGAATACCTGGAGCGCGTCCGCTCGCCCCAGCACGGATATCTGTCGGTGCCGTTCGCTGGCGAGGTGGAGCTGTCGATGCGAATCGGCTGATCGACATACAAGGCTCTCGGATCAAGCCGGTGGACTGCCGCGACTGTCAGGTACTCCACGACATGTCCACCTGGGACAATGAGCCCGGCCGGAGAAAGCGTACACCAGCCTCCCACCTTCAACAGGGCCCCATCCGTCCTATGCGCTTGCTCCGTGTATGAGCCAGAACATCTACGATGATCCAAGCTTTTTCGAAGGTTACAGCCAGCTCGCACGCTCCTTGAAGGGCCTCGCTGGCGCCCCGGAGTGGCCGGCGCTCCGTGCGCTCCTCCCCGATGTCAAAGACCTTCGGGTCGTCGACCTCGGGTGCGGTTTCGGCTGGTTCTGCCGCTGGGCGCGGGAGAACGGCGCCGCTCACGTGCTCGGACTGGACCTGTCCGAGAAGATGCTCACTCGCGCGAGGGCCGAAACCTCGGATGACGCGCTCACCTATCGACGGACCGACCTGGAGCGCCTGGAGCTCCCGGAAGGGCCCTTTGACCTCGCCTTCAGCTCGCTCGCGCTCCATTACGTCGAGGATCTGGAACGGCTCCTCGCGACTGTTCACCGGGGGCTGGCGCCAGGTGGATGGTTTGTCTTCTCCATCGAGCATCCCATCTTCATGGCGTCGCGCCGGCCAGATTGGATGACCGACCCGGAGGGGCGCAGAACGTGGCCGGTCGACAACTATCAGTTGGAGGGGAAGCGCACGACGCATTGGCTGGCGGACGGGGTGAGCAAGTACCACCGGACGCTCGGGACCACGCTGAACACGCTACTCAGACAGGGCTTCACCCTGCGACACGTCGAGGAGTGGGGGCCAACCGACGCTCAGATCGCGGCGCACCCCGAACTGCTCGAGGAACGGGACCGGCCCATGTTCCTGCTGGTCTCCGCTCAGCGATAGGCGCACGCCGACTCGCCCACACCGAAAGCATTCAGGAGCGGAGAGGCGCGGATGCACTTCACGCCTCCAACATCGACTGCTCAGTATCCGACATGGCAAAAAAATCATACGCACGGAGCGTAGAATCCGCCTGATTCTCACAATCCTGATTCTTCATACCTTACACCTACTCTCACCAGGAGCAACCGGGAGATGTCCATGCACATACCAACAGCCAGAATCCATTGGATTCTTCTCTTGCTGCTCTGGGGATGCATCGCCTGTGTCCCCAGTTGCTCGGACAGCGCCCGGAACGACGAACCGCCATCGGAAGGGACGAGCTCCAACCGGTACAATCAGGGCAACCTGGTCAGCGGAATAACCGCCCAATCCGGTGGCGGCGTCTTTCTCATCGGAAGCGGCATCTACGACATCACCGGCCCGGCCGGAGAGCTCCCGATGATGGGATATGCCGTATCGGACCAGAAAACCGCCGGCATCCACATGCGGCTGCGGTCACGGGCTTTCGTCATCGGCGACGGCACCAGTCGGGTCGTTTTTGTCAACGCCGACCTGGGCCAGCTCTTCCAGATGGTCAAAGTCAAAGTGAGCGAGAAGATCGCGGCCAATGCCGAGCTCGCACGATATTACGACACGAAAAACGTCCTCTTGTCGGCGACGCATACCCACAGCGGCCCCGGGGGTTATTCGGGGTACTTCCTGTATGACGCGACCATCAACGGGTTCGTGAAACAGAATTTCAACGCGATCGTGGACGGCATCTACCAGTCCATCCTGCGCGCCCATCACAACGTGAAGCCCGGCAAGATCCTCGTCAACGAGGGAACGATCGAGGGCTGCGGCGGGAACCGCGCGGTGGAAGCCTACCACAACAACCCCGCGGCGGAGCGGGCCCGGTATGAGAGCATCACGGACAAGACCATGACGCTCCTGAAGTTCGTCGGCCTCGACGGCGAGGAGATCGGCATGGTGAACTGGTACGCGGTGCACCCGGACAGCATCGGACCCGAAAACAAGCTGATCAGCGGCGACAACAAGGGCTGGGCGTCGTACCTCTTCGAGAAGGACAAGGGGACCGATTACCTGGCGTCCAAGACGTTCGTGGCCGCGTTCGCCCAGAGCAATGCCGGCGACGTGACGCCGAACATCGGGTTCGGCCTGGCGCCCCCTGATTTGAACTTTGAAAAGAACAAGAGCCTGGAGAACGCCGTCCTCAAGCAATACAACAAGGCGAAGGAGCTCTACGACGGCGCGGCGAGGGAGCTGACCGGCTCGGTGGATTTCCGCCACGAGTGGGTCGATATGAGGACGCTCTACGTCGCTTCCGCGGGAACCACGACCTGCGCGGCCGGCATGGGGGCCTCCTTCTCGGCCGGCAGCCCGTATGACAATCCAAGCCCCGTGCCACTCTTCCCGAATGGGACCACGGTTGACAGCGTGCAGTGGAGCAATGACGCCGGCAAGGCGGCGCTCTCCGGATTCCTGGGCGGCATCTTCGCCTTCGCGTGGCCGGCGACCAACAACGCGGCATACAAGGCGTGCCACGCGGAAAAACCGGTGCTGATTCCGACCGGCGTGGCGCACGTCAACATCAACGGTCCGACGATGACCCCGCAGATCATGCCCCTCCAGGTATTGAAGATAGGGAACCTGGCCATTGTCGCCGTCCCCACCGAGGTGACCACCATGGCGGGCCGCCGCCTGAGGGAGACGGTGAAAACGGAGCTCGCGAGCGTCGGCGTCGACACGGCGGTCATCGCCGGGCTCTCCAACTCGTACGCGTCATACCTGGCCACCCGGGAGGAATACGCCAAGCAGTGGTATGAGGGAGCCTGCACGCAGTTCGGCCCGCATGAGCTGGCCGCCTTTCAGCAGGAATTCACCAAACTCAGCAAGGCCATCGTTAACGGCGCCGACGTCGCGGCCGGCCCCACCCCCGAGGACGTGACGGAGCAGACGATCGATCTGACCGCGAAGGTGGTGCTGGATGATAAGCCGCTCGACAAGGATTTCGGGAGCGTGATCACCCAGCCGGCCGCGAGCTATGCGAGGGGAAGCCTGGTGACCGTGCAGTACTGGGGTGGGCATCCGAACAACGATCTCCAGACGCAGGGCTCGTTCCTGACGGTCGAAAAGCTGGTGAACGGCGCATGGGTGGCGCTCGCGTGGGACTGGGACCCGGAAACGACGTACCGGTGGGAACGGAGCGGCATCTCCTATTCCAAGATAACGATTACCTGGGACACGAAGAACGCCGCGGCCGGTACATACCGCATACGCCACAAGGGTCACTGGAAGTCTGGATGGACCGGGAAGATAAGCCCCTATGAAGGGGTTTCAGAGTCATTCACGGTGCTGTAAGCGCCTGCAATGAATAGTCGCTCTGCGGGTGCCGCCTCGTTGGGCGGCACCGTCTCATGGGGTAGAGCCTGCCTCGGCCCTGGCAAGACCGGGGCTCGCGATGTACAGAACACGCCATGAGCTTCCCCATCGAAATAGAGCGTACCTTCCGGGAGCACTGGCCGTCTGGGATCGCCGCTCTGGCGATCCCTGCTCGCACGCTCAGCCTGTCTCTCCATGACGTCGCGGCGCTGGGATGGTTCACCCCCGAGTTCCGAGCTGTCCTGGCCGGCGGGCCCAACCGGCTGGACCTGTCACGCACCTTCCTGGATGACCTCGACGCCGCCATCGCACAGGCTCCGGGGGCGGTATATCCCCGGCTCGGGTACTGCAGTTGGAAGGCCTCGTCGCCCTGTGCCCTGCCAGCTCGAACCGCTCGGCAGGTACTCGGCACGATCACCCGTCCTGACGCCCGGGTCGCACGGGCGCTACTGGCGGCCGTCTCCGCACGAAGCGGCTTGGCCTTGCACCTCGTGGATTGGCACGACATCGCCCCCTGGAGTGAGTTTCGTCTTTTCATCCGCGACCGCCGGCTCATCGGGGCGTCGCAGTACTATTGCGATAGAGCATTCCCCGAACTCTTTTTCGCCGAAAGCGCGCTGCACGCGGTCATCCCGGCGTTCGCCGAGGCTCTCGGTCGCGCCCTGCACATGACGGACGTCGTCGCGGACATCCACCTGGCGCCGGATGGCCGTAACGGCCTGAAGGCCGAGTTGATCGAACTCAATCCCTTCTCTCCGTTGACCAGCCCCTGCTTGTTCACCTGGCACCGCGGCGGAGATTTCGACGGGTCGATCCGCATCGTTGGCGGCGGTCAGAAGACGAGCGGCCTGGCCAACTTGTCATAAATCGGCAAGTGCCAGGCGTCGTAGTCCGACCTGTCCTGCAGATCATACAAGGATTCGAGGAAGGCCTCGAACGAGTCGGCTTGATGCCAGACCTGGGTGTTGCCCTCGGTGCCCCAGATATTCCGCGTGTGCGGCCAGCAGAAGATGTGCCCCCAGTCAGTGGGGCGAAGCGACAGCAGAATCTCCAACCCTCCCGGATCGCAACCGATGAACAGCATGTCCGGCGGATAGCCCTTGCCGTAGACCTCGCCGCGCCAGTGCGATTCCACGGTGGCCCACGAGTAGAACGGGTCGACCATCGTAACGGGCTCGGTCGACGGGTACAGCTCGAGGGGAACGTTGTAGCGGAACAGGCGGGGGTAGACGCGACCGCCATTGAACGTGAGCATGAACCGGCGATAGCCGTCCGGAAGGTTGCGCTTCGTTGTGCGCTCCCACCGTTGGATGTCCTGGCTGGCATCCGCAACGTACGACCAGTCCCGCTCCCCCCTGTTCCAGCCCTCGGTCTCGGGAACGATCAATCGCTTCGAGCTCATCATCAGAATCCCCCCGCTTGCTGTCCGGAGTACAAGGAAGCGCCCCCCATGTGCGGCGTCGTGGCGCCTCCGCCCGTGGCGTGGATGTCCTTTGGAATCAATTGCATCGTGGTTCCGTTCTCATGGTGGTGCCACGTGTAGCCGGACGGTCGCCTCCAGGTGGGATCGCCGAGCTTTTCCCTCATGGCATTGTCCGCGGCGGTGAAGTCGGACGTGTGGTTGCCACGCATGGGAATGTCGACGTCCCCCTTCGAGAAGGGGCTATAGTTGGGGAATCCATTCCTGTACTCGATGGGAGGACTCCCCTCCGCCGGCACCCACGTGCCGTCGCCGCGCTCGCCTTGCCACGTCCCGCTCGGGCCATCCTTCGGCGTGTTGCTGTACTGCGGCCCCTTGAGCAGCGCGGCTTGTTGACGGCACTCCTGCGTCGTGCACTTCTTGATAGCCTTTTCGTACTCCGCGCGGTTCTTCTTGGCGATGTCGTCCCAGTACTTCGCCGCGATCTCCCTGGTCCGCTGGAGGGAGCGGTTCAATCCGGCCGCTGCGGTATCGATCGCGCGCCGCAGATCGTTCAGTTTGTTGGCGATCTTTCCCGCCTTCGCCGCATCCCCAGCAATGGGGATGAAACCCACCACGTCGAGGAGCGCGCCACCCCAATCGCCGGTGTAGAGCGACTTGCCGAGCGAGGCGAGGTCCGCCACGGTCCCAAAGGGGGGTGGCAAGGCTCCGCCAGCAGCGAGGGACGCATCCAAAGCCAGCTCACCGTACTTCTTGTTGAGCTGCCCCAATTCTTCCCACGCCGTGCGGGTCCTGGCCGGGTCGACTCCGCCCTGGGCGAGCGCCTGGCTCATGGCCTACGCACCGTCAGCATGTAGGGGTACCAGTAACGGTCGTCGGCATGCATGATCGCCTCCACCGCCTGCTCACCCGGCGTTTCATAAAGCCGGTTGATCTTCTCTGGCCCCGTGAGCTTCGGGTCCATCAGGGTCTCGCGGAAGCCTGGGAACTCGAAGAAGTTCGGGCCCACCTTCCACATCAGGGTGATGAAATGGTACTGGGAGGGTACGTCGCGAATGCCGAAACGCTCCGCGTAACGTCTTCCCTGGAGCACCATCTCGCGCTTGCCTTCTTCCGATATCGCGTAGGCGAACTCCGGGACGTGAGCGGGCATGAACTGCGTGACGTACCACTCGGCGAATGGCTTGTCCTCCGATACCGTCGCATACATCAGCTCCGTGCTGAGTCGTAGCGGCATGACAGCCTTCCTGATCCGATGTTTGGCTCTGGAGTCAATCCCGAGTGTCCGACAGAAGTCCAGAGAATCGGGTTGGGGTGGCGGACCAGTTTCCCAGACGGGCCCGGAAACCGGTCCCAGGGAATACATGGACACGCCACGCGGCGCTCAGGCCCGGAGTTGCGGCCGCTTCTCCCGCGCGAGCGTCTCCAGCAACTCCACCGCTCGAGCCATTCCCGGCAGCGTCCGGGCCTCCCGCTGGAAGCGCCGCGCGTTCTCCCGGTACGAGGGTGTGCGAAGCACGTCGCGCACCGCCTCGCGGATGCTCTCGTGCGTCATCGAGAGCGGAGACACCACGCGCGCCACCCCCAATTCCTTGCACCGCTCGGCGTTCATCGGCTGGTCCGCGGCGATGGGCACGAGCACCAGGGGCAGCCCGTGGTCGAGCGCGGACGTGGTGCTGTTGTAGCCCCCGTGCAGGATGGCCAGGTCCACCTTCGGGAAGAGCAGCGTCTGGGGAATGTAGCGCTCCACATGCACGTGGGCCGGCTGCGGACCGAGCGCCGCCGGGTCCATGTCTCGCCCCACCGTCACCACCAGGTCCACCGGCTCCTCGCGCACGCCCTCCACGAGGGTGCGCAGCACGCCGAGCACCTTGTTGAAGACGGTGCCCAGCGTCACGTACACGACCGGCCGTCCACCCTGCCCCAGCTGCTCGGCCCAGGCCGGCAGGCGCTCGTCACCGGACTGGTCGAAGATGGCCGACTGGAGGAAATGGGTCGTCGGCGGCAGCTCGCCGCCGAGGTAGTGCCGTGGAACGAAGCACAGGTGCAGGTAGCGGTAGAGCGACTGCTGCTTCGGCTCGGGCGGCAGGCCCACCGTGGCGCGCACCTCGTCGAACCGGGCCGTCATCAGCGGGTTGTCGTAGTCCCGGGGCAGGGCCGCGCCGACCTGGATGGAGGCGTGCGGAATGCCGAGGTGCTCGCCCGCGATGGCCGCGCCGAACTCCATCGAGTCGCGCACGAGCAGGTCCGGGCGCCACCCGGACGCGAGCGACACCAGGTCCGGCACCATCTGCCGCGCGAAGTGGCCGACGAAGTTGTTGGCCAGGTGCTCGATGCGGGCCTCGGCCGACATCCGCATCATGCCCTCCATCCTCCGCGCCATGGTGGCCGCGTCCCCTTGCTGCATCTGGGGCCAACTTCCCCCGGCGCGGAAGAAGCGGAAGCCCCTGGCCTCCACCTGCTTCTGGAAGGCCTCTCCGGTGGCGAAGGCCACCTCATGGCCCGCCTGCTGGAGCGCCTGGGCGACAGGAACGAGGGGATGGATGTGGCCGGAGCCGGCAAGGGCAGTGAAGAGGACACGCATGGTGGATGTTCCCCGAGGCAGGTTGGCCGCCGCATAACGCTCCGGAGCTCGGGATGCCACCTCCGCGAACCCATGACGCACCCCGTCAAACCTTTGGAAGTGGACAAAGGGCGGGTCAGAGGGACTACCCTCTCGGTCAAGCCTTCCGAGGTTCGCCGAGCCCCCATGAGCGACCTGGACAGGGGGGGCAGCACACCGCATGAGCCGCATCCTGGTCATCGAGGACGAGCCCGTCATCCGCACCGAGCTGCGGCGCCTGCTGACGCGAGCGGGGCACGACGTGGCCGAGGCCGGCGCGGTGCTCGAGGCCCAGACCGACCACGAGCTGGACACGTTCGATCTCATCCTGAGCGACCTGCGCCTGCCGGGCGCGCCGGGCACGGACGTCATCGCCAAGGCGCCGGGCGTGCCGGTCCTCATCATGACCAGCTACGCCACGGTGCGCTCGGCGGTGGAGGCCATGAAGCTGGGGGCGGTGGACTACATCGCCAAGCCCTTCGACCACGACGAGCTGCTCCTGCAGGTGGAGCGCGTGCTGCGCGAGGGACGGCTGACGCGCCAGAACGCCGCGCTGAAGCGCGAGGTGGAGCGCGCGTACTCGGTGAGCGGGATGGTGGGCAACTGCGCGGCCATGCGCGACGTCTTCGAGCGCATCCGCAAGGTGGCGGCCTCACCGGCCACGGTGCTGGTGCTGGGCGAGTCCGGCACGGGCAAGGAGCTGGTGGCGCGCGCCATCCACGAGCAGAGCCCCCGACGAGAGAGCCCACTGGTGGCCGTCAACTGCGCCGCCATCCCCGAGGGCCTGCTGGAGTCGGAGCTGTTCGGCCACGAGAAGGGCGCCTTCACGGGAGCGCAGGCCGCGCACGCGGGTCTGGTGGAGAGCGCGGATGGAGGCACGCTCTTCCTCGACGAAATCGGAGAGCTCCCCGCCCCCGCCCAGGCCCGCCTCCTGCGGATGATGCAGGACGGCGAGGTGCGGCGCGTGGGTGCCACCCGCTCGCGCAAGGTGGACGCGCGCATCATCGCGGCCACCCACCGCGACCTGCCCAAGCGCGTCCAGGAGGGCGCCTTCCGGCAGGACCTCTACTTCCGCCTGCGCGTGGTGGAGATCAAGCTGCCGCCCCTGCGCGAGCGGGGCGAGGACGTTCCCGCGCTCGCCAGGCACCTGCTGGAGCGGGCGTGCCAGCGGCTCAACCGCTCGCCCGCGACGCTCTCGCCCGAGGCGCTCGTGGCCATCACCACGCACCCCTGGCCCGGCAACGTGCGCGAGTTGGAGAACGCCCTCGAGCGCGCCGTCATCCTCGCCGACGGCCCCGTCATCACCCCCGGCCTGCTCGCGCTGGAGCCGGTCGGCAATGGGGCCTTCGAGGCCAACGAAATCCCCGACCCGGGCATCGAGGGCAGCGCCTCGCCCGACTCGCTGGAGGAGTACTTCCGCCGCTTCGTGCTGGAGCACCAGGACAAGCTCGGCGAGACGGAGCTGGCGCGCCGGCTGGGCATCAGCCGCAAGGCCTTGTGGGAGAAGCGCCAGCGGCTCGGGATTCCGCGCACCCGCGCTTAGACATTACCGCCCAAGCGACGGATGCTCCGGCACCACCCACAGGTAGAGAGTGCGTCCGTCGGACTCGATGATCCGCTCCGGCTCCCAGCCCTCGATGTCGAAGGCATGCGAGACGATGCGCGTCCCCGGCTTCAACTCCCTGAGCAACTTCGGCTTCAACCGGTTGTTGACGCTCGGCAGCAGGTACATCGTCACCACCGTCGCCTCATCGATGTCCGCCTCGAAGAGATCCTGCTGGCGGAACTCGGTGAGTTCCTGCACGCCCGCGGAGCGCGCGTTGGCTTCCGCCTCCTGGATGCGCTCGGGGTTGATGTCGATGCCCACCCCGCGCACGCCGAAGTTCTTCGCGGCGGTGACGACGATGCGGCCATCTCCCGAACCCAGGTCATAGAGCACATCCCCCGGCTTCAAGTCGGCCGCCGCCAGCATGTCGTCCACCACCTCCTGCGGAGTGGGCACGTACGGCACGTCCGGCGCGCGCTCGGGCAGCGCCGAACGTCCCAGGTTGGACGGCCCTGCCTGGCCCAGGGCCGGCGGGCCGCCCCAGAGTCCCAGCCCGCTGCACAGCACCACGCCGAACGCGGTCTTCCGAATCCCCATGTCGCACGACCTCCCGTGGGTGAGGGGTTGCCATGTGTGAAGGAATGGACACCTCGTGGAACCGGGGCAATGAGACCCCAGGGCACCGCCTCCACCGAGTGCTCGCCGGGTCCTCGACGAGGCGGGAGTCGGTGTTACCGGGGTGACGGGATTCGTTACCTTTCGAAACATCTGACGCGCCGTGCCAGCCTCCAAGAGCGCGAGAACATTCATGCTGAGGCCTGGAATGAGCGTTGCTCATGGAGGCAGCGTGACACCCCCACCCCCTCCCTCCTCCATTTCCCGCATGGCCCCACTGGCCGGTCCGGCCTCCCCCTGAACGTCCCCCCTCGAGTCACCCCCCCCAGGAGACACACCGGATGATGTATCGACCCACGGACGGGTTTCGCTGGACCGCGCGCCTCCAGAGCCTGGAGGACTATCAGCTCCTCTATCGCAGGAGCATCGAGAAGCCCGAGGAGTTCTGGGGCGAGATGGCCCAGGCCCTCACGTGGTTCCACCCGCCAGACACCATCCTGGACGCGGACCTGGACCTGGCGGACTTCTCGTGGTTCGGGGGAGGCCGGCTCAACGCCTGCTACAACGCGGTGGACCGGCACGTGAAGACGCGCCCCGGCAAGCCCGCCATCATCTGGGCGAAGAACGAGCCGGGAGAGTACGAGCTCATCACCTGGCGCGACCTCAAGCACAACGTGGGCCGCGTGGCCAACGTGCTCAAGGCCCACGGCGTGCGCAAGGGAGACCGCGTCTGCATCTACCTGCCCATGGTGCCGGAGCTGGCCTACACCATGCTGGCGTGCGCGCGCATCGGCGCGGTGCACTCGGTGGTGTTCGCCGGCTTCTCCGCCGGGTCCCTGCGCGAGCGCATCCTCGACTCGGGCGCCCGGGTGCTCGTCACCGCCAACGAGGGGCCGCGCGGCTCGAAGCGGGTGCAGACCAAGGCCATCTGCGATGAGGCGGTGGAGGGCCTCTCCCAGGTCCAGTCCGTGCTGGTGGTGCGCCGCACGGAAACCCACGTGCCCATGCGGGCCGGCCGCGACTGGTGGCTGGACCAGGAGATGAGCAAGCACCGCGGCACCTGCCCCGTGGAGTGGATGGCCGCGGAGGATCCCCTCTTCATCCTCTACACCTCGGGCAGCACCGGAAAGCCCAAGGGCGTCATGCACACCACGGGCGGCTACCTCGTCTACGCCGTCACCACGCACCGCTACGTCTTCGACCTGCAGCCGGACGACGTGCACTTCGGCACCGCGGACATGGGGTGCATCAGCGGCCACACCTACGTGCTGTACGCGCCGCTGACGAACGGGACGACCACGGTGCTCTTCGAGTCCGTGCCCACCTACCCGGACGCGGGGAGGCTGTGGCAGGTGGTGGACGACCTGAAGGCCACCGTGCTCTTCACCGTGCCCACCGCGCTGCGCGTCCTCATCCGGGAGGGGGACGCGTACGTGAAGAAGTCCTCGCGCAAGAGCCTGCGGCTGCTGGCCTCCGCGGGCGAGCCCATCAACCCCGAGGTGTGGCGCTGGTACCACGACGTGGTGGGAGAGGGCCGCTGCCCCGTGGTGGACAACTGGTGGCAGACGGAAACGGGCGGCGTGCTCATCGCCCCCCTGCCGGGCGCGATCCCCTGCAAACCCGGCAGCGCCACCCTGCCCTTCTTCGGTATCGAGCCGGTGCTGGTGGACGACGAGGGCCGCGTCCTCGAGGGCAACGGCGTCTCCGGCAATCTGTGCATCGCCCGCACCTGGCCGGGCCAGGCCCGCACCGTGTGGGGCAACCACCAGCACTTCATCGACACCTACTACTCGCGCTTCCCCCGCCTCTACTTCACCGGGGATGGCTGCCGCCGCGACGAGGACGGCTACTACTGGATCACCGGCCGCGTGGATGACGTGCTCAACGTCTCCGGCAACCGTCTGGGCACCGCCGAGCTGGAGAGCGCGCTGGTGGCCCACGACGCCGTCGCCGAGTCCGCCGTGGTGGGCTTCCCACACGAGATCAAGGGCACGGGCGTGTGCGCTTTCGTCACGCTCAAGCCCGAGTACCAGGACACCAGCCCGGAGCAGATGGAAGGCGCCCTCAAGAAGCAGGTGCGCCACGTCATCGGCCCCATCGCCACGCCGGACCAGGTGCGCATCGTGTCCGGCCTGCCCAAGACGCCCTCGGGGACGATCCTCCGCCGCATGCTGCGGAAGATCGCCTCGGGCGAGACCCAGGACCTGGGCGACACCTCCACCCTCGCCGAGCCCAGCGTGCTCGAAGAGCTGTTGAAACAACAGATGCTGCTGCAGTCGCGCCGCTGACGAACACCCCAAGGAGAACCCCGTACCATGTCCCAGAAATCCAAGGCCGAAGAGCTCGAAGCCCTGGCGGCGGCGCGCTGGCGCGTGGCCGCCGTGCTCACCGCCGGCATGCTCGTGACCTACTTCGGCTTCATCCTGCTCGTCGCCTACAACAAGCCGCTGATGGGCCAGCAGATCACCCCGGGGTTGTCGCTCGGCATCCTCCTGGGGGCGCTCGTCATCGGCGCCGCCTGGGTGCTCACCGGCATCTACGTCGTCTGGGCCAACAACCGCTACGACAAGGCCCTCCACCAGTACCGCCGCTGAACCCGGAGCCACGCGAATGAATCCCCAGCAGGCACAAACCTCGATTGGCCAGACCAACTACACGGCCATCATCTTCTTTCTCTCGTTCGTGGGTCTCACGCTCGCCATCACGTACTGGGCGGCACGCAAGACGAAGACGACCTCGGAGTTCTTCACCGCCGGCGGCGGGGTGAGCGCGCTCCAGAACGGCTTCGCGCTCGCCGGCGACTTCATGAGCGCCGCGAGCTTCCTGGGCATCGCCGGCCTGGTGGCGCTCTCCGGCTTCGACGGCCTCATCTACTCGGTGGGCTGGCTGGTGGGCTGGCCGGTGGTGACGTTCCTCATCGCCGAGCCCCTGCGCAACCTGGGCAAGTACACCTTCGCGGACGTGGTGGCCTACCGGCTGAAGCAGACGCCGGTGCGCATCTCCGCCGCCATCGGCACGCTCACCGTGGTGGCCTTCTACCTCATCGCCCAGATGGTGGGCGCCGGCAACCTCATCCACATGCTCTTCGGCCTCTCCTATGAGGCGGCCGTCGTCATCGTGGGCGTGGTGATGATCCTCTACGTCCTCTTCGGAGGAATGATCGCCACCACGTGGGTGCAGATCGTCAAGGCGGTGCTGCTGCTGCTGGGCGCGACCGCGCTGGCCGTGATGGTGCTGATGAAGTTCCACTTCAACCCGCTGGAGCTGTTCCAGGCGGCGGCCACCCAGTATGGGCCGGAGGTGCTGGCGCCGGGCAAGCTGGTGACCAACCCTCTGGAGGCGGTGTCGCTGGGCCTGGGACTGATGTTCGGCACGGCGGGCCTGCCGCACATCCTCATGCGCTTCTACACGGTGCCCAACGCCAAGGCGGCGCGCAGCTCCGTGTTCTACGCCACCGGCCTCATCGGCTACTTCTACCTGGTGACGTTCATCCTCGGCTTCGGCGCCTCGGTGCTGATGGGCCGCTCGGCCATCACCGCCGTGGACAAGGGCGGCAACATGGCGGCGCCCATGCTGGCCGAGGTGGTGGGTGGCACGCCCTTCCTGGGCTTCATCTCCGCGGTGGCCTTCGCCACCATCCTCGCGGTGGTGGCCGGTCTGACGCTGTCGGGCGCGGCGGCGCTCTCCCATGACCTGTGGACGAGCGTGGTGCGCAAGGGCAAGTCGCCCGAGCACGAGCAGCTGCGCGTGGCCCGTCTGGCCAGCCTGGGCCTGGGCATCCTCGCCATCTTCCTGGGCATCATCTTCAAGGGGCAGAACGTGGCCTTCATGGTGGGCCTGGCCTTCGCCATCGCCGCGAGCGCCAACTTCCCCGCCCTGCTGCTGTCCACGCTCTGGAAGGGCTTCACCACGCGCGGCGCGGTGGCCAGCATGATCACCGGCTCGGTCAGCGCGGTGCTCCTCATCGCCCTGTCGCCCACGGTGATGGTGGAGCTGCTGGGCAACAAGACGGCCATCTTCCCGCTGAAGAACCCGGGCATCGTCACCATGCCGCTGTCCTTCCTGGTGGGCTGGGCGGTGTCGCTGCTCGCGCCCGAGCCCGAGGCGGCCGACCGTTACGCGGAGGTGCGTCACCGCATGCACGTGGGCGCGGAGGCCGATGTGCCCGACTCCGCCGCGACCACCAAGCCCACGGTGGCCTCCGTGGCGTCCCCGGGCCCCCAGACGACCTGAGCCCCTCCCTGGCGGGGGCCGGTCTCCTTCAGGCCCCCGCCCGCCTCAGCAGGACCGACCGCACACGCGCGTCGAGCCGTTGGGGCACACCGTGGCGGTGGTGCCGCTCTCCTGGCAGGTGACGTCGCAAGTGCCGGTGTTCTGGCAGTCGACCCGGCACGTCCCGGTGCAGGTGACGTCGCAGTTGCCGACGCGCTGGCAGGAGACCTCGCTCGCGGGCCCCACGGTGAACGCGCAGCTCGACGCATCCGAGCAGCGCTGACGGCAATTCGCCCCGCATCGCGCCTCGCAGGAGCTGAGCCGGCTGCACTCCAGCTCGCAGCCGACGCCGCAACGGACGTCGCAGTCGGGCCCGTCCGCGCAGGCCAGCTTGCATCCCTCGTCCAGACACTCTCCCGAGCACCGGGGCCCGGGTTTGCACGTACAGGTATCTCCCTCGCAGTCCACCTCGCCCCCATCGAAAGGCGAGGAGCTGCAACCCAGGGCGGCACACAGGAGCACGAGAACAGGTAGGAGCTTGAGCACGGCGCGCATCCTAAGCACCACTCCGCCGGCCTGAACCTCGCGGCGTTCACCACACAACGCAAACCCAGCCGTTTCCCGCCGGGTGGAGGGGGGGTGGAGAGCGGCCGGCTGGCAAGGCTGTCATCCTCCTGCCCTCTCCTGTGTCGTCCCCACCCGAAGGAGTCGCGACATGACGGTCCGTACACTGTTGCTGGTCCTCTCCACCACCACCCTGTCGGCGCTCGCGGGCTGCGCTACCGGGCAGACGGCGACTCGCGAGGACGCCGCCGCCAGCACCTCCACACAGGTCTCGCAGCAGGGCCAGGGCGAGCACAAGGGATGCAGCTGCGCCCACCACAAGGCCCAGGACGGCTCCGCGCAGGCCGCGGACGCCAAGAGCTGTGGCTGCCCTCATTGCGCCAAGATGGCCGCCAAGACCGGCGCGGAGGAAGCCGGGTCGTGTGGCTGCTCGCACAAGCAGGGCGGCGGCCAGGCCCAGGCCATGGACAGCGAGAGCTGAAGCGGGACAAGGAGCGCGCGCGCGAGTGGTCCGCACCGAGCACGATGCCCTGGAGCTCATCCGCCAGAAGCGTGTCGTCACCGAGGTCCCCGCCCACGGAATGACCTCGCTCGTCGAGGCCGTGGCCGGTGGCCCGGTGCACGGGAGCTGGCGGACCCACGCCAGGGGCCGGCTGATGTACCGGCTCGGCCGCATGCTGAGGGCCTCCGACGAGGTGCTCTCCGTGCGGCTCGTGGAAGGCAAGGTGGCCTTCGTGGACCCCTCGCTGTGGCCGGCGGTGTACCGCATGGCCATGGAGCCCTCGCGCCGCCGCCGCTCGCTCGAGGGGCTCTCCCCCCAGTCCCGCGCCCTGCTGACGGCGGTGGAGCGGGACCGGGTGGTGCACCTGGACAAGGAGAGCGAGTGGACGAAGGCGCGCGAGGCCCTGGAGGAGCGGCTGCTCGTGCACGTCTCCGAGACCGAGCTCGAGGCCGGCCACCACGTCACCGTCCTCCGCTCCTGGCGGGACTGGGTCTCGCCCACGGTGAAGGAGGCCGCGGAGGCCATCACCTACGACGAGGCGCTCGCGCGGCTGCGCGAGGCCTGCGGCGGAGCCCCGGCGGGGCTGGGTTCGTGGGTGCCCTGAAGCCTCGATGTCAGAACATGTCGGGCATGGCCGGCGGTGGCCCGGAGAAGAGCGTCGTGGCCGTACGCAGGGAGGTCTCATCGGCCTGGAGGACCCCGGAGAGCTGGAGCGCGGAAGGCGACAGGAAGCCGCTGTAGAGTGGAGCGAGCGCCCGCACGTGCAGCTTCACGTCCCCATCCCCGCCAGGGCGCACCTCGGCCTCGCCGTTCTCCACCTCCAGCACGAAGCGGCCACGGTTCTCCGGGAAGAGGTCATCGTCCACGTCGAGGTGCAGCGCCCCCGAGAACCCCGCCGGGTAACCGCGAGCCTGGAGCGCCGCGGGCACGTCCAGCACGCGCAGCATCCAGTGGAAGAGGTGCTTCACCTCATACGTCTGCTCGCGCAGGAGGAAGAGGAGTGGATCCGCCGGTCCGCCCCGCCACACCACCTCGGTGGCCAACGAGCGGTGGTCGCCAATGAGGCTCAGCAGCCGCCGCCCCGCGGCCGGGGTGAGCGCGACGAGGTCGGTGAGACTCAACTCCTGCTTGAAGCCCTGGGGCGCGCGCCGGCGCGTCAGGTAGACGTAGCCCTCCACTCCCGCCTGGCCCTCCACGAGGAAGCCATAGGCGATCTCCCCCCTGGGCTGGGTGACGCGATTCCAGATGTACGGGCCGCGGTCGAGCCACCCCTGCTGGCGCTGTGCGTGGCGCCGGTAGACGTCATGGAGGGCCGGCATGTCGGGCTCCTCCACGGGCCGCAGGGAGAGGGAGCGCTCCTGGATGTCGAGCCCCAGCAGCTGCACGCGATTCTCGAAGCGGGAGCCGGCCTGCTCGAAGCCCACGCGCCGGTAGAGCGGCTGGGTGGAGGGATAGAGACCGACGAGGGGGACGCCCTGACCGCGCAGCTCCCGGAGGCACGCCTGCATGAGACGGGTTCCCGTGCCCTTCCCCCGGAAGGCGGGGGCCACGCCCACCCCGCCGATGCCCACCAGGGGGACCCGCCGCCCACCCCACCACTGCCCCATGAGGAAGAAGACGAGCGTGGCGGCCACGGCCCCGCCCTCGCGCAACACACGCACGTGGGCCCCTCCGGCCTCCGCCTTCCGCGCCACGACCCGAGCCTCGTCCGGTGTGAGGGCGAAGGCCTGGGAAACGATGTCATCCACCGCGGCGAGCTCTCGCTCCCCCTGCGGCGGACCAAACTGCGCTGCTGTGGGTTCCATGCGATTCTCCCGGCTCGAAGGAGGCGCGCCCTGGGACGGACGCGCCCCGCCCGTGTCTTTCACGTGAGCAACGTTCCGCCATCCACCAGCACGGTGCTCCCCGTGATGTAGTCGCTCGCGGACGAGGCCAGGAAGACGGCCACCTTGGCGATGTCATCGGGGTCGCCGAGGCGTCCGAGCGGAATCTTCGTCTTCTCGAAGTCCGCGCGCCACGCCGCCTCCTGCTCCGGCGTCATCACATCCCTGAGCGCCTGGGAGCCGCCCTCGGTGTAGATATTCCCGGGAGCGATGGCGTTCACCCGGATGCGCTGGGGCCCCAACTCGAGCGCGAGGCTCTTGGTGAACATGGTCACCCCCGCCTTCGAGGTGTCGTACGCCGCGAGCCCCACCATGGCCGGATGGAAGGCGGCGATGGAGGTGATGTTGATGATGCTCCCGCCCCGCCCCTGCTGAACCATCCGGGCCCCCGCCGCCTTCGACGCGAGGACGAGCCCCCGGACATTCACCCGGTAGACCTGATCGAGGAGCTCGGGCCCCATCCGCGACACGGGCACGTTGGGGTAGATGCCAGCGTTGTTCACCAGCACGTCCACACGGTCGAAGCGCTCGACGCAGCGGGCCACCATGGCGTCCCCCGCCCCGTCCTCCGAGACGTCCACCCGCATCACCTCGACGCTGCCTGGACCCCTGGGCAGGCGCTCGAGCGCCTCCACCGCCGCCTTCTCGTTCACATCCGCGAGCAACACGTTCGCGCCGCCCTCGATGAAGCGCCGGACGATGCCGAAGCCGATGCCCATCGCGCCACCGGTGACGATGGCGGTCTTCCCTGAGATGTCGAATGGATTCGTCGCTGCCATATATGGGTGTACCTCCCTGTGTGCTGGCTCCCGTCCAGGCCACCTGGTCGGAGCCCCGGCAACATGGCAGAAACCGCCCGTGTGTCGCTGGACAGCGCGCTTTTCATGGTTACAGGGAGGGCGTTCGCGCCCCCCAGGGGCGCCCGGAGGAATCAATGTCCGTCGACACCCCGAGGGAAACCCACAAGTTCCAGGCGGAGATCAACCAGCTCCTGAACCTGGTCATCAACTCCCTCTATAGCCACAAGGAGATCTTCCTGCGCGAGCTCGTGTCGAACGCGTCGGACGCGCTCGACAAGCTGCGCTTCCGCTCGGTCACCGAGCCCGAGCTGCTGGAAGGAGGGGCCCCGCTGGAAATCCACCTCCTGCCGGATGCGGAGAAGGGCACGCTGACCATCGAGGACACCGGCATCGGCATGACGCATGACGAGCTGGTGAAGAACCTGGGCACCATCGCCCACTCCGGCTCGCGCGAGTTCCTGGAGCTGGCCTCACAGCGGGGCCAGAAGGACGTCAACCTGATCGGCCAGTTCGGCGTGGGCTTCTACAGCGCCTATCTGGTGGCCGACCATGTCGAGGTGGTGAGCCGGGCCGCGGGCAAGGACACCCAGGCCTGGAAGTGGACCTCGGATGCCAAGGGCAGCTTCACGGTGGAGCCCGCCGAGCGCGCCACGCGCGGCACCTCCATCACCCTGCACCTGAAGGAGGACCAGAAGGAGTTCCTCGACGAGTGGCGGCTGCGCTCGTTGGTGACGCAGTACTCGGACTACGTGAGCCACCCCATCAAGCTCCAGGTGAAGCGGACGACCGGAGAGGGTGACGCGAAGAAGACCGAGACGCAGCTCGAGGTGGTGAACAAGGCGAGCGCGCTGTGGCAGCGCTCGAAGAGCGAAATCACCGACGAGCAGTACCAGGAGTTCTACAAGCACCTGACGCACGACTGGGAGAAGCCGCTGGCGTGGACGCACTTCCGGACGGAAGGCAACCAGGTCTTCACGGGGCTGCTCTTCCTGCCGAAGAACCCGCCGTTCGACCTGAACAGCCCGCAGCAGCGCGGGGTGCGGCTGTTCGTGAAGCGGGTGCTCATCATGGACCGGTGCGAGGAGATGCTGCCGCAGTGGCTGCGCTTCGTCCGGGGCGTGGTGGACTCGGATGACCTGCCGCTGAACGTGTCGCGCGAGCTGCTGCAGGACTCGGCGGTGGTGAAGGCCATCCACAAGCACGTGACGAAGAAGACGTTGGACATGCTGGAGAAGCTGGCCAAGGACAAGCCGGAGGACTACCGGACGTTCTGGCAGGGCTTCGGCACGGTGCTGAAGGAGGGCCTGGCGGTCGACACCGAGCACCGCGAGAAGCTGGGCGCGCTGGTGCGCTACGAGAGCTCGCGCGAGGAGGGCCTCACTTCCCTGGCGGACTACGTGTCGCGCATGAAGGAGGGCCAGGAGGCCATCTATTACGTCTTCGGCGAGTCGAGGAAGGCGGTGGTGGACTCGCCGCACCTGGAGGCGCTGAAGAAGCGCGGGTACGAAGTGCTGTACATGACGGACCCGGTGGACGAGTGGGCGGCGCAGGGGCTGCGCGAGTACCAGGGCAAGCCGCTGGTGTCGGCGATGCACGCGGACCTGAAGCTGAAGGAGACGGAGGAGGAGAAGCGCGAGAAGGAGCAGCGCGCGAAGGGGCTGGGGCCGCTGGCGGAGCGGATGAAGGACGTGCTGAAGGAGCAGGTGCGCGAGGTGCGGGTGTCGGAGCGCCTGACGGACTCGCCGTGCTGCCTGGTGGTGCCGGAGGGCGGCTCGCACGCCTTCGTGGAGCGGCTGCTGCGTGAGCGGGGCCGGAGCGTGCCGCGTGCCAGGCGGATTCTGGAGGTGAACCCGTCGCACCCCATCATCGAGCACCTGAAGGCACTGCAGGAGAAGGAGCCGGGCTCGGCTCAGGTGACGGAGTGGGTGGAGATGCTCTACGACCAGGCGCTGCTCACGGAGGGCAGCAGCGTGGAGGACCCGAACCGCTTCGCCCGGCGGATGACGGCGCTGATGACACAGCTGGCGGCGCAGAAGGTGCCGCCCGCGGGCGCGGTGGCCTCCGGCCCCGAGACGCCCACGTCCGACGCGCAGCCCACGGAAGGCAGCGCGGTGGCCGCTGGCCCCGAGACGCCGCTCCCGAGGAACTGAGTAGCATCGCATCAGGGCCGGAAGGCAAAGGGGCGAGGCTGCCAGCCTCGCCCCTTTTCACATCAGTGAGTGGGCCCGCTCGCTACGGGAGCAACACGCTGAGGCCTACACCACCGGGGCCAACACTGAGCGAGGCCGAGCCCGCCTTGGGCTCCGACGGCTTGTCGATGAACCACAGGACGGCTCCGGTCGCGACGAGGGCGGCACCCACGCCCGCGCTCACTCCGGCCAACGTGCGGTTGCGGTTGATGTCGTCGCGAAGGCCAGCCACCTCGGCGGCACGACTCGGAGGCGGAGCAGCGCCGTTCTGGTACTCGGCATCGAGCTTGTCGTAGGCGTTGCCAGCCTGGATGGCGAACACGACCGCCAGAACTCCGGCCGCGACCCCTGTCCCTCCGGCGGCATAGGCCACCGGCGTCTTCCAGGTGCGCGACTGCTTCCGCGTCTCCGTCACGGAGGGCACCAGCTCGGGCTTCGCCGTGGACTCGCTCGTAACCGCTCCTTGCGTGTCCGTCCCGGACGCGCTGGCGCCCAGATTCCCCGCCCCCTGCGGCTTCTGTTCCACCTTCGCGCTCTGCGCTGAAGGAGCAGGTGGCGGGGTCTCCGCCTGCTTGGGCTCGGGCGGCGGAGGCGCGGGGATGAGTTGCTTGCGCAGCTCATCGACCTGGGCCTGGACGAGGTTCTCCATGGGCTGGCCAGCCTTGACGCTCTGGGCGGGGATATCCTTCTGGTCCAGCGTCTTCCCCTCGGGGCTGACGGCGACGCCGCTGAAGCCCACCTTGTTGCCCGGCTGGAGGACGAGGGTCACGAGGACCGAGCGGCTGGCCTGATTCTCCCTGGCCATGCGGCCGAGGCAGCTCAAGAGCTCATTGGAGCTCCTACTGCGAGCGCACGAGCCCTCGGTCGCCTTCACGCCCTCACCGGCGCCCATCGCCTGGGTGCACGCCCCCTGAAGCTTCTTGGCTGTATTGGGGCTACCTCCCTTGACGATACAGGGGTGGACCGCAGCGGTCTCCGATTGCCCCCAGGCCAAGGGGGAGAACAGGAGGGAGACGGCGAGCAGGTGTGGAGGCCGCAAGCTGAAGGAGCGGATCACGGAGGGATCCTCGTGATGGCGTAGGGCGGAATTCCTAGTGAATTCCGGGTTGACGGACGGTGGCTGCGTGGACGGCCCGTACCATGCTATCCCCGCCTCTGTTTCGTCAAATGGGTTTGGAGGTCCACCGTGAGGCTGCGCAGGGTCTTTGGAGCGCTGTTGGTGCTGGGGGCGCTCGGGGGTTGCAGCGAAGTTCCGGGCAAGTGCGAGCAGGACTCGAACTGCCCTCAAGAGCAGTACTGTCACCTCGAAGTGAAGCAGTGCTTTTCCCCGCGCTACGCGGCGTTGATCCTCCCGACGTTGGGAGAGAACACCGTTGTAGGGGGAGGTCCGCAGCAAATACAGGCCCGGTTGGAGCTCAGTCCCGGTGCGAGCCCCGTCTACCCGTCGCAGCTGAACCTCACGGTGGCTCCGAGCAACGGTGGGGCTCCCACTGTCATCACGCTCCAGAGCACGGCGGAGGGGACGTACAGCGCCGAGTGGACGCCGCCACCGGGGGAAGGCTCGTACACCTTCCAGGTGGCCCACCCTGAGCCCTGGGGACCAAGCAGATCGGTCCAGGTGACGGTGGACCGTACGGCGCCAGCGCTGACGGTCCAGGTGCCTGAGGCACAGCTCGCTGAGCCCAAGGACGGCTTCAGCTATGCGGACCCTCTGGCGGACAAGGCGTGGCCTCGCGACCAGACCGTGACGGTGCGGGTGGAATCGGAGTCGGCGGACATTGATCCGGCGGGCCTGCGGGTGGTGGTCAGGGGACACGATGGCGGTACGGACGTGACGGACCTCGCGGTGAAGCAGGGGACCCCGTGCACCAAGGCCTACTGCGGCACGGTGGACGTGCCCCTGTGGCGTCCGGGACTCGAGGCCTTTCGCGGCAATTTCCAGGTCGAGGTGGCGGCGAAGGACAAGGTGGGCAACGAGCGCCAGGCCAACGGCACCATCCCCGTGACGCGCTGGAAGTGGGCATTCGATGGAGCCTCCGGGCCCATCCACACCAGCCCCGCCATCGGAGAGAAGGGAACCATCTATTTCGGCACCGACGATGCCGCCGGCAAGGTCTTCGCCCTCAACCCCGAGGGCTCGATCAAGTGGACGGCCCCGCTGGGCCCCGTGAAGACCAACCTGACCGTGGGCAGCTCCACCAATGGGACCGAGCGCGTCTATGTGGGGAGGGGGCCCACTTCCAGCACGGACTTCGGATACCTGTACGCCCTGGATGCCAACGGCGCGACGCTGCTCCAGTGTAAGGCGTACCTCGCCGGAGTACCCCTCCTGTCGACCCTCACGCTCCTGCGCACCCAGGCCAGCGATGATGCGGCTCCCGTCGAAGCAGTGATGGCGATGTTCAGCAGCCCCGACGACAACACGCCTGTCACGCTGCGGCCCGACTCGTCCAACCCGTCCCGCCGATGCATCTTCGGCACCGCGGGCCATGTGGCGCCGGGGGCGGGCATCGTCTCGACGGGTGATGACCTCTATTTCGGTTCGTTCTACCTCTCGGACCCCTATCCAGATATCGCGGAGATCAACCACTACATCAACGACCCGTATGGCTCGTTCGTATCGCTCCCGAGAGCATCCCCCACCAACCGCGACGGGCACCTCGCAGCGCTGGCGATCGTGGACGACACCTTCGGCATTGGAGCACTGTGGGATGATGATCCGCAGATTGGAGGTGTCATTACCTTCACGCGGCAGGACTCGACTTTGGGCAGCTGGATCTTCCCCAATCCCGAGAAGGGAAGAGCCCCGGTGCGCAACCTGGCCGTGGGACCGGGCAAGGTCGTGTTCTTTGGCAGAGATGTCGCAACAGGAAGCGCGGAGTTGACGTCGGTCGAGTTCTTTGGCTCCATGCCTCGGGTCGTCGTGCCGAACGCGGGGAGCTTCCCGTCATCTCCCATCGTGGGGGCTTCGGGCCTGCTCTACACGGCCTCCGCCACCGGTCCCTCCGCCAGCAGCGGCGAGGTGTCGGCGTGGAGCACGGACAACCTGGCGCTGCACTGGAGGCTCAGCGATAGCGTGGGCCGCGCGCAGGCCACTCCCGCCCTGGACTGCGCGCGCGGCCCGGATGGGGCCCCCACCGAAGCGCCTAAGGGTGTGCTGTACGTGCCCTCCATCGATGGCAAGATGTACGCCCTCGTCGTCGATAGTGCGGGTCTGGAGCGGAACGCCCCGTGGCCCAAATTCCAGCGCGACGCGCGCAACACCGGCAACACCGAGACGCCCATCACCAACTGCCGGTGAAGCCTTCACCTGCTCGGGGGCGACCCGGGTGGGTCTCCCGATGGCGGTGGTCCTCCTCTCGTCCGGGAGGTCTCTGCCGCCCGGTCCCCGTGAAGCCCATGGCCTTTCTGAGGTAACCTCCCCTGCCGGAGTCGCCCCAGGGGGGGGCCGCCACGGACGAGGACCATGATGAGGCGGATCGAGCACGCACGAGCAGCGCACCACATCCAGGCGAAGGGGCGCAGGAGATACGAAAACATGAGACGCGCGTACACTCAGGCACTGCTGGCGCTGGTGCTTCTCGCCGCCAGCCCCTCCCAGGCCGAGCCAGACACGTTCGGCCTGGGAGAAGGTGTCTTGGAAGCTGACGATCTGACGGTCGATGCGAACAGCAGCATCACCGTCAACTCCTATGCCCGGGTCACGTTGCCGCTCGCCCCTGGAGATACCCAGATCTCCATCGACACTGTAGATCCTGGCGCGGGAAGGCAGGCGTCCACCGCCTTCAGGGGTGGCGATCTGGTGATGGTCCTGCAGACGACCGGGCTCGTTCCCGTGCTCCAGACCAAGATGACCACGCCACTGGACATCAGTACGTCCGAGGTCGGGCATTGGGAGTTCGCCCGGTTGGCGGCGGGTACGACGGTCTCCATCCTGAAGCTCGAAAAACCGCTTGTCCGTTCCTACGCCGCCAAGGTGACGCAGGTCGTCCTCGTGCCTGAGTACAGAAAAGTCACTTTGAACGCCAATGGCGGGGAGAAGAAGTTCGGCACGATCAAGGCGAAGGACTGGGATGGGAAAACGGGTGGCGTCGTCGCGTTCCTCGCGTCCGAAGATGTCACCATCAATGGTCACATCCGGGCTGATGGATTGGGCTTCCGCGGAGGGAAATATCTTGCGGACAATCTCCTTACTCCCAGCACCGGCTGCAGCGGTGAGTCCGGAGAATCCCCGCTGCATGCACAGAAGGGTGAGGGAATAGACATCACGCATTACGCGAATGCCTCCGATCCTACCGTCACCAACTGGGCCGGGCTTGGCAATTTCGCGAACGGTGCGGGTGGCGGTGTGTGCCTTCGTTCCGGTGGAGGTGGTGGAGGGAATGCGGGGAGTGGGGGCAAAGGCGGACTGTCGGCCGAAAGCACCCCACGGGATGTAGGCGGAATGGGCGGCGTGTCCCTTGTCTACTCGATACTTGAGCGTCTCACCTTCGGAGGAGGAGGCGGGAGCGGCCATGGGAATCAGGTAACCGATCCAGCGCATGGAGGCGCGGGAGGAGGCCTTATCTTCATCCGGGCCAAGAGCCTGACCATCAATAGCCAAGCCAGCATCAATGCCTCCGGTGCTGAGGGTTCGAAAGCGGACTCCCAGGGCTTGGGCGGCGGCGGCGGCGGCGGGGCGGGAGGAACCATTGTGTTGAGGTTGACGGGAGCCCTCTCATGCACCAGCGCCGACCTTATCATGGCTGCGGGCGGAAAAGGCGGCACAACGTCCACCCCCGCAGGCGGCACCAAGCCAGGCACGGGCGGTGGAGGCGGTGGAGGTCGTGTGCTCTTGCAAGCGAGCAGTATCTCTGAGGACTGTATCCGCCCGACGATGGTAGCGGGGGGAACGCTTGCTGGCACCCAGCCAGGCCAGAGCGGCTCCATCTCCTCGCTGCCGGGTTCGTTTCCCGCATCCCTGCAAGCCCCCACGCTGGACGCCGTGGCCTCCACGGGGGAGAGCGGGTACACCAACCTGAGAAGGCCCATCATCCAGGGAGGGATTGCGGACACCTCCTATGCTGGGTTTGGGGTCGTCATCTATCTGGGCAACCAGGAAGTCGGGCGCACGACCGCCGACAGCACCGGTCACTTCTCCTTCAAGATGCCGCAGAACCTCGTCGATGGTGAGTACCAGGTCTCGGCGGCCTTCGCCCATCAGGGAGTCCAGAGCCCGAAGAGCCCACCCCGCTCCTTCGTCGTGGATGGAACGCCCCCCGCGAATCCGGTCGTGGATCTGCTCGCCCAAAGAGCAGCAGACGAGAACATGCTCATCGGCAGGCCTGACCTGGATGCCAGCGACAAGCTCTCCATCAGCGGAAGAGCGGAGCCGGGAAGCACCGTGACGGTGGTGCAGACCCGTCCGGATTTCTCCGCTACGGAGTCGGGCGTCGTGGATGCCTTGGGCAAGTGGAAGGTGAGCATCACTCAGCCCCCTGACGTGGACACGACCGAATACACGCTCTCGATGACAGCGAAAGACAAGGCATACAACTCCAGCCCATCGTCAACCACGCTGACATTCCGTCTGGACACCCGGCGACCGGGTGTCCCTGTGGTACAGACAGTAGGAGATGTCACGGCGGGAGGCTCCGTGCCCGTCAATTCGCTCCGGCCGGTATTGCAAGGAACGGCGGATAGCGGAAACCGGGTGGTCGTGACGCTGACCCGGACGGGCGCGGGCTCGGAGTCGCCTCAAACCCTCGAGACGACCTCGAGTTCGGGAACCTGGAAGGTCGTTCCATCCGCCCCGCTGACAGACGCCGCGACTTATAGCATCGACGTGAAGGCCTACGACCAGGCCAACAATGAACGGTCCGGCACGCCCAAGACCTTCAGCGTGGACGTGACGGCCCCCTCGGTGCTGACGATCACGAGCGTGGGAGCCAAGACGAGAGAACCCCGTGAGGGCATGCTCATCGGAGGACCCGACCTGGCCTCCTCGAACCTCTCCATCGGCGGAAAGGTGGATTCCGGAAGCACCGTGACGGTGAAGCAGCTCAGACCGAGCTCGACCCCGGCGACCACGGCCACCGTCAGTTCGGACAACTGGAACGTGAGCCTCGCGATGCCGGCGGACACGGCTCCCACCGCGTACACGTTGGAAGTAACGGCGGAGGACGCGGCAAAAAACAAGAAAACGATGACGCTGAACTTCACGCTGGATACGCAGAAGCCAGCAGCCCCCACCGTCTCCGCGGTGGCCGGGGTGGCCCCCTACACCAGCTGTGCTGTATCGCCCACGCGCTTCGTCACGAACAAACAGCCGTTGATCCAGGGAACGGGTGAAGTCCGAGGCACCGTGAATATGACCCTGGCTCCCGCCTATGACGTGCCACCGACCGTGGTGAATGGCACGTCGGGTACGGGAAACTGGAGCGCCTCGCCCACGAGCGACTCCCTGCTCGACGGCTACTACACCCTGACCGTGAAGCTGACGGACGAGGCTGGAAACGAGAGCCCCACCGCCACCTACTGCTTCCAACTGGATGCGACTGCGCCGCCGAAGCCAGACTCCATCGTCTTCGTTACGACGACGCCGTCCGGCACAACGACGACGCCGGCCGTCAACGGCATGCTCATTGGACGAGCCTTGTTGACGAATGTGAATGACGCCGTTGTTTCAGGCGAGCTGGTGCCAAATGGCACCCTCAGCATCAGTGGCAATTCGAGTGGAACCAGGGTGCATTTGAAGCTGATCCCGAAGAACCCAGCGATGCCTGTGAGTGACTCCGTCCTGACCGACGTGTCAGGTACCTGGAACAAGAGTTGGACCGGATTGGTGAGTGGCAGCTATGCGGTGGAGGCACGCGCCGAGGACGCGGCCAGCAACCTCGGAGATCCGGAGACGATCTTCTTCGATCTGGACCTGGTACCGCCGAAAGTCAGTTTCACCAAACTGCCGGACGGCATTACCGCTTCCAAGGACGCGGTCTTCGGCTTCAAGCCTTCGGAGTCTGTGCAGAAGTATCGGTGCACAATCAAGGAGACGTCCGGGCCGACCACATCGCTCGATGATTGCTCCAATCCGCTCTTCCATACGGTCGCCAGAGCGGGGGAGTACACCATCCAGGTCTGGGCAAAGGATCTGGCAGGGAATGAAACCTTCACGACGGTCTCCGCCCCTATTCCCGCCGACATGGCTGCCCCTACTTACACATGGAAGGTGGATGACAATCAGCCTCTCGCCAAGATCTTGAACTGGGATACGGCAGTCCTGGGCAAGGAGATGCTTCCCGTCGAGAACGGTGGCGGCACGAGCAAGGACTCCGTGGCGTTCGTGATCCAGGCAGACAAGGACAACATGCAGATTGGGTGCAAGAGGGAGGGCCAGACAGACTGGACCGAGCCTTGCTGCACCGACGCCGAACTCATCAAGGATGTGGCTCCCGCCACGCCCGAGCGGCCCATTTGCATCAAGAGCTATAGCGCCCCAGAGCTCGCGGAAGGTGACCATGTCTTCAGCGTGAAGGCCTACTCGAGGGACCTGGGCGTCGAGACCCCCGAGAGCGCGAGAGTCACGTACAGCTGGTTCGTGGATAAACAATCCCCCCTCACCCTCATCACGACACCCCAGCTCGATTGGGTATCCGCCGATTACCTGCAAGTGAATCTCGTCACGCCGAACGAACCCAAGGGGGTGGAGCGTTACGATTACGAGCTCAATGGTGCATCGTCCACAACGACCAACAGCTACATCGTGATCAACTTCCCCAAGGCAGGGGGAGACAAGCCCTACACGCTCAAAATCAAGGCGATCGACAAGGCGGGCAACGTCGAGGAAAAGGCAGTGGAGCGCTCCTGGACGGTGGATAGACTGGCACCGGCCGCGCCCATCGTACAGTTGCCCCAGGAGGGGGGACGCTACAAGGACTTGACCTTGTCGGGTACGACGGCCATCGAGGACGCATACAGCACGATCTCCTTCTACCTCGACCCGGAGAATGATGATGTGGAGGGGACGCTCATCGGGACGACGACCGCCGATGGAGAGGGGAAATGGAACCTCGTCATCGCGTCCGATAAGAAGCCCGCGGATGGTCTACACGTCATCAAGGCGAAGGCCACGGACCGGGCCGGGAATACGGACACGACATCAAGGTCGACGGCCATTCGCTTCATCTTGGACAACGTTCCCCCCGTCGTGAACATCACCGGGCCAGACAAGAACACCTCGAATCGCTCCGCGGAGTTCAACATCACCGCGAACGAGGAGGGGGTGACCTTCCAGTGCAAGCTGGATATCGAGGAGGAGCCTCAGAACTGCGGCACGCAGGTGACGTTCACCGATCTCCTGGAAGGGCCGCATACGCTCAACGTCTATGCGGTGGACCAGGCTGGCAACAGGCGGGAGACCAGCTACAGCTGGAGCATCTACCTGGGCAATGACATCCGTGCCGAAGGTGGAGGCCTGGGTTGCTCGTCGGCTTCAGCAGGGCCCTCGATGTTGTGGCTCCTGGGAATCCTGGGGCTCCTCCTCAAGGCCTCTCAGCACCGCGGTAGCAAGCAGTGACGTAGCGGCTGGCAGGTTGGAGGGTGGGGACCGCCCCCTCTGCCCGTCGGCCACAGCGTGAGCGCCCCTTAAGTGAGCGGCGAGGACTCGCATGCTGGCGAGCCTCCTGCTCCAGCGGAGCGACTCCCTGTGCCCATGCGGCCGGGCAGCACCTGCCAACAAAGGGGCGTGAAGGGCCACCGGTTCGAGCAGCCCGGCGAAGCCCCAGCACCCACCAAGACGAGGCGAGGCGCCGCCCCTGGGAAACAGGTGCTCGGGAAGAAGCGCGCGAAGAACCGCTACGCCACAGCCAGATCGACCCAACCAACACGACCCAGACGACCTGGGGAGCATGCGTAGCCCCAGGCCATACGAGAGGAAAACCGGCCACTCACCTACTTCCGGGGGGCCTCCGAGCTCTCGCCGCCGTCGCGGACGATCTTGAAGTCCACCCGCCGGTTGTTCTCACGGCCAATCGATGTCGCGTTGCTGTCGATGGGCCTGTCCGGACCGTAACCCCTGGCATCCAGCCGCTCGGCGGCCACGCCCTTCCCGATGAGGTAGCGCATCACCTCTTCGGCGCGCCGCTGCGACAGCCGGCGGTTCTCGTCCGCGAAGCCCCGGTCATCCGTGTGAGCACCCACCACCACCTGCGGAATCTCCGGGTGCTCGCGCATCACCTTCGCCACCCAATCCAGCACCGAGAAGGAGCGCTGCTGGATGCGCGACTGAGACGCCTCGAAGTACACCTTGCCGCGCAACTTGAGCTCCGTGGGCGAGATCTCCACCAGGGGCACTTCATGCTCGGGACAACCCAGGTTGCCCTCCGTACCCGGTTGGTTGGCACAGCTATCCACCCGGTTGGGCGTGCCGTCCTTGTCCGAGTCCTCCTCCGGGCAGCCCTTGCGCTCGACCGGACCGGGCTCGTCGGGACACTCGTCCTGGTCGTTCTCGATTCCGTCCTTGTCGCGGTCCCTGAGCGGGCAGCCCCGGTTGTCCGCGGGACCCGCCTCCGCCGGGCAACTGTCCAGTTCGTCCTCGACGCCGTCCTTGTCCTGATCACGCGCGGGACAGCCCTGGCTCGCGGCAGGGCCAAACTCCGTCGGACAGGCGTCCAGCGAGTCCTCGATGCCATCCTTGTCCAGGTCCGTCCGTGGGCAGCCCGCACGCGCGGGATCGCCCGGCACGGTCGGGCACTTGTCATCGACGTTGCGCACACTGTCGCCGTCGTAGTCACTGTCCGGGCACTCCTCCGGAGCCAGGGACAGTCCCATGTCGCACTTGACGGAGGACTCCCCCGGCCCTCGCCGCGGCGTCACGTCTCCGAAAGAACCTCCCGCGAGCACCCGGAACAGTGGCGTCCCTGGACTCTTGCCGACCCCGATGCCCGCCAGCGCGAACACCTCCATCGAGGGGTTCACCAGGTAGCGCACTCCCGGCATCAGTTCCACCGAGCCCGGCTGCTCCGTAAGAGGAACCATGCCTCGGACATTGAACTCCCACCGCATCCGGCGCCCCGTCGTCACCAGCGCCGCCCCAATGCGCAGCTCATTGCCCAGTTTATCCAGGACATCGGCGTTGGCATCGGTGACGCGCACCGCTGGGCGAACCAGCACTCCCGCGTCCAAGGCCGCCCGCAGGAAACCAAAGCGCCGGCCCACCATCACCCGCGGCGAGTAACGCAGCCCATCATCCCGCGCGTACGCATCCTTGTTGCCCACTGGCAGCCCGACATCACCCCCCACCGCCACATCGACCCCGCCCTGATCGTCCTGCGTGAGCAGACCCAGGCGCAGCCCTACCGTGGGCGTCCCCAGCAGGAAGGAGCTTGGCCCATCTGGATTCGGAGCACTCGGTCCCCATTGCTGCAACACCACCAACGGCAGCTGTCCCTCCACCTGCAACCTGTTCGTCAGGGAGTAGGCGGCGGACAGGTGCATCGTGCTCCGACCCGGCACGACCCCGGTGGCCTTCCCCTCCCGGAACAACATCAACGGCCGGTGCGAGTAGTGGGCTGTCGCGGAGATGCGGAACTGCCCGGCCTGCAGCAACTCTCCCGTGCCCACGACGAGCGAGCCTTCAGCTCCGGGATTGAGTTCCAGACGCTCCAGGTCGAACGACTTGATTGGAGTCGTCTGCGCGAAGGCCGCCACTCCAGGCAACAGCAGCAACAGCGCCAGTGCGCCAGGCGCGAGAATCCTTCTTCCCATGGCTCCCCCGCTTCGGGTGTGTCGAGGCGCGGCACCAGCGCGCCACAGCGTAGATCTACCGGTCAACAAGCTGCTGCACTCTAGCAGTGATCCGGCCAGAAATGCGCTCCGGCCCGATGCGCCCGAGAGAGGCACATGCCCCGAACGCGTCAACACGTCCGCACGTGCCGCTACATACCTGCCCCCATCACTCAAGAACCCGTTCCGTTCAGAGTGAACACGGTCCCTGGACTTGCAGCCTTTCGTACACTCTGGCAGGTTTCACGCCGTCCATCAGACCTGTGGAGGGGGGAAACACCGCACGTGAGACGAGGACTCGTGAAGGCACAGCCACAGGCATGCCCCAAGGCATGCGTCCGTTCCGGTAGTCGAGACAAAAGGGTTCTGCTCACTCTCCTGCTCGCGGCAGCCACCGGTACCTCGTGTGCGAAGCGCGTGGGGCCCACGCCGTGCGAGACCCCTCCTCCCATGCAGGTCGTCCTGGATGTCTCCGATCAGGTGAATCCTGATCCGCGCGGACGCTCGCTGCCCACCGTGGTGCAGGTCATCCAGCTCAAGGACAGCGCGAAGCTGGAGCGCGCGGGCTTCCGCGACCTCTGGAACCGCCCCAAGGAGTACCTCGGAGAGGACCTGCTCCAGGTGGCCGAGTTCACCGTCGCCCCGGGCCAGAAACTCCAGCGGTGGATCCAGCGGGATCCCAAGGCCCGCTTCATCCTGACCATGGGCCACTTCCGCCAGCCGCTCGGCTACTCGTGGCGGACCGTCAGCGCACTGGATCCCGTGCCTCCGCCCCTGTGCGTCGAGAGGCCCGCGGGAGACCAGGGCGAGCCCAAGCCCTGGGATGTGCGGCTTCGCTACCGGCTCCAGGGCTATCAGATCGACATTCTTCGCCCCCAGGCCACGCTGACGGAGCCGGCTCCCGCCGCTCAGTCCGACGAGGCCGAGGTGCCATCGCATCCCAAGAGGAGTGCATGAAGAACGCGCAGCGCGTTGTCTGGTCGGAGGGGATGTTCATGAGTCCCCACCACATGCAGCAGCTCGACCTCTATCATGAGAACCTGCTGGACCTCCGGCTGGGGGCGGTGGAGCCCTATCCCTGGGGCGTCTACTCCCTGGAGTTCGACATGGAGGCCCTGCGCGCCGGCCGCGTGCAGCTGCGCCACTTCAACGGCGTCCTTCCCGACGGAATGCCCATCGGCTTCCACAGTGGCGATCCCGAGGCCCCGCCGGCCCGCCCCACGGAGGGCGTCTTCCCGCCAGCGCAGCAGGTGCTGGACGTCTACCTCGGCGTTCCGCGCGAGCGCAGCGGCGTGGAGAGCTATGGTGGTGGAGATCGGATCGGCGGCAACCCCCGCTTCACCCCGACCAACCGGCCGGTGAACGACCTGACCGCGTCCACCTCCATCGTCCCGGTGGCCTTCGCGCAGCGCAACGTCAAGCTGCTCTTCGGCACCGAGCCGCGCGAGGACTACGACGCCATCAAGATCGCCGAGCTGTCGCGCGATCGCTCCGGCAGCCTGACGCTCGTCGAGAACTACATCCCGCCCGCGCTGCGCATCGACGCCTCGCCCTACATCATGAGCGAGCTGCGCACGCTGCTGCGGCTCATCGTGGCCAAGCAGCGCCAGCTCGCCTCGCGGCGCCGGCACCGGGACGCGTCCGCGCTCGAGTTCACCGCCTCGGACGTGACGCTCTTCCTGGAGCTCAGCGCCCTCAACGGCATCATCCCGCTGCTCCAGCACGCCATCGACGCGGGCAACATGCGGCCGCACGCGCTCTACCTGGCGCTCAGCCAGTGCGCGGGACAGCTGTGCACCTTCGCCGCGGACGCGGATCCCACCACGCTGCCGCCCTTCCAGTTCATCCAGCTGCGCGTCACCTTCGAGGAGCTGTTCCGCCGCCTCCAGTCGCTGATGCGCTCCGTGGCGCTCGAGCAGTGCCTCACGGTGCAGCTGCAGTCCGGCGACGACCGGCTCTACCGCGGGAAGCTCGAGGACGAGCGGCTGGATCGTTGTGGCCAGTTCTTCCTCTCCGTGCGCAGCGAGCTGCCGGAGCGCACGGTGGCGGAGCAGTTGCCCAAGCTCGCCAAGCTGGCCAGCTGGGGCGACATCCAGAACCTGGTGCAGGCCACCTCGCCCGGTGTCCCCATCCAGGTCAACTACCGCCCCCCGCCCGAGGTGCCCATCCAGCCGGGGGTCCTCTACTTCACCCTCTTCACCTCGGACGGCTACTGGAAGAACGCGATGAGGGATCGAACGCTCGCGCTCTACCTGCCGCACCCCTTCGACGCCGCACAGACGACGGTGGAGCTGCTCGCCGTCCCCACCGCCAGCCGCTGACGACCGAACGCCATGCAACGAGTCACCGAAGCCACCAAGGACTGCTTCGACGCGGCGATCCGCATCCGCAACTCGGATGCCGCCGCGGTTCCCCCTCCCGAGGTGCTGCATCACCGCCTGCGCGGCGTCGTGGACGAGATGCTGCGGCGCGCGGCCGTGCTGGGTTTCAGCCACCAGGACGCCCAGGACATGGCCTATGCCCTGGTCGCCCTGCTCGACGAGGTCGCGCTCACCCGGCCCGAGCCCTACCGCTCGTTCTGGATGACCAACCTGCTGCAGCTCCAGTACTTCAACGAGAACGTCGCCGGTGACGGCTTCTTCCACCGCTTGCAGGCCATCCGGAAGGATCCACACCGCGCCGAGGTGCTGCAGGTCTACTACCTGTGCATGCTCTTCGGCTTCCAGGGCCGCTACCGCATCCGCGGCGGCGAGCTGGAGCTGATGACGCTCATCGACTCGGTCCAGAAGGACCTGGAGCGAGCCAAACCCTTCGACTTCGACGTGCTGTCGCCACACGGTGAGCGGCCCTCCGAGTCGATGCTCGCCGGCAAGCGCAGGCTGTCCCCGATGATCATCTCGCTCGGGGCGCTGGCGCTCGCCGTGCTCGTCTATGGCGGGCTGGTGGTCAGCCTGGATGGCGCCGTCGACACCTTCCTGAACGAGATCAAGCTCCACATGGCCACCCACACGGGAGAGACGCGATGATCTGGGCACTCGTCATCACGTTCCTGGTGGGACTGGCCTGGGGCGCGGTCGCCATGCTGGGAGCTCCGCCGATCCTCACGGGGCTCATCACCGCGGGCGTGTTCCTGCTGTTCGCGCTCTGCAAGTGGATCGTCGGGAAGATCAAGTCGCGCAAGGCGGCCAAGAAGCTCGAGGGCGCGCTGGAGGCGCAGGCCGAGGAGCAGGTCAAGACGGTCCGGCCGGACCTGCAGCCGGAGATCAAGGCCATGCAGGCCGAGTTCTCCAAGGCGGTGGAGGCGCTCAAGACCTCCAAGCTGTCGCGGGGCCGCAAGGATGCGCTCGCGGTGCTGCCCTGGTACCTCATCGTCGGACCGCCGGGCGCGGGCAAGAGCACCGCGCTGCGCAACTCGGGTCTGAAGTTCCCCTACCTCTCCGCCAAGGGTGGCGGCGTACGAGGTGTGGGCGGCACGCGCAACTGCGATTGGTGGCTCACGAACGAAGCCGTCATCCTCGACACCGCCGGCCGCTACGTGAGCAGCGAGGACGACAAGCCCGAGTGGTTCGCCTTCCTCGACACGCTGACGAAGTACCGCCCGAAGCGGCCCATCAACGGCCTCATCGTGGCGGTGAGCGTCAGCGAGCTGATGGGGGTGGATCCCCAGGTCGCCGGCGAGCTGGGGCAGAGCATCCGCGAGCGCCTGGATGAGATCACCTCGCGTCTGCGCACGCTGGTGCCCGTGTACCTGATGGTCACCAAGTGTGATCTCCTCCCCGGCTTCACGGAGATGTACGCGGACCTGACGCGCTCCGAGCGCGGGCAGATCTGGGGCTTCACCGTGCCCATGGGCGCCCAGGCGGAGGCGTCCACGGACCTGCTGCTGGAGCGCTTCGACGAGCTGGTGAACGTGCTGGAGCAGCGCACGGTCAAGCGGCTGGGCCAGGAGCGCCGGCTGGAGGCGCGCGAGAACATCTACCAGTTCCCGCAGCGCTTCGCCGAGCTGCGCAAGAACCTGGCCGAGTTCGTCCAGCCGCTCTTCCTGGACAACGTGTACCAGGACACGCCGGTGATGCGCGGGTTGTACTTCACCAGCGGAACCCAGGAGGTCAAGCCGATGGAGCGGCTGTCGGGCTCCTCGGGGGAGCTCTTCGGGGACTCGCGTCCGCAGCCCGAGCCGAGCGCGGAGGGCCGCAGCTACTTCCTGTGGGACATCTTCACCAAGGTGATGTTCCAGGACCAGGAGATGGCCGCCCGCAGCTCCATCGAGGAGCAGCGCTACCGCCGCCGTCAGCTGATACTCACGGCCACCTACTTCACCGCCGCGGCCCTGCTGCTGGTGCTCCCCATCATCTCCTACTTCCAGAACCGGACGTTGGCGCGCGACGTGCGCGATGCCATCACCGCCGTGCGTCTGGATGACCGGGACGACCTCTCGCGCATCACGGACCTGACCCCGCTGCAGGCCCAGCTCCAGGAGTTGACGAAGCACAAGACGGAGGGAGCCCCCTTCTGGTTGCGCTTCGGTCTGTACGAGGGTGACAAGCTCTTCCCGCTGGCGCAGTCCTTCTACAACACCGCCCTGCGCCGGGTGCTGCTCGGCAACCAGTACGAGCGCATCGAGCAGAACCTCAACCTGTTCGCGCAGAACCAGGACTCGCCGGACTGGAAGCCCGGCTCCGATGACTACGCGCGCCACTTCGATGCGCTGAAGATGTACCTGCTCATTACCTGGCCGCACACGCCGCGTGAGCCGGCGCTCGACGACGCCCACCAGGACTGGCTGGTGGACCAGATGGTCCGTCACTGGACCCACGTGAAGGGCTCGGGCGGAGAGGCCAACCTGCAGCAGGCCATCACCCGCCACGCCCGCACGTACATCCAGATGCTGGCGGCGGAGCCGGAGCAGCTCGCCTTCGCGCGCAACAACAACATCGTGCGTGCCACGCGCAGAGCGCTCAACCGCGTCCCCGTGACCACGCTGGAGATGGATCGCATCGTCTCCGACGTGAGCCGCGAGTACCCGGACCAGACGCTGGATGACATCGTCGGCGCCGTGCCCGCCATGCGCGCCACCAAGCGCGTCCGCGGTGCCTTCACCAAGGTCGCGTGGGATCAGGTGGTGCGCTCGCGGCTGGAGTCCGCCTTCAAGAACAAGGAAGCCTGGGTGCTGGACCGGGACGCCAAGGAAGACGAGGAGCAGTCCCGCGCCGAGCTGCGCACGCGCTACTACCAACAGTACATCCAGGAGTGGAAGGACTTCCTCCAGTCCATCACCGTCCGGCCGCCGGATAACGTGGACCAGATGCAGGCGCTGCTCGAGAGCCTCACGCGTGGCAAGCCGCCCGCCTTCGGCAAGCTGTTCCGGGCGCTCTCCTACAACGTGCAATTGGTACGCACGCCGAAGCAGGAGGAGAAGAGCGCGGCCCGCAGGGCCCTCGAGCAGGTCTTCTCCAACGAGAAGAAGGACGAGCCGAGGCTCATCGACCCGAATGCGTCCACGGGTGAGTACACGCTCGGGCCCCGCGACGTGGAGAAGGAGTTCGCCACCCTCATCAAGTTCACCACCGAGGAGTCGCGCTCCGAGGACGGCGAGGAGAAGCTGACGGCGCTCGACTTCTACCAGGACCAGCTCGCGTTGGTGCTCATCTCCCTGCTGGGCGTGAAGGAGAAGCCCTCGGAGTCCGGCGCCCTGCTCGAGAAGATCAAGACCACGCGCGAGAGCGTGGCCATGCTCGTCAAGAAGTACGAGAGCGGCGGACCCATCCTGGAGAAGCTGCTGCTGCCGCCCTTCCAGGACATGCGCTCCATCGTCTTCGCCGGCGTGGCGCAGACCAAGAGCAACGATTGGTGCGAGGCCGTCACCAAGCCCTTCGCCCAGCTCATGGCCAACCGCTATCCGTTCGTGCGCGAGTCGATGCAGGACGCCCCCCTGGCGGAGCTCTCGGAGTTCCTGCGGCCCTCGGGAGGCACGCTGCGCAAGTTCATCCAGCAGAACCTGGCCGACGAGGTCGTCACCTCCGGCCGCAAGTGGACGTTCGCCAACCTCAACACGCGCGACATGTACCGCGAGGACCTGCTCACCTTCCTGGAGAAGTCCAACAACCTGGCCATCACCCTCTTCCCGGGTGACACCGTGGATCCGCTCGTCCGCTTCCAGGTGCGCGTGCGCGCGGGCACGTCGCCGGACACCTCGCCGTCCGAGATCTCCGCCATCACCCTGACGATCGACGGCACCGACGAGATGTACCGCAACGGTCCGGACAACATCTGGAAGCCGATGAGCTGGCCCGGCCAGGCCGGAAAGCTGGGCGCGCACATCCACGTGGAGAACGCCTCCGGTGCCACCGCGGACATCGATGAGCCCGGCGAGTGGGGCCTGTTCCGCCTGCTCGAGCGCGTGAAGCGCATCGAGCCCAGCGGAGACGGCCGCTTCTTCACCGCCGTCTGGGAGATCGAGGACATGAACGGGGCGCTCGTCGCCATCGACTTCCGCCCCGAGCGCACCGCCAACCCGTTCTTCGGTCTGTCTGGCAACAACACCTCTCGACTGCTGCAGATCTTCCGGGATCCGGGCCTGACGCCCCCGAACGGCATCGCCCGGGGTGGCAAGGGTTGCATCGAGATGGTGAGCACCAACGGAGCTCCTTGAGGATGACGCAGGCGCCTCACATCGGGCTGCTGGGCAAGGCTCCGCGCCACGCGGAGTTCGTCCGGCACAACGCGGCCAGCCCCCTGGCCCGGTACCTCTTCCGCTGGATGGAGGAGAGCACCGGCCGGCTGCACGGGGCTCGGAGCGCACTGCCCACGGCTCACGCCAGCTTCGTCTTCACCGCACCCGGCGAGAGCTCGGTGTTGGTGGGCGTGCTGGCGCCGAGCGCGGACAGTGTGGGGCGTGCCTTTCCGCTGGCCATCTTCCAGGAGTTGCCCGCCTCGGACGTGGTCGGACGCTACGCGCTGCTGCCGGAGACCTATCAGCCCTTCCTCCGGGCCAGCGTGGAGCTGCTGCGGGAGGCCGGCTCGCTCGACGTGCCGAAGCTGCAGGAGCGCACGGCGAAGCTGCCCACCGTGCGGCCCGGTGACATCCGGGTGGCCGAGCGACTCCGGGAGGCACTGCTCTCCGAGAAGCGCTGCGCGGAGCTGCTCCAGCACGTCAATGGAAACCAGGCTCCCGAGGGGCGCTACTACGCGCTGCACACCTTCCTCACGGCCTGCGCGGGAGAGCGCCACCGCGAGCAGGGGCTGGCCGGCGTGATGCTGGACTGTCCCTATCCCCCGCACATGGGGCCCGTCACCTGGCTGGAGCTCGCCACGCGGCTGCTGCGCTGGTCATCCCTGCCTCCGTCCTTCTTCTGGTCCGACGGGCAGCAGCCGCGGCTCCTGCTCTGCCTGGGCGCCGCGCCCCCTACCCTCCTGCTGCACCTGGCCCAACCCACGCGCTCGGGGAGCAACCTCTGGCCCCTGCGCACCGAGAAGCCCGCCGCGATGGCGCAGGCGAAGCAGGCGCTGTCCGCCTCGCAGCGCCAGGTCATCGATTCCTCCAACAGCACGCTCGAGCAGCTCCTGCGTGCCCTCGCGCGATGAAGGAGCGCCCCTCATGACGCCCTCCAACGACATCTTCCGCGAGCGCGCCAACACGTGGCTCCAGCCCATCTCCGACGAGGCTCCCTGCGGAGCCCCGTCCAAGCATCACCCCACCTACGACAACATCTTCGCCGAGGTGGCCAAGCTCGAGTCCCCCACGGGAGACGCCGTACGCTGGGACGAGGTCGTCCGCAACGCCGGGGAGCTGCTGCAGACGACCACCAAGGACCTGTGGCTGGCCTCCTACTTCGCCTTCGGGCTGTACATGACCGAGGGCCTGCCCGGCGCCATCACCGGGGCGACGCTGCTGGCGGAGCTCACCGAGCGCTACTGGCAGGGACTCTTCCCGGAGGCCTCGCGCCTGCGCAGCCGCGGGCTCGCGCTGTCCTGGTACGTGGAGCGCATGAAGCACGTGCTCCCCACCGTGCAGGCCGAGAGCACCTCGCCCGCGGTGGTGGAAGCCCTGTCCTCCGCAGTGTCGAAGCTCGCCGAGGTGACGCGCACGCGCCTCGCCTCACAGGGCCCGGCGCTCGGACCGATCCTCACGAGCCTCGAGCGGCTGCGCGCGAGCATGCCCCAGCAGGCCGCGGCGCCCACGACGGCCGCTCCCGCGCAGGCGCCCGTCCCACCCACCGCCCCTTCCACGCCGGCGGCCCCCGCGGAGAGCCCGGCGACGACGGGTACCACCCCCGCCCCCGCCGTCACGCCTCCACCCACGCCCGCTCCTCCACCCGCTCCCGCGGCGCCCACGCCGGCCCCCGCCGCGCCCTCCGCCGCGGTGGCGGCCCTGGCCGCGCAGCTCCCCTCCGCCCCCACCGGTGAGCTCACCAGCGCGGAGGCCGCCGCGGACTTCCTGCGCAACATCGGCTCGTCGCTGGCTTCCGCCTCCGGGGTGCTGCGCCGGGCCAATCCAGCCGACCCGCTCGCCTACAGACTGCTGCGCACCGGATTGTGGCTGCACATCTCACAGCCTCCTCCCACCGGCGCCAATGGCAGGACATCCCTCCCGCCGCTGCCCGCGCCGCTGCGCACCAAGTTGGAAACCCTGACAAACCATTCACGCTGGGCGGAGCTGCTCGACGAAGCAGAGTCCGCCATGACCCAGCATCGCTTCGTGCTGGATTTGCAGCGTTTCAGCGCGCATGCCCTGACATCGCTTGGCCCCACCCATGCGTCCGCACGTGAGGCATTGCTGCTGGAGCTGAGCAGTCTGCTCAAGCGCATGCCCGCGGTGGTGGACCTGGTGGCGGCGGATGGCACGCCCATGGCGGACGCGGCCACCAAGGAATGGCTGCAGCGCGAGGTGCTCGCGAAGCCCACCGCCGCGCCCCGGAACATCATCATCCCAGCGCCCCTTCCCCGAGAGCTCGACACCCCCGCGCAGGACGCGTCCGCCGAGGGGGAAACGCTCGCGCAACACCAGGCGCGTCTCGCCTCGGCCAGCACGGCCCGCGCGCGCTTCGTCGCGCGGCTGCACCTGGCACGTATGTGCGTCCAAGCAGGACAGCTCACCACGGCCCGCGCGCTCTACGAAGCGCTCGATGCCGAGTGCACCGCGCAAGCGCTGGACTCCTGGGAGCCCGCGCTCGCCGCCGCATGTCTCGAGGGGTTCCTCACCTGTGTCCTCGCCGGAAAAGATTCACCAGATGGTCTGGTAGGAGATTTTTGGATCCGTTATCGTCGTCTCGCCCAGCTCGACCCCGCTGCCGCCCTGCGCGTTCAACCCTGACACTGGGGCAGCATTCTCGGACAAGCTTCAACTGGCGACGAGCCCACGCACCACCCACCTCACTCAAGAGGAGATAGCAGCAGATGAGCAAAGAGAGTTCCGTCGCCCCTACCGAGCGCGTCAACATCGTCTACAAGCCCGCAACGGGTAACATGCAGGAGCAGGTCGAGCTGCCCCTCAAGATGCTGATGATGGGTGACTTCACCGGCCGGCAGGATGACCGCCCGCTGGAGGATCGCGCTCCCATCAACGTCGACAAGATGAACTTCACCGAGGTCATGGCGCAGCAGGACCTCAAGGTGGACATCTCCGTCACGGACAAGCTGTCCAACGAGGACGGCGCCAACCTGGCCGTGTCCCTGCAGTTCAAGAGCCTGGCGGACTTCGCGCCCGAGAGCATCGTCAACCAGGTGCCCGAGCTCCGGAAGCTGCTGGAGCTGCGCAGCGCGCTGCACGCGCTCAAGGGGCCCCTGGGCAACGTCCCCGCCTTCCGCAAGAAGCTCCAGGCGATGCTCGCCGACGACGAGGGCCGCAAGCGCCTCATCGACGAGCTTGGCCTCAAGGCCGATGGCAACGGTGATTCCAAGAAGTAGTCCAGCAGCGAGAGCGTGACCCATGAGCACCCAGACCCAGACCCAGAATCCAGCGGGCGCCGCGGCGGCCGTTTCGCCCTCCCTGCTCGACGAGATCCTCTCCGAGGCGAAGATCAAGCCCAAGGACGAGGGCTATGACGTCGCCCGCCGGGGCGTGGAAGCCTTCATCACCGAGATGCTGGCCCCCAACCGCTCCGAGGAGCGCGTGGACAAGGCCCTCGTCGACGCGATGATCGCGGAGATCGACCGGCGCCTGACGTCCCAGGTCAACGAGATCATGCACCACCAGGACGTCCAGAAGCTGGAGTCCGCGTGGCGCTCGCTGAAGTTCCTCGTGGACCGGGTGGACTTCCGCGAGAACATCCGCGTGGAGATGCTCAACGTCTCCAAGGAGGACCTGCTCAAGGACTTCGAGGACTCCCCCGAGGTGGTGAAGAGCGGCCTGTACCGGCTGGTGTACTCCAACGAGTACGGCGTGTTCGGTGGCAAGCCCTACGGCCTGCTGCTGGGCAACTACGACTTCGGCCCGGGCCCGCAGGACATCGACCTGCTGCGCAAGTGCGCGTCCGTGGCGGCCATGGCGCACGCGCCCTTCATCGCCAACGCCAGCCCGGAGATGTTCGGCGAGCAGAACTTCCTCAACCTGCCGAACCTCAAGGACCTCAAGTCCCTCTTCGAGGGTCCGCAGTACGCCCGGTGGCACTCGTTCCGCGAGAGCGAGGACGCGCGCTACGTGGGCCTGTGCATGCCGCGCTTCCTGCTGCGCCTGCCCTACGGTGAGAAGACCATCCCCGTGAAGGCCTTCAACTTCAACGAGGACGTGGTCGGCCACCATGACCGCTACCTGTGGGGCCACGCCTCCACGGCGTTCGCCACCCGCGTGGCGGACTCGTTCGCCAAGTTCCGCTGGAGCCCGAACATCATCGGCCCGCAGTCCGGTGGCGCGGTGGAGATGCTGCCGCTGCACCAGTACGAGGCCATGGGGGAGATCCAGACCAAGGTCCCCACCGAGGTGATGCTCACCGAGCGGCGCGAGTACGAGCTGAGCGAGGAGGGCTTCATCGGCCTGGTGTTCCGCAAGGACGCGGACAACGCGGCCTTCTTCTCGGCCAACTCGGCGCAGAAGGCCAAGTTCTTCGGCAGCACGCCGGAGGGTAAGGCGGCGGAGACCAACTACCGCCTCGGTACGCAGCTGCCCTACATGTTCATCATGACGCGGCTGGCGCACTACGTGAAGGTGCTCCAGCGCGAGCAGATTGGCAGCTGGAAGGAGCGCTCGGACCTGGAGCGCGAGCTCAACCAGTGGATGAGCCAGTACATCGCCGACATGGACGACCCGGCGCCCGCCGTGCGTTCGCGCCGCCCGCTGCGCGCCGCCCGCGTGACGGTTGAGGATGTGGAGGGTCAGCCCGGCTGGTATCGTTGCAGCCTGCAGGTGCGCCCGCACTTCAAGTACATGGGCGCGTCCTTCACCCTGTCGTTGGTGGGCAAGCTGGACAAGGAGTGAGCCCGTCGCACCCGTGATTCGTGGTTCCGCTGAACGCGGGCTCCATCAACCCCGGGCCCCAAGGGGCCCGGTCTTCCGCGCCGTACGCGGCGCACACACCGAGGTGGCTTATGGCTGAGACAGTACACCTGTACCTGAAGGCGAACGGCACGGACATCAAGGGTGACAGCACCCAGACGAGCCTGGGTCGCCAGGACTCCATCGAGTGCGTGTCCTTCGAGCACGAGGTCATCACCGCGCGCGAGTCGGGCTCCGGCCTGGCGACGGGTCGCCGTCAGTACCCGCCGATGCGCATCGTGAAGCGCATCGACAAGTCGTCCCCGCTGCTCATGAAGGCCCTGTGCGAGAACCAGGTCATCGACGCGACCTTCAAGTTCTTCCGCCCCAACCCGACCGGTGATGGCACCACCGAGCAGTTCTACACCATCGCCATCAAGAAGGGCCGCATCAACAGCATCAAGCAGCACGTGCCGGACAGCTTCGTGCCGGCCAGCACCAACCTGCCCGCCATGGAGGAGGTCACCTTCGTGTTCCACACGATCGACTGGACCATCACCAACGGCGGCGTGACGCACACCGACACCTGGGACGCGCAGCGCTAGTCCGTTCCGCTCCCGGAGCGCCCGCGTGAAACGCGAGCGCTCCGGAGCAGCCTCCGCACGCCATGGCCGAACGAGGACTCCTGACACGTCTGGCCTCCAGCAGCCACGGCGCGCTCGCGCCCCGAGGCAACGCGGTGGCCGCCATCGCCGAGCACCTGCGGGTCCTGCTCAACACCCGCAAGGGAGAGGCAGCGGCCGCCCCTGGCTTCGGCATCATGGATTTCAACGACATCATCCACCTGTTCCCTGCGGCCATCCCGAGGATGCAGCAGTCCATCCGCACGGCCATCCAGGAGTTCGAGCCGCGGCTGAAGAACGTCGTCGTCATGCACGTCCCCGACGAGCAGGACCCGACCGCCCTGCGGTTCGACATCATCGCGCAGCTCAACATCAAGGACGCGCGCGGCACCGTGCGCTTCCATACCGAGTTGCAACCCGGCGGGCGGGTCGACCTCTGGTGAAAGGGCGAGGATGTTCAGCAAGTACTACCTGAGCGAGCTCAGCTACCTCCGGGAGATGGGCCGGGCCTTCGGGCTGGCCAACCCGAGCGTCGCCGGCCTGTTGGTCGAGCGTGGCGCGGATCCCGACGTGGAGCGGCTGCTGGAGGGCTTCGCCTTCCTCACCGCGCGCATCCGCGAGCGCGTGGACGACGACGTCCCGGAGATGGTGCAGGGGCTCACGGAGCTGCTGCTGCCCCACTACCTGCGCCCGGTGCCGGCGTGCTCCATCGTGGAGTTCTCGCCGCAGATGCGCGCCCTGCGTGGCCGCTCGCGCATCGCCGCGGGGGCCGAGGTGGCCTCGACGCCGCTGGACGGCACCAGCTGCGTCTTCCGCACCACCCACGACGTGGACCTGCTGCCGCTCAGCGTGCAGGACGCGGTGCTGGACCGCTCGTCCGTGTCCTCGCCGGTGCTGCGCCTCTTCTTCCAGACGACGGAGCAGGGCCGCGAGGAGCTGCAGAAGCCCCACGGCCTGCGCCTCTTCATCCACGGGGAGATGTCCGCCAGCGCCCTCGTCCTGCTGTGGCTGCTGCGCTACTGCCGCCAGGTGCGCGTGCGTGGCACCGCCAGCGGCAACGAGGTGGTGCTCCAGCCCAGCTGCATCCGCCCCGTGGGCTTCGACAGGCACTTCCGCCTGCTGCCCTGGCCCCGGGCCTTCGACGGCTACCGGCTGTTGCAGGAGTACTTCACGCTGCCGGAGAAGTTCCTCTTCTTCGAGGTACACGGCCTGGAGACGGCCGCGTCCGCGCTCGAGGAGCGCTTCGAGATCTCCTTCCACCTGGAGCGCCCGCCGCCCCTGGACGCGCGGATTACCCGGGAGATGTTCCGCCTGCACTGCACTCCCGTCATCAACCTCTTCCGGGCCCCGGCGGATCCGCTCTTCCACCATGCCCTGGGCCGCGAGCACCTGGTGCGAGCCTCGGAGCTGCAGCCCCAGCACGCGGAGGTGTACTCCGTGGACTCGGTGACGGGGCTCACCGCCGGGCGCAGCGATCGCCGCACCTACCTTCCCTTCCACGAGTTCGAGCACACCCAGGGCGAGGGCGCCGAGCAGGCCTTCTACCGGCTGCGGCGCGTCCACTCGCCCGTGGATGACGGCATCGACACGTACCTCACCCTGGAGACGCCGCGCGACGTGGCGCCCACGCTCGGGGCCGAGGAGGTGCTGTCCATCGATCTCACCTGCACCAACCGCTCGCTGCCCGCGCGGTTGCAGGTGGGGGACATCACCCAGTCCACCCCGGCCTCGCCCACCAACGCCAGGTTCAAGAACATCACCCCGGTGAGCCGTCCGGCCCGCGCGCCACTGGGCACCGAGCTGCACTGGCGGCTGCTCTCGCACCTGGCCATCAACCAGCACTCCATCGCGGATGCCGCGGCGCTGCGGCGCCTGCTGGACCTGTACAACTTCCAGGCGCTCGCGGACAACCTGGCCGCCCGCGCCAGCCGCCTGCGTATCAACGCCATCCGCAACGTGGAGACGAGGGCCCTCACGCGCTTCCTCGAGGGCTCTCCCGTGCGCGGCAACAAGACGATGGTGGACCTCGAGGAAACGAACTTCATGGGTGTGGGGGATGCCTTCCTCTTCGGATGCATCCTCGATGAGCTGCTGGCCTCCCACGTCACCCTCAACTCCTTCAACGAGCTGGCCATCCGGCTCCAGCCCTCGCAGACGGAGTTCGCATGGCTCCCGAGGAACGGCTTCCTGACACTCTTGTAGAGGCCTCCCGCCGCCTGGCCGGGATGGCGCCCCACCTGGGCTTCTTCCAGCTCGTGTCCTACCTCGAGCGGTTGACGGCCGAGGCGGCACGCGTGGGGAGCGTCGGCCCGGTGAACGAGGAGATGATCCGCTTCCGGCACGACCCCTCGCTGGGCTTCTCCTCGGGAGACGTCAGCGAGGTGACGCTGCGCCAGGTGCCGGTGCGCGCGGAGGACGCGTTCTCGAGGCGTCCCCTCTTCGAGGTCGTCACCCACTTCCTCGGGCTCACCGGCTCGGTGAGCCCGCTGCCGATGTACATCGCCGAGGAGATCGCCCAGGAGGACCCGGACCATGCCGTCCGCCGGGAGTTCCTGGACCTCTTCCATCACCGGCTGCTGTCGCTGCTCTACCGCATCGAGTCCAAGTACCGCATCACCAGCGAGTCCAACTCCGAGAACACCGACCAGTGGTCCCGCCGGCTGCTGGCGCTCGCGGGCTTCGACACGTACGAGGGCAACGGCACGAGCAAGCTGCCCACGCGGCGGCTGCTGCGCATCGTTCCCTTGTTGGACTCGCGCGCGCGCACCGCCGACAAGCTGGAAGCCGCCCTGGAGGACGTGCTCGGTGACGAGCTGCAGGGCGCTCGGGTACGGGTGGAGCAGTTCGTGGGCCGCTGGGTGGACATCGATGCCCGGCTGCAGCTCGGCCGCAACAACCACATCCTCGGGAAGAACACCGTGCTGGGCGGCAAGGCCTACGATCGCATGGGGAAGATCAAGATCCACATCGAGCCCCTGCCCACCACCGTGTACCGGCGGATGCTCCCGGGGGGAGATCTGCTGGCGCAGGCGCGCGAGGTGGCGCGGCTCTTCCTGAAGGATCCACTCGAGTACGAGTTCGAGCTGGGACTGACGGAAGGCGTCACCCAGACGTTCAACCTTTCGAGCACGCAGTCGGCGCAGCTGGGGCGGGATACGTGGTTGGGTAAGGGAAAGCAGATACGCCTCAGCATTCCGGTCGTGTGAAGCGCGACCCCGGGAGCGCTGGCAACCGACGGCGCTGGCGCTCCCTGAAAGACATTCCGCCGTCCCCTGTTGGAGGGTTCCGCCATCCGAGTCGAACCGAAGGCCCTCGTCCGCCGCCTCACGCCCACGGCCACCCGCACCCTGGAGGCCGCCGTCGCGCGCGCCAGCAATGGGCGCTTCTACGAAATCGTGCCCGAGCACATGCTCGCGCAGATGCTCGAGCCCGAGGACTCGGACGTCGCCCGCCTGCTGCAGCACTTCCAGGTGGACCGTCTGCGTCTGGCCGCCAGCATGGAGCGCGCCATCCAGGGCCTGCGCGCCGGCAACGCCGGCCGGCCCGTGTTCTCCGAGACGCTCTTCCAGTGGTTCGAGGACGCCTGGTTGATGGCCTCCGTGGAGCAGGGCGCGACACGCCTGCGCTCCGGAGCGCTCTTCGCCCAGTTCGTCACCCGCCGCAATCGCTACACCGCCGAGCTCTTCCCCGAGCTGGACGCCATCTCCCGTGACGAGCTGATGGCCTCGCTGGACGTGGTGCTGCGGCCGTCGCCAGAGTCGGTGGAGATGGGCCCCGAGCCCGTCGCGGGAGGTGCCACGTCCGCGGCGTCCGCCCGTGGCGCGGCCGGCGGAGAGGCGCTCCAGCGCTTCGCCACGTCCTTCACCGGCCGGGTGCGCGAGGGGAAGATCGACCCCATCTTCGGACGCCACCGGGAGATCCGCCAGATGGTGGACATCCTCTCGCGGCGCCGGAAGAACAACCCCATCCTCGTGGGTGAGCCGGGCGTGGGCAAGACGGCGCTCGTCGAGGGGCTGGCCTGGGCCATCGTGAAGGGCGAGGTGCCCGACGCGCTGAAGAACGTGGAGCTGATGGGGCTCGACCTCGGTCTGCTGCAGGCCGGCGCGGGCGTGCGCGGTGAGTTCGAGAACCGCCTCAAGTCCGTCATCAACGAGGTGAAGGCGTCACCCACGCCCATCATCCTCTTCATCGACGAGGCCCATACGCTCATCGGCGCCGGCGGCGCGACGGGCGGCAGTGACGGCGCCAACCTGCTCAAGCCGGCGCTCGCGCGTGGTGAGCTGCGCACCATCGCCGCCACCACCTGGGGCGAGTACAAGAAGTACTTCGAGAAGGACGCCGCGCTCGAGCGGCGCTTCCAGCCCGTCAAGGTGGACGAGCCGGGTGTCGAGGAGGCCGAGCTGATGCTGCGCGGCCTGCGGCCCACCTACGAGGCCGCCCACGGCGTCACCATCCGCGACGAGGCCGTCTCCGCCGCGGTGCGGCTGTCCAGCCGGTACATCTCCGGCCGCCAGCTCCCGGACAAGGCCGTGGACCTGCTCGACACCGCCGCCGCGCGCGTGAAGATCGAGCTGTCCACCAGGCCCGACGAGCTGGTGGCGCTCGAGCAGGAGATCTCCGCCCTGGAGCGCGAGCGCGACGCGCGCAAGCGGGACATCGCCGAGGGCCACCCGGTGGAGGCCGGGAAGGTGGAGGAGGTCGAGCAGAAGCTCGCCGCCGTGAACGACAACCTGGCCTCCCTGCGGGCCCGGTGGGAGGAGGAGCGCACCGCGGTGGGCGCGCTGATGGACGCGCGCAAGGCGCTGCTCTCCGCTCCGGCCGACGCCGACAAGGCCCCCCTGAAGGCCGCGGTGGACGAGGCCTCGGCGAAGCTGGCCCAGGTGCGCGGCGAGGAGCCGCTGGTGCACGCGGAGGTGGACGCGGACATCGTGGCGCGCGTGGTGGCCAGCTGGACGGGCATCCCCGTGGGCAAGATGCGCAGCGACCTGCTCACGGCGGTGCTGGGCCTCGAGTCGCGGCTCACCGAGCGCGTGCGCGGCCAGGAGCCGGCCCTGCGCAAGGTGGCGGAGATCATCCGCATCGCCCAGGCGGGCATCCGCAACCCGGAGACCCCCATCGGCGTGCTGCTCTTCGTGGGCCCCAGCGGCGTGGGCAAGACGGAGACGGCGCTGGCGCTGGCCGACGTCCTCTACGGCGGCGAGCGCTTCATGACCACGTTCAACATGAGCGAGTTCCAGGAGAAGCACACCGTCAGCCGCCTCATCGGCTCGCCGCCCGGCTACGTGGGCTACGGCGAGGGCGGCCTGCTCACCGAGGCCGTGCGCCAGCGCCCCTACTCCGTCGTGCTGCTCGACGAGTGCGAGAAGGCCGACCTGGAGGTGATGAACCTCTTCTATCAGGTGTTCGACAAGGGCGTGCTCAACGACAGCGAGGGCCGCGCCGTCGACTTCCGCAACACCGTCGTCATCCTCACCAGCAACCTGGGCTCGGACATCCTCATGAAGATGCACGAGTCGGGCGCCACGCCCACCGCCGAGGAGATGATCGCCAAGGTGCGCCCCAGCCTCAGCAAGCACTTCAAGCCGGCGCTGCTCGCGCGCATGACCATCGTCCCCTACGCTCCCGTGGGCCCCGACATCATGCGGGAGATCGTCGCGATGAAGCTCGGCAAGCTCGTGGGGCGCCTGCGCTCCGTCCACGGCGTGGAGACGACGCTCGCCCCCGAGCTGCTCGACGAGCTGGCACAGCGCTGCACCGAGGCCGAGACGGGCGCGCGCAACGTGGAGCACATCCTCCAGGGCTCGCTGATGCCCGCCGTCTCTCGTGAGCTGCTGGAGCGCCTGGCCGCCGGCTCGGTCCCCAGGCAGCTGAGCATCTCTCTCGACCCCGAGGGGGGTTGGGACATCCGGTTCGCTGAGGCATAGGTACCAGGCCCCCAGGGAGGCCCGAGGAAACGATGAAACGAAGACTCCTGGTCGCAGCCCTTGCTCTCACCACCCCGCTGGTGGGCTGCGCCACTGTTCCGAGACCCCAGCTGTGCGAAGCCACCGTCAATCCGCGTGAGCGCTCCTTCCCCACGCCCGACACGTGGTTCGGCCTGCTGCTGCACGGCTTCGACGCCAAGCACGGAGCGGCGCCCCGTCCCCCCGTGGACTGCTCGGGTGCTCCCGTGGCCTGGGAGGAGCCCTCGGCGGACGAGTGCCGCGAGGCGGGCCCCCAGCCCAAGCCGCTCCCGCCCAAGGCGCGGATGGACGAGAAGGATCTGATCCTCGTCACCACCCAGGCCAATGAGCGGCTGGTGTGGATCATCACCCGGCGCTTCGACAACGGCGAGGGGCTCGGCCCCGTGGCCCTGGTGGAGACGACGAAGAAGGGCTTCACCGTCCGCGGCCTGGGCTCCTTGCGCGGCATGACGGAGAACGTGCAGCTGCGCCTGGAGCGCGTGGGCTCCACGGACGTGCTGGTGGCCGAGGGCGACGCGTGCACGAACGAGCAGCCCCAGGTGTGCCGGCGCGCCGCGCGCATCCTCCCGCTGCGCAACGGCCGCTTCTTCGCGGAGGCCGTGTCCGACTCCGAGCGCGCCTGCCTGGGCGCCGGCTGGTTCCCGCTCGCCCGCGAGCAGGTCTTCGAGATGCCCAACGGCCTGCGCCGCAAGTTCGAGCTGACGTCCACCCTCGTCTTCAACCCCGACTCCATCACCGTCCAGGAGCAGGTGTCGGTGAGCGACTCGGACCCGAAGCAGCCCTCCATTCCCGAGCGCCTCTACCGCCGCGCCCAGAACGAGCGGAAGCTGACGGTGGAGGACAACGTGCTGGTGGGTAGCGCGCCCTCCCTCTGGTCGCGCATGGTGGAGTTGCAGGTGGCCGCGGGCGCAAAGCCCGTCCCCGCCAAGCCCCTCGTCGCGCCCGAGCCTCCGAAGGAAGATCCGAAGGCGACGGGCACGGCCAAGAACATCCCCTGAGGCGCGAGCCCCCGCGGGCTCACAGGCCCGCGGCGAGCCCCTTGCGCAACGTCTGCGCGGGCGGCACGGGAGCGGCGGGGTCCACCGAGATCCTCCCCGTGTCGCCCTCGAGCGAGGCCGCCGTGTTGCGGCCCCTGGCGAACATCACCCGGGAGATACGCTTCAGGGTGTCCCGCCCGTTGGGCTCCCTCCCGATGAGGCGCAGCGCGTGCGCCACCGCGTTCATCGCGTCCTCGAGCGCGCGCCGTCCGGGCTCCGTATCCAGCTCCACCCAGTCCACCTCGAAGCTCAGGGGCTTGCCGCCGAGCTTCTGCTCACCGGGCCAGAACTGTTCGGTGAGGCCCAGGGCCAGCTTCTCCGCGTGCCGCAGCAGATCCTCCCGGTTGAGCGCGGGCCGCACGAGGAAGGGCACCTGGTTGAGCAACGCCGGGGGCTCGACCGTCACCGCGATGACGGAGGAGAACTCCACGTACGTCACCGCCTCGCCGCGCGACAGCAGGCCCTCCTTCGCCGAGGCCAGGAGAATGGCCTCGCGCGGCAGGTAGTCCAGCAACACCCCCGACAGCCTCACCCCCTGCGCCAGGTGCAGGGTGAGGTTGAAGGTCGGAACGTCCTCCCCCGCCCGCCCGCGCGCCACCTGGGCCGCGAGCGCATCCAGCATCTTCTCCACGCGACGTGCGACCAGCCGCTGAACGCCTTCCATTCCGCTGCGCCTCCTGTGTTCGAAAGTCCGGAGCCGGTTCAGCTCCCACCACGACGGCGGGCCTCGGCATCCATCACGCGCTTCTCCACCTTCACCCGGGCGAAGCTGGAGAACAACCCACCCGGCTGCATCCCCGACAGCGCGCGCATCTGCTGCCGCAGGTCCTCCAAGGTCTTCCCCGCATGGCTCCGCCGCTCGGACAGCTCGGCGTTCGAGGCGAAGCGGATGAACAGCAGCATGTCCACATCGACACGGCCGTCCAGCTCGCGCTCCTGCAGGTCGAGCGAAATGGCTCGCGGCGCCAGCTCGCCCAGGGCCCGCGCCACCACGGCCTGGAGCTCCCGCGCCACCGCCAGCAGGGAGGGCGCATCCAGCGCGGCATTCAGCCGCTCCATGCCCGCGGCCAGGTCGTCCACCAGGGGCGTCATCGCCGTGCGGCCCGGTGGTGACAGCAATTGCGTGACATAGACATCCAACCCGTCCCCACCGGTCTGCTCCACCACCTGGCGCAGCAGGGGCAGCCAGTCCGTCTTGAGCTGCTCACGCGTGGCCCCCACGGGTGCCTTCGCGCGCGCGGCCTTCTGGAGCGCCTCGTCCAGGCCCTTCGAGATGACCTCGGCCGGAAGCACGCCCCGTGGCGCCGCGGAGCGATCATGCCAGCGACTCTGGCGGACCTCGGGGGCCACCCCCGTGAAGGCCGGGCTGCCCGGGCTGGTGGTCTCTCCGTTGAGGTCCGGCATCCTGGGGCTCGTGCCCGGCCTGGCGAAGGGCGGACGCCCCGGGTTGGTGGGAACATCCTCGAAATCGTCACCGCGCGACCGGACGGGGGCTCTCGGGAGCATGAGCCTGCGCGGCTCGACCACGGTGGGCGAGTCGTCATCTGCCCCCAGCGGCACACCCGTGGTGGGAACCTTCGGTTTCGACGGTGGAGGCGACATGTGAGCTCTGGAGGCCATGTTGCTACGGCCCGGCCCGGCAAGGAAAGCCGCCCGGAGTAGTATGGCGGCCGGATGCCGCGTGCCCCCACCGCTCCGCCCCTCCTCGACGAGGAGGCGCTGGTCCACCAGTTCCCCGGTCTCGACCGGCGCGCGATGGGTGCCTTCTACACACCCGCGCCGCTGGTGGAGCGGACGTTGGCACTCGCCCTCGCGTACGCCGGGGATGGACCGCTCGCGGTGGTGGATCCCGCCTGCGGTGCCGGTGCCTTCCTCGCCGCCGCGGCTCGCGCCCGGCCCGACGCCCACCTCGCCGGCCTGGAGCTCTCCCCCGAAGTGGCCCACGCCTGTCAGACCCGCCTCTCCGGCGCGGACATCCGCGTGGGTGATGCCCTGCGCGGCGGGCTCGAACCCCTGCTCTCGCGCCTCCCCCCGGCCCATCGCGAGATGTGGATCGGCAACCCGCCCTATAACGGCACCTCCGCGCTCCTGAAGGATCGCGACGCCTACGCTCGACTGCGCGCCCTGCTGCCGCTCGCGCTCCCTCCGGGCACCAGCCTGCGCGATGACTTCGCCTTCTTCCTCCTGCTCGCCGCGCACCGGCTCTCCTCGCGCCCCGGCGTGCTCGCCTTCATCACCCCCACCAGCCTCCTCGACGCCTTCCTCTACGCGCCCCTTCGTGCCGCGCTTCTGGGGATGTTGTCCCTGCGCGAGGTGGTGGACCTCGGCCCGGGTGCCTTCGCCGGCACGCAGGTCCGCACGTGCATCACCGTGTGGACGTCGCCTCCGGATTCGCGGGTTCAACCCGTGTTCACGCCATACCCTCACCCCGTCCCTCTCCCAGGGGGCGAGGGGCAGGTGTCGACACCGTTCACTCCCGAGGCCCCCGAGTGGCGTCTCGCTCCGACTCCTCCCGAGGCCGCATGGCTCGATGCTCGCTGGCGCTCCGAGGGCGAGCCGCTCGACACACTCGTCCCGGTGAGCCTTCCCGGCGTGAAGACGCGCTTCGACGAGTTGCTGGTGGATGAGGAGCCACGACGGCTCCTCGAACGTCTCGAGGATTTCGCTCGTACGCCCCTGGAGGAGCTCGACCGGTTCGCCCGCGCCCACTCCATCCCCGAGGCCCTGCTGCCCAAGCTGCGCGCCTTGAAGGAAGGCCCGCCCTTCACGGTGGAGCCCGCGTGCGTGCGCCCCTTCTTCCGCTACGCCGGAGCGCGTCACCGCGGCACCCTCCCCTCCGAGGCTCGCGCCTTCTGCTACCTGGATCGACGCCTCATCCCTCGCGGAGATCACCGCCTGCGCGGCCCGTGGGATCCCCACCGCGGCGCCGTGAAGCTCCTCTTCAACGTGCGCGAGCTGCCCCTGTCCGCCGCGCTCCTGGAGGAGGAAGGCTGCGTGCACGACCACCGCCACGCCCGCTTCGCGCCCCTGCTCGTCCCCCAACGCGTGCGCGACGAGGGCCTCGACATCACCCGCGTCACGCGCTCCGAGGCCGAGCTGGGTCCGCTCGTTCCCAATCTCTCCCCACGCGGGCTGGCGTGGGCGGAGGCGCTCGGCGGTCCGCTAGTCGCCTATCGGACAATCGTGCGCTTCCTCAACGGCCCCGACGTGCAGCAGCGCTGGGCCCCCGTCTATGGCGCCTCACGTGTCGTTCCTGTTCCCCTGGCTGCTCTCCAGCCTTGAGGAATGTGTCCGACGCATTAGTGTCCACCTTCTCTATCGATCCGGAAGTCCGGAATCGGGAATTCCCGCAGAGAAGGAGACACCGTTCATGAAAATCCGCGCGCTGCTCACCGCAACCGTCCTCTGCTTCGCCGGCCCCGCGCTCGCCCAGGGCAAGGCCCCCACCGCCAAGGAGAAGGCCGCCGCCAAGAAGGAGGAGAAGGCCGCCACGAAGACCGGGGCCGCGGCTGGCGCCACCGCCGATGTGAAGGACGCGAAGGGCCAATCCGTGGGCACGGTGACGCTCACCGAGACGCCTCATGGAATGCTCGTGAAGGGCTCGCTCTCCAACATTCCCCCCGGCGAGCACGCCATCCACATCCACCAGACGGGCAAGTGCGAGGCCCCTGCCTTCACCTCCGCCGGAGGCCACCTCAACCCGGCCAAGAAGAAGCACGGCGTCCTCGCGGCCGAGGGCAAGCACGAGGGTGACCTGCCCAACCTCTACGTGAACGCCGATGGCAAGGTGCAGTTCGACTTCTTCGCCCACGGCCTCGCGATGAAGGACGTGCAGGACCAGGACGGCGCGGCCATCGTCGTCCATGCCACCGCGGATGACTACAAGAGCGACCCCGCGGGCAACGCGGGTGACCGCATCGCCTGCGGCCTCGTGCAGGCGCAGAAGTAGACGTCTCACGCGAAGGGAGTGCCGGGCCCGGGGTTGTGGCGCCTCGGCCCGGCCCTCCGTCCGCGAAGCCTCCTCACAACGGTTGCGCCGGAGCTCCACCTTTCACGGTCGAGAGCTCCAGCCGTGCCCCCCGCGGCGGAGGCATGAGCCGGTGCAACGCCCTCCCGCCAATGCAGGAACACGAGCGAGGGCTCCTCGAGCGGCGCATCGAAGTCGAAGCCCAGCCGCGTGGGCCCCTGGGCGTCCGCGGCCAGCACCGTCACCTTCATTCCCTCCAGCGACACCTGCACGCCCTCGCCGAGCATGTGCGCCGGGCTCCGGACGGCCTGCTCGGCATCACTGGTGCGGATCATCTCGGGCAACGGCCATCAGGGATAGGGGCCCTCCTGCACGATGCGTCGCATGCCCTCGGGACTGCCTCCGGCGAAGCGGAAGAGCTCGAAGGGCGAGCCCAGGGGCCACTGTCCCTCGAAAATGAGGAGGTGGATATAATCATCCAGGGCGAACCCCATGACCAACGTGGAAAGGCCGAGAACCAGGGCGGCCCCCAGTGCGGGCCAGCAGACACGCGGAGAGTCGAACCAGCGCTTCGGAGGAGAGGAATCCAGGGGCATCGAGGCCCCTGACATGAGCGTCGGACGCCAGGTTCCAGATGGAGCGCCCGAGCGCTCACCCGCCCGGCTGGGTAGGCTCCTTCAAATAGGACGTACCAAGAGTGAGACTGTCTGGGGCCATCCCGTTGTAGTATCCGGTGACGCGGCGCCGCGCCCCCCCCAACTCGATGCCGCTGGAATGCGAATGGGTACTGAGTCGAATCCGGGCAACGACATCGCGTACGACGCCGAGAAGGATCTCCAGCACCGGTTGAGCCTGGCGACGCCCCAGCACACCACGCGGGGATTCCTGTTCACCTCCATGCTGCGCGTGGTGCGGGAGCTCGGGCAGAACGAGGCCATGGTGCAGCGCTGCCTGGCGGCCAGCGGGGAGAAGTCCTTCGCGGAGTTCTTCAACTATCCCACCCGCTCGCTGCTGCTGTTGCTCTCCGCGGCGGCTCGCGCGCTGAGCCCCAGGTACAACGACAACTTCGAGGAGGCCCTGCGACAGATCGGGTTCAAGGCGGGGCAGAGCTACATGGAGACCGCCGTCGGGCGCACGGCGCTGCAACAGGCCGGAGGAGGTCCCCAGCAGTTCATGATCGCCCTGCAGACGCTCTACTGGGTCGTGACGACCTATGGAAAGCCCGCGGTGTCGTGGACGGGGCCGAACAGTGGCGTCATCACCATCCAGCGCACCTTCCTGCCGCTCGCCTACCATGAGGGAGGGGCGTGGGCGATCGCCCAGAAGCTGGGCATCAAGCTCGTGAGCGTCCGCGCGCGGAAGACCGGAGACCTCAGCATCGACCTGGAGGTCTCCTGGTAGTCCTTCAGGACTCCTCGTGGGCCAGGAGCCGGCCGCTGCGCACCGCCTTCTGGAAGAGGGCGAAGTCCTGCTCGGTCTGGTCGGCGTAGGCGCGCGCGAAGCGACACAGGGCCAGGTCGAACGCCCCGCTCCGGCCGAGATAGCCGCGCAGCATGGCCGCGTCTCCCCCACGCGCGTGGGCCCGGGCCAATGTCTGACCACAGAGCGAGGCGTACTCGCGTAGCCCGCGGGGTGACAGGCGCTCCACGTCGATGCTGCCCTTCATGTCGCGCAGCTGGCGCACGTAGAAGTCGCGTCCGCCCACCTGGCACCAGCCGAGGAAGATGTCGCTGGCGGCCTGCATCAACCGCTGCCCCTCCACCACCCGCTGCCCGGCATGGGGGTAGGCGCTCTTGCCGGCGAAGGGCTCCAACACGGACGGCCCCGCCTCCTTCACCTGGAGGAAGAGAGGGTCCTCCTCGTGCGCGCCGAGCAGCAACGCGATGTAGCAACGCGTCCCCACGCTGCCCACGCCCACGACCTTGCGCGCCACATCCACCGTCTGGTAGCGCCGCACCAACGTGCCGCGGTCCCCCTGCAGCGAGGACAGGTAACCCCCGGCCATGACCTGGAGCACCTCGGCCAGCAGCTCCGCGTGCTCACGAGGGGAGCGCACCACGAGGGGCGGGGCGTGGATGATGCAGCGGCGACCCTCGCGCAGCTCGGTGAGCTTGGGCAGGGTGGCCAACTGGGTCCGCCGGCGCGCCTGGGCGAGCGTCTTCTCCGTACTCTCCCGCTCCTCCTGGCCAATCGACTCCAGCACCTCCCGGGCGTCCACGCACGAATACCAGACGTCGAGGAAGGACCAGCGGGACATCCTGCCCATCCAGCGGCGGTAGCTGCGCACGCTGGCCTCCACCGCCTCCTCGCACCGGGCCTCCGCCACGCCATTGCAGCGACCCGCCACCCAGATGCTCGCCACCAACCGCTTGAGGTCCCACTCCCAGGGCGCGGGAAGCGTCTCGTCGAAATCGTTGACGTCGAAGACGAGGTTGCGTTCAGGGGTGGCGTACACGCCGAAGTTGGCCAGGTGCGCGTCCCCACAGGCCTGCACCTTGATGCCCGTATGAGGAGTGTGCGCCAGATCGTTCGCCATGACGACGGCCGAGCCCCGGAGGAAGGCGAACGGATCCTCGAGCATGCGCGCGTGGCGGATGGGAACGAGGGACGGGAGCCGGCCGCTGTTGGAGGCCTCCAGCAGCGTGATGGGATCCGGCCGATCCGCCGGGGGATTCCACCGGGAATGCTCCGCTCGCGGCGTCTTCTCGCGCAGAACCCGGCCCTGATGCTTGCGCTCCCGGCGGCTCGGCATGAGCTCGGGAATCAGCGGAGGCGCGGGTTCCGGTGCGGTCAGATCATGCCGGACCACGATCCGGGGCTTGCGACGGGAGCGGCGGGCGGCGGAATGACGCGCCGTGGCGCGAGTCTTGGAACGAACGGGCACCCACCCAATCTAGGCATTCCAGTCGGCTGGGATTGAAGGTTCGTACACATCTCAACACCAGGCCGGGAAAGCCTGAGTGACCCGAAAAAAATGGATCGCCTCTCCATGTGACGACCCCCTTCGCCAACCTTCGGGCCCAAGGGTGCCGCTCACCAAAGGAGAGCCAGGATGCTCATCCATCGTTTGCCACAGCTGACCCGACGTCTGGGGCAACAGGCGTTCGCACTGGCGTTCATCGCCGCACTGGTGCTGAGCCTGCTTCCCACCCTGGCCTCCGCCGCCGACCGCGGCGCCTGGGCGGCCTATACCAACTATGCCGTCGCCGACACCGTCACCTACGACGGCAAGGGCTATGAGTGCCGTCAGGCCCATCAGTCCCTCCCGGGTTGGGAGCCGCCCAACGTCGCCGCCCTCTGGACCGAGAAGGCCGGCAGCTCCGACACCCAGGCCCCCTCGGCTCCCTCGGGCCTCACCTCCACCTCCAAATCCTCCACCAGCGTCTCCCTCTCCTGGAGCGCCTCCACCGACAACGTCGGCGTCACCGGTTACGAGGTCTTCTCCGGCTCCACCCTCGCGGCCACCACCACCGGCACCAGCGTCACCGTCTCCGGCCTCTCCCCCAACACCACCTATACCTTCACCGTGAAGGCCCGCGACGCCGCTGGCAACCGCTCCGCCGCAAGCTCCGCCTTCAGCGTCACCACCGACCCGCAGATCGCCGACTCCCAGGCGCCCACCGCTCCGACGAGCCTGCGCTCCACGGGCACCACCAGCAACAGCGTCTCCCTCACCTGGAACGCCTCCACGGATAACATCGGCGTCACCGGCTACGAGGTATTCGTCGGCGGCTCGACCCTGGCGGCGACCACCACCGCCACCAGCGCCACCGTCTCCGGCCTCTCGCCCAGCACCACCTATACCTTCACCGTGAAGGCCCGTGATGCCGCTGGCAACCGCTCCGCCGCCAGCGTCAGCGCCTCCGCGACGACGCTCGCCACGTCCACGGGCGACATCCCCAGCAAGATCCTCATCGGCTACTGGCACAACTTCGACAACGGCTCTGGCTTCATCCGGCTGCGCAATGTCTCTCCGAAGTGGGATGTGATCAACGTCTCCTTCGCCGAGCCGACGAACGGCGCGACGGGAGGCACGATTGGCTTCACGCCCTACAACTCCACCGAGGCCGACTTCAAGGCGGACGTCGCGTACCTGAAGAGCCAGGGCAAGAAGGTGCTCATCTCCATCGGCGGCGCCAACGGCCAGGTCCGGCTGGAGACCGAGGCGGCCAGGACCGCCTTCGTGAACTCGATGATCTCCATCATCGAGAAGTACGGGTTCGACGGAATGGACATCGACTTCGAGGGCCATTCGTTGCAGCTCAACTCCGGTGATTCGGACTTCAGGAATCCGACGACCCCTCTCATCAAGAATCTGATCTCCGCCATCCGCGCCGTGCGCGACCACTTCGGCTCGAAGTTCGTGCTCACGATGGCGCCGGAGACGTTCTTCGTGCAGCTCGGGTATTCGTTCTACGGCGGCAGCTGCCTGGGTTGCGACACCCGCGCCGGAGCCTACCTGCCGGTCATCCACGCGCTCCGGGACATCCTCAGCTGGTTGCAGGTCCAGGACTACAACTCCGGACCGATCACGGGGCTCGACGACCAGTATCACAACATGGGCAACGCGGACTTCCATGTCGCGATGACCGACATGCTGCTCACCGGGTTCCCCGTCGGCAAGAACCCGAGCTACTTCTTCCCCGCGCTTCGTCCGGATCAGGTGGCCATCGGGCTTCCAGCCAATGTCAATGCGGGCGGCGGCTATACGGCTCCCGCGGAAGTGCAGAAGGCGGTGGATGCCCTGGTGAAGGGAATTCCGATCGGCTCCTACACCGTGCGCAGCAATGTGGCGAACAACAAGAGCCTCCGGGGACTGATGTCCTGGTCGGTGAACTGGGACGCCTTCGCGAACTACGAGTTCACGAACAGCCACCGGCCCTATCTCGATGCCCTGAAGTAATTCCCAAACACTTCCACGGGAGGCGTTGTACCCGCGCCTACCGTGGCGCTCTCTCATCCCCTGCTGTGAGGAATCACCGATGAACCTGCAACAATTGACCCGACGTCTGGGGGAACAGGCGTTCGCACTGACGGTCGTCTTCGCGCTGGTGCTCAGCCTGATTCCCGCCCTGGCCTCCGCCGCCGACCGCGGCGCCTGGGCGGCCTATACCAACTATGCCGTCGCCGACACCGTCACCTACGGCGGCAAGGGCTATGAGTGCCGTCAGGCCCATCAGTCCCTCCCGGGTTGGGAGCCGCCCAACGTCGCCGCCCTCTGGCTCGAGAAGGCCGGCAGCTCCGATACCCAGGCCCCCTCGGCTCCCTCGGGCCTCACCTCCACCTCCAAGTCCTCCACCAGCGTCTCCCTCTCCTGGAGCGCCTCCACCGACAACGTCGGTGTCACCGGTTACGAGGTCTTCTCCGGCTCCACCCTGGCGGCCAGCTCCACCGGCACCAGCGTCACCGTCTCCGGCCTCTCCCCCAACACCACCTATACCTTCACCGTGAAGGCCCGCGACGCCGCTGGTAACCGCTCCGCCGCAAGCTCCGCCTTCAGCATCACCACCGACCCGCAGATCGCCGACTCCCAGGCGCCCACCGCTCCGACCAGCCTGCGCTCCACGGGCACCACCAGCAACAGCGTCTCCCTCGCCTGGAACGCCTCCACCGACAACGTGGGCGTCACCGGCTACGAGGTCTTCGTCGGCTCCACCCTGGCTGCCACCACCGCCAGCACCAGCGCCACCGTCTCCGGCCTCTCCCCCAGCACCACCTATACCTTCACCGTGAAGGCCCGTGATGCCGCTGGCAACCGCTCCGCATCCAGCGTCAGCGCCTCCGCGACCACGATGAGCGCCCCGCAGGCTGGCAGCAAGGTCATCGTCGGCTACTGGCACAACTTCGACAACGGCTCGACGAACATCCGTCTGCGTGACATCTCCCCGAGCTACAACGTCATCCAGGTCGCCTTCGCCGAGCCGAGCGGCGGCTCGACGACCGGCAACATGGTGTTCACGCCCTACAACGCCACCGTCGCCGAATTCAAGGCGGACGTCGCGTACCTGAAGAGCCAGGGCAAGAAGGTGCTCATCTCCATCGGTGGCGCCAACGGAACGATCGAGCTGACCACGTCCTCGGCCAAACAGAACTTCATCACCACGATGAAGTCGCTGATCGACACGTATGGGTTCGACGGCATGGACATCGATCTGGAAGGCAGCTCCCTGGCGCTCGACGGCGGAGACACCGACTTCCGCAACCCGAAGACGCCGAAGATCGTCAATCTGATCGACGCCGTCCGGCAGATCGCCGCGAGCTACGGCTCCGGCTTCCTGCTGACGATGGCTCCCGAGACCGCGTATGTCCAGGGTGGCTACACGGCCTACGGCGGACCGTGGGGCGCCTATCTCCCGGTCATCCACGCGCTGCGCAACCAACTGACGTACCTGCACGTGCAGCACTACAACACCGGCTCCTTGACGGCGCTGGATGGCCGTTCGTACTCGCAGGGCACCGCGGACTTCCACGTGGCCATGGCGGAGATGCTCCTGCAGGGCTTCCCGGTCGCGGGGAACACGAGCAACGTCTTCCCGGCGCTCCGGCCCGACCAGGTGGTGCTCGGCCTGCCCGCTTCTCCCCAGGCGGCGGGCGGCGGCTATACGACTCCCGCCAATGTCCAGAAGGCGCTCACCTACCTCATCAAGGGGCAGTCCTTCGGCGGTAGCTACGTCCTCCGCAATCCGGCCGGTTACGCCGACTTCAAGGGACTGATGACCTGGTCGATCAACTGGGACAAGTACTACAACTCCGAGTTCTCCAGCAGCCATCGCCCCTTCCTGGACAGCTTCCGGTAGGGACTCCAAGTGAGGCACCTCGGACTTCGGACCTCGGGCGAGGTCCGAGGTGCTACCCGGCGGGCCGCCGCATGGATGGCGGCCTGGCGGGCGTTCCCCGTGTAGGAGTTTCTAGGCGTCCCTGGCGCGACGTGGTTAGAGTCCGCCGCCGTGCCCCCCGAAGAGCTGTCCTTCTCGACCCGCAGGGAGCTCGAGGCCTGGGCGGAAGCCCACTCCGTCCCGCATGCACTCACGCTGTCCGCGGAGGTCCTGTTCTCGGAGCTGCCGCTCAACGAGCCCCAGCGGAACGCGCTCCGGCACGCGCTCAACGGACTCGCGGTGCGCGACATCGGCTCGAGAGAGGGTGCGCTCCGTTACGCGGGCGCACGAGGGAAGGGACTCGAGACCGCGCTCGCGGAGGCCGCGCGGGCCTACCTTCAGCAGGAGGCGGAGTCCGTTCAGCGAGGAATCGCGGAGGAGCGCGAGCGTCGCGAGGAGCACCCCGACACCGCGATCGCGCCACTCTGGGCGCGCCTGCTCGAGCTCCGCCGCACCATCCGGGCCAATGCCTTCCCGCGCTCACGTGAGCGGCGCTCGGAGGGAACGTGGACTTTCGACGCGGCGGCGTGTGCCCTCTCGTGGAAGGAGCGCGATCGCCTGGTGCGTGGGGGCCCCGACTACAACACGGTCGCCGGCTCCGCGCGGCTGACGTTCACCGGCGCCGGAGAGGCCCGGATCGAGTGCAACTGCTCGTCGCGGTCTCGTGGATGCACCCACGCGCTCGCGCTGCTCGACACGACACTCGACCTCCTCGAGAACCCCGCCCGCGTCGCGGAGGCCCGGGCCCTGGCGGAGGAGATTCTTCGTCCGAGCTGGGCACGAGCGCTGAAGGAGCTCGAGCGCTTCGAAGCCGAGGCAACGAAGCCCCGCGCGCAGCTCGAGATCTGGTGGTGCATCGAGCATGAGCTCGGAACGCTCACGGTGTCGCCGCTCGTGAAGAAGCAGACCCGTCGCGGCACGCTCAGCCCGGGTGCCCGGATGACGGCGGCACGCCTCCTCGAGGAGCACCGGGAGCTGCTCTCGGAAGCGGATCTCCACATCGCGGAACAGCTCGCGTCCTGGGCGCCGGCCTCGCGCGCCACGGGCACCTACCCCTCACGGGCGTTCGCCGCGCTGGCCGGACATCCGCGCGTCTCGCTCGACCTGCGCCCCGAGGAGCCGATCGAGGTGAAGCGCGTGCGCCTCGGGTTCACGGCGCTCGCGGCGGACGAGCACATCCACCTCGAGCCGTCGATCGCGGGAGAGCGCTTCAATCCGAAGCTCCTCGCCGCCCTCCTCCGCACGTTCGCGCCCGGCGAGCCGCTGTTCACGGTCGAGGAGCAGCGTGGCCGATGCCGCTGCCTGCTGATCGACGTGAACGACGATGCGCGCCAGCTGTGGAACGTGCTCGAGAAGCACGGCGACCGGTTCCCACCGGAGAGCCACGAGCGGTTGCTCGAGCGGCTCTCCCGGCTGGAGGCGCGGCTCCCCCTCGTCGTGCCGGAGACGATCAAGGGCCGGGAGCTCCAGCTGGAGAGCACCACCGTCGTCCGGCTCCGCCTGCTCCCCGACGTCTCCCTCGAGCTCGAGCTGCTCGTGCGCCCTGGCGCGGGAGCGCCGCTGTACCACCCCGGGGTCGGGCCTCGGGACGTGCTGCTCGCCCGAGGAGGCGAGCGAGGCTACGTCCGCCGCCAGTTGCTGCTCGAGGAGGAGCGCGCCCGCGCCGCGCTGCGCCCGCTTCCGCTCGCCGGGGCCGAGGAAGGCCCCCCCTTCTGCTTCCGGATGGGCGACACCGACGCCGCCCTGCAGCTCGTCGCGGCGCTCCAGCATCCGCCACCGGGGCTCGAGGTCGAGTGGGTCGACGAAAGGCCTTTCATCACGTCCTCCGTCGGCGCCGAGGCGTTGAGGGTGCAGATCGAGCGCAAGCGCGACTGGTTCGGCGTCTCGGGAGAGCTGAAGGTCGAAGCGGGAAGGCTCGAGCTGGCGGTGCTGCTCGATGCGGCCCGGAGACAGAAGCGCTTCGTGCGCATGGATGCACACCGCTGGGTCGAGCTCGGCGACACCCTGCGGAAGCGGCTGCTCGCGGTGGCGGACCACACCTTCGTCGGCAAGAACCGGATGGAGCTGTCCCCGGGCGCCGTCCCGGCGATGAACGCGCTGCTCGACGCGGGGGCGGACGTCGAGACCCCACCCGCGTGGCAGCTGTTGACCGAGCGCCTCGCGACCTCGCTCTCCCTCAAGCCCAAGCCCCCCGCCGCGCTCGCGGCGACCCTGCGTGACTACCAGGTGGAAGGCCATGCCTGGCTCAGCCGCGTCGCCGCATGGGGCGCCGGTGCGTGCCTCGCGGACGACATGGGCCTGGGCAAGACGATCCAGGCGCTCGCGATCCTGCTGGATCGCGCCCGTCTCGGCCCCGCGCTGGTGCTCGCACCTACGTCCGTCGCCTTCAACTGGGTCGAGGAAATCCATCGCTTCGCACCAACGCTCCGCCCCATCCTCTACGCGGAGCAGACGGACCGGATGGCGTGCCTCGCGAAGTCGAAGGAGCGCGACGTGCTCATCGTGAGCTACGGGCTGCTCGTGCGCGATGCCGCGCAACTGGGGGCCATCCCCTTCGGCACGCTCGTCGTCGACGAGGCCCAGGCGATCAAGAACCCGAACACGCGACGCGCACGCGCGGCACGGCAGCTCCAGGCGGGCTTCCGGATCGCGCTCTCGGGCACACCGCTCGAGAACCATCTCGGCGAGCTGTGGAGCATCTTCGCGCTCGTCTTCCCCGGTCTGCTCGGAAGCTGGGAGCAGTTCCGCGAACGCTTCGCGGCGCCCATCGAACGCGGAAAGGACCCCGACGCCCAGGGGGCACTCTCCCGCGTCATCCGTCCGTTCCTGCTGCGCCGGACCAAACAGGAGGTCGCGCGCGAGCTGCCTCCTCGGACGGAGATCCAGGTCCCGGTCGCGCTCTCCGAGGAGGAATGGGCGCTGTACGAGGACGCGCGCCTGGCCGCGGTCGCCGAGGTCAGTGCCCAGGGCAAGGGTCTTCGCGACGAGCAGCATCGCTTCCAGGTGCTCGCGGCGCTCACGCGGCTGCGCCTGCTCGCCTCGCACCCGCGCCTGTACGACGCGGAGTCCACCCTCTCGTCCTCGAAGATGCGGCGCCTGCTCGAGCTGCTCGAGGAGTTGCGCAACGAGGGTCACCGCGCGCTCGTCTTCAGCCAGTTCACCTCGCACCTCGAGCTCGTCCGGGAAGAGCTGGAGCGCTCGGGGTTCACATACCTCTACCTCGACGGCTCCACTCCGGCGGGGGTCCGGGCGAAGCGGATCGCCGCCTTCCAGGCCGGAGAGGGTGACCTGTTCCTGATCTCCCTGAAGGCAGGCGGAACCGGCATCAACCTCACCGCCGCGGACTACGTCATCCATCTGGATCCCTGGTGGAACCCCGCGGTCGAGGACCAGGCGACGGATCGCGCGCACCGCATCGGGCAGACGCGGCCGGTGACGGTGTACCGGCTGATCGCCCGGGGAACCATCGAGGAGCAGATCCTCTCGCTGCACTCGGACAAGCGCGCGCTCATCTCGGGCGTGCTCGAGGGAACGAACGCGGCGGCGCGGCTCACGACGAAGGATCTCCTCGCGCTGCTCGCGGGCGGCGAAGGGCCACGCGAGCGGGCCGACGAAGAAGAGACGCCTCGCACCCGAACGGTGCACTGAGCGCGAACACGCTCGGGCACACGGGCGTCAGGATGGGACGGAGCCGCGGGGCAGCCGCACGGAGAAGGTGGTGCCCTCGACCGGGTTGGAGCTCGCGGTGATGGAGCCGCCGTGGGCCAGGACGATCTGCTGCGCGATGTAGAGCCCCAGCCCCAACCCCTGGCGCGAGCTGTCCGCGGAGCGGCGGAAGGGATCGAAGACATGAGGAAGCAGCGACTCGGGGATGGGCGTGCCCTGGTTCGTCACCACGAGGACGATCTCCTGGCCCTCTTCGCGGAGGTCCAGCGTCACCGGGGTACTCCCGGCCCCGTGCTTCAACGCATTGCCCACGAGGTTGGAGATGACCTGGGCGAGCCGATCCAGATCCCACTCCCCGGTGTAGGGGCCCTGGCCATGGGAGAACACGATGCGGCCCGGGTGCGTCATGTCGAACTCCTCGAGCGTGGTGCGCACCAACTCCACCAGATCTCCGGGCCGGCGCTGCAGGGGAATGCCACCGCCCATTCGGGCGCGGGTGAAGTCGAGCAGGTCGGTGATCATCCGCGACATGCGCTCCCCGCTCTGGACGATGCGCCGCACCCGGACGAGCACGGACTCGGAGAGGCTCTCCCGGCGTAGCAGCGTCTCGGCGGCCAGGGTGATGGCGTGGAGCGGGCTGCGCAGATCGTGGCTGACGATGCCCATCAACCGATCGCGGAACTGCTCGGCGCGCTTGCGCTCGGTGACGTCCCGGAGGAACACGGCCAGCCCGCCCTCCGCGGTGGGGTAGGCGCTCACGCTCGCCCAGAGGTCCTGCGGGGGATAGTACTCCTCGAAGTGCACGGGGACCCGCTCAGCCATCGCGCGGTGGTACTCACGCCAGTACGCGGACTCGGGATTGTTGATGGCGGGGAAGACATCCCAGAGGACACGGCCGAGCTCCTCCTCGCGTCTCTTCTGGCTGACGAGCTCCTGGTTCTTGTTCACCTGGATGATGCGGAAGTCACTGTCGAGCAGGATGAAGGGATCCCCATGCTCCAGCACCTCCACCGCGCGCCGGCTCTGGAGCAGCGCGGCCTCGGCCTGCTCGCGCAGACGGGTCTGCTCACGGAGGAGCTCCTCGCGCTCCTCCTCGCGGTGCTTCCGTTCGGAGATGTCCTGACAGTAGGCGGCGATCCCCTCGTCGATGGGGTAGACGTGGAACTCGAACCAGCGATCCCAGGGGATGTAGTAGTTCTCGAAGGAGAGCGGAATGCGCTCGGCGGCCACGCGCCGGTAGTAGTGCTCCACCTTCGTCCCCAGGGTGGCGGGAAAGACTTCCCAGTGATCGCGGCCCAGCACCTGCTCGCGCGACATCCCCATGAAGCGCTCGGCCTCACGGTTGACGTAGGTGAAGCGCCAATCCCGATCGAAGGAGAGAAAGGCCTCGGACATGCTCTCCAGGATGGTGGTGAGCCTCCGCCGCTCGTGCTCGACAGCCGAGCGCTGGTGCTCCTCACGCAGTCGTTGCTCGTCGAAGACGGACTCGGCGTGCTCCATGGCGGCTCGAATCCAGCCGGAAAGGAGCCGGATGTCCTCGGAAGCGGGCTGCTGGTTGGGAGGGAGGGACGTCCAGAGACCCGAGAGGAGCCGCTCGAGGAGGGCGAACTCGGCCTTCACATCCTCCAGCGTGTAACCCAATCGCAGGCGCCGTCCGAGGTGGGCCTCTTCCAGACGTCCCCGGGTATAGCCAGGGTCCCCGCGCTGCGCTCGGGAGGGCGCACGCAGGGTGTCGAGATACTCGGAGAGGTTGTCGATGACCTCCTGGGGGCGCACATCCCGGGCGGACGGAAGCCTGCTCGCCTCCTCGCGGTACCGCAGCAGCAACGACTCTCGATTCCGCTCGATGAACTCCGCAAGGGATGGCATGGCCGAGAGTGACCCCCCCAATCCCTCAGCGTTCATCAATCCCTGGCCCGTTTGGGGTGAAATCTTCCAGCGAAGTTGCGCTCCCGACAAATGAGAGAATGAGGCACATCCCCCTCCCAATAGCGAGATGTGAGGGATTGTGGTGCTTTTTTTGACGGAATCGTCGCGCGACTTTTCATGTCAGAGTCGTTGGGATAATCCTGCTTGCCTTGAAATACTCCATTCACGAGGAGCACTGGTGCTTCGACGACTGATTCTGGGGGCCGCCCTCTTCTTGTCCGGAGAGGCGTTGGCCAAACCACACGCGGGCGGCGTGTTCTGCGCCACATATCCCTCGGCGCCCGCTTGCACCGGGCAGCAGCCCGCCTGCACCTACTGTCACATCGCTCCGCCACAGCGCAACGCCTTCGGCGCCGGGCTGGAATCCCACCTGGCTCCCGGTGCGCCGCGTCCGTTGCCGGACGGTGACTTCACGGCCGCGCTCCCCACCGCGCTGAGGGCCGTCGAGGCGGCGGATGCCGACGGGGACGGCGTGTCGAACCTGGAGGAAATCCAGCGCGGCACCCAGCCGGCCGACGCCAACAGCTTCCCGGTGGACTCGGGCGGCTGCGTGGCGGGCACCAACCCCCACAACCCCCAGTACGACGTGTGCCGCTACGACACGCGCTTCGCGTACCGGCGCGTGCTGCTCGACTTCTGCGGGCAATCCCCCACCTATGCGCAGCTCAAGGAGTTCGCCGCGTTGAACGCCGACGAGCAGCGCACGCGGCTCGACGCCGAGCTCGACCGCTGCACCCAGAGCGAGTTCTGGCGCGGCAAGAACGGGCAGCTGTGGAAGCTCGCGCACCCGAAGATCCGCCCGGTGGGCTCGCTCAAGGCCGGTGAGGACAAGGGCGCCATTCCCCTCGCCGACTACTATGACGACTACGCGCTCTACACCTACGCGCAGATCGACGACCACGACGCGCGCGATGTGATGACGGCGAAGTACTTCGTGCGCCGGGATACGAACCCCACGCGCTACTCGATGGTGACGTCACTGCCGACGCAGTTCGTCGACGAGGCGCACCGCGCGGGCAACATCACCAGCTCGTGGAGCCTCATCTACTTCGTGATGTTCACCGCGCTGCCTCGCAACGCCGCGTCACAGGCCTACCGCGCGTACCTGGGCCACGACATCGCCAAGCAGGAGGGCCTCTACAGCGTGCCCGACGAGCCCCGCGACTTCGACAACAAGGGAGTCACGGCGACGGCCTGCGCGGCCTGTCACGCCACGCTGGATCCGCTGAGCTATCCCTTCCGCAACTACCAGGGTCTCTCCCTCGAGGCTCACAATACCTCCGCGCGCTACATCCCCGACCGCCTCGAGACGTACTTCCGTGACGTCGCGCCGGCCATCACCCAGACGCCCGAGGCCGGCTACATCTTCGGCCAGAAGGTGAACAACCTCGTCGAGTGGGCGGAGGTCGGGGCCAACAGCGATGCCTTCGCCATCGCCACCGTCACCGACTACTGGAAGCTGCTCATCGGCCACGCCCCGACCCCCGAGGAGCACGCCGAGTTCGTCGCCACCTGGCAGCGCTTCAAGGGCACGCACCAGTACCGCGTGCAGCGCATGCTTCACGATCTGATCCGCACGGAGGCCTACGGTGCGCCCTGATTTCCTTCGCGTGTTGCTCCTGTCCGGCGCCTGCGCCCTCACCGCCTGTCCCTCCCCCTCTCCCTCGGGAGAAGACGCCGGCACGCCGCCCGTGGACTCGGGGACGCCCCCCTCCACGGACGTGGCCCGCTCCTCGCGCAACAACCTGCGCTTCAAGGGCCCGGAGCGGCTGGCCTCCGACTTCGCCGCGGCGCTGTCGCTGCCGGCCGAGCAGGTGTGCAACGAGCTGGGCCAGTACCCGTGCACCACCAACGTGCACATCGTCACCCTGGGAGGCGTCGACCCCTACGGTCTGGGCGTCTACGAGCCGCTGCCCTTCACCGGTGTGACCACGCCCATCGCCGTCGACCGCGTGGCGACGGCGGCTTGCGCCCGGCGCGTCTCGCTCGACGTCACCACACCCTCGGAGGCCGTCATCTTCGGGGGCATCGAGCTCGACGCCCAGGGGCGCCTGGCCAACCGGGAGGGGGCGCCGGTGAAGAACGCCATCACCGCGCTCTACCAGCGCGCGCTGTTGCGAGACCCCACGGAGGCCGAGGTGGGCACGTTGTTGCAACTGGCCACCGACATCGAATCCTCGAGCAGCCAGGCGCCCGGCCAGGACTGGATGAAGGCCGCCTGCTTCGTCGTCCTCTCCTCCGCCGAGTCCGTCTTCTTCTAAAGGGAAACCCCATGTCACTCCGCAACAATGGTCGGCTCTCGCGCCGGGAGATGTTGAAGGCGCTGTCGCTGTGCGCGGCGGGCTCCGCGACGCTGGGGCCCCTGCTGACGGGCTGCCGCGATGCGCTCACGACCCCGGCCGCGCTCGAGCAGCTCGGGGGCGTGCGCCGCGCCCGCCTCGATGGCAAGCCCCGCTTCCTCATCGTGGTGGGCGCCGCCGGGGGCGCCTCCATCGTCGACAGCTTCCTGGCGGTGCGCGCCTCGGAGGCTGGTGCCAACGCCTCGAAGCTCAACACCTTCCCCGACGAGCACGTGCAGGGTGTGGACGGCTCCCCGTTCCGGGCGGTGAAGGTGAGCAGCCCCCGGCTGGGCAACATCCCCATGGCGGTGAATACGGATCAGCTGCCCTTCGTACGCAAGCACAAGGACTCCATGCTGGTGGCCACCACGGTGGGCACCTCGGTGAACCACGTCATCGCGCAGAAGCGGAGCCTCACGGGCAACGGGGCCTGGCGGGGCCGCACCCTGCAGGAGTGCGTGGCCCTCCAGTACGGCGCGAGCTTCCCCATCCCCAACGTGAACATGGGGATGGGCGGCTACTCCGAGCGTGGCACCGATGGTTCGCTGCCCCCGTACTGCTACGGCGAGGTGGTGACCAACGCCTCGCTCTGGCCGCTGGGCCTCGATGGCAGCAAGGGCATCAAGGACGCTCCCCCTCGCGACGTGGTGGAGATGGCCCGGCGCACGCGCAACACGCTCGATTCACGCTCGGTCTTCGGGCAGACCTTCGAGAACGCGGCGGCGCTCCAGCGGTGGAACGAGCAGCGCATCGAGGGGCAACCGATGCTGGAGGCGAAGGAGCTGATCAGCCGCCTCAACGTGCTGCCCGACCAGCCGCCGGCCCTGCCGCTCTCCGAGTACGGCCTGTCGAGCTCCCCCGATGGGGAGCGGCTGCGCGCGGCCTTCCCGGACTACCTGACGGACCCCGTGCAGGGACAGGCGGCGCTGGCCTTCCTGCTCCTCAAGTACCGGGTGTCGGTGACGGTGACACTGGGCCCGTCGTTCAACGTGGCGGTGGGCAGCACCGCGAGCCAGTACATCGCCAACCCACCGCTGGCCTTCGACTTCAGCCACACCGAGCATCGCTCCGGCCAGGCCTTCATGTGGGCACGGGTGCTGGGCGTGGTGGACAAGCTCGTCGACCTGCTCAAGGCGGAGCCCTTCGACTCAAGCGGCGAGAGTCTGTGGGATCGCACGCTCATCTACGTGGCGACCGAGTTCGGGCGCACGCGCTCGCGGCCCGCCGATGCCACGGAGTTCAGCTCCGGGCACGACCTCAACAATGGCTTCCTGATGCTCTCGCCGATGCTCAAGGGCAACACGCTGCTGGGAGGGATCGACCCGCTCACCGCGCTGACCTACGGCTTCGACCCTCGCACGGGAGAGCCACGACCAGGCAAGCTGGAGACGAACGAGCCCGATATCTTCTCGGGCGTCCTGACCGCCCTGGGCGTCGACACCTCCGGCAGCGGACTCCCCGACGCGAGCGCCTTCGTGCGCACCTGAGGGGGGGCCCCTTCAAAGTCCAGCCGCTTTTGAACACACTCACCATGGGCCGTGCTCGTTACAGGAGTCCTCCTGACGAGCACGGCATGCACATGGCGAGCACATCCGATCCGAAGCGCGAAACCCCTCGAAGGCCGCACACCTGGCTGTTGCCCCTGCTGGATTGGTTCCTCTCGGAGCACCTGCGAAAAACCCCCTCCTCCGAGCTCCACCGCCACCGGGTGCTGGTCGGAGCCTGCCTGTTCGCGTTCACGGCCTCCGTGCTGTACCTATCGCTCGTGCCCTTCACGCTCGCCGCGGTGCCCACGCTCCTCGCGACCGTGTGCTACCTCGGTACGCTGCTGCTGGCGCACAAGGCCCGCTCGCTGCTCCTGCCAGCGATGCTCCTGTGCACGTCCGCGGCGGTGGGGTACGTCGTGTCCATCTTCCTGGGCAACTACCCCGAGGGGGGGTTCCACGCCACGAGCATGCTCATCCCCTCCTTCGCGGCTTACCTGATGGGGCCGCGGCTGGCCTTCCTCATCACGAGCTTCCTCGCCGTGGCCGTGGGGATCGCCCATCCGCTCTTCCGGGCGCACTTCACCACCTACTCCAGCCACATCCCCCTCTCCGAGCTCACGGTCCTGCACGGCGCCGCGGCCGTCGGCCTGATGGGCGCGTGGGTGCTGAGCACGCTGCATAGCACCTCACGAGACTCGGCCCTGGAGGCGCTCGAGCGGACACTGATGACCCTGCGCGAAAGTGAGGGCAAGCTGCTCAGCCTCATCGAGAGCACCGATGATCTGGTGTGCTCGCTCGACACGGAGAAGCGCGTCATCACCGCCAACGCGGCGATACGCCAGCTCTACCTCCAACTCCAGGGGCAGGAGCTCGTTCCCGGGCAGCGGTTCGTCTTCCCGAGGACTCCGGAGCTCCAGGAGCATTGGTACACGCTGTTCGACAAGACGCTCGCGGGAGAGCGCTCACGGTTCGAGGAGGAGGACACACAGGAAGGGGTCCACCGCGTCCTGGACATCTCGCTGAGTCCCATCCTCGGCACCGAGGGGAAGGTGACGGGGCTGACCCTCTTCGCGAGGGACATCACGGCACGCAAGGTGGCGGAGACACGGCTGGGTGAAATGCACCGCAGCCTGGTGGATGTCTCGCGCTACGCGGGCATGGCGGAGATCGCCACCGGCGTGCTTCACAACGTGGGCAACACCCTCAACAGCGTCAACATCTCGGCCGGCCTCCTGAACGACCGGCTGCGTCACTCGCGAGTCTCTGGCTTGCGCAAGGCCGCCAGCATGCTGCGTGAGCACGCCTCGGACGCCAGCACCTTCCTCACCCGGGATCCACGAGGCCAGCAGCTCCCGGACTATCTCCTCGCCCTCTCGGAGGAACTGGAGAGGGAGCGGGAGTCGATGCGCACGGAGGTACGCTCGCTGACCGAGAGCGTCGAGCACATCAAGTCCATCGTGAGCATGCAGCAGCAGCACGCGCGCGCCGCCGGAGTGGTGGAGCGGCTGCCAGTGCCGCAGCTCATCGAAGAGGCCCTGCGCCTGCACGCCGTGTCGTTCGAGCGCAAGGGCATCCACATCGCGAGGGAGTATGACCCGGTCCCGCCCATCCTCGTGGATCGACACAACCTGTTGCAGATTCTCATCAATCTGCTGAGCAACGCCCAGCATGCGCTGATGGAGAGCAACACCCCGGACAAGAGGCTGAGCATCCGCATCCGGCTGAGCACCGGGGGAGACCGGCTCATCATCGAGGTCTCCGACAACGGCGTGGGCATCGCGCCGGACAACCTGGCGCGCCTCTTCACCCAGGGATTCACGACGAAGAAGACCGGGCACGGCTTCGGGCTGCACATCAGCGCGCTAGCGGCCACCGAGATGAGCGGGCGTCTCACCTGCACGAGCGCCGGGCCGGGCCAGGGTGCGACCTTCACGCTCGAGTTGCCACTGGAGGGACCGAGCGAGAAGCAGGAGCCCCAGCGTCAGGTCTGAGCCAGGGTCTGGAGCAGCCCCCGCCTCAAGCCTCTTCGGGTGCGTGCCTCAGGACCCACAGGGGAGCATCACCACACTGGACGAGCAGCCCATCGCCCTCGCGCGCCAGCACGGTGCCAGGGGCGGCCCGCACATCCCCTTCCTCCACCAACCGGGTGCGCTGCACCCGGACCCGCCGGCCCTCCAGGGTGGCGCGCGCGTCGGTCTCCTTGTCCTGCCATGCGCCGAAACGACAGGCGCGCACCTGGAGGTGCACGGCGCGCGCGGTCTGGCGCCAGTCCACCTCGCGGTAGGCGGGCTCGAAGAAGGGCGCATGGCTCACCCCCGTCTCCGGCTGGGGCTCGCCCGCATCACCCCAGGCCACACGCTCGAGGACCTGCGGCATCATCATCAAGGAAAGACTCATCATCTTCTCCATGAGGCTCTCCTCCGTGTCCGAATCCTCGATGGGAGCCCGAGCCTGGTCGAGCAGCGGACCGGTGTCGAAGTGGGCGTCCATCCGGTGGAAGGACACCCCCATCACCTTGTCGTCGTTCCGCAGCGTCCAGCCCATGGGGTTGGGCCCCCGGTAGCGGGGAAGCAGCGAGGGATGCCCGTTCACGGCGCCCAGGGGCGCCACCGCGAGCGCCTCGGGGGGGATGCGCCAGGGGAAGAAGAAGCACAGCAGGAAGTCGGGCTTCAGGGCCGAGAGCAACGGCGCGAGGTGGGAGCGCTCGCTGGCGATGACGACATCGAGCGAGGAGGGCGCCGCCTCGAACAGCCGCCGCATGTCGGTCCACTCCGCGGCGTTCCGGGGCCGGGGGCCACTCGGCCCGGGGGGCGTGACCAGGGCCACCACCTCATGGGACCGCGCGCGCAGGTAGTGCGTGAAGTTGAACGCCACGGACGGCGCGACGGTGAGCAGCGCGATTCGCCACCCGGAGGTTCGCAAGGTGGCGCTGGTAGGTGGGTCAGCGGACATGGCGCCCATCTTAACCCAAGGGGGTGAGGGTAACGCACCCTGGAGCATGTCCGCAATCTGCTTGCAAAAGTAATTGCGTGAGGGAAACCCACCAACCTAGGTTCCGCGCGCTTCAGGAAGGGCGTGTGAGGACCCCCGTGGATCCAGTCGTGCGGAAGAACAGTCGAAGAACCCCCTCCCCTCTCGTGGCCACACTGCTGGTGATGTGGCCGGCACTCGCCGCGTCCCAGCCGGCGGAGCCCCTCCAGCCCCAGCAGCCCACCCCCACGCCCTCCCGGGAGCTGCCGCCCGAGGGCAGCGAGGACATCTCCCTCTCCCTGGGCGAGGTCGTCGAGGTGCAGGGCCGGAACGTGGGCCCGCTCTCCAGCGCCGAGGTGCTCACCTCCGTCAACCTCCTGGGACGGGAGCAGCTCGAGCAGGAGAACGCCAACGAGCCCCTGGAGCTGCTGCGGCGCGCTCCGGCCGTCTACGTGGACACCTACAACCAGGGCATCATCGGCTCCGAGCTGGGCATCCGCGGCTTCAGCACCCAGGGAGACACCGCGCACACCAAGCTGCTCATCGACGGCATCCCCAGCAACATCCATATCGGTGTGAGCGATCTCAAGGCGGTCTTCCCGCTGGAGATCGAGCGCATGGAGGTGGTCAAGGGGACGAACGATCCGCGCTACGGCCTCAACAACGTGGCCGGCAACGTCAACGTGTACACCCGCCGCAGTGGCAACGAGCGCAAGGTGCGCCTGCTCGGCGGTAGCTTCGGCACGCTGGAGCCCCAGGTAATGGCGGGCTTCGACAACGGGCGCCTGGCCCAGACGTACTTCGCCGCGTACCGTCACTCCAACGGCTACCGCGCGCACTCGGACACGGACAGGATTGCCGCCTCCGGCAAGTGGTTCCTCACGCTCGACGAGCGCTGGAGGGTGGGCCTCATCCTCCGGGGCATGAACCTGGAGGCCCGGGCCCCCGGCTACCTCACGCTCGACGAGGCGCGCCTGGACCCCATCGCCTCGGTGGACTACGCGAACGGCGACGGGGGCGCGCAGCGCAACCTGCACGCCAGCCTGCACGTCGACCACGACTTCTCCCCGTCACTCTCCTGGTCCCTCAAGGCCTACGGGCAGGGCTTCCGGCGCAACCGCTGGGTGCGCTTCAGCGCCGAGTCCAGCCAGCAGGAGCGCATCGAGAACGAGAAGCAGTACGGCGCCATCTCCGTGCTCACGCTGCGCACCGATGAGCTGGGCCTCGAGGGCTTCTCCGTCGAGTGGGGCGTGGACTACCAGTTCCAGGACAACCTCCACCAGCGCTACCTCACCCGAGTGCGCGAGCGCGACGGAGCCCCCGTGCGCGACCAGGCCTTCGGCTTCCACACCTTCGGCTCCTACCTGCAGGCGCGCGCCTGGCCTCTGGACACGCTCAAGCTCGTGGCCGCCCTGCGGGTGGACGGACTGGCGGGCCACTTCCGCGACCGGCTCAAGGCGAAGGAGTATGGCATCAACGACTCCGGCCCCATCTGGCAGCCCAAGCTGAGCGCCGTCTTCACCCCGCTGTACGGCCACAACCTGTACGCCAACTACGGCCGCACGTTCCAGACGGGGGTCGGCATCGGCGCCTATCAGACCCAGGCCGAGCCCCTGGCCCCCTCCCTCAACGACGGCTGGGAGGTGGGTTACAAGAGCAGCCCGTTCTCCTGGCTCACCGGGCGCGTGTCCTACTGGCAGCAGTACGCGAGCAACGAGGTCCGGCTCAAGTTCGACGACTCGGGCGACTCGGAGAACGTGGGCCGGACGCTGCGTCAGGGCTTCGACGTGGAGCTCAACCTCCAACCGCTGGAGCAGCTCCTGGTGTGGGGTGCCTTCAGCCGCCACGTCTCCGAGCAGGTGGAGCCAGGGCTGGCCTTCCCCGAGCGCAAGGGCAAGGAGCTCAACAACGTGCCGGACTTCAGCGCCAAGGCGGGCGTGGACTACCGGCCCCTGCCCGCCCTGCGCACCTCGCTCTGGATGTACGCGCAGGGGGACTACTACCTGGACAAGGAGAACACCCTCGGCCAGTACGGCGACTACCTCACGCTCAACCTGGACCTGTCCTATGAGCTGACGTCCTGGGCCCAGGTGGCCGTCCAGGTGAAGAACCTGCTCGGCACCCGGTACTCCTCCTCCATCTGGTACCGGGACTTCGATGGGAGCGCCATCCTCTACAACCCCGCCGACGGACGCTCCTTCTACGTCTCCACCACGGCGACCTTCTAATTAGTCACAGGTAGCTCATCCAGGCGCTCCGGGTCCGCGCCTTGAGTCTCGCGAACCAGCGACAGGCGAACCAAAGTGGAAACGACACGAGCGCGGCCAGGACCCAGAGCGAGAGCACGTTCGGGACGCTGAAGAGCGACCCCTGATTGGGACCGAAGAGGGCAAGGGCCACCTCGTTGAGGAGGTGCAGCAGATAGAGGTGAACCAGATAGAAGAAGAGCGGGGCCGCGCCGAAGGTGGTGAGGAGTGCCTGGAGCCCCGATGGCAGACGGTCCAGCGTCGCGAGCAGCAGCGCCCCCACCCCCAGCGTCAGCAGCAGGAAATCCAGCGAGGGGGGGTACTTGGTCAGGTTCAGGAAGGAGCTCAGGGTGAGGAGCGGCGTTACGCCTCGCGCCCAGGGAACGGGCTCGCCATACACATTGACCACCCGCAACAGGACGAAGAGCGCCAACGCAGCCAGGCCCAGGGAGTACAACCTGAACCGGCGGGCCGCCGGGCCGAGCTGAGCGGTGAACCAGGGCCCCACTCCATGGCCCAGGGCGATCACTCCGATCCAGGGGAGGATCGGATAGGACGTGCGCGCGCGGGCGCCCCAGGGCAACTCGATGAAGCCGCGATCATGGAGGATCGCCCACACGGTGCCCCCAGGCGTCCCCGTCTCGAGCGTGATGGGATCGAGCAGGTTGTGTCCGAAGACGATGACCAGGCCCACGCCCATCAACACCGGCCTCGGCAGCCACAAGAGCCCGGACAGCGCGATCATCGACAGCCCGATGGCCCAGATGACCTGGAGGTAGTAGGTCCGCGGGGTGAGCGAGAACGTCCAGGCGAAGTTGACGAACGTGAGCTCCAGCAGGACGAGGAACAGCCCACGCTTCAGCAGGAACCCGGAGGCGGCACGCCGTCCACCCCGACGCCGACCGTAGAGCCAGGCCGAAAGCCCGGTCAGCGCGACGAACACCGGCGCGCAGAGGTGTGCGGTGAGCCGGGTGAAGAAGAGTCCGGGCGGCGTGGTCGCCACGTTCACGGGATCGCTGACCTGCGCGTGCAGGTAGAAGAACTCGCGCGCGTGATCGACGAGCATCAGCAGCATGACGAAACCGCGCAGGGCATCGATGGTGACGATCCGCCCCGCCAGCACGCGTCCTCCCGCGGCTACACCTTCCGTCGGCTGCGCGCCCGCTGGAGCGGCCTCCGTCTGCCCCATCACACTGACTCCCGTTGACACTCTCTCGTCCCTTTGGCGTCGAAATATTGAAACAGTACACCCGTGGCATACGGGCCGGAGCGGTCCGTGCCATGGGCCTCTGGAGGAACAGCGAGGCCGAGGAGCGCTGCTGAAAAGGGCCATAAGGGTCGCCCCACCTCGCCGTCCCCTCCCGCTCCAATTCGGCCAGGAGCGGGTACGCTCCCCAGTCCAATGCCCGCTCTTCGTACCTACGCCCTGCTCCTTCTGCTCACGGCATGCGCTTCCTCGCGCCCCTCCCCTTCCACCGAGCCACCACGGCCAGCCCGTCCCTCGGATGAAATCGTGCTGGCCGACGACGTGCGCGTTCAACGCCTCGCGCCCGGGGTCTGGCTGCATGTGACGCTCGCGGGTGAGGACTGGGGCCGGGTTCCCGCCAATGGACTGCTCATCGAGGACGGCGAGTCCTCGCTCCTCGTCGACACCGGATGGAATGCCCGGCAGGCGGAGCACCTGCTCGCCTGGGCCCGCGACACGCTGCACCGCCCCGTGCGCGCCGCGGTGGTGACGCACTTCCACGTCGACCGGACCGGAGGCGTGCCCGCGCTCACGGCCCAGGGCCTGCCGGTGTACGCGCGCGAGGAGACAGCGCGGCTCGCGGCCGAGCGGGGTCTGCCCGTGCCCGCCCAACGCATCGCGGACACCCAGGAGTGGGGGCCGCTGTCGTTGTTCTTCCCCGGAGCCGGACACGCACGCGACAACCTCGTGGTGTGGCACCGCGACAGCGGCCTGCTCTTCGGCGGCTGCTTCGTGAAGGAGGCCGGCGCGAAGGAGCTGGGCAACGTGGCGGACGCGGACGTGTCGGCCTGGCCCGAAAGCCTCGAACGTCTCCGCCAGCACTACCCGGACGTACGCACGGTGGTGCCGGGCCACGGCCTTCCCGGCGGACCGGAGCTGCTCACGTACACCCAGGCCCTACTCCGCGACTGAGGCAGGACGCGACCTCGTTTGTCATTGAGGCGAGTGGGTCACAATCAACATTCCCCCGCCAGGCGCCGCTTGCTCGACGTGAGAATTTCCGCTCGCGTGGCAACGCATACGAGCGGCGCCTGGCTGCGGTACCATGGGGGCACCATGCTCTTCGGAAAGAAAGAGCCCCCCTCGCGCTCGGAGCTGATCGCCGAGGCCGATCTCGCCCGCTCCAAGGGCCATCTCAAGAAGGCGATTGCCGGCTACCGCAAGGCGCTGGCGTCGGATCCGAAGGATCCGGTCGTCCATGGGAAGCTGGCGCCACTGCTGGCCCGGGTGAACGAGCCCGAGGCCTCGCTCCAGAGTTTCCGCACCGCGGCGCAGAGCCATCTGGACAAGGGCTTCGCCGACAAGGCGCTGTCCGTCTACACGCAGGCGGCGGAGACGTTCCCGACCCAGGTGAGCCTCTGGCAACAGGTGGTGCAGATGTACCTCGCGCGGGGGCACCGGGCGGACGCGGTGCGGATGCTCCTGCGCGGCCGGATCCTCCTGCGGAACAAGAACGAGCGACGCGAGGCCATCACCCTGCTCGAGGAGGCGCTCGCGCTGGAGCCCACGCTCTTCGAGCCCAGGCTGGACCTGGCGCGGCTGTTGGCGCGGCAGGGGCGTCAGGCCGAGGCGATGGCGCTGCTGGAGCCCATGGCGGAGCAGCTGGAGGGCGGGATGCTCCGGCAGGTGCGCGGGACGATGCTACGGGTCTCCCCCAGCCTGGGAGCGGGGTGGCGTTGGCTGCGTGCCGCGCTGACAGGGCGTTGAGGCCGATCAGGTATTCGGAGAACTCAGCTGACACCTTCCGTGTCACCTGGAGTAGAGCGCAACGGTACCGTTGCGATTCGTCCGGTGGCCGGATACCGTCACGTCCATGAGGCGCAGAAGCGCAGGGGAATCCATGCGTCCGCCCCGGGCCAGGCAGCTTCGCGGCGAGAACCTCACGGCGAAGGTACTCGAGGTCGTGTTGAGCGAGCTGGACCGCGTGGGCCACGAGAAGCTCGCCTTCGAGCAGGTCGCCGCGCGAGCGGGCGTGAACAAGGTCACGCTCTACAGGCACTGGCCCACGAAGCTGGAGCTCATCCGGGCCGCGGTGCAGCTCGTCGCGGATGAGACACCTTCCCAACCAGACACCGGGACGCTCCGGGGAGATCTCCTCGAGCAGTTCCGCGCCCTGCGCGCACAGGCCCGCGATCCCTCACGCCGCGGGTTCTTCCGGCTGCTGTTCGATGCGAGGCCGGGGGAGCCCGTCGGGGAACTCGTGCTCAAGCTCCGGGACGAGAAGGATGCCCAGGAGATGCACATCTACGAGCGCGCCATCGAGCGCGGCGAGCTGAGGCCAGACGCCGACCCCCGCCTCATCCATGGCGTGCTCTTCGGCGCCGTCCTCAACTTCGAGTTGCTCCACTCGGACAGCTCGGACGAGGCGAGCCTGGAATCCCTGCTCGACCTCGTGCTCGCCAGCGTTCTGCGTTCCCCCAAGGCAGGCAAGCCTCCCCCGGCACGCCGCTCATGACTCCGGCGGGCCACCGTCACCTTCCGAGAGAGCCAGCCGATTTCGCACCCGTCCGTTCACGAATACGTACTCGACGTTCTCGGGCCGCCCGTTGAAAATGTAGATGCTGGCCCGCCGAGGCGCTTGCCGGATTGCGCAGGGTTTCTGCCCAATCCAGCAAGCTCATGCCGTGGGGACCGTGCCGCCATCGATGACGTACTCCGTGCCCGTGATGGAGCCTGCGCGCGGCGAAGCGACGAAGGCGATGAGGTCGGCGACCTCGCGCGGCTTCACAGGGCGCCCCAGCGGGATGCCGCCGAGCGAGTCCATGATGATCTTCCTACCCCCCTCGTAGTCCGTGCCCGCCTGCGCGGCGAGTCGTTCGGCGAGGCGCACCGCCGCTTCGGTCTCCACCCAGCCCGGCGACACGCGCACCACGCGCACGCCCTTGGGACTCACCTCCTTCGACAGGGACTTGCTGTACGTCGACAGTGCCGCCTTCGCGGCTGCGTACGCGGTAGTCGAATCGGGCAGCGGCAGCTCGTGCTGAATCGACGTGACATGCACGATGACTCCCGAGCCCTGCGCCAGCATCGAGGGCAGGAGCGCGCGGTCGAGCCGCACCGCGGGCATCAGGTTGAGGTCGAGTTCCCTACGCCACTCGTCATCGCCAAGCGCCGCGAAGCCGCCTGCAGGGGCGCTGGAGCCGCCCAGCACGTTCACGAGGATGTCGATGCCACCCAGATGCGCGAGCGCCTCTCGAGCGACCAGGGCACAACCCTCGGCTGTCGTCACGTCGGCTGCGACGTAGTGCACGCCGCCCGGTTCCTCGCTCGGCACCGTACGCGCGGTGGTCACGACGCGCGCGCCTGCGTCTCGTAGCGCCGCAACCACGGCCGCACCGACACCCTTGGTTCCGCCCGTGACGAGCGCGCGGCGGTTCTTCAGTTCGAGGTCGAAGCTCATGGCGACATCTCGAGACTCATGCCGTACTTCGCCGTGGCAGCAGCGTTCCATGCGGTGATGGCGGCACGGCCGCGATGTTCGTGACATTCATCTGCAACCAGCACGTCGTCGGCGAAGCGTCTGGCGACAGCGTCGGGGCCGGTCGTCTGGTGCGCGAAGCAGGCGGCGATCGGCGCCGGCAATTCAATGGAGGTGGTGCGGTTCGTTTGCATCGCCCATTCTCTAACGAATAGGTTTAAAACGAGCAAGAACGCACGAAATAGTGGGGTACATACCTTTGGGTAAGCACGACCATCACACGCCCGCGACGGCAGCCAGCGGCATCGAGGATGCCATCCAGATGCTCGAAGGGCGCTGGAAGCTGGTCATCCTGTTTCAGCTTTTCGGCGGGAAGAAGCTCCGCTTCTCGGACCTCGAGCGAGCCATCCCGGCCATCTCGCAGAAGATGCTCATCCAACAGCTTCGGCAGCTCGAGCAGGACGGCATCGTCGCGCGCATCGTCCATGCGCAGGTGCCGCCCAAGGTCGAGTACCACCTGACCGACTGGGGGCAGTCGCTCTGCCCGGCGCTCGACGAACTGCTCACGTGGGCCGAGAAGCGCCCGACACCGAAGCGGCCGCGTCGCGCTTCGAAGGCTCCGTGAGCAACGCGCATCCGAACACGTCGAGCTCGAAGCTCCTGCGCAGCAGCCCGGCCCCATCCAGTCGCGGCGTGCGCGCCTTCTTCGCTTCCGCCTTCGCCGCTGCCTCAGACGCCCGGCTCGCCGCTTCTGGCTTCGGCTCTGCCCCTGCTTGGGGGAGCTTTCCAGGGCGTCAGCGCGTCCCGGGCTTCTGTCCCTGACCAGCCCCACCGTTGGGTGCCTCGTCCGAGGCCCCGGAGCCCCCGGTCCCCAGGACTTCGCGCTGGACCTCCAGGGGCTTGAGTGCCTGTGCCATTCCCCTCTGGGACCAGGCGACGTGGTCGAGCAGCACCAGCATTTCGTCCGCCATGAGCTGCGTCATCTGGATGGCCTGGGCCGCGGTGTCGATGGGTCCGCCCTTCACTCCCGCGAGCTCCTGACGGCGCTGACGAAGACGCTTGATCTCGGCCAGCGTCTGGTCCGCCCTGTGGTCAAGCGCCGTGGCGAGCGACTCCTGCCGCGCAGTGAGCTGCCGCGCGAGGTCGTCCGTGCGCTCGAGGGCTTTTGCCATCTGCCCAAGCTCCTCGCGGGGGAAGCGCCCCACGGCTTGCCGTACCTCAGCCAGGGCTCGAAGGGCGAAGATTCCCGTGACGAGCATCAGCGCAAGCAGCACCCCTTGGATGATGATGAGAGCCGTCAACCGACGAACGATGGGGTCGCTTCTCCGGGTCCCATCCATGTTGGCTCCTCCTCGAAGCTCGGGTTGGGGGTGTCTGATGTCTGTGGACGCGCAATCCATGGAGCAAGCCGCACAGCCGCAGGTCGTGCTCGACTCCTTGCTTGCGCGCCCCGTCGCGTGTCGAGGCCCAGCATCCGGTTGAGGGGACACACCCGGGTGATGGCTGTCTCGGCGATGAGTGCGCCGCCCATCATCGCGACCAGTCCCGGAAGCCGCCCCTCGCGACCGCGCATCCGGAGGTAGCCCACGGCCAGAAGCCCTGGACCGGCGATGCCGCGCAGGATGCGGTCCCAGCTGCCGACGTTCTCCTTCATGGCATGCCTCCTCGAGGAGACAGTGGGGACTCCGGCCGGGAGGCGACAGAAGCATGCCTGCTGACGAGCGTCTCGTTGAGGGCTCCCAAGCCAGGCTGGGTATCCAAGCAAGCCCAAACCGGGTGTCTACCTGCCGGTCCCGGGGGAGCACCCGGGGCCAAGGGGACGTTCGAGTCCTTTGACACCTTCTCAGGACACACTCTCAGCCTTGAGCTCGCCGGGCACGGGGGCATCCCTCACCCCCAGGTGCGCCTCCAGCGTGCGCTCCAGGAAGAGCACCTGCTCGGCCGAGAGCTCCTTCGAGACGAGCTTGCGGCTGCGGCCATCCCGGCACAACACCCGCAGCTGATACACCTGCCGGATTCGTCCCCGAACGAGCTCCGCGCACTTCTGGCCATAGAGCTGGTAGAGGTCCCGCGCCTCCACCACGCTCGGAAGAACGAACCAGGGCAGGGGACCATGCCGGACGGAGATCCCCGTCCGGGGCGAGGCCTCGACACTCGTGCGGTTGACGAGCCGCAGGAGCACCTCGTACCCGAGGAAGAGACTCATGACGAGGAAACTCCAGGGGACCAGCGCCTGGCGCGCGGGAACCTCGAACTCCCCCAGGAGCCCCGCCAGGCCCAGACCTCCGAAACCAATCGCCATGAGGGCGTTCATGCAGATGGACACCGGATCCCCACCCCAGCTCCAGCTCACGTGCAGGACGTCGCCCTCACGCACCAGTTCCCAGCCATCATCCACTTGCGCCCAATGCCCGTCGCGGGCGGCACCCGGCCCGCGCGCGCGAGCAGCGCCTCGGCCTCCGAGCGCAGCAGCCCGTAAATCCCACCACAGGTGGAACACCTCACGCACAGCGCTTCCGGCTGGACATCCCCCTCCTGGAGTGAAGCCCCGCAGATGCCACATCGAGAATGCATGGGCGGACTCTAAGCCATCTGAAGCAAGTTCTTTCAGGGGTAGCGTCGCCGCTCGGTAGGCGTGAGGAGCGGCGATGCCCCTGGAGGCTGGACGCGTGCGCGCCTGGCGGATGGGTAAAGACCGCCTCAACAAGGCCCCCATTCCTCCTCTGCGTTTCTCGTAAATAAAGAATTGGCAGCTTGAAAGCTGCGAGAGCCGCACAACTCGCAACACGTGAAGCTCGAGAATTGGCGACTCCTGTCAGTACCGTGAAGGCGTTGGACCCCCACCACCTGTACATGGGCTTCTGGATCGTCATCAACTGGTGGGAGAACGAAGAGGACTGGCGCATCATGTCCCGCTACGTCGACGTCGTCGGGATCGACCGGTACGCCACGAACTACGACGACGCTCAGGTGCAGCTGCTGTTCGGCCTTGTTCGTGTACCCTCCGAGCCTCCTCGAGTCGGGGCGCGCCGTCATGCTCCGAACGGACCCGTCAGGACCCGATAGGTCCTGACTCGATTGGAGGACGTGGCCATGCGTTTCCGAGCGTGCATCGCACTTCTGCTCTATGTCTCGGCCTGCGCTACGTCAGCGCCGAGCCCAAGAGAGTCAGCGGCCCGAGACCCGAGGCTCGCCAACCTCCAGCGAGCGGCGACGCTGCCCTGGACGGATGGGGGGCGGAGCGCCGTCCAGGAGGCTTCCGAGCCCTGGCCCGTGCTGGCCGAGCGGTGCTTTTTCATGCCCTCAATCATGACCGGATCGAATTTCACGACACCACGGGACGATGTGCGGTCGCCTCAGCGGGTGCCGCTGCCGTGGGCGTCGGACTCTGTGTCTTGGCGGCGCCGGAGCTCGTCGTGGGAACGGTAGTCGTCGCGAGCGTGGTGGTGGTGGGATTCGTCATAAAAGAGGCGCTGGATGCGTATGCTCTGGATAGGGGGCGCCCCGAGGTAAGGCCCGCGCCTGAAACGCGGCCCGTGCCTGAAACAGCGCCCGCTCCGCAGAAACCCTCGCCGAAAAAAGGCCCAAGCCGGAGCCAAAAGGGCCGGATTTCCCTCCCATTGGGCCTGTCGAAGTCACGGAGCGAGATCGCCCCAGGTGCGAGCCCGACCCAGTGCCGTACCACCTTGGCGGTAATAAACTGCACGGCAAGTGCGCCGACAGAATTCCGAACAACAGTTTCCCCGGCAGGGATGTGTTCGTGAATGGGAAAAACTTCGACGCGCTGCAACTGGCCACGCGCACGCTGTGGGAGGTCAAGACCGACAACTTCGACACGTACACGGACGACCTACAGGACATCGTGGTCAGAAGTCAGGTGCCGAAGTTGCGGCACGAGCGCGCCCTCGCTCTGGCTTGCGGATTTGACTTCCGCGTCGGTGTGCGCAGCGAAGCGCACAAGGAAGCGCTGGAAGACGAGGCTCCGGATCTCCAGGGCCACATTGGCAGGATTCCCGCCATCGACATCGCTAGCGCCAACGGCATCAGCAGTGCCCTCGCCCGGGGCTATGTGACGCTGGCCAGCGACAGTGGGCACACGGCGGACAACCAGCTCTGGAACAGCGAGTCGGCGAGAAACTTCGGACGCGAGCAGATCAAGAAGACCCATGACGTGGCCATGGTCATCACCAGGGCCCGGTATGGAACCCTCCCCTGGTTCAACTACTTCCAGGGGGGATCCCAGGGCGGGCACGAGGCGCTCATCGCCGCCAACTTCTACCCCGAGGACTTCAACGGCGTCATCTCCGGCTTCCCTGCCTATAACTTGTACACCATGCACCCGGGAGCCATCGACTACTCCCAGGCCCTTTACGGTGCCCACACCGCCGCCAACGGGTATTCATATCCCAGCCAGGCGGGCGAGGGCTGGATCAGCCGGGCTCAGAGCACGGCGCTGACGGATGCCATCGTCAGTGTATGTGATGCCCTCGACGGCGCGACGGATCGTGTCGTCAGCAATCCAGGGCACCCCACCTGCCGGGCCTACACGGCACGCCTGACGAAGCATGACACCAGCAATCCCCTTCGCTGCGCGGGCGGTGCCGCCCCGGGAACGGGTGAGACCTGCCTGTCGGATCCCCAGATCGAGACCCTCACGCGCTTGAGCTCCCGGTACAACCTGCCTCCCGGAATCACCGTTGATGGCGGCCTGGCGAGCTACGGCAGGTGGCCCTTCCTCGATGGCGCGGTGATCGCCTCCGACCCTGCCCACGGCGTCTTCAACGAGGATTTTGGAACCAGCGCGACCTCGTATGACGCCTTCCAGTACAGGATGCCCTCCGTTGGACAGGTCCAGCTCATCACCCAGAGCCTCGTCACCAACCCCAGTCAGGTCATCGACTTCGATTTTTCTCAGTACGCCGACCGGGTCAAGACCTTGTCCGGCTGGATTGACACCAGCAGCGTCGATTACAGGCGTTTCAGGGCCAGGGGTGGCAAGCTGATCCACTACCATGGCAACTCGGACGTCTCCATCACACCCTACAACTCCATTGACCTCTACCTTCGCATGACCGGGCAGTTCGTCGGCAATAGCAGGTACCTCGGTCAGAACCCCTTCTGGGGGAGCAATGACGCGACGACCAACGCGAAGGTGACCCAGAACGGCAATGTTCGAATCTCCAACGGGGTGGTGGACGACTTCTACAGCTTCTACCTCCTCCCGGGTTTTGGTCACGGCCATGGCTACTTCCAAGCGAGCGTCGATTGGCTGACGGCCTTGGAGAACTGGGTTGAGCGGGGCATCGCTCCACGCAACACGCTGACCATGACCGATGCGGGTGCCAACAACCTCGGCAGCCGGCCGGTGTGCTACTTCCCCTATTACCCGAAGTTCACAAGCACCACGAGCAGCGATACGACCCTGGCGTCGAACTACACCTGCGCCCGGCTCGACGAGTACTCATACGTGCGGTAGTCCTCCCATCAGGTACCCACCTGCGCTTCGGAGAGCTCCCCGAAGCGCAGAAGGCTCGGGTCCAGGAAATCCCTCGTCACACCCTTCTCGCATCCGTGGCAACCGCGATGGCCGCGGGGCTCGTCTCCCGCATCAACTTCGCGAAGGTGCGCAGCCTCGCTCTACAGGTGTCAGAGGAATCGTCAGTGTGAGGCATCAACGAAACGATTCCTTTGACACATTCCCGGCTCTTGCGCGTTCGCATTCTACCCGCGGGCCTGAGCCAGGCTCCCGTGAATGACAGTCCGTCCTTCCGGTACTCCCACGCGCATTCAGGGTCTCCCCTGGCCGCACTCCTCGGCCTCACGCTGGGATGCAGCCCCGTCCCGGAGACGGTGCCGCTCGAGATTCCTTTCGGCGCCTTCAACTTCACCATCGATTCGAGACCGGCCTCCGAACAGATCGCGTTGCTCGACGGCATCGGCTACCAGGGCATGGCGTTGTACTGGCCGGGGGTCGAGGCATTCGAGGCGTTCGCCGCGGAGCCCGCGGTACGCCAGGGCAGGTTTCGGATGCTCGCGGTGCTGTACGACCTCCGATTCGACACGCCGTGGAGCCGCGAGGAGATGGACACGATCCTGCACACCTTCGGAATCGGGCAGCCCCCGGAGGAGCATTTCCGCCGCTCCTACGCGACCTGGCGCACCATGTCCCGGGAGGTCGCGGCCACCCTCACCGGCCAGTGCGCCGAGACGGTGTCAAAGGACTCGAAACGAAGGACTCGAGCGAGAACAAGGCTCGGCGTAGACGGATAACCGCTCTCTCTTCAAGTCTTTCCGGGACCTGGCTCTGGCCCACAGGGTGCATACGGCCCAGTCCGGCGGATTGCACACAGGGGATGGGGATGGGCTGGCCGTTGAGGATGTTCGAGCCTGCCGCCACACCTCACGCAGGCGAACACGTCGAAAGTCGAACCTCCTCCTCAGCAGTTCTGCCTGGTCCACTCCCGACGTCCTCTCCCTCATCGGCTCCTTCCTGGTCGCTGCATCAAGCACCACCCTCGCCTCCTCCGCACCTGTTTGAGGGAGCGGGGAGTTCCGCGGCAAGCAGGCTGTGACCGGATACTTCGCCCGGCTGCAGTCCGCGAGCACTGGGACTTTGCACCAAACTCCTCCTTGGCATTCTGGAATACAGGCGTTGCCCCTGGAGTGCTGGAATGTTAGCTCTCCCCTGAGCTGGCCTTCGAACGTGCGGATGAGCGGAGGTTCTGTGGGTGTCTTGCTGGCGCAGCAACCTGATATGGGCGAACCACTACCCGGGGCCTCTTGATGGATGCGTTCATCTATCGTCCGGGTCCTCCGCTTCGCGAATTCATCGATTGGCTCTGGTTCTGGGATGGCCGCCCCATGCCGACACCGAAGGAGCGGGTGCTTCCGTCGGGCTCGTTCGACCTGGTCATCAACCTCGGTGATGAGCGCTTCCGCTTCTACGACCCCATCGCACTCACGCCGCTCGAGCCACTCACGGGGCCCATCGTCTCGGGCGCGCACGCCAGCCACTTCGTCATTGGCACGGCGACTGGCACGGCGATGATGGGCGTTCACTTCAAGCCCGGCGGGGCGTTCCCGTTCCTCGGCGTGCCCGCGGGAGAGCTCGAAGGGACCCATGCCCCGCTCGACGCGCTCTGGGGTTCAAGCGCGCGTGCACTCCGCGAGCGACTGGTCGAGGCGCCGGCGGGCGAGGACCGATTTCGCCTCCTCGAATCGCTGCTCCTTACCTACGCGCGGCGTCCGCTGCGGCATCATCCCGCGGTCGTCGAGGCGCTCCGCGCGTTCGAAGATCCCTCCCTTCGGAGCGTCGCCGAGTTGAACGCGCGCCTGGGGCTCTCACCGAAGCGGCTCATCGCACTGTTTCGCGACGAGGTCGGCCTCGGGCCCAAGGCGTTCTGGCGTGTGCGCCGATTCCAGTCCGCGCTCCGCCGCGTCGACGGCAACCGGCCGGTGCGCTGCGCCGAGCTCGCGGCCGAACTCGGCTATTGCGATCAGGCCCACTTCAACCGCGAGTTCCGAGGCTTCGTCGGCCTGAGCCCTCGCGCCTATGTCGCGCAAGGCATCGAGCGACCCAACCACGTCCCGCTCCGCGGGTAGGCCGGGCGGCGGCGTGCCGCCACCCAGAACCCCTAGCTCCGGTGCTCCGTCGTGCGGCCGAAGCCCGCCCATAGGACCGCAGCGAAATAGACGATCTGCTCAATGCCGCGCTGGAGCAGGGGCGTGGCCGCTTCGCCGGCGAGTGTGATCTGGTGCGTAGCGGCGTACACGTTGGCTGGGAACACCGCCAAGAGGAGGAGCAGCAGCCCCACGGTGGAGATCCGCCGCGTGACTGGAATCAAGATGCCGATAGCGCCCGCGAGCTCAGCCAGTCCCGTGAGTGTCACCCAAAAGCCAGGATTGCCGAAGACGGGAGGCACCCTCCTCATGAGGTCAGCGCGCATGCCGATGAAGTGCGCGCCCCCCGTGAGCACGAACAGGGCGGCCACTCCCGCGCGCAGCGCCCCGGGCAGGGTGGCGAAATCGCCTCGCCCTGGATTGAGCGAGCCGGCGAAGCGTGCGAGGAGCGTGACGACGACGAATACGAGCAAAGGAGCCATGGCTCTCCCTCCCTCTATTTCCTCGCCTCAACCAGATACCCTCGCGGCGCTCCCCGCCTGTCCGCCGGCGCTGGCGGGAACGGCCACCGCTTCCACGCGTTGCCCACCACAGCGACGTCCGTGACGTCGGCCACCCAATCTCGGAGCAGTGCCGCGGGCTCGTCGCAGCCGAAGATCCACGGCGCACCAAGCTCTCGCATCATTTGCAGAGTCGTGGCGAGCGGCGGCGCATCCAGGAGTGATTGGCCGACGACGTCATAGAGCGCCACCGATCCAGCCGCCGACAGCGAGTCGATCCGCGCGAAGAGGCCTTCGACCATGGCACGCTCGAGGTACTGCAGTAGCCCCTCGACGACCCACGCAGTGCGCGCGGTGCGATCGAATCCGCATGCTTCAAGCTGCCGCGGCCAGTCCTCGGCGAGGTTCATGCCGATCGCCACACGCGTACACGCCGAGGCCGTGTCGCCGAGCGCGCGCGCCTTGGCCTCGATGACCTCGGCCTGATCGATCTCGAAGACGCGTGTCCCCGCCGCCCACTGCAGGCGATACGCTCTCGCGTCCATCCCGGCGGAGAGGATCACATACTGACGCACGCCGCTGGCGCTGGCCCGAGCGAGGGCCTCATCGTACCAACGCGTGCGGACCTCGATGATCGGAGTGGACGAGCCGTCCGCTTTTCGGTACCGAGCGAGCGCCGCGCGCCCCTCGTCGCCCGCCAGGGTGTGGGCGAAGGAATCCTCGAACAGCCGATCCGCGCGCTTCGATTCCTCGGCGCGTATGGCGGCGACCAACAAGCCAGTAATAGCGACAGGGTTCATGTTGCGATTGTGCGTAGCGCTGGCGGCGCCGTATTGGACATTTTTGCCCGCGCAAGGGCACAGGGCTCGGCGAGCTGCGGGTCGACCGTGTACTCCACTGCGGCTGCACGGTGAGAGAACCAGTGTGGCGCACAGCTCTGGGAGAACGGCATCAGCAGCCGCTCCACCGGGCGGCCCCCCACGAGGTGCTCGTCGATGATGGCGGGCACGTCTGCTCGAGTGGGCGGGAGAGGAGGCCGGACGGCGGCCTCCTCCCAGATGAATCCCCTACTGCCCACTCCTGGTGGACGTCGGAATCTTCATGCCCCGCGAGGCCTGGATGACGAGGCACGGCGACGCCGGGCCGACATCCAGCCGAGCAGCAAGTTGCCGGCCCCATCGCGTGCCACCACACCGACGCGGGTCTTTCCGATCGGGAACACGGAGCCGGGCGCGTGGCTGTACGCCAACGTCGGCTTCGGGGTCAGGTCGTCCGAGGCGCTCGCGCCCTCGTAGGTGACGGGGGCACCCAAAGACCCTACGGCTTCTGCCGTCACGTCGGCCGGGCACTTCACGGTGGGCGGGGTGATGTCGTCGAGCAGCCGTACGGACAGGCGCCACAGCTCGAAGCCATGGATGCCGTCATCCGCACCGACGAATACGGCATCACCGCTTCGGGAAATGATCCACGGATTCGAGGAGCGTGCCCCCGGTGCGATATCTCCCACCATACGGGTCCCCGTCTCGGTCCCATCCGACACCCAGAGCGCCAACCCGCCGCGCGCGTCCGACGCGGCGAACAGCAATCGGCCCTCCGGCTCGAGTGCGAACATGGACCCGCTCCTCAACCCCCCCGTTGGCCCGGGGATGGGGTCCTTCACCAGTCGCGTCCCCTCGGATGTTTCATCGCTGCGCCACAACTCATAGCCGCTCGCCTCGGTCCATCTCATGGGCAACCAGCCGGAAACAGGTAGGGCCGACAGGTCCGGTCGAGCTGAGCGGTGCCGGGAGCTACGCGTGGTGCACCCAAGGCCGAGTTCGACGATGCCGCGAAGTCCCCGGGTACTCCCAAGAACTGAGCGGCGCGCCCTGCTCCACGATGCTCACGGAGCATGAGCTTGCCGCCCCCAAGGTCACGGCCGGGTGGTTGATGACGAAGGCGATGGCGAGGTGGACGAGCGACATCCCCGCCTCGTCGGCCAGCCGGCCCAGCGCATCAGCCGCCTCGAGCTTGCGCTGGTTGGCGGGCTGCGCCATTTGCCGGACAGCCACCCGCCCGCGAGTGGACTCCAGAGGATGACTCCCATGGCTCTTGGGCGACAGCGGACAGGGTGGGCCATGTGCCTTGGGCCAGCTCAGTCCACCTGGGCCCCCCACTCAATGGGCGCCGGAGCGGCTGGGATCCCACTTACGAACAACGCCGCGCAAGTGCGCCAGGGAGGCGGGGTCGTCCCCCATCGCGTCATACCACATCGTGGGATCATAGAACTCAACGGGTATTCCGTTCGTCGATGCATCGGGCGCCGCCCCGATGACCTTCCTGATCTGCTCGAGCGCCCCCTTCACGTCTTCATCGAGGAGAGTGTCTCCCACGAAAGCGTCCTCGCCCGTCACGATGGGAATGCTGATTTCCCGCAGGGACTCGGGGATATCGATTTCGAAATGAGCAGCCTCGGGAATGGCCTCGGAGATGAGCGCTTCCTGCCCGACGGACGTGAGAACGGCTTGAAGGACCGACGCCACCATGTTCGCACAACCGCCCGAAAGATTGACGTTCAGATCCCGCCCGGAAACAACACCAGAAATGTTCAGTTCGTTCTTCCGGAGCGCACTCCGCCCCTGCCTGACCGCGCCCTCCCCACCGTCCGCCCGGCACTCCGCTGCATTCCGCGCACAATCCTCGTCTGTGCAATCCACGATGATTTCTTTCATATTGAGGCCGTAGTAGTGAAAATCAACCCTTTCCTTGATCTTCCTCAGGTTTTTGAAAGCCTGATGACCCGCCTCCCCCTGGATTTCCAGCTTCTTGATTCGCGGTGCGGCCTGGTTGAGGAGCCGCCACGCCAGCTTGCCGGGCGTATCCCATTCTCCATCACAGGCGTGGGTCGTGGTGACATCGACGGGATTCATGCGTGCGATGATGAAGTTGTCGAACAGGGAACCGAGTGGCTGTTTCCTGATTCCCGGATCTCCTCCCGTATGACTCAGGCAGGCATAGTCACCGATGATTCCCTCATGGTGGTATTCACCGATGAGCGCTGCATGTCCAATCATCTGATGGAGCGACTCGTCGAAGCGCAGGAGTCTCGTCGGGAAAGGGAGACCCGCCACGTCGAGAATCGCCTTGAAGTGTGGAAACAGAGGAATGAGGACGTTCTTCCTGCACTGCTCCTCGACCCCCCGGAAATACTTCCAGATCGATCGGATCGCCGACTCGGCCATGACGTCCGGGGCCGCTCTCCATTGAATGGGTTCGTGGCTCCCCCAGGCGATGATGTATATCTTCACTCCTTCGAATGTCGTGGTTGCCGGCTCGAGGCATTTCTGAACAGGGGAGAGAGTCTCCCCTGGCTCACGCAACTCCGGGCCTTCCTCACATCCACCCAGCTCGTCCTGGAGCTCAGACGCCGAGAGCACGTTGACGGCAGTCCAGATCGCATCACACAGGAGCCGTACATCCCTGTCACCGGGGTTGGCGAAAAGGGTAGCACCTGCCCAGGAAGCGTAGGACAGGTGGCGAAGGCTGCTCGCGGTGCGCAGGATGGACTCGCAGTGCATCTGGAGCTGGTTGGAAGACGTCAGCCCCCCAGTCAACGCATCCTGGGTCCCGAGCCTCACGAGCGTTCCCACCCTCGAGTTCCCAAGCGCATCGCAGATGCGGGGAAAGCGCCGCATCAGACGCATGGTCAAACGGGCCTCGATTTCGGTACGGCGTGCGGTCGTGAAGGACTCCAGCTAATGCCGATCTACTTTCATCATGATTCAACTCTCGTACGGGAACTGCGCCCCGGAAGAATTGGAGTGAAAGCCTCGAAATAAGAAGGAGAAAGCTTGGAGTCAAAAGAGTCGCTCGTCGAGCATCTCCGCCGGTGTCTCGTTTTGATGGAGCCCCGGCCGCGCCTGATGAGGGCCGGCCCGTGTGGCTCCAGAACCCCCGCCGGACGGGCGAGGAGACCATCGGCCCCACGGCCCGAGGCAGGCGCGCCCGGTCCACGTACCCGTGCATGGCGAACCACTCTACGGCATCCGTGATGGTTTCTTCGAGTGGCCGGAAGCGGATGCCCAGCATCCGCTCGGCCTTGGACGACGGCGCTGGAGCGGCGGCTGAGCACCCGTCGCTCGCCCGTATCCCCGAGGCGTCCGCCTGACCGCTACCGGGGACGGCTTCGTCGCGTTCTTCAACCCCTGGCTGGCACGCTTCCGGTGGCTGTCGAATCCTTTGACACCTTCTGGAGCTTCCGGTGGGCGTACTGGGACTACCCGTGGAGACGTGATGCGTTCTTCACCCCCAATGCCCGTGTGTTACGCGCCGAGGTGAAGAAAACCGGGTCGACAAGCCTCCGCGAGAACGCTGCTGCTGGGAACGAAACAGGCAATGGCGGAAACCCAGAGCAATGGCTTGGAGAGAGACATATCGATGGATGTGATTGAGCGGAATCCTCGTCGTCTCCACTCGGGGCACGGCCAGAGCATCCGGGTGCCAGAGCTTGGATGCCCGCTGGCCTATGCGCTCCGCTCCGAGGACCGCCTCGACACGAGGCCCGCTCATCCCTCTTCCGGAACAAGGCCTTTCGAACGTGGGACGGACTTGCGCCCCGTCCAGCCCCGTCCTGCCCGCTCTGTGCGAACCTGTGCATATTTGCGCTTTTTGTTGCGAAACCAGCTGCGTTCGTGCACTTCTCCGAGCCATGACAGCTCCTGCACCCCTGATGGTCCTCGTGGCGGGCCCCTACCGGTCCGGAACGGGGGATGAGCCCGCGAAGCTCGCCGCGAACGTGCGGGTGATGAACGAGGCCGCGCTCGCCATCTTCCGAGCGGGCCACCTGCCCGTTACGGGCGAGGCCCTGGCCCTTCCGTTGATTGAGCTGGCCGGGAGCCGGGCCATCGGAGACAGCGTCTTCAACGAGCTCTTCCACCCCATCGCCCGCCGGCTCGTCACGCGCTGTGACGCCGTGCTGCGCGTCGGAGGGCCCTCGGTGGGGGCGGACGAGATGGTCAGCATGGCCCGGGCCCAGGGCAAGGCGGTGTTCCACTCAGTCGACGAGCTGCCCGCGGTCGGTGGGGAGGCGCCGCCGCGTCCGAAGCCTCGCGATCCGGGCGGCTTCCGAGACCCGTCGACCGGGCCCTCGCGCAACGACGCCGTGCGCATCACCGACGTGCAGGTCCTGTCCTCCAACTGGTACGTCCTGCGCAAGGTGACGTTCGATTACCGGCGCTCGGATGGCACGTGGAGCCGTCAGAGCCGCGAGGCCTACGACCGGGGCAACGGGGCCACCGTGCTGCTCCATGACGCGTCGCGGGGAACGGTGCTGCTCACCCGCCAGTTCCGTCTGCCGGCCTACGTGAACGGCCACCCCGACGGCATGCTCATCGAGGCGCCCGCGGGCCTGCTCGAGGGCGAGCACCCCGACGTGGCGATCCGCCGGGAGGTCGAGGAGGAAACCGGAGTGCGCATCGGCGAGGTGCGGCCCGTCTTCGAGGCCTTCATGAGCCCGGGCTCGGTCACCGAGCGCCTGCACTTCTTCGCCGCACCCTATACGCGGAACGATCGCGCCTCGGAAGGCGGCGGGCTCGCGTCCGAGGGCGAGGACATCCAGGTGCTCGAGCTCCCGCTCTCCGAGGCCCTGCGGAAGATCGACTCGGGGGAGATCATCGACGCGAAGACCATCATGCTGCTGCAATGGGCCGAGCGGCACGGCATCCTCGAGGCCCGGTGATGCTGAAGGACGAACGCCATCGCCGCATTCTCGAGATCCTCGGCACCGAGGGCCGTGTCGTCGCCGGAGAGCTGAGCGCGCTGCTCGGGGTCTCGGACTACACGATCCGCCGCGATCTGGACGAGCTCGCGGAGGCCCGCCGTCTGCGCCGGGTGCATGGAGGGGCGGTGGCACGCTCTCCGGTGGCGCCCACGTACGCGGAACGCCAGCAACAGGGCGTGTCGGGGAAGATCGCCACGGCGCGCGCCGCCGCGACGCTGCTCGAGCCGGGACAGGTCGTCATCCTCGATGGCGGGACGACGGCCCTGCACCTCGTCGATGCGCTGCCGCCGGACCACACCGGAACGTTCATCACCCACAGCCCGGCCGTCGCCACGGCATTGGCCCGGTATCCCGGCATCGAGCTCGTCGTGGTGGGGGGGACGTTCGATCGTCGGGCCATGGTGGCGGTCGGTGCCAACGTCATCGAGACCTACCGGCGCATCACCGCCGACGTGTGCTTCCTGGGCGTCTGGAGCGTCAACGCCACCAGTGGCATCAGCGGCCCCTACTACGAGGAAGTGGAGGTGCGCCGGGTGTTGATCGACCGCGCGGATCGCGTGGTCGGCCTCGCCTCCCGGGAGAAGCTCGGCACCGCGGCGCCATTCTCCATCGGACCGGCCACCGCGCTGACGCACCTGGCGACCGAGCCGGACGTCCCCGAGGAGATGCTCCGGCCCTTCGTCGATCTGGGAATCCACATCCTCCAAGGCCGGGCGGGTTGAAGTCCCCTTCCTGCTACCAGCAGCCCTCGGGCGTCGGCGGCGAGGGCTGCTGACCGGCGGGCGTCTCTTCCTCGGCGATCAATCCCCGGATGCACGCCAGCGTGGCCTCGTTGTTGTTCACCAGGTTCTCCAGCGAGCCCGTCTGCTTCCATTCCAGGATGCGGTCGACTCCGTAGAAGAACTTCTTCCCGTTGTAGGAGTTGTAGAGCTGCATGAGCGCGACATCGAAGCGCGGGTGATTCGGGCTCTCCTGCACCAGGTGCGCGAGCAGCCGGTGATACTCGCGGACCCCCGCGTTGAACCGCTTGATGTACTTGGGAACCTCGGGGGCCTGGACGTCGGGCGCCAGCTCGTGCAGCACCCGGCCGCTGCCCCCATCCGGGTTGGGATGCGCCACGCCCATGAAGTCGGCGATGGTCGCCGTCACGTCGATGTTCTCCGCGTAGGGAATCACCTTGCCCCGAGCGATTCCCGGCCCGTGGAAGATCAGCGGAATCCGCTCGGAGTCCTCGAACTGGATGGGGTGCCAGCCGTAGACCGAGGCCCCATCGGCTTGCAGGATGAACAGCGTGTCCTCCCACATGTTCTTGCTCTTGAGGAACTCGATGAATTCACCCAGGAGCGCATCCGCCTCACGGGCCTCCTTGATGAAGGGCGAACCTTCCGCGTAGAGGTTGTTCTTCCAGGGCGTTCCAGGCCGGGCGAGGGCGACCGGTGCACCGCCCCGGTCATTGGTGTCCTGCAACACGATGCGCATGAACACCGGATCCTCCTCGGTCAGCACGCGCCTGGCCTCTTCCAGGACGTGTTCGTCACGGAGGTTGGGATCGAGCTTGGAGTACGTGAAGCCCGCGTCCAGCGAACGGTAGGCCCTGGAGTTGGCGATGTGCGCGGTGAACCGGCCACCAAAGCTCTGTTGAATCATCTTCGGGCTCTCGGTGAGCAGCACCGTGCCCGACATGGTGACAGGGTTGGGCAGCGAGGTCAGGTGGTGGCGTCCATATTCACCGGTGGTCGGGTGCCAGGGAATGATCACCACGGCCTCCTCGACCCGAGTGCCCTCGGCCGCGAGCGCGAGGACGTTCTCGAGCTGGAGCTTCTCCGGGGCCTGATAGTGCAGGCCGTCGAATTGAAAGAGGATCGTCCGACGGGCCCTTGCGGGGGCGGGCGTTTCAGTCTGTGGGGGTTCTGTCTCTTCAGATGCACGTGCACTGGCGCAGGTGCAGAGGGTGAGGAGCGGCAGGAACAGGAGCGAACGCACGTTCATGAGGTGATTTCCTTTCGCTGCGGGTGGACCGGAGGATTTCCCCCCGGTTGAGTCAGTCAGGGAGGACCTTTCCTGGATTCATGATGGCCTTCGGATCGAGCAGGGCCTTGAAGGAGCGCATCAACTCCAGCTCCAGGCCGCTCTTGTAACGCACGATGTCCTGGCGTTTGGATTGGCCGAGGCCGTGTTCGGCGCTGATGCTTCCCGAGAATTGCGCGACGACGTCATAGACGACCCGGCCGATGCGGCCGGCCTGGGCTCGGAAATCCGCGTTCTCGCTGTCCGGCGGCTTGGACAGGTTGAAGTGCAGGTTGCCATCGCCGACATGGCCGTAGCAGACCAACCGGATGCCAGGAATCTCCTGGGACAGGGCGGCGGAGGCCTTGTCGATGAAACCGGGAATGGAACCGACCGGCACGGAGATGTCGTGCTTGATGCTCGGCCCCTCGAAGTTCTGGGCTTCGGAGATCCCTTCACGCAGTTTCCACAAGGCGGCGGCCTGCGCTTCATCGGCGGCGATCACCGCGTCCAGGACCTGGCCGTCCTCGAGCGGGCCGATCAGCCCGGTTTCGATCAACTCCCGGAGATGGGCGTTCGGTGAGGAGTCGGTCAGCTCGATGAGCAGGTACCAGGGATGGGGCTCCGCCATTGGATCGGTGCTGCCCGCCATATGCCGGAGGACGAAGTCCAGGCTCATGCGCGACATCAGCTCGAAGCCGGTCAGGCGGGGGCCGCACAAGGAGCGGAGGTGCTTGAACAGCTCGATGGCCGCCTCGGGCGAAGGAAGGGCGGCGAAGGCGACGGCCTTTTCGGTGGGCAGGGGATGGAGCTTCAGCACGGCGGCGGTAATGACTCCGAGCGAGCCCTCCGAACCAATGAAGAGGTGTTTCAAGTCGTAGCCGGTATTGTCCTTGCGCAAGGCGCGCAAGCCGTCCCAGATCCGCCCGTCGGGCAATACGACCTCGATGCCGAGGGTCAGGTCGCGCATGTTGCCGTAGCGCAGAACGGCGACACCGCCGGCGTTGGTGGCGAGGTTGCCACCGATGGTGCAACTCCCCTCGGAGCCCATGGACAGGGGAAACAAGCGGCCCACTTCCCGCGCGGCGTTCTGCACATCGGCCAGGATGCAGCCGGCCTCGGCGACCAGGGTGTCGTTCGCGACGTCGATGTCGCGGATGCGGTTGAGGCGGTTCAAGGACAGGACGAGCTGACGGCCCGAGGCATCGGGCATCGAGCCGCCGCACAGGCCGGTATTACCGCCCTGGGTCACCACCGGAATGCCCTCCTGGTGGCACAGGGCCAGAACGCCCGAGACTTCCGCCGTGCTGGCGGGCCGGACGACCAGGGCCGCCCTGCCCTTGTAGGCGCCACGCCAGTCGGAGAGATAGGGAGCGACCTCCGCCGGGTCGGTGAGGACGCCTCTCTCGCCGACGATGTCGCGAATCCGGTCGGCCACGCGCTGGGGCACCAACTCCCGGGTCAATGGATTCAACGTGTCATTCCTTTCCACGGACTCCAGGCGAAGCCCGACAACTATGGGAGAAACCACGAACCGCGTCTAAGTCAGAGTGCGTATCGACTGATACTCCGCGCGCATCGATGCGCCCTTTCGCATGGGCGCTCACTAGAACTCCAGCTGGAGCCGCGCCGTCACCGCGCGCGTGTCGTCCAGCGCGATGGCATTGAGCGGATCCTCGCTCGTGGCCAGGATGCCATTCAACGTGAGGCGGACGCGCTCATTGAAGTACCAGTTGATCCCCGCGGTCGCGGCACGGACCTCGGTCCCACTCGACACCCCGTCAGCGAGCGTCGTCAGGCCGCGCGCCACGTCGTAGCGGACCGCGAGCTCCACCGCGCCGGGTCCACCGCGCGGGGCGAGGCGCTGGAAACGGCCACGCCTGGCGTCGTAGGCACGGCTCTCGCCCGTCAGGAACCCGCTGACCTGCACGTACCAGGTGGTGAGCCGGCCCTGCCCGCTCCGGCACGCGTAGCGCCCCTGGGCAGCTTCCGCTTGCAAGGAAAGCGGACCGTAGACGCCAGCGAGCTCGAGCACGCCCTTGGTGCCGTCCACGGGGGAGTTGTCGTTGAGGCCCATGAGCAGAAAGCGGGAGCCGTCGGCGAGGTGGCCGGCCGTGCGCACCCGCAGCGTGACGCCGGGCTGCTTGCCGTCGCCCATCAGGTCCGTGTGCTCGCGAGCCACCGCCGCGCCCACGTGCAGCACCCTCCCCTCCGTGCGCCAGGGCGCGAACGTCACCCGGGCAGACGCCCCGTACCCCCGATCGTGACTCGCGTTGTTGCGATCGAGGTTGTACAGCGCCACCCCGTAGGTGAAGGCCCCGGCATCGCCTGCGTAGCCAATGCCAATCTGGAAGCCGGGCGCCAGGGTGCTCGCGAGGAAGCTGCGCTCCTGCATGACGACATACAGGTCACTCGTCTGGTCCTCGACGGAGAAGGCGGGTTTGAACTGGCCGATGGTGAGCTGGCCCGGCCCCAACGTCCTGGCGACCCACAGGTCCTGCGCCTCCACCCCATCCCCGGCGAAGTCCACTTCCACCATGTAGCGCCAGCCGAACGCCAGCCCAGCGGCGCCCAGCCGCACGCGCCGCAGCTCCGTGCCACTCACGTTCCTGGTGCCCAACGCGTCGTTGCGGAACGCGCCTCCGTCCACCTGGATGCGTCCCCTGAGCGTCACCTCGAACTGGCCGTCGCTCGAGGTGACATTGAGGCCGCCCGAGGACGGCGTGGTGATTTCCGGGGGCAACGCCTCATTGGCACGCGCCGGTGCGGCGAAGGCCCACGTCATCAAGCTCGCTGCCGCCATCCAGCTTCGCTTCACGATGACCTCCTCCCGGATGTCTCAGCGCATGAGGCACGGGCGCTTGGGGTCGAACGTCCACCCCGGTATCAGGTACTGCATGGCGGCCGCGTCGTTGCGCGCCCCCAGCGACTGGGAGCGGTAGAGGGCGTGGGCACGCTCGAGCTGGTCCGGGTCCAGTTCCACGCCCAGCCCGGGGCGGTCCGGGACCGTCAGCTGCCCGCCGGAGATGCGCAGCGGCTCGCGCGTCAGGCGCTGGCCGTCCTGCCATATCCAGTGCGTGTCGATGGCGGTGATGCGCCCGGGCGCCGCCGCGGCCACGTGGGTGAACATCGCCAGCGAGATGTCGAAGTGGTTGTTGGAGTGCGAGCCCCAGGTCAACCCCCACTCGTTGCACATCTGCGCGACGCGCACCGAGCCCTGCATCGTCCAGAAGTGCGGGTCGGCCAGCGGGATGTCCACCGAGCCCAGCTGGATGGCGTGCCCCATCTCGCGCCAGTCGGTGGCGATCATGTTCGTCGCCGTCGGGATGCGCGTCTGCCGGCGGAACTCCGCCATGACCTCGCGGCCCGAGTAGCCCTTCTCCGGGCCACAGGGGTCCTCGGCATAGGCGAGCACGTCGCTGCGGCCGCGGCAGAGCCGCACCGCATCCTCCAGCGACCAACAGCCGTTGGGGTCCAGGGTGATGCGCGCGTCCGGAAAGCGTTCGGCGAGCGCCGTCACCGCCGCCATCTCCTCCTCGCCTCGCAGCACGCCGCCCTTGAGCTTGAAGTCCCGGAAGCCGTAGCGCTCGTACGAGGCCTCGGCGAGCCGCACCACGGCCTCCGGCGTCAGCGCCTCCTCGTGGCGCAACCGCAGCCAATCATCCTTCGCGTCCGGCTCGGACCGGTAGGGAAGATCCGTCTTCTTCCGGTCGCCCACGTAGAAGAGATAGCCGAGCACATCGACGCGCTCGCGCTGTTGCCCATCCCCTAGCAGCGCCGCCACGGGCACATCGAGGAACTGGCCCAGCAGGTCGAGCAGGGCGGACTCGAGTGCCGCCACGGCGTGGATCGTCACCCGCAGGTCGAAGGTCTGCTGCCCGCGCCCGCCGTCGTCGCGGTGGGCGAAGCGCTGGCGCACCGAGTTGAGGACGTTTCGATAGCCGCCCAGGCGCTGGCCGACCACGAGCGGGATGGCCTCCTCGAGCGTCTGGCGGATGGCTTCGCCGCCGGGCACCTCGCCCACGCCCGTGCGGCCAGCGCTGTCGTGGAGGACCACCACGTTGCGAGTGAAGAAGGGAGCGTGGGCACCACTCAAGTTCAGGAGCATCCCGTCGTGCCCCGCCACCGGGATGACGCGCACCTTCGTCACCGTTGGCGCCTCGTTGCGTCCCACCGTCATCGGTTGCGTCTTCATGGTTCGTGTCCCTCCTCTACGCCTGCTTCAGCTCCATGCGCCGGATCTCACCGACGACCAGCAGGTAACAGACGATGGCGAGCAGGGCGTTGGCGCCCACGAACACGAGCGCGGCGGCGAAGGAGCCGCTCCCCTTCACGAGGTAACCGATGATGATGGGCGTGGTGATGCCCGCCACGTTGCCGAACGTGTTGAAGACCCCGCCGCTCAGGCCCGCGATCTGCTTGGGCGCGGTGTCCGACATGACCGCCCAGCCCAGCGCGCCCACGCCCTTGCCGAAGAAGGAGAGGGACATGATCGCGACGACCAGCCACTGCGAATCCACGTAGTTGCACAGCACCATGCTCGTGGACAGCAGCATCCCGAGCACGATGGGCGACTTGCGCGACAAGGAGAGGGAATGGCCGCGGCGCAACAGGCCGTCGGAGATCACGCCCCCCAACACGCCGCCAATGAACCCCACCACCGCCGGCAGAGACGCGACGAAACCCGCCTTGAGGATGGACATCCCGCGCTCCTGCACCAGGTACACCGGGAACCAGGTGAGGAAGAAGTAGGTCAGCGTGGTGATGCAGTACTGGCCCACGTAGATGCCCATCATCATGCGGCTGGAGAGCAGCTGTTTGATGGCACCCCATTGGGGCGGCGCCTTGGCCGCCGCCGCCCGCTCGAGACTCACGAGCCCCCCACCGCACTCGATGTGCTCGAGCTCCGCGCGGCTGATGCGCGGATGGGACTTGGGATCGTGGATGAAGTACAGCCACAACCCGGCCAGCACGATGCCCAGGCTCCCCATCACGAAATAGACGCTTCGCCAGCCGTGGGCATGGGTGAGGTACGCCATGAGGGGCGCGAAGAGCACGGTCGCGAAGTACTGCGCCGAGTTGAAGATGGCGGACGCCGTGCCACGCTCGGCGGTGGGGAACCAGGCCGCCACGATGCGGCCGTTGCCCGGGAACGACGGTGCCTCGGCGAAGCCAACCATCAGCCGGCAGAGGAAGAACCCGCCCACCACGGCGGTGACGGGCAGCGCGCCCACCATCCCCTGCAGCAGCGTGAAGAGCGACCAGAGGGTGATGCTCCCCGCATAGACGAACTTGGTGCCGAAGCGATCGAGCAGCCAGCCGCCGGGGATCTGCCCCGCCACGTACGCCCAGGCGAACGCGGAGAACAGATAGCCCATCTGCACCGGATCCAACCCCAGCTCCTTCTGCATCGATGAGCTGGTGATGGAGAGGGTCGCGCGGTCCGCGTAGTTCAGCGTGGTGACGATGAACAACAGGAACAGAACGAAATGGCGCACACGGCTGCGCGTCCGTTCACCTGCTGTGCTCACGGCGGATACGTCTTCCATGGGAAGCCCTCCTCGCTGCGGGGTGCGGGTGAAGCCCAGGCGTCAGGCCAGGTGGGGCGGACGGCTCAGCGGCGTGGCACCGCGGGCGGGACGAGTTGCCCGTCCACTCGCCGCCACAGCTCGAGCGGATTGCCATCGCGCAGCGCCTCGGGGAGCAGCGCCTGCGGCATGTCCTGGTAGCAGACGGGGCGCAGGAAGCGCCGGATGGCGAGCGACCCCACCGAGGTGGCACGCGGGTCGGACGTGGCCGGGAAGGGGCCGCCGTGCACCATGGCGTGGCCCACCTCGACGCCCGTGGGGAAGCCGTTGACGAGGATGCGCCCTGCCCTGCGCTCGAGGACGGGCAACAGCTGGCGCGCCACGGAAAGGTCGGCCTCGTCCATCTGCAGCGTCGCGGTGAGCTGCCCCTCCAGGCGCTCGGTCACGGCGCGCATCGCCTCCACGCTCTCGCAGCGCACCACCAGGGAGGAGGCACCGAACACCTCCTCCTGGAGCGCGGGATCGCCCAGGAAGCTGTCCGCATCGGTCGCGAAGAGGGCGGCACGGCCCTGGTTCGGCCCATTCGTGGCCACTCCACGCGCGACCGCCGTCACCTTGGGGTGGGCCACCAGGCGGCCCACGCCCTCCTCGAACGCCGAGTGGATGCCGGGCGTGAGCATCGTCGCGCACGGACTGTCGCGCAGCACCGCGGCGGCGGCCTCAAGGAAGGACTCGAGACCGGGGCCGTCGACCGCGAGCACCAACCCCGGGTTGGTGCAGAACTGCCCCGCGCCCAGCGTGAGCGAGGCCACGAAACGCCGCCCGATGTCCGCTCCGCGCGCCGCCAGGGCCGCCGGCAGGAGGTACACCGGGTTGATGCTGCTCATCTCGGCGAAGACAGGGATGGGCGCGGGGCGAGCGGCGGCGACCTGCATCAGCGCGGTGCCCCCACGTCGCGAGCCGGTGAAGCCCACCGATTTGATGCGCGGGTCCGCGACGAGCGCGGCGCCTACCACGGTGTCCGAGGCGAAGAGGAGCGAGAAGACGCCCTCGTGCAGGCCACAGTCGGCCACCGCCTGGCGGAGCGCGCGCCCGACGAGCTCCGAGGTACCCGGGTGGGCATTGTGTGCCTTCACCACGACGGGACAGCCCGCCGCGAGCGCGGACGCGGTGTCCCCACCCGCCACCGAGAAGGCCAGCGGGAAGTTGCTCGCGCCAAAGACAGCCACGGGTCCCACGCCGATGTGGCGCTGGCGCAGGTCGGGGCGTGGCGCGGGCTGGCGCTGCGGCAGGGCGGGATCGATCCGCACCTCGAGCCACTCGCCCCCGCGCACGACCTCCGCGAAGAGCCGCAGCTGGCCAACCGTGCGGCCACGCTCGCCCTCGATGCGCGCGCGCGGGAGCCCCGACTCCGCGCAGGCCCGCTCGATCAGCGTGTCCCCCAGGTCGAGAATGCGCTGGGCCGCCGTGTCGAGCAGGCGGGCGCGTGTCTCCAGGCCGGTGTCGCGGAACGTGTCGAATGCCTCCCACGCGAGGAGGCAGGCCCGCTCCACGTCGGCCGGAGTGCCGCCGCCATAGACCGGCTCGAGCCATGCGCCGCGCGCCGGGTCGTGTGCGCGGAACGTCCCCGCCGAGCCGCGTACCCGCGCCGCGCCAATGAACATCTCTCCAGTGAGTGCCTCGGAATGGGTCGTCATGGGTGGGTCCTCGTTTCAGGAGCGCCCGGCGATGAGGGCCTCGAGCTCAGCGAACTCGCTCTCGGTGAGATCCGTCAGCGGAGGACGCACGGGACCGGCGGGACGGCCCACCGCGCGCATGCCCGCCTTCACGATGGAGACCGCATAACCCTTCTTGCGGTTGCGAATCCCGATGTACGGGAGCACGAAGTCGCGCAGACCGGCCGACACGGCCGCGAGGTCTCGCGCACGGACGGCGGCGTAGAAGCGGAGGGCGAACTGCGGCAGGAAGTTGAAGATCGCCGAGGAGTAGGTGGTGACGCCCATCTCCAGGTACGGAAGGGCGAAGGTCTCCGCCGTCGGCAGTCCGCCGATGTACATGAGGCGGTCTCCGATGCGCTGGTAGATGCGCGTCATCATCTCGATGTCGCCCACCCCATCCTTGAAACCGACCAGGTTGGGGCAGCGCTCGCACAGGCGCGCGAGCGTGATGTCATCCAGCACGGCGTTGGCGCGGCTGTAGAAGATGACGCCCAGGCGCGTGGAGGCGCACACCGCCTCGACGTGCGCGGCGATGCCGTCCCGATCGCACTCGGTGAGGTAGGGCGGAAACAGCAGCAGCCCGTCCGCGCCCGCGGCCTCGGCGGACCGGGCGAGCTCGCTGGCCATCGCGGTGCCATAGCCGCACGGAGCGAGCACCGGTACCTTGCCACGCGTCTCCTCCACCGCCGCCTTGACGACCCGGTTCACCTCGCTCGGCGTGAGGGAGAAGAACTCGCCCGTCCCGCCGGCGGCGAACAGGCCGGCCACGGGGTACTCGCTCAGCGCGGCCAGGTTGGTGCGATAGGCGCGCTCGTCGAAAGCGAGCGTCGCGTCGAAATGCGTGACGGGAAAGGAGAGCAGCCCCCTACCCATCTGCCTTGCCATCTCCATCGGAGTCATCTGCGTCATGGGCATTCGTCTCCTCGGGTCGGTCTCGATTCGCGGTCCGTCCCCACGCGAATCAAGGTACGTGTCGGCCCGATGCCGCTCCAAACCAAAGAGGGCATGTACCCATGCACGAAGTGGATGGATGCGACGCGCTGCGTCTCCCCTTCCCGCTCGTGAGGGGCGCACGCGCTCGCCGTAAAGGCGCGCTGCGTCAACGTTCAGTCCCGTGCGTCACCCGGAGGCATGGCGGGCGTCCGGATGAATGCCAGATAGACTGCGCACAGGCTCCTTCCATGCCCGGGACGCATCAATGTTCGAGTTCAGCCAACTCCGTTGCTTCGTGGCCGTCGCCGAGGAACTGCACTTCGGGCGTGCGGCCACACGGCTCAGCATGACCCAGCCGCCGCTGAGCCGGCAGGTACAGTTGCTGGAGCACAACCTGCGGACGCAGCTCTTCGAGCGTACGAGCCGCACCGTCAAGCTGACCCCCGCGGGCCGCTCATTCCTCCCGGAAGCACGCCGGCTGCTGAACCTGGCCGAGAGCGCCGCGTTCAGCGCGCGGCGTGTGGCGAGCGGTGACGCAGGCACGCTCACCCTGGGCTTCACCGCGGCCTCGGGCTACAGCTACCTGCCGAGCCTCATCTCCTCCATGCGCTCGCGCCTGCCCGGCGTGGATCTGGTCCTCAAGGAATTGGTGACGGCCGCGCAGGTGGAGGCCTTGATGTCGAAGCAGCTCGACGTGGGCCTGGTGCGCGTGCCGGTGAACCACCGCGACTTCGTGTCGCGCTGCGTGCTGCGCGAGCCCCTCATCGCCGCGATTCCTCGCACGCATCCGCTCGCCTCGCAGCCGTTCGCGACCCTGAGGGACTTCGAACACCAGCCCTTCATCATGTACTCGCCCTATGAGGCGCAATACCTCCACAACCTCGTCCTGTCTCTGTTTGGCAGGGCGGGCGTGGCCCCCCGGTACGTGCAGAACATGAGTCAGATCCACTCCATCCTCGCGCTGGTGCGCGCGGAGATGGGCATGGCGCTCGTCCCGGAGGCCGCGGCGGCCCTCAACTTCGATGGGGTCGTCTTCAAGGCCGTGGAGATGGAGCCGGCGCGGCCCGTCGAGCTCTTCCTCGCGTGGAGCCGCGCCAACGACAACCCCGTGCTCGGCGCCTTCCTCGAGACGGTGTTCGCCGCGTCGGGTGCGGAGCCGGAGGCCCGGAGCGGGACCGCCGGCGCGACACGGTCCGCCCCGCGCGCCGTCTGATGCGTGAGCGCCCTGCCCGAACGGGTGGTGAGAAACCGACAACATCCGAAGCATGCCCTCCAGCACGGGCACTCCGTGCGAGAGCAGGCAGACCAAACGTCGGGTTCCCCACCCTGCCGCGTCACAACCTCTGATTCGAGGTGCGAGGGGGCTCCGGATTCAGCAGGTGGAGCCCATCTCCTCCTCGCGCATGCTGCTGGCCCTCTTCCTGATCGCCGCCAACCCCGCCCCCCATGAAGCCGGGGCGCCTTCGTCGGCGACTCCCGGGCCCGAGCCTGTCGCGGAGTTGACGGTCCCCCCCACCCCCGGGTTGGTGCGCACCGGATGGAGCGGTCAGGCGGTCCAGACGGCGTTCGAGGGCACCATCGCCACGCAGGCCCCCGTGCGCCTGCGCCCCATCCTCATCACCACGCTGCTGGCCTCGCTCGGCCTCGCGCCGCTCGCCCTCGGCTCCGGTGAGGGCACCGAGTTGCCGCGCCCGCTGGCCATCGTCACCATCTCGGGGTTGTGCATGGGCACGCTGCGCACGCTCTTCGTCGTGCCCTGCCTCTACGTCAGCCCGCACGCGCTCGTCGCGTGGCGGCCCGGACAGGGGCACCGTGAAGAGGAAGGCCCCTCCCGACATGAACCAGGAGGGGCCTCGTGACGGATTCAACCCGCGACTCCTCCCCCACTCCCCCCTCGAGCGGACCGCGCGAGGCCGAGCGAGCCGCCCCTGTGACAGCGCCTCGCGGCCGAACGGTGTGGCTCGGGCTGACCGCGGCATTCGTGGGTATCTGGGCCGCGGTGCACTACCTCTGGCCCTTCGTCTTCACGCTGCTGGTGGGCGGGGCGAGCTACTACCTGCTCGCGCCGCTGGTGCAGGGGCTCACCCGGCTGAGGCTGCCCCGGGCCCTGGCGGTGCTCTGCGTCTACGCCGCGTACATAGGCCTGGTGGTCCTGGCCTTCATCCGCCTGCTGCCCCGCGTCTACACGGAGCTCGTCTCCTTCGCGGGCGACCTGCCCGCCTACCTCGACGCCCTGGACGCCTGGCTGACCGAGCACCACATGAGGGGCGACGAGGCCGACCCGCGCCTGAGATACGCCACGCAGTCGATAATGGAGCAACTGGACTCCGTGGCGCTCGAAGCGATGAACCGCATGGCCCATGCATTGGGCTCCCTGGTCAGCTCGCTCTTCTCCGTGCTGCTGGGGTTGGTGGCGGGCTTCTACCTGCTGTTGGGAGGACCGGGGCTCGCCGAGGGCCTGGCCGGGTGGATCCCTCCCGCGCACCGGGCCCTCTGGATCCGGCTGGGGCGCAAGATCAGCGTGCTGCTGGCGCGCTACCTGCGCGCCCGCCTGGTGGCCTCGCTCTTCGTGGGCGTGAGCTACGGGGTGGCCTTCCATCTGCTGGGGCTCGACCGGGCGGAGCAACTCGGCACCCTCGGTGGGGTGCTCAACCTCATCCCCGTGCTCGGCCCGTTGCTGGCAGCGGTGCCCGCCCTGTTCCTGGCCCTGCTGGAGGGGTGGGGCACGGTGTTCGGCGTGCTGATTGTCATGCTCGTCGCCCAGCAGGTGGAGAGCATGGTGATTGGACCGCTGCTGGAGGGTCGGTTCCTACGCCTGCACCCGGCCGTGGTGGTGCTGGTGGTGGCGGCCGGAGCGGCGGTGGCCGGGATGGCGGGAATGCTGATCGCGGCGCCCTTGAGCGCGGTGGTACGCACCGCGCTGGACATCTTCTACCGGCGCTGGGACGAGGCGGCGCCCCCGCCAGGGCGTTAGCCCCGGAGGCGCTGCTGACCCGCGGCGACTCAGCGCGCGGGCGCCGGTGGGGACATGGGGAGGATCTCCACCTCGCGTGCGATGAGCGCTTCATCGTCCCGCACGATGAACGAGGCCCGCACCTCGGTCCCCTCTGTGTACATCCCCAGGCTCACCGGCTGCTGGTTCTGGGTGACCTGGGTGCGCTCATCGATGCCGAGTGAGTAGGTACGCCCCTGCTCGTCCCGCAGGCTGAATCCATCCGGCTCCGTCGAGACGATGCGCCCCTGGACCGCGCCGGCTCCGCCCAGGGTGGCCACCGAGGCTCCCGTCTCCTGCTGGAAGTACTCGGCGACAGCGCGCTGCTCGCGCTGCCATTCCTGCTCGGCTTGCGTGATGCGCCGCTGCTGCTCCGCCAGCGCCGTGGCCAGCTCCTGCTCCATCTCCGCCTTGCGCTCGGCCGCGCGCCGCTGGAGCTCCGCCATCTCCGCCTGGGCGTCGCGCCGCGTCTCCTCCAACGACTGCCTGGCCTCTTGCAGACGCTGCTCCGGAGAGCGCTCCCGCTGACAAGCGGAGACCATCAGCACCGTGATGAGGCCTCCCAGCACTCTGCATCCCATGGTCATACACGCCTCCTCGAGCTGGCCGTGAATCCCTCGTTCAGGTTTGAACCTAGGTCCCCCCAACCGTCCCGGGGATTGAGAGTGAGGCAGGGAGGGCCTGGCCCGCTGCCTACCTCGCGAGGCAGTTATCGCAGTGAGTCGACACGGCCCGCACCGGAAGGAAGAGCAGCATGCATCTTCCGTGAAGGAGACAAAGCCTCCTGGTGCAGCCCCTGATGAATCCAAAGGAGATACCCATGCGCTTCAAGAGCTGGAATGCAGGAGTCCTGGTATTCGCGATGGCGGCGGCTTCTCCCGCGCTCGCCCAGGTGAACGTCGAGACGGACCAGGACCGGGCTGTCGTCGAGGTGGAGCGGATGCCTGTGCAGGTGGGGGTGAACTTCGGCGTGAACAACTTCACGGGAGCCGCTGGTGACCTGACCGGGACGGGGGCGCTCCTGGGCGTGAACGCGAGCGTCCAGCCGTGGAGACTGATAGGGGTGGAACTCGGCTATGAGGGCTCTCGCAACCCGGTGGATGGGACGCAGGGTGGCCTGTGGCGACACAACGTAGGTGCACTCGCCAAGGTAGGGCCGACGCTGGGGCAGAACCAGAACATCCACCCCTTCGTCGGAGCGGGCGTGGGCCTGAGCTATATCAACCCGAGCGGGGATGCGGAGGACAGCTTCCGCACCGACTACGTCAGCGAGGTGCCCCTGGCGCTCGGGGTCGAGACGCAGCTTGGCCCGGTGAACGCAGGCGTGCGTGCCACCTATCGCATCCTCGGCGCCGACAACTTCACCCCCGACCCGGACGCCAACTCGAACCTCTTCAACGCCAGCCTGATGCTCGGCGGACGCTTCTGAATCCCAGGCAGCCGCGCGGGCCAGGAGCGCGTCGGGCGCCACCTGTTCCAGCACGGCTGGAGTCCTGGCGGGGGTACTCGCGGCGCAGCGCCTCCAAGGGCAGCCCGCCCTTGCGCGCGGCGACGAGCAGGTGCCCCCGGCAGGGTCTCCCAGCCGTCCTACATCTCCGAGGGCGTGCAGAAGGTCTGTCCGCCGTTCTCATGGTCGTGCCGGCACGAGTGCAGCTCCTTCGAGACGGGCAGCTCGTAGATGTACTGCAGCACGTCTCCGCCGGCTGACACCGCTACATCGCTCGCCTGCGACTTGCCGGGCTCGATGAACATGGTGCTGTACTTCACCTGCCCCGTCTTCGACACCTGGATGGCCGTCGCCGGCTCGGGCGGAGGCGCCACCACCGAGCGCGTCTGGTAGCGCGCGTAGCCGGTGTTCTTGTCGAGGAAGGCCGCCGCGCAGTTGGGGGCGCCGGAGATGTAGTCGCCCTGGAAGAGGCGGGCCCGGTTGCTGGACGTGCCCGAGCAGGGCCCGCCGCTGGTGACGGTCGACGGGTACATGGAGTTCCAGAGGGAGCAGCTGGCCAGCACCGCCGCGCCACTGGCCGTCTTGTGCTCCAGTCCCTCGTACTCGTAGAACCAGCCGGCGTCCTCCGGGCCCGACACCAGCCGGGTGTCGCATTTCATTCCGCTCGCGCACGTACAGACGCCCTGGGCATCGCACTGCACGTTCGTCACGTTGACCAGGTCTCCCGTGCCCGACGTATTGCCGGTATCCGTCAGCCGCCGCGCATCGAAGTCCCTGGCCACGTTGGCCGACCCCCCGCCCATGTCCTCGTCGAACGTGCGCTCCGGCATGTTCGCGGGACCACCATAGACCCAGACGCCGTAGAAGCGGTTCTTGCCGAGCGTGCTCGAGGTGCTGGACGCATTCACGTCCAGGTCGTTCATGTTCAGCGGGTTGCCCATGTCGACCGACAGGCGGCAGTCGAAGGTGGAGCCCGACAAGTCCTGACCGCACAACACCTGGGGACGGGAGAAGTCGTAGCTGAGCGTTCCGGTGCCACTGGGCGAGGGGCAGGTGAGGGCGTTGCGGGACTCGAACTCGGCCTTGAGGAACGCGTTGACTGACGAGCCGCAGTAGTTGGTGGGCACCGGGCCGCTGAAGGAGGTGTGGCGGCCGAGCTTGTAGGCGCGGTCCGTCCACTCGTTGCTCAGCCGCTGGTAGTCCGTGCCGCGCGTCGTCTTGTAGACCACCTGCGTCTGGGTGCACCCCAGCTTGGAGCACGTCTGCGGATTGTCGAAGCGGCAGGTGCCCGCGTTCTTGTCGAGCAGCGAGTAGCGGTTGCCCGTGCCCACGTAGGCGCGCAAGGCCTTGTTGCCCGGCTGCACCGCCAGCGAGGACAGGTAGTAGTAGGGCGAGCGGGAGCGGATGCTGTTGGTGTTGCCCACGGCCGCGCCATCCCGGTCCATCGAGAAGGAGCGTGCACCACTCCAATTCTTGACGAGCTTGGTGATGTTGTCGATCACTCCCGGCTGGTAGAAGCGCAGTGTCCAGAGTTGGCCGCCCAGGTCTCCCACCACCCCGGTGTCGAAGAAACCGTCGAAGCCCGCCTTGCCGTTGGCGCCATAGTCCACCAGGGCCACCGGGGCCACGAAGCCGTACGTCATGGCCTTGCGCGGATCATCCGGATGGGTGGGGGTGCCATTGGGACCGGGGTCCACGAACTCCCACTTCCACAGCAGGTTGTCGCGGCGGCCGTTCACCGTGCCGTTCCACACGTCCACCATGTAGATGCCGCGTCCCTTCTCATTGCCGGGAGACCAGCCACCCGACAGCATCGCCACCCAGCGCTCCACGCTCCTGGGCCCGTCCGGACCATGGCGCTCCTGCCCCTTGTCGGACTGCAGCAGCACGGGGCCGATCGGCGGCGGCTTGGGGCTGAGGCTCAGCAGCGTCTTGCCGAAGCGCTGCGCCTCGTCCGAGCACGGCTGCGGAAACATCCAGCGGAACGAGGGTGCCTGCGCATCGAGCGTCGCCGAGCCGTTCGACAGCCACTTCAGCTCCAGGGCGAAGTAGTGGATGCCGCCGCGCCCCTCGGACACCACGGCCATGGTGCGGTACTCATCCCATTCCTTCTGACCGTTCCCATTCGAGTCCGCCCAGATGTCGCGGACCATGATGTCGCCATCGACGAGATAGCTGTGGCCCTGCAGCAGCTCCTGCAACCGCGGGAGCGCGTCCGGCGGGATGAAGGCCCACCGCTCCTGACCGACATCATCCTCCTCGCCCGTGTATTCGTAGTCACACGTCCGGGCGTCCTTCAGCATGCCCTTTCCATCACTGAAGGCGTGCAGCATGCCGTCGTTGGCGCCCACCAGGATGAGGCGCTCGCGCTGGCGGTTGAGGAACTGGTAGTACTCGTAGGCGTCACGGGGCTTGGACTCCGAGGTACCGGTCTCGCACGTGGCGGGCAGCTCGTTGGGTGGAGTGACCATGGGGGTAGCCCCCTGCCGGGTCTGGTCATTGGGGACGGCGTACAGCGTGCGCACGCACTGGTTGCCGACGCCGAGGTCGCACACGAACTTGTCCGCCGGAGGGTCCACCATCACCGGCGACGAGTGGAAGATGTCACCCAGCAGGGACGGCCGGGTGTCGAGGCGGTTGCCGTTCACGTTCTCGTCGAGGATGTCCTGCCCGCGCACGTACTGCATGACGAGCGCCGCGCACAGCAGATCATAATCCTGCTGGGTCGTGGGGGTGGCCGGCAGCCCCACCACGGAGGACAGGCCCGTCGAGGACACCGCTCGCGAGAGGTCCGCCTGCAGGGGCATCTGCATCCGGGTCAGGAGGAGGCCCGGCTTGTAGGTGATTCCAGTCCCGGTGGGGCACAGCGGCGCCCCGCTCACCGCCAGGTACTGACGTAGCTGGCCCAGGTTGGCGAGGTTGAAGGGGATGAGCGCGTCGTTGTGGTTCAGCAATCCATCCTTGTTGCTGTCCGTGACCGTCAGGATGTTCCGGCCCGAGTGCGTGGTCTCGTATAGCTTGGAGCTCGCCTCCCAGTAGGCGGTGGCGGTGGCGCCGAGGAGGGGCGTGCCATCGGGGTTCTGGCCCACCACCTTGCGGTAGGTGCTCGAGCCGTCCTCCGCGATGACGCTCCCCTCCTTGTCGACGAGCAGCACGTCCGAACGGTCGCCGTCGCCGTTCTTGTCCTGGTCCTCGACGAACTCGTTGAACAGCCGGTAGCGGAACAGCTTGCCCGTCCAGGCATCGTTCTTGGAGGGCAGCATGCGCGGGACGATCGCCGTCAGCGCCTCGCTCTGGGTCTGCAGCGTGCTGATGGCCGACACGGAGAAGGACGTGTTGCGCGCGTTGATGTCGTCCACGATGGACAGGATGGCGCGCTTGAGCTCGCTGGTGCTGCGGGCCGGGAAGAACTTGCCGCCGCCCACCTGGGCCGTCGTGCGCAGCAGCGCGCTGCTGGCCGCGCTCTCGGAGAAGCCAATGGTATACGTGGCCACGCGCTGCTGACCCGCCATGTCGAAGCGCAGGTCGTTCTCCCACAGGAACCTGGCCACCTTGTGCAGGTTGCTCGTCTTCGAGGGGTTGGGGAAGCAGCCGTCGCAGGCCACCGGGTCGCTGGTGATGGCGGAGGGCAGCGGAGTAACCACGTCGCCCTCTTCCTGGAAGTTACCGTCCGTCAGCAGGATGATGGCGTTGAAGCCACACTCGAAGCACACCGCGTCCGTGATGTTGAAGTTGGTGCTCGTCGGGTGGGCGCCCAGGTAGGTGGTGAAGGGCGTGGGGGCCGTCTTGGATTGGAAGTAGTAGCCCGCCGCGTAGAGCGCATCCGCCAGCGGAGAGGCACAGCCGCCCCAGCCCAGACCGTTGCTGTTGTTGGCGTTGACGTTGGTCAGGTCGTTGAGCAGCGAGTTGCGGTTGTTCTCCACCGCGCTGCTGTCCAGCGGGTAGGACTTGGCGCAACTGGGCCCCGAGGCCTGCTCGATACACAGACACTGGTTGCCGTTGCTCTGCTTCTTGCCCCAGCACGTCCTGGCGGCCTTGGTCTGGAAGCCGATGACTCCGAGGCGCACCTCGCGCAGGTCGCGCACCACGTCCGCCAGCACCTTGACGGCACCCGAGTCGCGCGGCGCGTAGAAGTTCAGGAAGTTGCCCTTCACCCGGCGATTGTCGCTGTCGTGGATGTAGTAGCCCTGGTTGTCCAGGCACGCCAGACAGGTGGTCAGGTCGGCCGCGCCGATTCCATTGAGGGACGAGCACGCGGTGGACACGCTCGTCCAGGTGCTCGCGGCCGGCGAGCCACCGAAGAGGACGCCGTACCCTCCCGCGGGCGCGTCGTAGTACTTCGCATTGTCGAACCAGTTGCTGGACTGACTGCTGACGCCCGTCCACAGGCGGTCATACTGGGTGTTCTTGTCGTAGCCCAGGCTGTTGATGAACGGGTCCGAGCAGCCCCGCGTGCTGGACCAGGCCGTGGGCCAGGCGTGCATCGACGTGGCGGTGTCCACGACGAAGAGGATGTTGGGAGGACCGCCGGACCGCGAGAAGAACTTCTCGTCGCTGCCCTTGAGCGGGTTCATCAGGGCATCCAACCGCGACGTGGTCGGCAGACAGCAGGCCGCCTGATCGATCGCGACCGCGGTGTCCGCCCGGAGCGCGACGGCTCCCACAAGCAACATGACAAGATGGAGCGACAGCTTGCGGAACATGGTGCCTCGCCTCACAAACCGTAACGGAAGAGGAACTCGACCTCGGATTCGCGGCCCGAGCCCTCCTGACACTTCACCACCACGCGGTAGTACTGGCCGCCCAGGAAGCCGCCACCCGCCGGAGCGATGTTGACGATGTCGCGCACCTGGCGGTCCGAGGCTCCCATCTGCTCCGGGTTCACCACCACCACCGTGGGCTGCGCACCCACCGAGCCGTAGTGCCCCGTCACCATCGACGTGCGCGCCTGGGGATCCGGATCATCGATGAGCTGGGTGTCCAGCAGCTGGAAGATGGAGGACGAGCCGTACAGCTTCAGGCGCGCCAGCAGGTGCCTGCGCGCCACATCCGCGCAGGTACTGACGCCCTCGCCCCGCAGCCTCTCGGTCGAGGCCTCGCGGTTGAAGCGGGTGAACTGGATGGCCCCCACCACCAGAACCAGCAGCACCGCGTTGGCGATGAGCGTCAGCAGCAGGGCGTTACCGCGGGGAAAACTCGGTCTCGGCGTCATATTTCTTGAACACCACTGTAATCCCATATTCCAAGAAAAGTCCAACCCACATCCTCCTACCTAAAGAGGGGTCCACCTCCCCGCCGCTTTCATCAGCCGCGGGTTCGGGGTCATCCAAGGTCGGCGCCGAGATACGGCCGAAGCCGAAACCCCGGTTGATGTCTGGATTGAAGACGAGCGCATCGAACATGGCGCCGTCGAGGACGGACGGCCCACATGATGAAGTTGGAATTCCAGATGGCTCGCGCGACCGCTTTTGGAATGGGATTGCGCTCGTCTCGAGCGCTCAGACCATTCGAGGAATGAGGTGGCACGGGCACGCCCTGTCTGGAAGTAAACGAACCCGACAAACATCACGGGTGACGCAACGCACCGCGTTCAGGCGATGCCGCAATGCGCTGCATGAATGATGCGGCGCGTTGCCGGAATTATCTGAATTCAGCGTCTTGACCAACAGTACAGAACCCATTCACCCTGGCACGATTCGTTGCACCCAACCCCGAGGAACCTCCCATGCGTCGAAAGCAGGTGGTGAGCAACTCCGCCCCACGATGTTAGCGCTCACATCCCCAATCGCCGACCTGTGCCGAGGGAACGCGCGGAGGCGCTCGGCGCTCCCATGTTAGCGCTCACACCTCCAGCCGTTGCCAGGCCCAGGCGTCTTCTTCCGTTGTCGAACGTCAACGAAAGGTAGGAACCCAATGGTTTTGTCATCCGTCACGAGGCTACTCACGCCCGCATCCGAAGGAATCGTTGGCAGGATTCGTGCCCCGCTGCTCCTGCTCTGCCTGGCACTCGTTGCCCTTCCCGCCTCGAGAGCCCATGCCACGGGGGAGCTCACGTTCCTCAACCCGCTGCTGGAGAATGGAGCGGACCCCTGGTTGCAGTACCACAACGGCAACTACTATCTGGCCACCACGACGTGGAACTCCCAGGTGGTGATGCGCAAGGCACCAACGCTCGCGGGCCTGCGCACCGCGGCCCCCGTCAACGTGTGGTCGGACACGACCGCGGACCGGTGTTGTAGTCACTGGGCACCCGAGTTCCACCGACTCACCGGGCCCAACGGCACCCGCTGGTACTACATGTACAGCTCGGGCCGCAGTGGCACCCTCGACTACCAACATCTCACCGTGCTGGAGAGCGCTGGCGATGACCCGATGGGCCCCTACTCGCTCAAGGGATCGCCGATGGAGACGACCTGGAACATCGACGGCTCCTACCTGCAGCTCAACGGGAATCTCTACCTGCTCTGGTCGGAATGGGATGGCCCGGATCAAAGCCTGTGGATCGCGCGGATGACCAATCCCTGGACGATCACCGGCCCCAAGGTGAACATCTCCAAGCCGAGCTACAGCTGGGAAATCGAGGGCGGCAGGGTCAACGAAGGTCCGGAGGTTTTGCAGCGCAATGGACAGACGTTCATCGTGTTCTCGGCCAGTTCCTGCAACACCCCGTACTACAAGCTGGGCCTGTTGACCCTCACCGGGAGGGATCCGCTCAGCGCCTCGTCCTGGACCAAGTCCCCCACCCCTGTGTTCCAGGCGGCCAACGGCGTCTACGGTCCGGGCCACAATGGATTCTTCACCTCCCCCGATGGCAAGGAGAACTGGATCGTCTACCACGGCAACGCGAGCTCCAGCCAAGGCTGCGGCTCGACACGGTCCACCCGGGCCCAGCCGTTCTCCTGGAACTCCGATGGCACGCCCCGCTTCGGCGCCCCCGTGTCGACCAGCACCGCGCTGGCCGTTCCATCGGGGGAACACGGGCCGATCACCACCGCGGTTCGCGGAGCGGCGTACCAGTTGGTCAACCGCAACAGCGGCCTGTGCACGGGAGTGACCGGCAGTTCCGGCTCGGACGGGGCCGACGTGGCACAGCACGCCTGCGGCCCGACCTCCACCGAATGGGTGCTCGACCCCACCGCGGACGGCTACTACCGGCTGGTCAACCGCTCCAGCAACAAGGTGCTGGATGTGGCGGATTGTGGCACCGGCGACGGCGCCAACGTGCGCCAGTGGGCCTGGTTGAACAACGCCTGCCAGCAATGGCAGGTCATCCCCACCACGGAGGGCTGGTTCCGGCTGCAGAACCGCCACAGCGGCAAGGTGCTCGACGCCGCCAACTGCGCCACCGCCAGCGGCACCGACATCCGTCAATGGAGCTGGCAGGGCAACAACTGCCAACAGTGGCGGCTGCAGCCGGTGGGCAACCTGGCGATCGTCAGCGCGCAGAGCGGCAAGGTGCTCGACGTCGCCAACTGCGCCACCGCCAACGGCGCCGACGTGCGTCAATGGCCCTGGCTCAACACCGCCTGCCAGAAGTGGACCTTCAAGCACACCGACAACGGCTTCTATCGGGTCGTGCCGACCCATGCCACCAACAGCTGCCTCGCGGTCAGCAGCGGCTCCACCGCGGACGGCGCCAACATCGACCAGGGCGCATGCTCGAGCACCCACAGTCAATGGCGCGTTGATTTCCTCGCCGATGGCTCGGTGCGGTTGGTCGCGCGGCACAGCGGCAAGGTCGTCGACCTGGCCAACTGTGGCCTCGCCGACGGCACCGACATCGCCCAGTGGAGCTGGTTGGACAACACCTGCCAACGCTTCCACCTGATGCCGGAGTAGCAGCGGCAGGGGGCGGGGCGATTCCAGCCCCGCCGCCACCCGTGCAAGCGATGCCCGCCAGGGTCCACACCCCGCACCTCACGCCGGCTGCAGGAAGCGTCCGTCAACGAGATGCTCGATGACCTCGCGCGCCGAGTGCGGATCGAGCTTCAACGTCGCCCCCAGCTGCGCCACCGCGCTGGCGACCGTCGTCGGCTGCTCGAAGGCGGCCAGGGTGGTCAGGAGGATCCTCCCGTCCTCGCCCTGATCCAGCGTCGGGTCGGTGAACCTTCGCGGGCTGAGCGAAGGTGCACAGGCCAGGCCCGTTCCGTTCACCGACCGGACGACGGTCACCTGCTCCTGCGCCACCTTCGCGGGGACTCGATGAGCTCCCAACCAATCACCGAGCTTGAACCGAAGCGTCGAGGGGGCGGTGTTCTTCAGTCGCGTGCGTCCGTTGATCGCGATCCTCTGCTTCTTCTCTTCGTGCGTCCTCGCGAGGGCATCCACGTGCTCCGACGTGCGCTGCACCGCCCGCTCGAGCGCCGCGTCGCGGAAGCGCAGCATCGGCACCGACACATCACCGGGCTCGCGCTGCTCGAAGTACTCGAGGAACTCCGTGAACGTTCGCGCTTCGCTCACCATGTCGAACCGCGTGGGGTGCTCGGTGGCGAGCGCCCCGGGCTGCGCTTCGAGCCGCTGGTAGCCCACCAGGCAGTCGAGGGCGATCACCCGCTCCACCAGGCGCACCTCCTCCTCGAGCGTGGCGGCGCTGGCGAAGGGCAGGCCCGCGATTCCAGAGACCTCGACGTCCAGGTTCTTGTAACGGCGGCAGCCGTCGATGATCTCCAGGAGTTGCTGGTCCGAGGCACACGGCTTGAGCAGGCCACGACGCATCTGCTCGTGCCGCTGCTGTTCCGAGAAGCAGCCGATGTCGAGCACCATGTGGACGTGCTCGAAGGTCTGGGCCAGGGCATCGATGAGCTCCATCCGGGCCACTCCCCACAGGAAATACATACAGGAGTGGCGTGAGAGATCGACCCCCGCCCAGGTGCCTTGCAGGAACGCCGCCGAGCTTCCCGCGAAGTCGTAGCGGAACTGCCACGTCCGGTGGGCGATCTCCTGGTGGTCGCGGCGCACACTCTCCTCGGAGCGCAGAAATGGCTTCGCGCGTCCGAATGCCGCCTTCTGGTTGCCGCGGGCCCCACCGCAATAGAGGCAGTTCTCACCGCACCCCTTGCCGGGCGCGACCCACCCCGAGAAGGCGTGGCGATCCTGGTGGCTCAGGAAGATGTCATTGAAGTGCGAGTAGTAGACGTCCTCGCTGTTCGTGGCGCCTTGCACGTACTCGAGTGGCAACCGCCTCGGGGAGCCGTCCGGCCCCTTGGTGACACAGTTGGGTGGGGACGGTTCTCCCTGGCAGAGCGCCAGCAGCGGCCGCTCGCCGTCGCCCAGGACGATATGATCGATACAGTCGAACGCGTGCAGCTCCCGCCACCAGTACGAGGCGGTGTTGCCACCCACGACGATCCGGATGTCGGGGTCGATCTCACGCAACGTCCGAGCCAGGAGCAGCGCGCGGTGGACGTGGTGGAACCATTTGAGGCTGATGCCGACGAGCCGGGGGCGCACGCGGGCCACCAGCGCTTCGAGCGAGCGCGCCACCTCGTCCTCGGTTTCGTCCCCGTCGTAGAGCCGGACGAAGGCCTCGATCCCACCGCGCCGCAGGTAGCCCGCGAGATAGAGAATCCCACAGGTGGCCTCGCCGGTTCCGGCGCCGAGCAGCAGGACTGGAGAGAGGACGCGACGGCCATGCATGAGACGAAACCCACCCTTCCGAACAGGGTGAGTATAGCGGCATCCTTCCGGTACCCTCACTCCGTCCCTCGCCCCCCGGCCAGGCACTCCGAGCGAGGGCATCCCCTCGTTGCCCGGAGTGCTGGGGCTCAGGAGCGCGCCGTCACTGGCCGAACGCCTTCGCGAAGAAGTTCTCGAGCCGCGACTTCTCGGGCTGCACCGTGCCCGCGGGCGAGGCCACGGCGGAAGCGCCGGCGAGGCTGGGGCGCAGGCCCGCCGCGATGCCGGGCTCGACGTGGTGGCGCAGGTCGAGGGCGGCGTCGGTCTTGATGTGGGTGCCCACGCCCATCGCGGCGTTGACGTCCGCGGAGTGCTTGAGGAAGCCGTTCTCCAGACCGAGCTTCCCGCCCGCCTGGGCGGCCACGCCCGCCACCGCGCCCGCGGTGACCGAGCCGTGCAGCCGGCCCAGGTGCCCGCCCGCCGTGCCATACGCACCCGCCGTGGCGGCCGCGCCCACCTGGCCCGAGAGCATCGCCGTGGCGGTCCTCGGATCCAGGGAGGCCACTCCCTCGGCGTAGGCGGTGGCCGAGGCCTTGCCCTCGCCCTTGAGGTACCCACCCACGTGCCGGTTGAAGTCGTGGCTCACGCTCGCCCCGACGCCCACGCCCGTCTCCGCCTTGCCCGTCAGCGCGGCCGTGTACGCGTGGTTCTTCGTATCCGCCGAGACGCCCGCCTGGGCTTGCGCCTTGAAGGCGTTGGCCTCGGCGGTGAGTTGGGTGCTGCTCACGCCCAGACGGCCCGCGTGAACCTTCTGCAGCTCGTAGGAGGCGTGTGGCCCGTTGAGCTCGGCCTGGGCCGAGTAATGGTGCAAGCCACCGCCGTTGTAGCTCGCGGTGGAGGCCTGCATCGAGCCCAGGCCGCCGCTCACCCTGCCCCCGAAGGTATCCTTCTGGAAGGAGGTGCCCGGCTTGTCGATGAGCATGTTCTGCTTCGCGGCCGGGGGAAGCGTGAGCTTGTTGTCGCCGCCGCCCACCATCAGATCCGAGGCCTGGCCCGTGGTCTTCTCCCAGGGGCTGTACGTGGCGGGACCCTCGGGCAGGCCCGGGTGCTTCACGGGCTTGGGCTCCGTGGCGATCGGTGCGCGCACGGCGGGCCTGGGCGTGGCGGGCGTCGAGGAGGGCAGCGTGGCCGGCAGCGTGGAGGCGCGGGTCGGAGGCTTGGGCTGGGACGCCGTGGGCGCGGAGAAGGTCGCGGAGCGGTGGGGCTGCGTAGGGCGGATGCGGGGCATGGGCGGCTCCTCGGTAGGTGCGGTGGTGACTGGTGCGGAAGAGTGATGCCCTGTCCTTCTGCACCCGACATGCCACGCCCATGTCGCCCCCCCGTGCCCAGAGGGCCTCTCTGATTTCAGGGGTTTAAGAAAAGGGGGCTCGAAGCAGGAGCCGAAGGGGTGGTGAGTGCACTCACCAGTCCGAAGACAACTGTCACCACCCCAAGCCCGATGCGCCCCGCCTCGTGTTCGAGCAAGGACTTCCTCGAGCGTTTGCGTGAGACGGAGTCCTTCGACGAACAGCAGGGCTCACCCATCTTCGAGCTTAGAAGAGCACGATGAGCAGCGGCCACAGGTAGTTGATGAGGTTGGCCTCCACGGGCGGCGGCGTCTTCAGGGCCAGGAAGTAGAGGAAGTGGTAGCCGAACAGCCCGCCCACGCCCGTCAGCCACACCGCGGCCGGCTGGCGCAGGTGGCGCCCGATGTCCTCTCGCCGCACCAGCCACTTGCCGAGCGTCAGCAGGGAGGCGAAGGCGAAGGAGATGGCCACGGTCAGAGCAGGATGGCCACCGCGCCGATGGCCGTGGCGCGAGTCGTGGAGTGCGAGGAGGCAGGGGCCATGCTCCCTTCGTAGGCCGACTCAGCGCGGGCAACAAGGACCGGCCCCGCCGTGCCGAGAGTTCTCCCATCTCGTGATGCGCCACCGTCTCCTCTGGCCCCAAGAATTGCCTGTTGACCTCAACCGAACTCGAGGTTGCAGCATGGTCGCCGAGTCGATGTACGGCAACCGCCTGAACCCCGAGAGGCTCACCATGATCACCACCCCTGGCCTTGTCTCCCATCCACTGACAGACATCACCCGTCCCGATGCGGGCCATATCCTTATCAGCGAGTGGATGACGGACAGCCCCGAGCAGCAGCGCGCCGCCATGGACGCGACCCTCGACGCCTGGGAGCAGCACCCACTGCCCATGGAGTTCCTCTCCCGCCTGTGCTTCGCGGGCACCGACGGGCACACCATCCTCAACTACGCCCAGTGGACCCGCCCCGAGGCCCATCTCGCATTCGCCCAGGACCCCAGGAACCAGGCCACGTTGGCTCAGCGCATCACCGCCGCCGTCGGTGAGGTGGGCAAGCCCAGCAGTTACCGGCTCTACCGCAGCATGCTCCCGGCCGGACGAAGCGGGCAGGTGCCCGGCTGCATCGTCGGCGTCTCCTTCGATACCGACGGAGAGGACACGGCGCGGAGGTTCATCGACACCCTGGTCGATCACTTCTCGGGCATCCAGCCCACCGTTCCCGGCGGCGGCATTGCCTCTCACTTCCACATCCGAAGCGATGGGAGGCGGGTGTTCAACTTCAGCGAGTGGACCACCGCGGAGGCACACCAAAGAACCGTCGAGACGCAGCTGCAGGCGGGCGGCGAGGTGGCCAACCTCATCGCCTCCATCCCAGGACTGCGCCCGCTCGGCTTCAAGCGCTACCTGCCCTACCGTGGCCTGGTGCGCCCCCTCCCCTGATGTGCTCTTGGTGAGTGTAGTACCGCTCGGTCCATCACCCGATGCACATGCCCACCTCCTATACTCACCCGGAACACAAGAGCCTGGAATACAGGAACCGGAGGAAGCGCATCATGTTGGCGGAATCGCTCAAGGGAAAATCGGTCATCGTCACCGGCGCAAGCAAGGGCATTGGCAAGGGAATCGCCCGGGTCTTCGCGCGGCACGGCGCCAAGGTGCTGGTGGTCGCGCGCGATCTCCAGGCGGCCGAGACGACGGCGCGGGAATTCGTCGCGGACGGTGGCACCGCTAGCGGCTTTTCCGCTGACGTGACCCGGTTGGAGGACATGGAGAAGATGGCCCAGGCAGCGGCCGAGCGTCATGGCGGAATCGACGTGCTGTGCGCCAATGCCGGCATCTTTCCGCAGGTGAAGATGGAGGAGATGTCGCCGGAAACCTGGGACGAGGTGATGGCGACCAACCTCAAGGGCACCTTCCTCTCGGTGAAGGCCTGCATCCCCTATCTGAAGAAATCCGACCAGGGGCGCATCGTCATCACCTCTTCCATCACCGGCCCGGTGACCGGCTTTCCCGGCTGGACCCATTACGGCGCCACCAAGGCCGGGCAACTGGGCTTCATGCGCACCGCGTGCATGGAGCTCGCGAAATACCGCATCACGGTCAATGCCGTGCTGCCCGGCAACATCGTGACCGAGGGCCTCGAGAAGCTGGGCCCGGAGTACATGAAGGGCATGGCGGCGGCGGTGCCGCTCGGCACGCTGGGCGAGGTCGAGGATATCGGCCATGCCGCCCTGTTCTTCGCCAGCCGCGAGGCCGGCTACATCTCCGGCCAGACGCTCATCGTGGATGGCGGTCAGGTCCTCCCTGAATCGCCGGACGCGCTGAGGCAGATGTAAGGGCATCCAGGGCCGCGCGGCGCTGCTCCCGCGCGGCTCGGGTCCCGTGGACTCCACCCCTATCGAGCCAGGATTGATCCAAAGTCCGTAGGAGAGGTTTTGAAGAGGCGGAGAGCAAGTCCAGACATTCACAGGCAAAGAGGGAGCATCCCTCCGGACGGCGCCTGAAAGAGGGGCGCCGTGGAAGGACAGGAGTGAAGGTACACAGGCCGAACAGCCAGGGGAGAAGAGGCGCGGGAAGGCCGGAGCGGGAGCAGCTGGCGGGCGCTCAGGCAAGTGTGGCCAGACTCTCGGGCAGCACGGCCAGACCCAACAGGCCCTGGTAGAGCACCTCCATGGTGCGTGCGAAGCTTTGGGGCCGTTTGTCGCGAGTCGGCAGGTGCGTGCGCACCAGGGCCAGCAGGTTGTAGGCCAGCAAACGCAGCCAGCTGAGTACCAGGGGTGCATTGCCTCGCAGGCTGGGCGAGGCGCTGTCCTCCTCCAGCACCACGTCCGCTGTCCAGTTGGGCCCGTTCTCAATCCCCCAGTGCCGGCGTACCAACGTCAGCATCCGCTCCGGGGACAGTTGCCCTGTGGGAATGGAGGTGAGGAACAGCCGCGTCTCCACCTTCGGCAGCTCGCCGTCTCTGGTTCGCGTCTGCCTCACCCATACCCATTGCTGGGCGCCGGGAAAGTCCTCCTCTGGCGGCTTGTCCACCACCCTCAACTCCCTCTCCACCCACTCCCCGCTCGTCCGCTCGCGCGTGCGCACCTTCACTGGCGCCACCGCCAGCGCCACCCACGCCTTGTCATGTAGCCGGTGGAAGTTCTCCTTGAGCGCCATCAGGTAGTGCTTGCCCGCCTCCCTCACCACCCGCGCATTGGCCGCGCTCGTCATTCCCGCGTCCACTGTCACGTACTCGAAATGCCGCCCGAACTTCTCCACCACCCGTTTGAACAACTCCGGGAACGCCGTCGCCTCTCCCTGCTTGCCTTCCAGCAACTTCTGGTCGAGCACCGGCTGGGCCGCGCTGCTGGTGAGACTGGCGCGCAGCGCGTACGGGTACCAGTACTCCCGCCCCTGCTCATCCTTCGTCGTGTGGCTCGGCTCGCACGGCGGCTGCCCCGGCGTGCTCTCCCCGCCTTCCCGTCAATGCTGACGACGCCCCGGGCGAAGAGCTCATGGCGTATCAGCCCCACTTCCAGGCCTCGGTGCACCATCTGGTGCACCTCCTGCTCCAACCCCTCTGGCTCCAACTTCCCCAGCAGCCTATCCAACGTCGTGTCGGACACCGGCCGCTTCAGCCCCTCGGGCGCCGTGCCTTCGCGCAGCATGTCCTCCCCCAGCGCCTCGGCATGCCTCAACACCCGCCGCCCCACCGCAATCGCCTGCACCAGCAGCATCAACATCGCCGCCAGCGGGTGCCTCTGTCCCCGGCGGGCCCGGGGGTCCTTTACCTCCTTGAATGTCAGCCCCAGGCTCGCCATCATCCTCTGCACGCGGGAGGGGGTTTCCTGCTCGTCCTTCTTCCCCTTCCCGTTTCCCGCTTGGGGTGTGGAGGGCCCGCCAGCCCTCCCGCCCCGGTTTTTCTTCCCACTCATCCTTCTCCTCCCCGGACCTGTCCGGCCCGTCTCCGGCTCTGTGCTGGCGCTCCCCCTCGCGATCAGCCCGCGGCTGCTCGCCTCCGGTGGGCGCCTGTAGGCGGGACTATACTTCAGCCGTAGGCCCGGGTGGGATGACCTCTCCCGTGGGACTTTGAATCAAGCCTGCCCTATCGAGCGGGGAACTCGAAACGAGGGACTCGCACGAGAACAAGGCTCGGCGTAGACGGGTACCCCGACCGCTCTTCAAGTCTTTCCGTGGACCCGGCTCTTGCCCACGGGATGGGCTTGCCCGGTTACGTGGACAGCCGGTTCATAAGGGAGGGGCGACTTTGAATCAGTCCTGGCGCACTCCACCTGGTTGTATACGGTGTTGAGGACGTCGAGGTCTTCAAAGGTGACGCTCCATTGCCGGGCGTGCAAATGTGACTCGTGTGAGTTCACTTCCTTGTTGCGGAAATCCTTCACGCTGGTGGAGAAGGAGAATTTGCAGGCCGAGATCTGATCGATCCGCTCCGGGTGCTCGGTGTTGCGGTGGATGGCGACAAATGTGTCGCTCCTGTTCCAGTCGAAGTCGGACGAGGAGCTATCTTCCAGGGATTGGAGCGTGTCATCGTACCAGGCCGTGATCTGCTCGCCGTCGATGGAGCCTTGCTTGCCCTTGCTGACGAACGTCGCGAGAAAGAGGGCACCGTCGATGAGGGAGCGCAGGATGGAGCCCACTTCGGAGGCCCTGAAGTCCCGGCTCATCTCATAGTAGTCGACGGCATGGAGTCCGTGCCTGGTGACGAGGTCATGGTTCGTGATGATGACCAGGAGCTTGTGAATCAGATTCTGGTCATCCGACACGGTATACTCATACCGTCGGGCGGTCTGCGCGGTCCTGGCCAGAATGTGTTTGTTGGCGGAGCCCTTGCTCCCACGGGAGAGCTGCGCCTTGAATTGACTGATGTAGCCCGCCATCTTTTCGGGGGTGTTCTCCGAGCAGTTGAGACCCAGGCTCGCGAGCTTTTGAGAGAGGCGCTGGGAATCGACGGCTGTCGATCGTGCGGCTGCGAGGATGCGCAGAGGGAAGGATTCGGAGTCATCAAAGCTCATGGTCTATCCTTCAAGGATGGCTGTCGTGGAGCAGGGAGAGGCCGGAGATCCAGTCTCCGGGATAGGCCTTGCGCTGGTCCGGCCGGCGTGACCGCCGCCGAACTCGCCGAGCTTCTGCCCGGGAAGGGTTGGTGTTCATCAAGTGATGAACGGATCGGGTCGTGTCCACCGGATAGCAAGGCGGGTGCCGGTCAACGTCACAGGGAGGCCCGGCACGCGCCAGGGGGTTTTGACGCGTCAAGGGCGCATGCTGACGCGTAGTCCCGTAGCACTGACGTGTCGGCGAGGCCGCTCGCACGCTCAGAACGGTGGGCGCTTGGGGCTCTCCGCCAGGAGCGAATCGGGCCTTGACCTCAACCTATCTTGAGGTTGCACGCTTGTGCCCATGACGATCCAACCTTCTCATGATGTGTCAGATGTCGTTCTGGTCACTGGAGCGACGGGCAATGTCGGCCGGCATGTCGTCCAGCAATTGCTCGCCGCCGGGGTCCCGGTCCGGGCGGCCAGCCGACGGCCCGAATCGGTGAACCTGCCCGGACGAGTGGAGGTCGTCGGCGCCGACCTCACCCAAGCCGCGACTCTGCCCGCCGCGCTGGCCGGTGTGCGCAAGGTCTTCCTCTATGCCGAGCCGCGGGGCATCGACGGCTTCGTCGCCGCGGCCAGGGCCGCCGGGGTGAAGCACGTGGTGTTGCTGTCCTCCAGCGCCGTCGTGGCGGCCGACGCGGAGACGAACCCGATTGCCCGACTCCACCTCGACGTGGAACGACCGCTCGAGGCATCCGGGATTCCCTGGACGTTCATCCGGCCCGGGGCCTTCGCCACGAACTCGCTGATGTGGGCGCACTCGATTCGCTCCGACGGCGTCGTCCGGACGCCCTACCCCGAATCGCACAGCACGCCGATTCATGAGGAGGACCTCGCCGAAGTCGCGGTGCGGGCGCTGCTCGACCCCGGACACGAGAACGCGAGTTACGTCCTCAGCGGGCCGGAGTCGCTGACCCAACGGCGCCAGGTGGAGCTCATCGCCGAGGCAATCGGTCGTCCGGTGCGGTTGGAGGTCATCACGCCCGCGCGAGCGCGCGAAGAGATGAGCCGAGTCATGCCGCCAATGGCCGTGGACGTGCTGCTGCGGTACCAGGCCCTGTCCGACGGTGTCCCCCTGCCCGTGCGGGCCACCGCGCGCGATGTCACGGGGCGGCCGGCACGCCCATTCGCCAGGTGGGCCCGGGACCACGCCAGCGACTTCCGCTAATTCCCACAGCGGGACTCCACCGCGCGACATCGCCCCGACACCCTCCGAGGCTCTCGTGCGTGCGCATGTCCCCACCTGAGCAGGATGGCATCCGCCGGAACAAGCGCTCGAAGTGGATGCGCTCCTCCAAGGCCCGGTTGAAGGCGGCGTGGTTGTCCTGGGCGAGCAGGAAGATGGTCTCCTCCCGGGTGGGGCGGGATGGCCCGCTCAGGCGCGGGCGGGAGGCCGTTGGGGGCGGGGCTTGGAGGCGGCCTCCGGGTCACGTCTCAGCGCGCCTGGCGACACGCCCATGAAACGCTTGAAGGCCCGGCTGAAGGCCGCCTCGGACTGGTAGCCGAGGCGGCTCGCGAGCTCGCCGAGCCCCGCCGTGTCCTCCCTGAGCCAGGTGACGGCCACGTGCATCCGCCAGCGCGCGACGTAGTGCATGGCGGGCTCGCCGACGAGCTCGGTGAAGCGCGCCGCGAAGACCGAGCGCGACATCCCGACCTCGCGCGCGAGCGCGGACAGCGTCCAGGCGCGCGCCGGCTCCCGGTGGATGAGCATGATGGCACGGCCCAGCTGCTTGTCCTGCAGCGCGCCGAGCCACCCCGTCTGCGCGGCCGGATCCTGCTGAATCCACGAGCGGATGGCCTGCACCACCAGGATGTCCGCCAGCCGGGTGATGACCGTCTCTCCGCCGGGGCGCAGCGCCTTCGCCTCGGTCGCCATCAGCCGAAGCGTGCTCTCCATCCACTCCCCGTGCGCCGAGCTCGCGGCGTCCAGGTGAATCACCCGGGGCAGGAGCTTCACCATCGCGTGCGCGGCGGGGTGGTCGAAGCGGACGGCGCCGCAGACGAGCGTGCTCGGCGCACCGCCGCCCCCGTGCCGGAGGACGGAATAGCGCTCGCTGAGCTGCTGCTGCGGAAGGTCATGGGCCAGGGGCGTGGGGACGCGCGGCTCGGTCCAGAGCCGGTGACCCTCGCCGTGCGGCACGAGCGCGAGGTCCCCCGGACTCAGGACGACGGGCGCGCCGCCCTCGACCTCGAGCGAGCACCGGCCCGCCGTCAGGACGTGGAACCACATGCACCCGGGCATGGGCGGCAGTGCCAGCCCCCATGGCGCGGAGAGCTCCGACTGGCAGTAGAAGCTGCCCGTCATCCGCAGGAAGTGCAGGGCCTCGCCGAGCGGGTCCACGGGGGCCCAGAGCTGCTTGTCCACCATGCCCCGAGCATGCTCACGGTGGGCCGGCAGCGTCCAGCGGCGCGCCTGGACGAACGAGCATGAATCCGCGACTGCCGGTCATTGAGACCCCGGGCCCCGGGCGACATCTTGCGCGCAGGCAATCCAGCCCGAGGGAGTCGTGATGAAAGTCCTGGTCGTGGGTGCAACGGGAGGTTCTGGCCGCGCGGCCATCGAGGTGCTGCTGTCCGCGGGGCATGACGTGACGGCCTTTGCCCGGAGGCCGCGGGCGCTCCAGCTGTCGTCCCCGAGGTTGAATATCGTCACGGGGGACGCGGCGAACCCCGAGGACGTCGAGCACGCGGTGCGGGGGCAGGACGCGGTGATCGTCACGCTCGGCATCAGCGAGAACCCATTGACGGTCCGGATGCGCGGCAGCTCGAGGACGCCGATGGACGTGCGCTCGGTGGGGACGCGAAACGTCATCGCCGCGATGCGGAAGCACGGCGTGCGCAAGCTGGTGGTGCAGACCACGTACGGAGTGGGAGAGACGTGGGGCCGGCTGTCGCTCAAGTGGAAGCTGCTGTTCTCGCTGCTCCTGAAGCCGCAGATCGCCGACACCGAGGTGCAGGAGCGGGAGGTGCGCGAGAGCGGGCTCGACTGGGTGCTCGCGCGGCCCGTCGGGCTGACGGACGAGGCGGACGCGGGTGCGCCCTTCGCCTCACCGGAGGGCGAGGCCCGTGGGATGAGCGTCTCGCGCAGGAGCGTGGGCCGCTTCCTCGTCGAGGCGGCGGAGGGCGCGAAGTACATCGGGAAGTCGGTGGCCCTCTCGGCCGCGTGAGGCTTCACATGACCGGAACCCCGCTCCTCGTATTGACGTGGCTGTCGGCGCTCGGCTCGGGCGTGGTGGCTGGAGTCTTCTTCGCCTTCTCCGCGTTCGTGATGGGAGGCCTTGCCCGGCTGCCGCCCGCGCAGGGCCTCCTGGCGATGCAGTCCATCAACGTCACCGCGACGACGCCGGCGTTCATGTCCGTGTTCTTCGGAACGGCCGTGGCCGCGCTGGGCGCCGCGGTGCTCGGACCGCGCTCATGGCAGACGCCGGGCGCGGTGTACCTGTGGGTGGGGTGTGGGCTGTACGTGCTCGGCGTCGTCGGAGTGACAGCCGCGTGCAACGTGCCCAGGAACCATGCGCTCGCGGCCGTCGACCCGGTGCAGGTGGACGCCGCCCGCCTGTGGACGGGCTACGTGTCGGGCTGGACGGCGTGGAACCACGTGAGGACGGTGGCGGCGCTCGCGGCCACGGTGTGCTTCATCCTCGCGCTCCGCGCATCCGCGGGGGCGCAGTCACCCGGCTGAGCATGGGAGGGCGCGGTAGGTCGTGGGCGCGTGGCGGTGCGGGCTCAGGGGGACGGCACGAAGCGGACGTCCACCCAGTAGTTGGTGTCCTTGTAGCTGCTCGCGGGGAAGCCGCCGGCGCCGTACGCATAGACGCCGTTGCCTCCCACGCTCGCGCTGGCGGGGGCCGTCAGGTTGCCGCTGGTGACGGCGCTCGCGAGCCCGGACGGGTCTCTCGCGAAGCGGCCGTTGGACGTGTGGTACGAGGCCACGTAGAGCGTGTTGGCGCTGATGGGGACGGGCGTGGGCAGGACGGCCTCCTGCCACCCGGGGATGCGGCCGTCGCTCACGGACACCTGGGCGAGCAGGGTGCCCGTGCCACTCCAGAGGCGGGCGACGTAGCCGCTGGCGTTGCCGGTGCCCCGGTAGAAGCGCAGCGCGTGGATGGTGCCGGAGACGTTGCCGCGGAAGCGCACGCCCAGCTCCACGGCGCGGGTGTCCGCCTCCTCGACGGCATTGGCGGGCACGCGGTCTCCGAAGAGCGTCTGGCTCCAGGGGAGGATGAGCGTGGCCACCACCGGCCGGTGGTCCGACTGCGACGTCGCGCCCACGACGGCCGCCGTCACGGGCGACGTCCACGCGGAGCCGAGCATCACGTAGTCGATGCGGCGCGTGGGGATGCTCGCGTCATGGGTGTAGCCGCTGCCCGAGCCGCCGCGCGTCCACGCGTCCGAGAGCAGCGCCTTCAGGCTGGTGATGCCAGACTCGGAAGGGGAGGCGTTGAGGTCGCCGCCGAGCAGGGCCCATGGCCTGCCCGCCAGGGCGGCCTTGACATCCTCCGCCTGCTCGAGCCGCTCCGTGGCGCCGGTGGTGCCGAAGTGGGTGACGGCCACGGGGATGACGTGCGTCGCATCGAGCTCCACCTCCACCAGGCCGAGCACGCGCTGCTCCGCGGCGGAGCGCAGGGGAATGCGCTGGGTGGAGCGGATGGGGTAGCGCGACAACACCGCGAGGCCGTACTGCCCGCCGTCGTAGCTGAGCAGCGAGGGGATGAAGGCCGAGCCCAGCCCCGTGAGCTGCCCCAGCCGCGCGGCCTGGTCCACCTTGCCGGAGCGGTTGGTGAGGACATCCACCTCCTGCAGCACGACGAGGTCCGGTGACTGGCCCTTGATGACGCTGGCGATGCTGTCGAGGCTGCTCAGCTCACCGTGCTTGATGTTGTACGTCATGAACCGCAGCCCGCCGCCCGGGGTGAGGGCCCGCGAGGTCTGGGTGGACGGCACGGACTCGTCCGCGGGCTCCGGTGGCGCGCACCGGGGAAGGGCGGCGAGGAGCAGGACGGCCAGGATGACTGTGAGGGATTGCCGGAGGCGCATGGTCAGGGCTCTCGTGGTGCTGACGGTGACCCGGGTGTCTTGGAATACCCCGGAGACAGCTGCTGGCCGAGGGCGTCGATCATCAACTCGAGGCCGAAGCCGTATTCCGCCTCGTGCCGACAGACGGACAGGTACGCGGCGGACTCGGTGACACGCGGGAGGCCCGTCGCGACCAGCACCCGCTCGCGCTCGGCCATGCCCGCGGGATCCAGTCCGCTGAACGTGGGGCCGGCGCCGACGTCACGCAGCAGGGTCCCGACCAGGTAGGCCAGGAGGGCGCGCAAGGCGTGCACCGCCCCCTTGGCGTCGAACCCGGCACGCCGGAGGATGTCGAGCGCGGTCTCCGTGAGAGGGAGCGAGGGTCCCGACTGGAGCTGGCGCGTGAGGCACAGCGGGGCCGTGCGAGGGTGCGCCAGGGCCTCACGCCGAAAGGCCGCCCCCAGGGCGCGGGCGTCGTGGCGCCAGTCAGACGTCGGCGGGGGGACGTCCATGCGCGAGAGCACGACCTCGGTGATGCCGTCGAGCACCGCGTCCTTGTTGGCGACGTGGTTGTACAGCGACATCGCCTCGACCCCGAGCTCGGTGGCCAGATTGCGCATGCTGAGCGCCTCGACGCCGTGCTGCTCCACCAGGCGCAGAGCGGCGGCCAGAATCCTCTCACGTGACAACGGCTCTCGGGTCCGGGTGCTTGCCTTCATCGGGCTCCTTCACGCCTCTCTTGACATACTTACAGCGTAAGCGCCATCCTGCGCCAACTTACAGCGCAATCCCATACTCCAGACAGGACGCAGCCCATGCTCACCGACGCCCTGCGCGCGACGCGCGAGAAGATCGTGCTCGACCACTTCCACGACGAGGTCGCCCAGAAGTGGGACGACGTCCTGTCGACGTTCCCACACCCGCGCTACGAAGTGAGATCGCGACCGGCGTCCTGCACGACTGCGTATTCCGGCCATCGTGATCACCCAGATCGGTCGATCGTGATCACCTGGATCGGTCATCGTGATCGGAGCGAAGCGACGCTGACCGGGGACCTACTTCTCCGCAGACTCCTCCTTCCTGCGGGAGGGGCCCTTTAGCACGACCCGATGGGAGTTATGTAGCACCCTGTCGCAAATGGCGTCGGCCACCGTCGGGTCACCCAGGTGGTCGTGCCACTTCGTGGTGGGCAGCTGGCTGGTCATGAGGGTGCTGCGGTTGCCGTACCTGTCCTCGAGAATCTCCAGCATGTCGCGGCGCTCCTGCTCCTTGAGCGGCGCCAGCCCCCAGTCGTCAATCACCAGCACGTCCACCTTGGCCAGACGCGCCAGCACGCGCGCAGGGATGATTCGTCCACCCGGTGCCATTGCACTGACACCTCTGTGGGCCTACTGCAACTACTGCAACCCAAGCTCATGGTCCCAGTCATATAACAATCCGATAAGTTCCTCAGTGAGTGCACCCGACACCCGTTCGAAAGAACGCGCGTCGAGAGAGGCGAGGCGCTCGCGCTGGAAGGCCGGGTCTGCCACCACCTCGCGGTGCTTCAAGTTGCGCGCGAGAGCAAGGGCCCGAGGCATTTCCCGGAAGATAGCCTCGACACAGTCCTCCCGTGTCGCTCTCGCCATGCGCTCCGCCGCCACCGCCAGACGCGAGCGCACCGAGGAATCGCCCACCGGGCACCACGCATCCATGGCCCAGCCGCAGGAGGCCACCATCACCTCCTCCAGAGTCTGTGGCACGCTTGGTTTCTTGAAGAGGTAGCGCGCGCTCTGAAGCGGCGCCCAGAAACGAAGCACCGAATGGAGACGCCGCGCCGTACGCTCCGCACTCACCGCCCCCATGTGCGTCGTCGCGAAAAACAGCGCCCCCCAGGCCGTTTCCCGGAAGAACGCCTCATAGTCATGCCTCACGAGAAACGACTTCTGCCCATCCTGGGCCAGGTCGCCCATGACATGCGACACCATGTACAGCCGCCAGGCTGGGCGCTCACGCTGGAAGTCCACCACCTCGTGCGCCACCACCACCTCGCCCGGGGGCAGTTCCACCATCTGCCGAGGGACGGGAATGGTACCGTCCTTCCGGTACTGCTCTCCACACCGCAAACTCTCCCGGTGCGTCTTCTGCTGCACCGAGCGGAAGGTTCCATGCAGGAAGGACGGCAGTTGCAGCGACGCGGTCTGTCCGGGTGTCATTCAGTCTGTCCTAGCAAAAGCAGCCACACCTCAACGAGAAAGCGACATGCCCGCAGCGGCCGGCGCCTGTTCCGGGGACGCGGCGGATGGAGGCCGCACCGGGAAGGGAATGACCTGTCCACCTCCCTGGGCGGGTGGCTGCCGCGCCCCCGTGCCAGCCCCCATCTGTCCCATGATGGAACCCCACAAGACCGTCGTCGCAACCCCACCGACCAGGTCGATGACCATGCCCACAGTCCCGCTGACGGTGGCGAGTTTCTCACGACTGCTCACCATTCCTTCCACAGCCTGACTCACCCAGCCACCGTACTGCCGCAACTCCTCCTCGGAGAGTTCCACCCACTGTCCGGCCTCGTCAGCCGCCGACTGGGACTCGAAGCGTTCCTGGCTGCGCGTCCACCGGTACTGGACCACTCCAGGCTCGGGATTCTTCCATTCCAGGCGCCAGATGTATTGACCTCCCGCGAAGCGGACGAGGATTTCACCTTGGAAGTCCGTACCACCGGTAAACCGTCTGCCAGACAGGATGGCCCGATTCAATGCGGCCATGTACTTGCGAGCCTCCTCTCTGCCTTCCTGGAGAGCCAACCCATCCCATGGCTTGATTTCGAAGAGGGCTCGGAGGGTGAAGTCGGTGATGTCCGGGCGTAGCTCGCGCTCTTTCGGCAGCAAAAGAGACGCGTCTCCGATTTCCGTTTCATCAAGGATGAACTTGATCGATTTGGTATTGTAATAAACCCTGTTGCCCGGGTAGTTGATGCCATACATGTAAGAGATGAGCCGGTGTGACGCATTACCCATGTAGAACTCCCAGGGCATCCGCGAATCCGGCTTGCGGCCGGGAATGTTGTAACCCTGGATGCCAGGGCGGATGGGCTCTCCTCCCACCAATGGCTCATCGCTCATGGCCAAGAGGGCTCCTGGAGGAAGAACGGAACCGGGCGAGCCGTACCGTGGCACGTCCTGGTGCCAAGCGGGGGAAGACCCCCCGCCAGAGGCCGTGGCACAGGCGGCGAGCACCAGCACGAGGAGGACCATGCACCGCGCGACCCAGAACAGGGATGGACAGCCGATAGCTGCATTCATGTGAACTTCCCGCTCCGCTCGCACCAACAAGCGCGAAGTCAGCCAGCAGCAGAGGTGGGGCATCGAGAAAAGAAACCCAGGCAGTGGAGGCGGAAGGACTTTACCGGCACGCGGTTCGTCGAGGAGTGAGGCAGCGACCAAGAAGAGTGCTTGTCCTACAGGAGGCGGCGGGAATCGAACCCGCGTCCTTCCGATACCCTCACCCCGTCCCTCTCCCAGGGGGAGAGGGGTATTCGCTCACACGTAACCGAAGCGGCGTCGCAGGAACCATTCAGTCCCCAGCAGCCCCACCAGCGCCACCAGGTAGTACCAACGGTCCCACAGCGGCTTGTCCTTCGCCCGCCCCACTTCCACCACCGGCGGGTCCAGCAACGGCACGTCATCCGGCAGCCCACTCATCGGCAGCCGGAACGCCTTGCCTCCCGTGTACTTCGCGATCTGCTCCATCAGATCCGGCCGCACCGATGCGTCCGACAGCTCCGGGCCCACCGCTCGCACCGCCACCGCGTCCTCGCCCTTCCCCAGATCCGTCTCGCCCTTCTTCGCCGTGGCCACCAGTTTGTATGGACCCGGCGCCGGCGGCGCGAACTCCAGCCGAACCACTCCGTCCGGTCCCGTCTGCCCTGTCTGCACGGCCACCGGCCTCTGCGTGTCCACCGACACCAGTTCCACACGAATCTGCGCGTCCTGCGCCGGCTGGTAGTCCGACGTCCTCGACGACACCACCACCCCCACCGCCTTCCCAGGCTCCACCGACGGAGGATCCGCCGTCACGTTCAGCGTCGTCAGGTCCGGATCCCTCACCAGCCAGCGCAGCGCGCTGCCCCAGAAGCGCTCATACGTGCGGCTCGGCGAGCCATCCTTGTGCGCCGTGAAGGCCCAGTACCAGCTCGCGTCCGTCGCCATCACCAGCGCCCTCCCCCGCCCGTAGTCCCACACCGCCACCAGCGGCGCGTTCTTCCCGTCCACCGTCATGAACGGATGGTCCATCAGCACCGTCGCCCCTGGCTTCGCCCTCGTCAGGTTCGCTCCCGGAATCGCCGGCAGCTCCGCCCACGCCGCCTCCGTGCTCGCCCCTCCCGACACCATCGCCGTCACCGGGTGTCTCAGTCCCTCCGGCGTCAGCCTCGCCTTGAAGGGCTCGGCGTTCGCCGGGCCCGCCCCCTCCACCGGCAGCGCCTCGTACAGCGTGGGCATGTTCGCCCTTCCCTCTCCCAGCACGCTGTCTCCGCCAATCATCACGAAGGCACCGCCGTTGTGCACGTAGCGCTCCAGGTTGCGCTCGTACTGGGCGATCGACAGCGATTGGTCCGTGTGGCCGAAGTTCTGGAAGATGACCACGTCGAACGTGTCCAGCTTCGTGTCGAAGATCTCCTCCATCGGGAAGGGAATCAGCGACAGCTCGCGCTCCTGGCTCACCACGCCCGGGTCATCCGACATCGTCCGCAGGATGTAGAAGGACACCAGGTCCACGTTCGCGTCCTGGCGCAACAGGCCTCTCAGGAAGCGCTCGTCCCACGAGGGCCGGCCCACCACCAGCAGCACGCGCACCCGGTCCCGAATCACCTTCAGCACGAAGGAGCGGGTGTTGTTGTCCCCCACCGCCTCGTCCGGGAACACGGGCATGCTCACCGTGTAGACGAAGCGCCCCGTCTGATCCGGCGTGAACGTGAAGCCCACCGGCTTCACGTCGTCCGAGGACTCGAAGCGCACCGCCTTGCTCGCCACCACCTTGCCTTCCTGCTTCAGCACCACCGGCACGTCCTGTCCGGAGAAGCCTCGGCCGTGCACCTCCACCTCCACGGTGATGGAGTTGCGCACGAAGGCGAAGTCATCCACCTTCACCCGCTCGACGGACAGGTCCTTCAGCGCCTCCTTGCCCACCAGGAACGTCGACACCGGCACGTTCAGGTCCGCCAGCGCCGCCCGCGCCCGGCCCACCGCGCCGCCCGCGAGCTCCACGTTGTCCGCGCCGTCGCTCACCAGCAGCACGCCGCCCAGCTTCTTCGCGCCCTGCGCCCCCGCCCCCACCGAGCGCAGCGCCGACAACAGGTCCGACGAGCCCGCGCGCGCCGGCTCCTTCGCGAGCGCCTCGGCCGTGGTGGGCGACAGCTCCGGGTCGAAGCCGTACACCTCCACCGTGTACCGGTCCCGCAGGGCCGCCAGCCCCGGCGCCGCGTTCTCCAGGAAGGCCGCCGCCTGGGCCGAGCGCGTCATGCCCCCGGGCTCCACCGGGAAGTTCATGGACGCCGAGCGGTCCACCAGCACGGCCAGGCGGTTCTTCATCCGCGCCACCTGGAGGTTGCGGATGCCCGGCTCCAGCAGGAAGAAGAGCGCCGCCAGGCCCGCGCCCGCGCGCAGCAGCCACAGGGACCAGCGACGCAGGCGCGCCGGCTCTCGCCGCACGCCCCACGCCGCCAGGCCCACTCCGAGCGCCACGCCCACGCCCAGCAGCACCAACGCCCAGACGGGCAGTGGCGAGAGGCTGACGAGCTTCCAGGCATTGAAGGGGGTGGTGTCCATGAAGTGAGCCAGGGGCCTCGTGTCAGCGGCGCTTGTTGAGGATGAGGGGCAGGTGGACGGCGTCGTCCTTGTAGTCCAGGCAGAGGGCGTACATGCAGAGGTTCACGCCCACCCGCACGGCCAATTCGCGCTGGGGCTCGCCACCCGGGGAGACGTCGAATTCGTAATCGCCCGCCTCGCTGCGGCTCCACGCGCCCGCCAGGTCGTTCTGCGAGTACATCACCGCCGCCCGCTTGCCGAGGTTGGCCGACAGCAACTGTGGCTTGTTGAGCAACCGGCCCGGCGCCGAGTCCAGCAGGAAGAAGCTCTTGAAGACGACGTGGGTGGAGGGCACCGGCGTGAGCGGGCTCTGCGGCAGCACCCGCGCCATCTCCCGGCGGAAGCTCGCGTCGAAGCCATCCCCGTCGCTGCCATCATTGGCGTCCGCCAGGAGGAAGCCTCCGAAGGTGAGGTAGCGCCGGAGGTTCTCCACCTCCGCATCGGAGAAGGGCGGGAAGCCTCCGTCCCCTCCCAGGTAGAGGAAGGGGTACTCGAAGAGGTCCGGGCTGGAGAGGGCGAAGGGGCGAGCATCCGGCACCACGTCCACCGAGGTGCGCCGCTGCAGCTCCCAGGCAATTCGTCGGAGCCCCGACAATCGGGCGTCCCAACGGCCTCCATGGCGGGCGACGGCGGGGATGAAGCGGCTCTTCTCTCCGAAGGCGGACGCGCGCCCGGCGAGCAGCGGGACGAGCGCCGCGCTCCCGAGCAAGAGGTGTCGACGGCTGAGGGGGCGCGGGGGCATGGGGGTTCTATATACCGTCGACGCGCCCTTGCATTCCCCGCTATAGAGGGGGCCCATGGCGAAAGGCGGACAGACGCCGAAGGATCCTGCCTCCCCCCGGATGCAGGCGGCGTGGAAGCTCAAGGACTCGGGGGACGTGGTAGCCGCGCGACACGAGGCCGAGCGCATCCTGGCGGACAATCCCAGTCCGCAGGACAAAGCCCAGGCCGAGGAACTGTTGCGCCGCTCCACCACGCCCGTCGCGCTCTATGGCTTCGCGGCCCTGGCCGCCTTCATCCTCGTGCTGCTCGTGGTGCTCGCCGCCACGCGCTACTAGGGGGCACCGTCGTGGACGCGTACCTCGAGGCCCTCAAGGCCTACCAGAGCTTCAACCCCGCGGGCTGGGTGGCCATCTACCGGCTGCTGCCCATGTGGGCCGGCATCGTGAGTTGCGGGGTGGGGCTCACGCTGTTGCTCTTCGGTGGAGGCCGGCTCTTCCGCGTCCTGGCCGGACCCATGGGCGCCCTCATCGGCCTGGGCTGGACGGGCGTGCTGCTCACGAGGTTCGGCATCGCCGGGACGGATCCCCGCCTAGCCACCGCCGCCGCAGCGGTGCTCGCGGTGCTCGGCTTCGTCTTCCCTCCGGCCATCGTCTACCTGGGCGTGGGCATCCCCGTGGGCCTGCTCGGCGGGGAGATCGCCGGGCCCAATGACTACCTCATCGGCTTCGTGCCGGGCCTCATCCTCGGCGGATTGGTGGCCGCGGTGCTGCACCGACAGGTGGCGGCCATCCTCTCCTCCGCGCTGGGGGCGTGGCTGCTCGTCATCGGCGCGATGGCGGCCCTGCACCAGTTCGGCGGGCTCGTCGCCGCCATGGCCAGCCAGCCCTGGGGCCTCATCATCGCCGCGGGCCTGTTCGCGATCGCCGGCAGCGTCTATCAGATCGCCGTGCGCCCCTCGCCCGAGGAGGCCGAGCGCCAGCAGGCCGAGCGTCAGCGGTTGAAGGTGCGCCAGGCCGAGCAGAAGGCCCTGGAGAAGCGCTGGAGCGCCTCCCGGGGTGACAAGTAGGCACTCGCACCCGGCCTTTACCTCCACCGGGGCCGCGCGTAGATTCCGCGCCCCCCTCCACCCCACCCCCCTTGGGGACGAGAGACACCCATGGCCCAGGCCAGACGCAAGGAGAAGAACCTCGAGTCCCGGGAGCCGCAGCGCCCCCGAGTGGAGGGCCCTCCCTCCGCGGACGCCGAGACGGGTGCCACCGTCGCATGGAAGAAGCCCGAGGGACTGTCGCGCCGGGGCTGGGTGGTGCTCGCCTCCGTCATCGTCCTCATCCAGTTCCCCCTCATCCACTACGCCCTCTTCCGGGGTGAGGCCGCCACCACCACCACCGTGCCCTACCGGCAGGACTTCTCGGATCCGTCCGTGGTGCAGCGCGACTTCTTCTCCACCGGTGGCCACTGGCGCGTGGTGGACGGGCAGCTGCTGTCGCCCGGCGTGAAGAACAACCCGCTGTGGCTCCAGGCGAAGCTGCCCCGGGACGTGGCCGTCGAATTCGACGTGCGCTCCGAGTCCCAGGAGGGCGACATCAAGGCGGAGATCTTCGGCGACGGGACGGATCACGCATCCGGGTACGTCCTGATTCACGGCGGGTGGAACAACTCGATGTCCATCATCGCGCGGCTGGACGAGCACGGCACCCCGCTGGACACGCTCCAGAAGCAGGCGCGGCGCGTGGCCGAGAACAACGGCGGAAAGAGCGCGGGCCTGGTGGAGACGGGGGTGTTCCGCGAGGGCACGCACATGCGCGTGGAGGCGCGGCCCTACCCGGTGGAGCTCGGCCGCACCTACCACTGGCGTATCGAGCGCAGGGGCTCGCTGTTACGCTGGTTCATCGACGGCAAGCCCTTCATGGAGTTCGATGACCCGATCCCGCTCGAGGGAAAAGGTCATGACCGCTTCGGGTTCTCCAGCTGGGAGTCCCAGCTCTTCTTCGACAACCTGAAGATCGAGCCGCTGTAACCCCGCGCAATATGGGGTAAGCACCGGCAGCCGATCAGGAGTCAGGGGTACCAACGTGCGCAGAGTCGGAATCTTCGGCTGGGGAGTGGTCGCTCCCCGGTCCCGGAACATCGAGGCCTTCGAGAAGAACCTCGCGTCGGCGGAGAGCTGGCTCTCCGCGTTCCAGGGCTTCGGGCCCAACAACTTCCTCGTCGGCAATCCCGAGTTCGACTTCTCGGACTACAAGCCGTGGATCGACGCGCGCTTCCCCGCCACGCGCTTCGCCCAGCTCGAGAAGAAGATGGGCATGCCCACGAAGATGGCGATCGGCTCCTTCATCCAGGCGCTGGGGCAGAACCCGGGTCTGGAGCAGGAGTTGCAGACGCTGGGGCCTCGCGCGCACGTGTACGTGGGCACCGGCCTGGGAGATCTGCCGACCATCCACGACATCACCCTGGGTCTGCACCGCGCCCAGCGGCGGTGGGACCGGTTCTGGGCGGCCCCCGAGCGCAACAGCGCCCTGCGCCGCTGGCAGGAGACGCGCGAGCCGCTGACGGGCATGCCCCCGGACCCCGCCACCGTGGACCCGGCCGAGCTGGACGTGGCCGAGGAGGCCTGGTGGCACTTCTGGGCGGGCCAGTCTCCCGAGCTGCGCGAGTACCTCGCCGAGCAGAAGGAGATTGAATGCCTGGGCGTCGAAGGCGGCAACGTGGAGTCCGCCAAGCTCGCCGTCATCAAGGAGAAGCGGACGCGCAACCAGCGCCTGCAGAAGAAGTGGAACGCGCCCGAGCCGCCCTGGAACGCGGTGCCGGCCGACATCCTCTGGAACATCCACAACACCCCCGCGTCGCAGATCTCCATGATGGGGAAGATCACCGGCATGACGTTCGCGCCGGTGGCGGCGTGCTCCTCGTTCGGCTACGGGCTGAAGCTGGCGCTCGACGCCATCCGCCGGGGTGATGCGAAGGCGGTGGTGATGGGGATGACGGATCCGCCCCCGCACGAGCTCACGGTGGGTGGTTTCTACAACGCGCGCGTGGTGAGCGCGGACGGCGCCGTGTCCAAGCCGCTCACGCAGCTGCGTGGCACGCACGTCGCTGGTGGCTCCGTGGTGTGGATCCTCGGAGACCTGGAGCACTTCACCGCCAGGGGCTTCAAGCCACTGGGCATGGAGCCCGTCACCGTGGGCGTCACCGCGGACGCGGACCACATCATCACGCCCTCGAAGGAGGGCCCCACCGTGGCCATCCACGAGGCCCTCCAGTCCGCGGGCGTGACGCCGACGGAGGTGGGCAGCTGGGATCTGCACGCCACCGCCACCCCGGGTGACTTCCTGGAGGTGGAGACGCTGCGCGCGGTGCTGCCCGAGACGGTGCTGGTGACGGCGCGCAAGGGCACCTTCGGACACGGCATGAGCGCCGGTGGCGGCTGGGAGCTGACGGCCCAGTACCTCGGCTTTGCCCGGGGCCAGATGTTCCCCACCCCGTTGACCGAGGCGGAACTCAACAAGGAGATCGGCCGCGTGCACGGCCGCTACGTCTTCGACAAGGCCGTGGCGGCGCCCCAGGGCTGCGCCGGCAAGCTGTCCATGGGCGTGGGAGGCATCAACGCCTGCGTCATCTCGCGCCCCTGGCGCTGAGCGCGGAGCGGCCCTACCCGTATAGGGTCATGCCTCGCGTTCGCGCTCCCGCGGTGGCGGGGTCCTTCTACCCTGCCGCCGCCCCCCTTCTCGCCCAGCAGGTGGACCGTTGGCTGGAGCAGGCCCCCGCCTGTCTGAGCCCACCTCCCTCGGCGCTCATCGTCCCCCATGCCGGCTACATGTACTCGGGCCCGGTGGCCGCGAGCGGCTATGCCTGCCTGCGCGGGCTGAAGGGACAGGTGAAGCATGTCCTGCTGCTCGGGCCCTGCCACTTCGTCCCGATGAACGGGCTGGCCCACCCCGATGCGGAGCTGCTGCGCACGCCGCTCGGGGACGTGCCCGTCGATGAGTCCCTGCGCGAGCGCGCCGAGGCAACGCACCACGTCGCCGCGTCCGCCGTGGCCCACCAGAGGGAGCACTCGCTCGAGGTCCAGCTCCCCTTCCTCCAGCGCGTGCTGGGGGATTTCGACGTGCTCCCGCTCGTGGTCGGCTCCACCCGGCCCGAGGAGGTGGCCGAGGTGCTCGACTCACTCTGGACGGAGGACGTGCTGCCCATCATCAGCTCGGACCTGTCGCACTACCTGCCCTACGACACCGCCCGGAGGGTGGACCGCGAGACGGCCGACCACATCCTCCGGCTCGAAGGTCCGCTCGAGGAGGACTTCGCGTGCGGCGCCGCGGCCATCAACGGACTGCTGCTCGTGGCGCGGCGACGCGGACTGCGCGCCGAGCTGCTCGACCTGCGCAGCTCGGGCGATACGGCGGGAGACAAGCAGGAGGTGGTCGGCTACGGCGCGTTCGCCTTCCACACGAGCAACTAGCCAATCCGCACGGCGTTGCCGTCGAGGCGCACCTTCTCGATGGTGAGCCCCATCAACTGCTCCAGCATCGCCCTGGCCAGCTCGCGCGCCGACTTCAGCTGCTCCGCGCGCCCCTTGTCGCGTCCCTCGTTGTAGAGCCCGCGGATGATGGAGCCCGAGAGCACCACCGACTCGTACAGCTCCTGCTTCTCGCGATCCGACAGGCGCCGCTCCTTGAGCCGCATGGCGATGCTCGCGTTGATCTGCTCCAGCATGCTCTCCCGCTGCTCCCCACTCAGCTCCTCGCCGTTCTTGAGCGCGCAGTAGGAAGACAGGAAGAGGAAGTTGAAGGCCCCGGCGAGGTTGTTCTTCAGCCGCTGCTCGTCGTTCTCATCCAGGAGATGCTCGTAGTCCTTCAGCAGTTCCAGCAGGGCCGCCTCGAGCCGCTGGCGTTGCTCCCGCTCGAGGCCCGGAACCCCCGTGGCAATGCGCCTGGGCACGACGGGCTCGCCCACCGTGCGGAACGACGACACCGAGAGCGGCAGCAACACCGGCGAGATGGTGGGCGACTCCACCGACGTTCCCGAGGCCGCCCGAGGCTCGCCCCACTGCCGCTGGAAGGTGAGCTTGAAGTTGCCGTTGATGAACAGGCTGCTGCTGTATTGCCTGTATGGACTGAAGGGCTTCGCCTCCGCCGGCCCACTGGAGCCGAGCAGGATGCACGCCACCCACATGGCGAGCAGTGCCCTGAAATCGTGGTTCATGTCCCCCTCCGTACGACTAGACGGGGGGGAACATCCTCGGAAAGCACGCGAGCGGGCAAGTTCTGGGAGAATGCGCTGGCCCCCTCCACGGCGGCCCTGGTAGCAGCGCCCCCATGCGGCTCACCCTCCACCGTGGCGTCAGCCTCGCCGTCCTCGCCTCGGCTCGAACCGAAGCGGAGCACCATGAGGACCTGGGTTGCAGCATCCAGGGCCCCACCGCCCGACCCGTGCGTCAGGCCCACCAGCCCCTGAAGGAGCGGCTCGCGGAGCTGGGCCCGGAGCGCTCCCTGCGCGAGGCCAAATCCCTGGTGCGCTGGCTGGAGGAGACGCCCCGCTACGCCGCGCTCTGTGACACGGGTAGACGGCGGGGAGGGCGGCGCCCGCTGCGGCACGAGGTGCTGTTCCCCGACGCGACGCGGCACAAGCCGCGGATCCTCCACCTGCGCCAGGAGGAGCTGGGGCTCGACTTCCCGGTGAAGGCGCGTGAGTGGCCGGCCATCGCCGAGCTCTTCGCCACCCTCGAGCGTGGCGCCACCCGAGCCGAGCTGCGGGCGCTCGCGGCGGTCCCCGCGGTGGGCGAGCTGCTCGGAGACATGTCGGACGCGGGCTGGCTGGTGCGCCACGAGGGGCCGGTGGAGGTACCCGCTCCGGGCGCCCTCTTCATCGGCCACAACACCGTGCTGGTGTCGAGCACCCGGGCACGCGTCCTGGTGGACCCGTACTTCCGGCCCGCGAGCGGGCTCGATCGGCCGGACTACCAGCCGATGCAGCCGGGCGACATCGGCCCGGTGGACGCGGTGGTCATCACCCACTCGCACGGGGACCACTTCCACCTGGGCTCACTGCTGCGGCTGCCGCGTGACACGCGCATCTTCGTCCCGGCGGTGGAGCGCGAGAGCCTCTTCTCCACCGACTGCGTGCTGCGGCTGGAGCAGCTCGGCTACACCCGCGTCGAGGCCCTGCGCTGGGGCGAGGAGCGGCTGGTGGGCGACATCACCGTGCGCGCCCTGCCCTTCCATGGCGAGCAGCCCACTGATGGGGAGGGCCTCTACCCGGACCTCTTCAACGAGGGAAACACGTGGCTGGTGCGCGCACCGGGCTTCTCCGCGGCCTTCTTCGCCGATGCCGGGCATGACGTGCGCGGAGACATGCGCACCGTCTGCCGCGCGCTGCGGAAGGAGGAGCCGGTGGACGTGCTCTTCTGCGGCGTGCGCGGCTTCCGGCTCGAGCCCCTCTTCTTCGGCTACACCACGCTGGACGCCTACCTCGTCGACGTGCCCGTGGACGCACTCGGCACGCCGCAGCAGCTCATGGCCGGGCCGGAGGAGGCCCTGCGATACGGTGAGCTGCTCGGCGCGCGGTACGTGGTGCCCTGTGCCGATGGCGGTGCCCCCTGGTACTGGCGCGAGGGCATGGGCCCGCGCTACCCGGGCTACCCCGGTGCACCGGTGAGCGGCGCCAGCACCCTGGATGAGAACCCGGACGCGGACCCCTACCCCGAGCGACTGAAGCAGGTGCGCCGCCGCATGGGACAGGGGCCCCAGGCCCTGCTGCTCCGTCCTGGAGAAGCCCTGGCGTGGCGGGGACGCCAGGCTCCGAAGCTCATCCAATACCCTGGCTTCCAGTGGCCGTTCGGCGGCATGCCGGCCCGGCGGGGTGCGTGATGCGAGCCGCTCGGCCTCACCGCGGCTGCCGAGGCTCCAGGTCCCGAAGCGGCTCCTCCGGGAAGGACTTCATGTTGAGCAGACCCGCCAGGACGTGCAGCTTCTCGTGCACCGATTCGTTGGTGAACTCGTGGAGGTCCATCAACGCCTGGGCGTAGTCCGTGAGCGCGCTCAGCCATTCGCGCAGGCTCTCCGGGCTCGTCGGCCTGGCGCGAGCGTCCTCGATTCGCGCGAAGGCCTCGTGCAGTCTGTCGGCGGCATCATCGACGTGTTTGGGAAGTGCCATGGTTCATCCCTCCGCTTCACCATGGGACACCCCTGTCCTGAAGTGCCAGGGCGGCCGTCATGCCGGAGGGCCCGGCGGACACGCCTGGAGGCGCTCCCTCCGGTGCCGCATGAGAACCGGGCGGCCGTGCTCGGGACGAGCGCCGCGCCGGGGAGCAGGCACTCGAGCCCGGCCTGCCCGCCGGTGGCATGCACCCGAGTCCGAGCGGACAAATCCTCAATCTTCATGACGCAGGCCGCCAAGGCCGCGACGAACAGGGAGGAGGTCGTCATGAAGGGACGTGAGCGCGTGTGCAAGAAGCACATCAAGCAAGCGGGTTGGAGCATCGCGAACGAGGGCCAGCGGGAGCAGGGCTATCACCTGGAGCTCCATGGTCCTCGAGGGGAGCAGATGAAGGTCGACGCGCCTTCCAAGGCCCGTGCCTACCGACACGCGGAGCGACAGGTGAACGGCTCGGAACCGGGAATGGCGCTCTGGGCGGGTCCAACCTGATTCCTTCTCGACTGGTCGGGAAGTAGCCGACCGGGCTGGAGCACCGCCCGCCGAACTGCCCCCCGGCATTCCCCGACCCTAACCTACCTGCCAGGACACCGAGGGCGTGCCATGAACATTCAAGACACCGACAAACCGTCGGCGGAGCAGGGCAGCAGCCAGGCCTCCACCGAGCAGGACCAGAAGCCTAGCAAGGCGCCACCTCCCATGCAGGCGGATCAGCGTCCGCCGATCGAACGGGGGGCGCACCTGCTCGCGCTGAGCACGCTCAAGAACGCGGAGATTCCCTTCGTGGTCGCGGGCGCCTACGCGCTCCACCTCTACACGGGTATCTACCGTGACACCAAGGACCTGGACATCTTCCTCAAGCGCGAGCACGTGCAGCGCGCGATGGAGTCCCTGGAGAGCATGGGCTTCCAGACGAAGATGCATGATCCGGTGTGGATCGCGAAGGCCTACGCCAACGACGAATACTTCGCCGATCTCATCTTCAGCTCGGGCAACGGCGTGGCCATCGTGGACGACTATTGGATCGACCGGGCCCATCCGGGCGTCATCCACGGGCTGCCCATCCTGGTGGCGCCGCCCGAGGACATCATCTGGTCCAAGGCCTTCGTCTGCGAGCGCGAGCGCTTCGACGGCACGGACATCAACCACCTCATCCTCGCCCGCGGCAAGCAGATGGACTGGAAGCACCTGATGATGCGCTTCCAGCCGCACTGGGAGGTGCTCCTGGCCCACCTCACCTTCTACCGTTTCAGCTATCCGGGACAGCGCGACCACGTGCCCCGCTGGATCTGGGACGAGCTGCTCGACCGGGCCCGCGACCAGCACAACGAGCCCGAGAAGAAGAAGCTCTGCCGGGGAATGTTGATCGCCAAGGGACAGTACAACGTGGATGTCGAGCACTGGGGTTACGCCGACGCCCGCCTGGTGGAGGTCGCGACGTTCCGCGACTACAAGAAGGACTGAGGCGCACGGCGCGGCCCTTGCCCGGCAGGCCGTCCACCACTAGCAAGGGGGCTCCCTCGCGCCCCGGAGCCCGCGCCCCATGTCCCTGTCCACGCTCTGCCTTCGCTGCGGCCTGTGCTGCGATGGCACCCTCTTCACGCACGTCCCGCTCCGGCGCACGGAGGTGGGTCCCTTGAAGGCCCTCGGGCTGCCCGTGAAGGAGCGCAAGGACGGCACGCCCATCCTCCCGCAGCGATGTGCCGCACTGGAGGGCAAGCGGTGTACCGCCTACGCGGAGCGCCCCGAGGAATGCCGCCGCTACCATTGCAACCTCTTCTCCGCGCTCTCGGAGGGTGAGGTGTCCCTCGAGGAGGCACTCGCGGTGGTGGACGGGGCGCACGCCCTCCTGCTCGCCACCTCCGGGGACACCGAGCGGAAGTCCGAGGTGGAGGACTACCTCGACCGTCACTTCCGGGGCCGCCATCGTCGCTATACGGCGCAATAGCCGCCCGCTTCGTAGCGTGGGTAACGGAAGCGACGGTGGGGCAATGGAGCCCCGGAAGGTGTCTGCCTAGCCTGCCCGGCATGCGTCACTGGCTCCGCCCCTTCGCCGTGTTGCTGTGGCTGTCCGCCTCCGCCTGCACCCAGTCCTCGAAAGGGTCCACCGATGGTGGAACGAACACCGGGCCACGTCCGGAGCCCGTGGACGCGGGCCAGACCGACACCGGCCAGGATGACGCGGGCCAGGGTGGGACGGGCACTCCGCCCCCTGGGGCCAGCGAGCAGGTTCAGGTGACCGTCCCCGAGAGCCTGCGCACCGCTCCCTTCGACTCGCCACGCACCCTCACCGTTCCGCCCGGCTTCACCATCTCCGTCTTCGCGCGGGTGCCGGAGGCGCGCTTCATGGCGATTGCCCCCAACGGGGACGTGCTGGTGTCACAGCCGGACCTGGGCACGGTGAAGCTGGTGCGGCCCCGCCCCGGACAGACGCCCGAGATATTCGACTGGGCCACGGGCCTGCGCGGTCCCCATGACATCGTCTTCCACACCCGCGGAGGCACCACCTGGGTGTACGTGGCCGAGACGAACCAGGTGACACGCTCGCCCTGGCAGGCGGGAGAGACCCAGCGCCACGACGTCGCGGTGCTCGTGAGCGGCCTGCCCGACGCGAGCCAGCCCGAGCTGCCGGGCCCCTACGGGCACGCACTGAAGAACATCGCCGTCGACCCGGAGGGGCGGCTCTACGTCTCCATCGCCTCCACCTGCAACGTGTGCCTGTCGGACACGCGGAGCACTCCCGAGCGCGGAGCGCTCTACCGTTACGGGCCAGAGGGCGGCTCGGGGCAGCTCTTCGCACGCGGCCTGCGCAAAGCCGAGGGCCTGGCCTTCGTCCCCGGCACCGACACCCTCTGGGTGACGGTGAACGCGCGAGACGACATCCCCTACCCGCACGACGACGGCACCGGAAGGTACGGGAAGGTGATTCCCGAGTACGCGGACAAACACCCGCCCGAGGCCCTCACCTCGGTGCGCGAGGCAGGCGAGTACGGCTGGCCCTTCTGCAACCCCAACCCGGACACGTCGCTCGGCTTGAAGCAGATGCCCTTCGATCGCGACTACGACCTGAACCGGGAAGGGACCATCGCCTGCGGAGCGATGGACCGCTTCGACCAGGGCATCCAGGCGCACTCGGCGCCGCTGGGCCTGGCCTTCCTCAATGGCACGGCCTTTCCCGAGCCCTACACTTCGGGCGTGGTGGTGGCCTACCACGGCTCGTCGAACAGCACGCGGCCCACCGGCTACAAGGTGACGTACTTCCCCTGGGACAAGGTGACGGGCCAGCCCACCCGGGAGCAGGACTTCGTCTCCGGGTGGGTGTCACCGGATGGCACGAGCGTGTGGGGCCGCCCGGTGGACGTGGCCGTCACCGCCGACGGCGCCCTGCTCATCAGCGACGACCAGGGCGGAGCCCTGTACCTGCTGCGCAAGCAGTGAGCCCCTCGGTGAGCCTCAGCTCTTGGGCACCGCCACCAGGTCGAAGTCCGGGATGTGCTCGCGCATGTACTCGCGCATCCGGTTGATGAGCGCGGCCTCGATCTGCCTCGCACGCTCGCGGCTCACCCCGTACTTGTCGCCAATGTCCTGCAGCGTCAGCGGCTCGTCGGAGATCAACCGGTTCTCGAAGATGTAGCGCTCCTTGCCCTCCAGCGACTTCGCGAACTCCTGGAGCTTCTCCCGGAACACGGCCTTGAGCTCCTCGTTGCCCAGCCGCTCCTCCGCCCCCACCGACGACGACGGCAGGAACCGGTCCATCCGCGTCGCGCCCGAGTCGTCGCCTCCCACCGGCGCGTCCAGCGACATCTCGTCGTGACCCAGCCGCTGGTCCATCTCCACCACGTCCTGCTCGGTGACGTTGAGGCGCTCGGCCAGCATCTTCGGCGTCACCTCGAAGCCCTGCGCCATCAACTTCTCCTGCTCCTGGCGCAACTTGAAGAAGAGCTTCCGCTGGGCCTCCGTCGTCCCCAGCTTCACCATCTTCCAGTTGTCCATGATGTAACGCAGGATGTAGGCGCGTATCCACCACGCGGCGTAGGAGCTGAGCTTCACTCCCCGCTCTGGATCATACTTCTTCACCGCCTGCATCAGCCCGATGTTGCCCTCCTGCACCAGGTCCAGCAGCGACAGGGGGTTGCGGTGGTACTCGTGGGCCAGCTTCACCACCAGTCTCAGGTTGGCCGCCACCAGGCGGTAGGCCGCCTGCACGTCCCCCGTGTCACGGTAGCGTCTGGCCAGTGACACCTCCTCCTCCCGGGTGAGCAGGGGGTGGCGCTGGACTTCGTTCATGTAGGCCTGGAGGGGATCCGTCCGGGCCAGCCCCGTCTCCCCGGCCCTCACCAGGGCCGCCGTGGGAATCCCGGGGGACTCCTCCACCTCGGCCTCCACCTCCTCCAACTCCTCGGGGGCGGGCTCCAGGGACTCCGGTTCCGGCTCGGCGGATTCTGCCTCCACCACCTCGGCATCCTCGGGGGGTGGGGCCGCCGCGGGCTTCTTCGCCCGGGTCCGGGTGCCCGTACCGCCCGTTTTCTTCCTCCCATTCGCCATGGGCAGTTCCTTATGCAAAGTGAGCCGATTGTTGCCAGAGAGTAATGCAGGGGTTATGCCCCTGGCTTGATGAGCGACATCCAACCTCCGGAGCAGCCGGAAACCACTGCCGAAGCCCCGTCCCGCCCCGCAGAGTACGTCGCGGACGTCAGCTTCGATGACCTGAATCTCTCCGAGCCCCTGCGTCGCGGCGTCGCGGAGCGCGGCTACACCCACCCGACCCCCGTCCAGGCCAAGGCCTTCCGGCCCGTCATGGAGGGCCGGGACCTCATCGTGCGCAGCAAGACCGGCACCGGCAAGACGGCCGCCTTCGGCCTGCCCCTGTTGGAAAAGATTCCCGCCGAGGAAAAGGGGGTGCGCGCGCTCATCCTCTGCCCCACCCGCGAGCTGGCGCTCCAGGTGTCCGAGGAGCTCTCCGCCCTGGGCAAGCACAAGGGCGTGAAGGTCGCGGCCATCTACGGCGGCGCCTCCATGAAGCAGCAGGAGGACGCCCTCGAGGAGGGCACGCAGATCATCGTGGGCACGCCCGGCCGGGTGTTCGACCACATCAACCGCGGCAACCTCAAGCTCGAGTCCTGCTCGCACGCGGTGCTGGATGAGGCCGACGAGATGCTCAACCAGGGCTTCTACGAGGAGGTGACGCGCATCCTCGATCGTCTGCCCAAGGACCGGCAGGTGCTGCTCTTCAGCGCCACCGTCCCCACGGACATCCAGAACCTCATCGCCCGCTACACCACCAACGCGGAGACGCTGCTGCTCTCCGGCGACGTCTTCACCGTCGAGCACATCCACCACATCCGCTACGACGTGTCGGATGCCTTCCCCAAGCCGCGCAACCTCATCTACGTGCTGGAGGCGGAGGAGCCGCAGAACGCCATCATCTTCTGCAACACGCGGGATGATACGGCGCTGGTGACGGCGGTGCTCAACCGCAACGGCTTCGACGCGGAGCTGCTCAACGGGGACCTGCCGCAGAAGGAGCGCGAGCGGGTGATGGCCAAGGTGAAGCGGGGCGAGGTGGCCTTCATGGTGGCCACGGACATCGCCGCGCGCGGCATCGACATCTCCGGCCTCGAGTACGTCATCAACTACTCGCTGCCCGAGGATCCGGCCGTCTACCTGCACCGGGTGGGACGCACCGGCCGCATCGGCAACAAGGGCACCGCCATCAACCTCTTCTCCGGCCGCGAGCTGGCCACGTACACCACGCTGGAGAAGAAGTTCGGCATCAAGTTCGAGAAGCGCGAGATGCCCGCGCCCGAGGAGGCCATGCGCCTGTGGGCCGAGCGGCACGTGCGCGAAATCCGCGAGGCCGCCTCCGGCGCCATCTTCGAGGGTTTCCTGCCCCTGACCTCCCAGCTCAAGGGCCGGGCGGACGCGGATGATCTCATCGCCTTCCTGTTGAAGTACTTCTTCAGCCACCTGCGCATGGAGAAGGCCAAGGCCGCCGAGGAGAACGAGCGCCCCGAGCGCGAGGCCCAGGCGAAGCCCGAGGGCCGCCGCCGTGACAAGGAGCGCGAGCGTCCCCGCGACAGGGAGCGCGACCGGGAGAGGCCTCCTCGCCGCGAGGAGCGCCGGGAGGCGCGTGGAGAGTCCGAGTCGCGTGAGCGCGGGGAGCGGGGCGACCGGCGCCGCCGTGAGCGCGGGGAGCGGGGCGATCGTGGCCCCTCGCCGATGGAGGCCGCTCCGGGCGAGGTGAAGCTGTGGGTCAACCTGGGCACCGAGGATGGCCTGGGCCCCGGCAGCATCGTCACCGCCCTGGAGGAGGCTGGAGCCCCCGCCAACAAGGTGATCCGCGCCGAGCTCAAGCCCGGCTTCGCCTATGTCTTCATCGCCCAGGACGACCTGGCCGCCTTCGAGGCCCTCAACGGCAAGCCGTACAAGGACAAGTCGCTGAAGGTGGAGAAGAGCCGGCCACGTGGCGAGCGTGACCCGAACCGGCCGCCGCCCTCCCCCGACGCCGGCCCCGGCGAGGTGAAGCTGAAGTTCAACGTGGGCATGGACGACGGCCTGGACGAGGCGAAGTTCATCGCCGCCCTGGAGGCCGCTGGCGCCCCCGCGGGCAAGGTGAACAAGGCGGTGCTCCGCCCCCGCTACGGCTACGCCTACGTGCCCGAGGCCGAGGCCGCCGCCTTCGAGGCGCTCGACGGCAAGCAGCACGGCGAGAAGGCGCTGAAGGTGGAGCGGCACAGGCCTCGCGGCACCCGCGAGCGCCCGCCGCGTCCGCCCCGCCCCGAGCGCGTCGAGACTCCCGAGGAGCCCGGTCAGGCGCGCCTGTGGGTGGGCCTGGGCCGCTCGGACGTCGCGGACGAGGCCGCCCTCACCAGTGCCCTGGAGACCCTCGGCGCCCCGGCGGGCAAGGTGCAGCGCGTGGAGCTCAAACCCACCTACGCGTACGTCTTCGTCGCCGACGAGGACGTGGCGGCCTTCGAGGCCCTCAACGGCAAGCAGCACGGCGAGAAGGCACTCAAGCTGGAGCGGGCCCGGCGCGGCAGGTAGTCAGCCGGTGTAGGGGGGCGGGCACTCGTCCCCGCCCCGAGCACCCCCAGGCGGGATGGCCTAGAATCCTCCCGCCGTGTCCTACGACCGTTCCGCTCCGCCTCCCGATGACGACGCCACCGTGGTGACGCTCCCCGGACGGCCGGAGGCGGGCGGTACCCCGAGCCCGGCGCCTTCCGCGGAGCTCTTCGCCGGGCGCTACCGCCTCGAGGCGCTCGTGGGACGCGGAGGCATGGGCCGCGTGTACCGGGCGCGCGACGTGCTCGTCGGCGACGTGGTGGCCCTCAAGACGTTGGACCTGGAGAAGGACCCCGGCACGAACGCGCTCGAGCGCTTCCGCCGCGAGGTCCGCCTGGCGCGCCGCATCTCCCATCCCCACGTCGCGCGCATGCACGACCTGGGAGAGCACGAGGGCCAACACTTCCTCACCATGGAGTACGTGGACGGTGTGGATCTGCGCTCGCTCATCGCCCGCGAGGGGCCGCTGGCGCCCGGGCGCTCCGCCCGCATCGCCCTGGCGGTGTGCGAGGGCCTGGCCGCCGCCCATGCCGCCGGCGTGGTGCACCGGGACCTCAAGCCGGCCAACGTCCTCGTCGAGAAGGGCGGGCGCGTCGTCCTCACCGACTTCGGCATCGCCCGCGCCCTGGTGGATGAGTCCGCCCGGAGCACCCAGGGCACCGCCGGTACGCCCATGTACATGGCGCCGGAGCAACTCTCCAACGGCGAGGTGGACGCACGCGCGGACCTCTACGCCGTGGGCCTGATGCTCTACGAGATGCTCACCGCGGCGCCGCCCTTCTCCGGCAACTCTCCCATGGCGGTGGCCCTGGCCCGCCTGAACCAGCCTCCGCCGGATCCACGGGCCAGGATGGCCGTGCCGGACGCGCTCGCCGAGCTGGTGCTGCACTGCCTCGCCCGCGCACCCGAGGATCGTCCCGCGAGCGCCGCGCACTTCGCCCGCTCGCTGCACACGTGGCTGGAAGGGCTCGGCGAGCTCACCCCCACGCTCGTGTCGCTGCCAGCGCTGCCCACGCCTCCGCTTCCGCTTCCGCCCCCACGCGAGCTGTCCACCCTCTCGCTGCTCCTCACCGAGACCCGCGAGCCGGGGGTGGCCATCCTCCCGCTGCGCTTCCAGGGGCCCCAGGAGCGCGCGTTCCTCGCAGACGCGCTCACCGACGCGCTCATCGACGTGCTGTCACGCACCCGGGGCCTGCGCGTGCCCTGCAGCGCGGCCACCCTGCGCTTCCGCAACGAGCGCGAGCCCCGTACCGTGGGCCGCGAGCTGGGCGTGGGCTTCCTCGTCGACGGCACGGTGCAGAGCGCGGGCTCCACGGTCCGCGTCTCCGTCCGCCTGGTGGAGACGGCCCACGGTACCCAGCTGTGGAGCGGCCGGTTCGAGGACTCCTCCGCGGATGCCTTCGAGCAGCAGGATCGGCTGGGCCCACGCATCGCCGAGGCGCTGCGCGTCGAGCTGTGGGTCGCCTCCGAGCGCGACACCGCCTCACCGGAGGCGCTCGCGCTGTTCCGCCAGGGCTTCGTCCAGGGCTACACCTCGGGCTCCTCTCCGGACGTGGCGATCGGCTGGCTGGAGCGCTCCATCGCGCTCGCGCCGGACTTCCTGCCCGCCCAGGCGCTCCATGCCCTCCTGTGCATGCGGGCGTGGATCGTGGGCGGCTCGAGCACCCAGCGCGACTGGGGAGACGTGGCCCGCGCCAGCGTCGAGCGTCTCGAGCAGCGGGCTCCCCAGCTCGCCGAGACGTACCTGGCCCGGGGCATGCTCGCCTCACAGGAGGGAGACTGGCGCGAGGCCGTGCTCTCCGCCCGCGCCTCGCTCGAGGCCGCGCACACCTTCCCGGTGGCCATGTTGTTCCTCGGCAGCCTCCAGTGCGAGGCCGGGCGTGCCGACGAGGGGCTCGTGCTCCTGCGCCGGGCCTTCGACCTCGACTCACGCATGGGCCTGTGCCTGTTCGAGCTCGCCCGCTGCAGCGCCCTGCACGGACGGATGGAGGATTACCACCAGGCCAGCGAGCGGCTCGCCGCGTTCACCACCTACCGCATCCCGAGCCTGATGCTCCGCCTGCGCGTCGCCGCCTGGAGGGGAGATCTGGAGGGCGTCCGGCGGTGCAAGCGCGCCCTGGAGGACGAAGCACCCGGCGCGGCGTTCACCGGCGTGCGCTACGCAGCCGCCGTGCTCGGCGAGGTGGATCCGATCGCCTCGCTCGCCCCGCTGGACGCCATGCTGAGCCACCGGCTCAGCCCGCGGTTCGCCTCGCTGATGCGCCAGCTCGCCACCGAGCAGCTCTGCCTCACCGGACACCCCCGGAAGGCGCTGGACTACTTCCTGGGTGCGGCCCACTCGGCGCTGATCGACCTGGAGTGGACCGACCACTGCCCCGCGCTCGAGCCGCTGCGCGCCCTGCCCGGCTTCGCCGAGGGCCGCCGCGAGGTGCGCACCCGGGTGGAAGTCATCTGGGACGGGTAGCGCTCCGGAGGAGGTTCAGGCTCAATCCGGGGGCCGTCCCGCCTTCGCCCTCCGGGCCCGGTGGTAGTGCGCCACGCACAGCTCCCTCGCCAGCACCGGCCGCTCGCAGCCCGGCTCCTTGCAGCGGGGAGCCTCCTCGGCCGGCACCTCTCCGGATGTGCGTCCGGATCCGAACATGGCCTCCGCCACCGCCAGCAGCCGGTCCACCTCCGCCCGCGTCAGCCGATGCTCCCGCGCGAAGTCCACCAGCCGGTGTGCCCCCGCCACCTCGTCCTCGTCCACCCGGAAGAGCTCCGCCAGGGACACCCCCAGGGCCGCCGCCACCTGCACCAGCGTCTCGTAGCTGGGGCTGCGCTCCCCCCGCTCCAGCAGGGATGTGAAGCTCACGGAAATTCCACACCGCTCGGCGAAGTCCTCCTGCTTCAGACCCCGCCGCTCACGCAGGGCGCGGATGCGTCGGGCGAGCCCCTGCAGGTGCCCGCTCGCATCCTGGGCTGACGGGGAACTGGAGCGCATCGCCAACCCATGCTAGCGCACATCATCTGTTAAGGTCTCGCGCCGTCGTGGGTCGCCCCCACGCCGGCCGCCTCAGGAGAGCACTCCGGCCATGCACGCCGTCGAAGGGATCCACCACTACTTCCGCAAGGCCGCGCGCATCATGGACGTGGGCGAGCGCATCGAGACGCTGCTCGCCACGCCCCTTCGTGAGGTCAAGGTCCAGGTCTCCATCGAGCTCGACAGCGGGGAGATCCGCACCTTCCACGGCTACCGCATCCAGCACGACAACAGCCGCGGTCCCATGAAGGGCGGCCTGCGCTACCACCCCACCATCACCCAGGACGAGTGCGTGGCGCTCGCCTCGTTGATGACGTGGAAGACCGCCGTGGTGAACCTCCCCTACGGCGGCGCCAAGGGCGGTATCGCGGTGGATCCCACCCAGCTCTCCCTGAAGGAGATCGAGCGCCTCACCCGCAAGTACGTGGATCAGATCCAGGACGTCATCGGTCCCACCCGCGACATCGCCGCGCCCGACATCAACACCAACCCCCAGGTGATGGCGTGGATCATGGACCAGTACTCGCGCTACCACGGGCACTCGCCGGCAGTCGTCACCGGCAAGCCCCCGGAGCTCTACGGCTCCAAGGGCCGTGACTCGGCCACCGGGCGTGGGCTGCTCTACATCACCCGGGAGATCCTCCGGGACGTGGGCCTGCCCATGAAGGGCACGCGCTTCGCCATCCAGGGCTTCGGCAACGTGGGCAGCCACACCGCGCAGCTGCTGTGGCAGGACGGCGGCGTGGTGGTGGCCGTGTCGGACGTGTACGGCGGCGTGTACAACCCGCAGGGCCTGGACATCCCCGGCCTCTTCGAGCACGTGAAGCGCACCGGCACCGTCACCGGCTTCGGCGGCGGCCAGGCCTGCTCCAACGAGGACGTGCTCGCCTCCGACTGCGACGTGCTCATCCCCGCCGCGCTCGGTCATGCTTTGAACCGCAACAACGCCAACGCGGTGCGCGCCCGGCTCATCATCGAGGGAGCCAACGGCCCCACGGACCCGGAGGCGGACGAGCTCCTCGAGAAGCGCGGCGTGCTGGTGGTGCCGGACATCCTCGCCAACGCGGGAGGCGTGACGGTCAGCTACTACGAGTGGGTGCAGAATCTCCAACACCTCACCTGGGAGGAGGACCGGGTGAACGCGGAGTTGGAGAAGACGATGAAGGAGGCCTACGACCGGGTGGCCCAGGTGGCGCGCTCGCGCAAGGTGACGTTGCGCACCGCGGCATTCATCCTGGCCATCGGGCGTGTGGGCAAGGCCACGGTGCTGCGCGGCATCTGACGAGCGGGCGGACAACCGTCAGCCCGAAGTCCCCTCCTCTTTCGCGCGGGCGGCGCTTCGGTTATCAGGCGCCACACAAGCCCATGGTCACGCTCCAGCAAATCGAAGACGCCCAGCAGCGCATCGGTGACGCCGTCTACCGCTCGGCCTGCGCCAGGTCGGAGCAGTTCAAGGAGGTGACGGACTGCGCGGCGCTGTACTGCAAGCTGGAGAACCTGCAGCGCACGGGCGCCTTCAAGGAGCGCGGTGCGCTCAACAAGCTGCTCACCCTCACGCCGGACGAGAAGGCCCGGGGTGTCATCGCCGCCTCGGCCGGCAACCACGCGCAGGGGCTCGCCTACCACGCGGGCCGGCGCGGCGTGAACTCCACCATCGTCATGCCGGAGCGCACGCCGCTCATCAAGGCGGCACGCACGCGCGGCTACGGCTCGAAGGTGGTGCTGCACGGCAGCAACTTCGACGAGGCCTACGCCGAGGCCCTGCGCATCCAGGACCGGGAGAACCGCGTCTTCATCCACCCGTTCAATGATCCGCTCGTCATCGCGGGCCAGGGCACCATCGGGTTGGAGTTGCTCGAGCAGTGTCCGTACATGGACATGGTGGTGGTGCCCATTGGCGGCGGCGGGCTCATCTCCGGCGTGGCGTGCGCGATCAAGGAGACCAACCCGCGCATCAAGATCATCGGCGTGCAGGCCGCGGCCATCGCGAGCATGAAGGCGTCGGTGGACGCGGGGAAGCTGGTGGAGCTGCCCGCGGGGACCACCATCGCGGACGGCATCGCGGTGAAGCGCCCTGGCGATTACACCTTCGAGATGATCCGCCGCTACGTGGACGACATCGTCACCGTGGACGACGAGGAGATCGCCAACGCCATCCTCCTGCTGCTGGAGCGGGAGAAGACGGTGGTGGAGGGCGCGGGCGCGGTGGGCATGGCGGCGATGCTCAACGGGAAGATTCCCTCGGCGCGCGGGCGCAAGGTGGTGGCGCTCATCTCCGGCGGCAACATCGACGTGAACCTCGTCAGCCGCATCATCGAGCGGGGCCTGGTGAAGGACGGGCGACTGGTGCGGCTGGTGGTGCGCATGCCGGATCGGCCAGGAATGCTCGCGCGGCTCACGGCGGAGATCGCCCAGCAGGGCGCCAATGTGGTGGAGATCTATCACAACCGAGCCTTCTCGAAGGCGGGCCTGGGCGAGGTGGCGGTGGAGGTGACGCTGGAGACGCGCGGCCGCGGCCACATCGAGGAGCTGATGGGCAGCCTGGGACAGAACGGCTGGCAGGTCGCGGAAGAGACGTGACGCCTCCGCTCCGTGGCATTGCCTCTCGTGGGACCCGACGTCGCCATGGTGGGAACAGCGCTTCCCACGGGCTCGCGCGGCATCGCCCTCCAGGGTAGCGGGCGGGACTTCCCGTTCCACCATCCGACACACCGTGAGGCATGAACGGTGCACCGGTGGCCCTCCGCTTCGCACGGGGGGTCTCATGAGGAACTGGCATTGGCTGCTGAGGGTGAGCCTGGCGGGACTGCTGGCCTGTGGGCCCGCGTCCCTTCCCTCCTCTCCCGGGGCCACGGACAACAGCCGCATCGATCTCCAGCCCCATCCACCCGACACGGACGACATCTCCCAGGTCGATGAGGGTGACGTCCCTCCGGTGGACACGGGGACACGTGAGGACCCGGGCCCCGGCGCATATCCGCCCGTCCAGACGCGCGTTCCGGTCCTCGAGCTGTGGATCTCCCCGGAGCATCTGGCGTGGCTGGACGCCCACCCGACATCGGATGAGTCGGTGCCGGCCGTGGTGGTGCTCGACGGCCAGAGAGCCCCCTGCCAGGTGCGCTATCGCGGCGCCAGCACCCGCGAGCTGCCCCAGAAGAGCTTCGACGTCGACCTGGACAAGGGCTACGAGCTGGAGGACCGGGATCACTTCGAGCTGCTCGCCAGCTGGTACGACAGCGGCAAGCTCTCCGAGAAGTTCGCGGTGGACCTCTACACCGCCCTGGGACTGCCCGTGCCGAGAGCGCGCTACGTCCGGGTGAGCCTCAATGGACGGCACAACGGGCTCTACCTGGACATGGAGCACGTGGGGAAGGACTACCTGAAGCACCACGGTCTGGAGCGTGACGCCTCCATCTACCGCTGTGGCCACCGCAACTGCGAGCTGACGCTCCAGACGGGCCCCCATCAGACCGGCTTCGAGAAGAAGACCCAGAAGGACACGGGCCACGCCGACCTGGATGCCTTCCTGGCGTGGGTGAATCGCAGCGACGACGCCGAGTTCGAGGCGAAGCTGGAGCGGTTCGTCGACGTGGAGGCCTATCTGGGCAACCTCGCCGCGGACATGCTCATCTCCAACAACATCATCGAGGACGCACGCGGCTATTGGATCCACGAGCCGGTGAAGGATCGGTGGCAATACACGCCGTGGGACCTCAACAACGCGCGGATGTTCCACTGGCGGACGTGGATGCCCGAGGACCCGCCCATCACCACGCGCTGGCCCCAGTCCTTCAGCCTGTATGATCCCTGGGTCCAGCGCATCTACGAGACCCGCGTGGCCCAGCGCCCCGCCCATCGGCCCACCTGGAACGTGCTCAACACCCGTATCTGGGATCGGCCGGCCCTGCGCGCCCGGTTGCTGGCGAAGCTCGAGGCCGCGCTCGCGGGCCCTTTCTCGGAGGCCCGGGCCCAGGCGCACCTCGACGCGCTCCAGGCCGTGGCGGGACCCCAGATGGCCGAGGATCCGTATGCCTCGCCCGAGCACGTGGCCCGGGCGCGCGACTTCCTCGGGACGTACGTGCGTGAACGTCGCGCCTTCCTGCTGAAGACGCTGCCGGCCCTCCATGCGCACGGGAGTGGCCCGCTCGTCATTCACGAGGTATCCGCCGGGAGCTCGGGCTACGTGGAGCTGTACAACCGCGGCACCGTCGCCCTGTCGCTGGAGGGCCATGAGCTGACGAATGATCTGCGCGCCACCTCGCGGGCCCCGCTCCCGGCCCTGACGCTGCAACCGGGCCAGCGCCTGCGTTTGATAGCGGACGGAAACACGAGCGCGGGCCCCACGCACCTGCCCTTCACCCTGTCCCGCGAGGGCGGCGAGGTGGGCCTCTTCGACGGCAAGCGCCTGTCGGACAGCGGCGGGCCGCGCGTGTATGCCCCCGAGGACGCCGTCTTCTACGGACCGCTCCCTCGAGGCACGGTGTACGGACGCAAGACGCCGCGAAGCGAGGACTTCGAGCGCCGTCCCCTCGCGCGCTGAGCCAGACAGCGGTGCCATTGAAATCGTCCAACACGAAGGACTGTCAGTAGAGAGGCATAGGGTGTCCGAGTAATCCGAATCTCGGAGGCCCCATGAAGCGCTCCTCTGTGGTCACAGTCCTTGTCGCACTGTCGTGCCTGACGGCCTGCATGTCCTTCATTGACGGGTGGGGAGGCATCTCGCCGTCACAGTTCGAGTTCCAGCCCATGGTTCCATTGAGGGGACAAGGGCCCGGGGGATGGAAATCAGCCCGGGTGGTCATCACATTGCTTCACGTGACCCCAGGAGACGTTCGCAGGAAAGTCACGTGCCCGATTGAAGTGCAGGTGCCAGAGGTCAACAGGCTCGGCGTTGTGAGCAACGAATTCGCGCAAATGGAGGCCGCGAAGGCAGCGGACATCGCCGCGGAACGGACATTGGCCCAAGGAGGGCTCTCGGCAGAGATGTGTGAGCGCTTCAAGAACGAAATGCAGGAGGTGATGGGAAAAACCATCGGCGGAGTTCGTGTTATCAAATCCCTCTAGCCTGGGACCTGAACACAGAGGCACACAGTGGGCTCGCTGCCAATGACTGCTGATTTGTCCACGCCGCGCTTGTTGGAGCTGGTTCACCAGTACTACCCCGCGAACCTCATGGAGTTCGATGAGGGGTACTCCGAGTCGGAGCAATACCAGCGCCTGATTCGAGCGCGTCAGGATGCGCTGAAGAACTCCGGAGCTTGGGAACGCCTGATGCCCAAGCTCACGGAGGCTCTGCCCGACTGCAAGGTGGAGGACTGGAGCGTCCTCTTCTCCGACGACAACTGCTGGCGTGTTCGTGTGTACCTGCCCGAGGTACGGCAACTCGAAGAAGGAGTACGGGAGTTCCGGGCCGTCGTGGTCCTCGTCAGCATCCTGGCTCCGGTATATGTGATCTACAGTTCCTTCCAACGGATAGTCGGAGCGCAGTGGGAAAAGCCCGCGCTCTTCTACGAGGACATCCCGGAGACGAAACCCTACGCAGACAGGGTGGAGGCACTGGTGCGCTCGGAACTGGACGTGCGGACCCTTCCCCAAGAAACGCTCTTCACCCTGGTTCCCGACATCCAATGCCGTCATACCCGTCTTGGCACGACCCGGCTCATCGACTGCCTCTTCACCGATGACCGCTGGTAGGCACCGCCACCGCACCTCCCCAACAGGATGGCCAAGGAGCCCGCGGTGGCGCTCGCACACACCCGGGAGCAGCGTCCCCTTCGCCCGGGCACGTGGGCTCGGCCATACTGCGCGCCATGCGTGCCCTGCTCCTCGCCGCCCTGCTCTCCGCCAACCCTCCGCCCACGCCCGCGCAGGCCCAGAAGCTCGCCGCCCAGCGCGCGTGGGAGGACCTGTACCTCGCCTGGTCCTCCGTGGACCCCAAGGGCTACACGCCGCCCCAACGCCGCACCATCGCCGCCTCGCTCCTCAAGGGCTGCGAGGCCCTCGCCGGCACCGATGCCGTCATGGCGTACTCGCTCGGCGAACGCGCGGCGCTCTTCCAGAAGACGGCGCCGGGCCTGCGCTGTCTGGCCCGCACCGCGCTCGCCACCGACCAGCGCGGCGCCGCCGAGGAGGCCCTGCGTCACGGATTGACGTACTTCCCCAAGGAGGGCTACTTCGGCCTGGAGCTCGGACGGCTCCTCCTGGAGGACAAGGACCCGCGCGGTGCCCTCGAGGTGCTGGGCAAGGTGCCCCCCCGCTCGCCCGAGGCCTCGAAGGCCCGCGCGTTGTTGCAGAAGGCCCGCAGCGAGTCCGCCGAGGAGTCCGAGGCCCGCGCCCAGGCCCGCGCCATCGAGCGGCGCTTCAACGGCGAGACCGATGACAAGGGCTCCGTCCAATCCACCTCCTCCGGCCTCTCCTACGAGTCCGGCGTGGCCTCGGACGGCATGCGCACCCGCTCCAACAGCCGCTTCGTGGTGAAGTACTTCAACAACGCGCGCGACTTCGGTCAGCGCGCCGAGTACGAGGGCCGCATCATCGCCGCGCTCGACGAGGCCCATGCCCATACCCGTCAGGTGCTCGGCGAGGCGCGCGAGAATCCCGTGGACGTCATCCTCTACACCCGCGAGGAGTTCCGCACCCACCAGGGCGCCGCACTCGCGCGCGCCGTGGCCGGGCTCTACGCGGATGGTGCCATCCGCATCAACGACGCCGCCGAGCTCACCCAGCAGACCAAGGCCACCCTCGTCCACGAGTACGTGCACGCCGTGGTGGATGACCTGGTCCGCGCGAACCAGGGTGGCCAGCGCGTCCCCACCTGGCTCAACGAAGGTCTCGCCGAGTACATCGAATGGCGCTATCTGGGCAGTGACAAACCGCCCTACGCGCTGGCCACCCGCCTGCGCGGCGCCGCCCAGACCGGTCAGCTCCCGCGCCTCTCGGAGATGTCCGGGCAGGCCCTCATCACCCAGCGGGACCCCTCCCTGGCCTATGGGACCTCGGCCGTGGCCGTCCGCGAGCTGCTGAGCGAGGGAGGGCCCTCCCGGCTGCTCGAGCTGATCCGCGAGGTGGGACAGGGCACCCCCTTCGAGCAAGCGCTCCGGCAGCGCTATGGCCGGAGTGTCTCGCAGCTGGAAAACGCCGTGAAGGCCGCCCTCTCGCGGAGGTGACAGGCAGGCGGATTCCGCGTTCGCGAAGTTTACCCCTCCTCCTGAGTCCCCTACACTCGCCCACGGAAATTTTTTGCTTTGGCGCTGCGGCAGGAGCCCTGGCCCCGGGTCCGCAGCAAGGTGACGGATGTCGGACACGCGTGCGGCGATGAGGGAGTTTCGCTTCCTGGATGAGAAGCGGACGCGGGGGAATCTTTCCCCCTCGGAGGAGGCTCGTTGGAACGAGCTGCAGGGGCACCTGGTCAACCAGGCCATGCCCTCGCAGGAGCCTGCCGCGGCCATGGACCCCGCGCAGCAGCCCCAGGGCTACTACGGCGACGATGGCCAGTGGTACGCCTACCCCACCGGCTACGATCCCAACCAGGCCTACGATCCCAACCAGGCCTACGATCCCAACCAGGCCTACGCGCAGCAGCCCCAGGGCTACTACGGCGACGATGGCCAGTGGTACGCCTACCCCGCCGGTTACGACCCCAACCAGGCCTACGACCCCAACCAGGCCTACGACCCCAACCAGGGTTACGACCCCAACCAGGCCTACGCGCAACAGCCCCAGGGCTACTATGGCGAGGATGGCCAGTGGTACGCGTATCCCGCCGGTTACGACCCCAACCAGGCCTACGATCCCAACCAGGCCTACGCGGCTGATGCCTCACAGGGTTACGACCCCCACCAGGGCCAGGACCCCTACGCCGCCACGCAAGGCCAGACCTACGCGGCGGAGCCGCAGCAGGCCTACTCGGCCGAGGCTCCACTGGAGCCGGAGCCCGGTTACAGCTCGCCGGTGCCCGGGTACGTGCCGCAGCAGCCGCATCCGATGCCGGATCCGGTCAAGCTCAGCCTCGAGAGCGAGAACCTCGAGGTCCCCGCGCTGAACGAGCCCGCGCCCTGGGAGGAGCCCACTCCAGAGCCCCTCCCCGCGTCCGAAGCCGAGCCGCTCGAGGCCGCGGAGCCCGGCGCCGATGACGTCTTCGAGGTGAGCGACACCGACGTCTCGCCCGTCAGCGAGATCACCCCCCTCCCCGAGAGCGTTCCCGAGTCGGTCGACATGAGCGACTGGAACGACGTCACCGCGCCTTCGGCGGCCACGCTCGAGACGCAGCCGTCGGTGCACGAGCCCCAGTCCTCGGAGTCCGCGGGGCCCATCGAGCTGGACGAGGACGACTTCTCCTCGCTCAACTCCGACCTGGGGACTCCCGCTCCCGCCTCCGCGCCGCCCGTCGCCGAGCCGCCGCTGACGCCACAGCGGACCATCGAGATCAGCCCCTCCGACATCGAGCTGCTCGAGCCCGAGGCCGATGTGCCGCTCCAGGCCGAGCCCATGCTCGCCGAGGAGCCCGCGGCCCCTGTCGCGGACGAGTGGGCCGCCGCGCCGCTCGCGGTGGATGCGGAGCCGGAGGCCGCGCAACCGGACATCGCCCTGCTCGACGAAGAGAACCCGATGGAGATCACCGCGTCGTACGCGTTGCCCGCGTACCCGGTGCAGCAGCCCGCCGCGGAGCCGGTCTCCACCCTGGACGTGAACGATCTCCGGACCCCGCCCGAGCCGAACGCGGTCCCGGCCACGGAGGCGCCGTGGGAAACGACGCCCCAGGACATGGAGCCGTTCGAGGCGAGCCCCGCCGGAGCGGAGCAGCCCACCCTGGACGCGGTCGATCTCAGTGCCGAGATCGAGCCGTCGGCTCCCGATTCGGGCGTGCCGTTCGCGGACCACGTGCCCACGCTGGAGCTGAACCCGATGCAGGTCGCGCCCGATCTGCGCGCGAACACCATCGAGGTCGCCGACTCGTTCGACCCCGAGACCACTCGGCCCGAGGAGTGGGGCAACGCGGGCGAGCCCGTGCCGCTCGCCAGCGCCTCCGATTTCCTGGGGCACGCGGACCAGACCGGCACGTCCGTGTCGGACGAGCCCATCCCGCTCGAGACGACGGGCGCCGACGTGAGCTGGAGCGAAAGCGGGGACGCGAGCACCGGGGAGAGCCTCCAGATGGAGAGCGCCGCGGAGTTCATGAGCACTCCGCAGTTCACGGAGGCCAGCGCGACCTGGGGTCACCAGCCGGAAGGCGAGCAGTCCGCGACGGAGATGGTCGGGGCCGAAGTCGAGAGCACCACGGCGTATGGCAGCCCGCTGACTGATGACGTCGGCATGCCGTCCATCGAGGCGCAGCCCGAGTGGGCCGAACCCATGGAGGAACAGCCCGTCCTCGAGGCCCAGCCCGCGGAAGTCCAGCAGGAGTGGGCGTATTCAACCGGGCCCACCACCATCGAGGCTCAGCCCGAGTGGGCCGCCGCCGCCGAGGCGCAGCCCGCCGCCGAGGCGCAGCCCGAGTGGGCCGCCGCCGAGGAGCAGCCCGAGTGGGCTGCCGCCGAGGAGCAGCCGGTCATGGAGGCCCAGCCCGAATGGGCCGCGCCCGTGGAGGCGCAGCCCGAGTGGGGTGATCCCGCCGAGCCCCAGCCTGTCATCGAAGCCCAGGCCGAGTGGACGACCACGGAGCAGCCCACCACCGAGGCACAGGCGGATTGGGCCGCACCCATGGAGGAGCAGCCCGTCCTGGAGGCCCAGCCCGAATGGGGTGCTCCCGAAGAGCCCCAGCCCGTCATCGAAGCCCAGGCCGAGTGGACGACTGCGGAGCAGCCCGCCACCGAGGAGCAGCCCGAGTGGGCCACTCCTGTCGAGGAGCAGCCCGTCCTGGAGGCCCAGCCCGAGTGGGGCGCTCCCGCCGAGCCCCAGCCCGTCATCGAAGTGCAAGCCGAGTGGACGACCGCGGAGCAGCCCGCCACCGAGGCGCAGCCCGAGTGGGCCACTCCTGTCGAGGAGCAGCCCGTCCTGGAGGCCCAGCCCGAATGGGGTTCTCCTGCGGAGCCCTCCGCTGAGGCGCAGCCCGAGTGGGCCACTCCTGCCGAGGAGCAACCCGCGACCGAGGCCCAGCCCGAGTGGGGTGCTCCCGCCGAGCCTTCCGCCGAGGCACAACCCGAGTGGGCCACTCCTGTCGAGGAGCAGCCCGTCCTGGAGGCCCAGCCCGAATGGGGTGCTCCTGCGGAGCCCTCCGCTGAGGCGCAGCCCGAGTGGGCCGCCGCCGAGGAGCAACCCGCGACCGAGGCCCAGCCCGAGTGGGGTGCTCCCGCCGAGTCCTCCACCGAGGCGCAGCCCGAGTGGGCCGCCGCCGAGGAGCAGCCGGTCATGGAGGCGCAGCCCGAGTGGGCCACTCCTGTCGAGGAGCAACCCGCGACCGAGGCGCAGCCCGAGTGGGCCACTCCTGTCGAGGAGCAGCCCGTCCTGGAGGCTCAGCCCGAGTGGGGTGCTCCCGAAGAGCCCCAGCCTGTCATCGAGGCGCAGCCCGAGTGGGCCACTCCTGTCGAGGAGCAGCCCGTCCTGGAAGCTCAGCCCGAGTGGGGCGCTCCCGCCGAGCCCCAGAGTGATTGGGGAGCCCCCTCCGAGGAGCAGCCCGTCCTGGAGGCCCAGCCCGAGTGGGGTGCTCCCGCCGAGCAGCCCGCGACCGAGGCGCAGCCCGAGTGGGCCACTCCTGTCGAGGAGCAGCCCGTCCTGGAGGCCCAGCCCGAGTGGGGTGCTCCCGAAGAGCAGCCCGCGACCGAGGCGCAGCCCGAGTGGGCCACTCCTGTCGAGGAGCAGCCCGTCCTGGAAGCTCAGCCCGAGTGGGGCGCTCCCGCCGAGCCCCAGAGTGATTGGGGAGCCCCCTCCGAGGAGCAGCCCGTCCTGGAAGCCCAGCCCGAGTGGGGTGCTCCCGCCGAGCAGCCCGCGACCGAGGCGCAGCCCGAGTGGGCCACTCCTGTCGAGGAGCAGCCCGTCCTGGAGGCCCAGTCCGAGTGGGGTGCCCCCGCCGAGCAGCAGCCGTGGATGACCGCCGCCGAGCAGACGGAGGGCACCGAGCCCCAGCCCGAGTGGGCCACGGGAGGCGCCACGCAGGACTGGAACGCCGCACAGGCCACCGATCCGCAGGCCAGCTGGGACGCGCCCGTCGAGGAAGTGCAGCCCGAATGGAACGCCGCCGGCACGGACTCGCAGCCACTCGCCGAGACGGCCCCCATGGATCATGGAGCGGCCTGGTCCAATGCCCCCGCGGAGACGGCCTGGAGCGAGCCCGCCACGGACGCGACGAGCTGGGAGGCGCAGCAGGCCAACGGTACGCAGACGGACTGGAACGCGGCGGCCTACGAGGCCGAGCCCATGAGCGCCGAGCGTGACGCCTCCCTGTTCGGCACGAGTGACACCTGGTCCTCCGGTGAGCCGGCGGCCGATGCACATGCACCGTCGGACTGGTCCGGCCAGCAGCAGGAGTCGGCGTGGGGACATGATCCGCTCGCCGAGCCCACCCAGGAGCAGTTCAACCCCGAGCCGGCTTCCGCCTTCGCCCCGCCGCCAGCACCCGAGCCCGACCTTCCCATCATGGAAGCCGAGCCCGAGGCCGACCTCCCCGTCATGGAGGCCGAGCCCGAGATGCCGGAGATCGACCTCTCGGAGGACATCGTGGAGCCGCCTCCCGCGGCGGTGCCCCCTGTCATGGTTCCGCCTCCGGCGCCCGTGGCACCCGCCCCCGTGGCGCGAAGCGCGGCGCCCGTGACGCCTCCGGCCCCCGCGGTGACCCCGAAGGCGCCCATGTCGACCGCCCCCACCATCGCGATGGGTGCCGTGATGGTGCCCGGGGCTCCGCCTCCTCGCGCGACGCTCAGCGGCCTTTCGGCCGTGCAGTCCACCGCGTCCGCCGGAGTCCCCCTCCCCCCCGTCAACGCCTTCATCGAGGGTGAGCACCGGGTCATCATCCACACGGTGGAGGGCCAGGTGAAGCGCGGCGCCATCCGGGACGTGGACCTGCTCGACGAGGCCATCCCGCTCGAGCAGCAGACCGGCTTCGCCCCCGAGCGCATCCCCATCCAGCGCGTGAAGGCCGTCTTCTTCATGCTCGCCACCGGCAGCCGTCCTCCGCAGCCGGAGGGGCAGAAGGTGCGCGTCACCTTCACGGACGGACGCCAGGTGGCCGGCTTCTCCAACGACTACAAGGGGACCGGCGAGGGCTTCTTCGTCATCCCCGCGGACACGCGCACCAACACCTCGCGCATCTTCATCTACCGCGCGAGCGTGCAGGCCGTCGCCGAGGGCTGAGCCCGCCCTCGCCCCACCGCTGGCGCGGCCCCACGCGCTGGCGGTGCCCGCGGAGGGTGCCCGCAAATGAAAGAGGGGCCTCGTCTCCGAGGCCCCTCCGGGCAAACGCCCTGTCCCGCTCAGGCGATTACTTCGAGTCCTTCGCGGCCTTGGCCGGGGCCGCCTGCTTCTTGTTCAGCTCGAGGTCGAGGGTGATGGCAACCTCCTCACCCACCGCCACGCCGCCGGTCTCGAGCACGCTGTTCCAGCCCAGGCCGAAGTCCTTGCGGTTGATCTTCGTGGTGGCCGTGCCGCCGCGCTTGATGTTGCCCCAGGGATCCTTCGCCTCCGTGGTGAAGCCCTCCACGTCCAGCACCACCGGCTTGGTCACGCCGTGCATGGTGAGGTTGCCGGTCACCTTCAGGTTCGCGCCGGCCTTCTCCACCTTCGTCGACTTGAAGGTGATGGTGGGGTACTTCGCGGTGTCGAAGAAGTCAGCGCTGCGCAGGTGCTCGTCGCGCTTGGGCTCGTTGGTGTTGATGGTGGTGGCGTCGATGGTCGCCTCCACGGTGGACCTGGTGATGTCCTTCTCGTCGATGTTGGCCTTGCCGGTCACCTTCGAGAACGCGCCACGCACGTTCGACACCATCATGTGCTTCACGGAAAACTGCGCGGCCGAGTGGGCGGCGTCGATCTCGAACTCGGCGGCGAACGCGAACGAGGGGGCGGCGAGCACGAGGGCGGCGATGGCGGGCTTCAGGGACAGCTTCATGGTGGTTCTCTCCATTGGGGAACTGCGGAACAGCGTCACGCGGGGACTTCATAGCAACCCCCAGGCCAGGGAAGTCAACCCTCCAAACCATTGGAATCACTTGCCCCAGCGACTCTGGCTCGCGCCGGAACTCTCAAAACGATAGATAGAGCCATCATCGTGAGAGGGAGTCACCATGGCGCCAAGGCTGGAGCTGGACCTGAGAGAGCTGCTGTCCTTCGAACCGAACGGAGGGCTCATCCACTTCGCGGGCCAGCGGGTGCTGCTGTTGGATCCAGTGGTGTTGGGACTGCTGCGCAAGGAGCTCATCTCCACGGTGGGGATGACGGCGGCCAGGGGCATGCTCACCCGGCTGGGCTTCGCGCATGGCTGGAGGACAGCGGAGACGATGAAGAACGCCTTCCCCTGGGAGGACGAGGCGCAGTGGCGCCGTGCGGGAGGGCGGCTGCACACGCTGCAGGGGCAGGTGGTGCTGGAGCGGGTGGAGCGCGGGAAGGAGGACGGCCCGGAGCCCTTCGCGGAGGCGCTGTGGCACGACTCGTACGAGGCGGAGCAGCACCTGCTGCACCTGGGCAAGGCGGAAGAGCCGGTGTGCTGGGCGCTGACGGGCTTCGCCAGTGGCTACATGAGCTACTGCAACGGCAAGTCCGTGTACTGCCTCGAGACGCGCTGCGTGGGGAGGGGGGACGCGGTGTGTCAGATCATCGGCAAGCCGGAGGAGGAGTGGAGCACCGAGTGCCGCGAGGCGCTGCGCTTCTACGAGACGCAGTGCATGGAGGGGGCGCTGGCGCAGGTAACGGAAGCGTTGAAGCAGGCCGAGCGCAAGCTGAGGGCGAAGCGCCAGACGCTGGCGCGGGTGTCGGGCGTGCGGGAGGATCCGGCGGGCATGGTGGCGCGCACCGAGGCCATGCAGCAGGTGCTGAACCTGTCGAGGCGGGCGGCGAAGGTGGACTCCACGGTGCTCATCACCGGAGAGAGTGGCGTGGGCAAGGAGCGGATCGCCCAGCTCATCCACGAGGAGTCGAGCCGGGCGCACAAGGCCTTCGTGGCGGTGAACTGCGCCGCGGTGACGGAGAGCCTGCTGGAGAGCGAGCTGTTCGGCCACGCGAAGGGGGCCTTCACGGGGGCCACGCACGACCGGGCGGGCTTCTTCGAGGCGGCGCACGGAGGAACGCTCTTCCTGGACGAGGTGGGCGAGGTGCCCCCGGCGATGCAGGCGAAGCTCCTGCGCGCGCTGCAGGAGAAGGAGGTGCGGCGCGTGGGGGAGAACCAGAGCCGCAAGGTGGACGTGCGGGTGGTGGCGGCCACCAACCGCAACCTGGCGGCGGAGGTGGTGGCGGGCCGCTTCCGGCAGGATCTCTACTACCGCCTGCGGGTCATCGAACTGCGGATACCGCCGCTGCGGGAACGGCGCGACGACATCCTGCCGTTGGCGCGGATGCTGCTCGCGGAGGCGACGGAACGACTGGGGCGCCGGGTGATGGGACTGTCGCCGGAAGCGGCGGACCAGCTCCTGCGCTACGGGTGGCCGGGCAACGTGCGCGAGCTGGGCAACGCCATCGAGCGAGCGGTGGCGCTGTGCGAGGGCACGCGGGTGGAGAAGGATGACCTGCCGGAGGAGGTGCGCGCGGCACCGCCGAGCCTGCTGCCAGGAGACTCCCCGCGGACGCTGGAGGAGATGGAGCGCGAGTACATCCTGGCGGTGTTGGCGAGGAACGGAGGCAACCGGGCGCGCACGGCGGAGCAGCTCGCCATCGGCATCGCCACGCTCTACCGGAAGCTGAAGCAATACGGAGAGAGCGAGCACCCCAACTGAGCCCCCACCCCTCTCCCTCCGGGAGAGGGACGGGGTGAGGGTATGTCGCCCCCGGAACGCACCCCGAGTCCAGGGGGAGAACTAATTCAGATACCTGTCATCCGGCCGCTCACGGGAGATGACACGCAGGTGACGCGAGCGCCCACGCACCTGCCGCTGCAGCCGCCAGTGCTGGAAACGGAGCCACAGCTGCCGGGGGCTGCCACCGCGCACGGCGATGAAGGTGATGCCGAGCGCGAGCAGCTCGGGCATCTGGCTGGCCCACCCGGCGGAGAGCCCGTTGAGAACGACGAAGCCAACACCGATGGCGGCGAAGACGTGACCGGTGATGGGGATGCCCCAGAAGTTCGTCTGCCCTCGCCCGATGGACAGGCCATAGGCCACCCAGGCGATGGTGCCCATCACCCAGCCGCCCGCGTACGGGTAGGAGCGCAGCAGCGGGAAGAAGAGGGACAGCACCACCGTGAGGAAGCCCGCGAGCACCGTGCCGCCCCACACCACCCACAGCAGCCGGCGCGAGCCCCAGCTCATCTCCAGGCCACCGCCAATGGAGTAGAGGGCGAAGGCGCCGAAGATGATGCCGAGCGGGTTGAGCTCGACGAAGCCGTAGGTGAAGGGCTGCCACAGCATCAGCCCCGGGAAGACCGCCTGGGGAGAGAGCACCAGCAGCGAGCCCACCGTCCGCGCAGCCAGGGCCACGAACGAGCCCACCACGAGGCCGATCGCCAGCCTGGCCGCCGTGGATTGCACGCTCGGAAAGCCGAATCCGCCGCCGCCATAGCTGCTCCGCATCGGTCGCATCAAACCTCCTCCACTCGGGACATATGAGAGTCGTCCAAAGGTGGGGGAACGGGGCCCGCTTCGCAACCGTTTCGTCCACTTCCAGGCGACTCAAATGGCGAAGGGCGCCCATCCCCGTCGTTGGGGAGAGCGCCCTTGGCTGCCGTCACCTGCCGGGATGTCCGGCTCAGGACTTGTGGCGGTAGAACAGGGTGATGGTCAGGCAGTGGAACTCCTTGTCGGAGGACTGCGTGACGATCTTGTCCACCACGTCCAGGTTCGGGTTCTCCTTGAGCCACTTCGTGATGTTCTCACCCATGTTCTCGCGGTCGCGCGCGAGCGTGGTGGAGAACACCTTGACTCCCGTGAAGCTGATGACGCCCATTCCGACCCTCGTGTAGCCGAAGAGATTCCGCAGGTTTACCGCGAGTCTTGACGGCCTTCAAGAAAAGGGCCCGAGATTCCAGCCCTTCCACTGCCCTCCACGTGACATCCCCATCCTACCCCCCAGGGAGGGCGGGCGGCTCGGGACGTCCCCGGCCGCCCCGAGGGCCCGAGGCTCAGCGGGAGGCCGCGGCGTGGCGGGCCTGGCAGGTGACCTCGTCCTTGCACGAAGGCCCGATGCCCTCCGGGTGGGGCCCCAGGGGCGTCTTGTCACTCTCCTCCACGCCACACACCACGCACTTGCGCTTACGGTTGCGGCGCTCGGCACGCCGCTGCTCGGCGATTGCCTTGGCCCGCTCCCGGGCCGCCTTCGCGTCCAGCTCGTTACTCATCGTCATGGGTTCCGTTCATTCGTCGGGAGAGCGAAAGGTTCAGAGCGCCTCGATGAGGAGCGCGATGCCCTGGCCACCACCGATGCAGGCGGAGCCGATGCCGTAGCGGGCGCCCCGGCGCTTGAGCTCGTAGGCGAGCGACATGGTGATGCGCGCGCCCGAGGCCCCCAGCGGGTGGCCCACCGCGATGGCGCCACCATTCACGTTCGTCTGCTCGCGGGGCAGCCCCAGGTCCTTCTCCACCGCGAGGTACTGCGGCGCGAAGGCCTCGTTCACCTCGAAGAGCTCCACGTCGCTCAGCTTGCACTGGGCGCGCTCGAGCAGCCGGCGGATGGCCGGCGCCGGGCCGATCCCCATCACCTTCGGATCGCACCCGGAGATGCCCCAGTTGACCAGCCGGGCGATGGGCTTCAGGCCGTGCTTCTCCACGAAGCTCCGGGTGGCCATCACCATGGAGCCCGCGCCGTCGCAGATGCCGCTGGCCGCGCCCGCGTGCACCACGCCGTCCTTCTTGAAGACCTTGGGCAGCTTCTTGAGCCCCTCCACCGTGGTGTCCGGCCGGTTGTGCTCGTCCCGGGCGAACTGCGTCTCGCCCTTCTTCGTCTTCAGCGTGACGGGCGACAGCTCCTGCTCCAAGCGGCCGGACTCCTGGGCGGCGGCGAAGCGCTTCTGCGAGAGCACCGCGTACTCGTCCACCGCGTCCTGCGAGATGTCGTAGTCCACCGCGAGCTGCTCGGCGGTGAGCGCCATGGGCAGGCCCGTGTAGCTGTCCGTGAGGGCGCTCCAGAGCATGTCCTCCATGCCACCCTTGCCCAGCGGAATGCCCCAGCGCGCGCCCCGGATGACGTGGGGCGCCTGGCTCATGGACTCGGTGCCACCGGCGAGCACGCAGTCCGCCTGCTCGGTGAGCATCATCTCCGCGGCGGTGACGAAGGCCTGGAAGCCCGAGCCACACAGCCGGTTGACGCCCAGCGCCGGCACCGGCACCGGTACGCCCGTGCGCAGGCCCACGTGCCTCGGCAGGTAGATGGCGTCCGAGCTCGTCTGCACCACGTTGCCGTAGATGACGTGCTGGATGGACTCGGGGGACACCTTCGCCTGCGTGAGCGCCGCCCGCGCCGACTCCACGGCCAGATCGGTGGCGCTCAGGTCCTTCAACGAGCCGCCATACGTACCGAACGGCGTACGCTTACCGGACAGGAAGTAGATCTCTTCGCTCTTGGACACGCTCTTCATCGCGGGACGGGCTCCAGACTGGCTGAAAAAATGTATTCTTCCTACTCTCAACGAGGGCGCGGCGCACGCCCAAGGTGCATCAAGCCGAGCGCCCGCCTCCCAGGAAGAGACCGGCGACGATGGCAAGGGCCACGAAGGTCCACAACAATCCTTGGAGGTTCTGTCGTCGAATCTCCCTTTGACCAGCCCCCCGGTACCATGCCTGCCCCGCTTGTAACCGCGCATCCCAGGTGAAGTGTTCCGTGGGAACAAGGCCCTCGAGACGCTCCTGGTGGGCCTGGAGCAGGCGCTCGGGAGAAGCCTCCGGAAAACTCCCTGAGCGATAACGACCGGGGAGGTCGAAACCCGGCCGCTTGTAACCAGCGGTGAGCACGAACCCCTCGGGAGCGAGCGGGGTGAGGAGATAGAGGCGGGGACGGCCCCCGGACGCGAAATGAAGGGTGGCGAAGGTGCGCGCGCCGGGGTGTGCGAAATCGTAGGAGCGGGTGCCCCGATGGAAGCGGGGCTTCTCCACGTGGCGGCCCAGGGGAACGAAGCCCAGGGCGCGGAGCTGGCCCGCCAGGGGAGCGAGCTCCTCGGGTAGCTCCATCCGCTCGGCGGGGGCCTCGGGCCGGACGCGGACGCTCGCGGGGAAGAGGAAGAGGACGGCGCGCCAGAAATTGAGGAGCAACAACTTCACGGCCGCCCCCAGCACGACGAGCACGAGCACGAGCTCGGCGAGGGCATTCATGACGGGGCTCCCGGAGACATGGGGCGCGCACCCTAGCCCGCGAGCACCCGCTTCGTCTCGCGGTCGCACGCCTGGTGGGCGGTCCTGCGGGAATAGCCTCTGTCCGGGCATGCACATCGTCAGTCCCAGCGGGGCACCGACTGCGCCGCGGGAGGACGGGGATGCGTGCGATGAAGCTCTCGAGGCTGGCCGGAGTCCTGGCCGTGACGGCGCTGGCGGCCTGCGGCGCCTCGAAGAAGCAGGAGGAGCCGCCCGCGGACTTCCGCGCCGGGGCGGACTTCCGCGCCCTGAAGGACGCCACGGTGACGCTCTTCCCCGGCCACTGCGCGGGCGTCGTCGTCGCGGATGGACGTCATGCCCTCACCGCCGCGCACTGCATCGACGTGGCCCCCGGCGAGCGTCAACCCGTGGTGCTGCGCAACGGGCACATGCTCAGCGGGGTGGTGAAGCTCGTGGACCCCAGGCGGGACGTGGCCGTCATCCGCTTCGACGAGGCGGCGCCGGTACACCCGCTGGCCGTGGCCACCACCCTGCCCCTGCCGGGACAGGAGCTCCTCTTCGCCGGACGCAATGACCGTCCGAGCGAGCCGCAAGCGGTGGAGCTGCGCAAGCTGGGGCGCTGTCCCTCGCTGCCGGGCGTGCCCCAGGCGCTCTTCACCAGCCTGCATGGAGAGAAGGGTGACTCCGGCGCGCCCGTGGTGGATCGCCAGCTCCAGGTGGTGGGCCTGGTGCATGGAGGCGCGGCGTGCAGCGTCGCGGCGCCCACCGCCGAGTTCTCCTCCGTGCTGGACACGCTCGTCGCGGAGGTGGCCCGGCCCGATGCCGAGCAGGGCATCGGCGGAAGTGGAAGCGCCGGGCAGTAGTCCCCTCTCGACCGGGCGGGCAACCGGGCCCCGGCGCGCCGGAGAGGTTGTCCGGTGCGCCACCGTGCCGAAGTTGAGTCGAGCAGCATCAGGCACGCAGACGACGGAGACACCCATGGCCGACACCCCCAAGATTCCCACGGGCAGGACGAAGGAACCCACGGACAAGGGCCGGGACGCCCCCGATATGACGAACGTCGGCGATGATCAGTACGTCCCGGATCAACGCGGGCAGAACTTCCAGCCGCGCAACGCGGGCGCGATGGAGGACTCCATCGACCAGGCGGCGGCACGGGTAGCCCAGGACATCAACGAGCGCGCTCGCGCCGATGTGAACCCCGGCCCCTCGCAGGACACGGCCTGGGAGGCTCGCGTGGAGAAGGGCGAGGAGTGGGAAGAGCAGAAGGACAAGGACCCCGTCCGCAACCACGACATCAACGAGGACGTCTACAAGCGCGAGGCTCCGGCGAACGAGCAGCGAGAAGACCCCTCGGGCAGGCCCGGCCGGCGGTGATGCACGCTCCCCGCGCGGCAGGCGCCCACTCCGGCGTCAGCCGCGCGCGGACAGCGGGCCCTCGCGCTCGGACTTCTCCGTGAAGCGGAAGAGGAGGAACAGCGCGGCGAGTGACAGCGCCGTCATCGCGAGCTTCACGCCCTCCTGCCACGGAGCCTCGGGGAGCATCACCCGGCGCAGCACTCCGCCCCGTGCGTCGAAGCCGTCATACAACCGGTAGACGACGTTGCCGCCCCAGTGCAGGCCGATGCTCAGCCAGAGCGAGCCGGTCCGCACCAACGCCAGCGAGAACATCAGCCCCAGGAGCCCCAGGTACAGCGAGGACTCCAGCGTCAGCTGCATGTACCAGACGTGGTTGAGGACGTAGACGAACGTGGTGAGCGCGACGAGCGCGCCAGCGGACAGGACGCCCGAGAGGTGACGGAAGAGGAACCCGCGCACGAGCACGTCATCCGTGGCGGACGAGAGGAACATCGCCACCGCGGCCTGGAACACCAGCTCCGCGAGCTCACCGGCGGGACGCGCGCCCTCGACGTGGAAGGCCCCCAGGGCCCACAGGATGGCGTACTTGAGCGCCCACGCGGCCGAGCAGAAGACGAAGCCCAGCCACAGGTTGCGAGCCCAACCCCGGTGCGGAGCGAGCCCCAACGCGCCCAGTCCTCCCGCCCCGGTCAATCGCCCCACTCCATGGGCCAGCGGGAAGAAGGCGGCGTAGAGCCCCAGCCACGCCACGGGAGAGAGCCGCACGAAGTTGGGGACGTTCAGGTACACGTCCAGCACGACGAAGCCCACCCCCATCCACAGCAGGCGCACCCCGAGCGGGCGGGACACGACAGGAGAATCATCCGAAACGGAGCTCGGAGCTGGGGAGTGCGCGGAGTGCATGGGCGCCGCGCACTCTAGACGACGCTCATCCTGCGTGCGGACCCACCCGGACCCGTACCTCGCTGGACCGGTACTCCGCCACCCTGCGCCGGACGTCGTCCATGTCCAGCGCACGCGCCTGCCGGATGATGTCCTCCAGCATCGGCTCCAACAGCGCACCGACGTGGTTGAGCAGCAGGAAGCCGTCTCGGAACACCATGAACGCGGGCAGCGCCTGCACTCCGAGCACCTCCACCAACTCGGGCTGTGCGTCCACCTCCACCTTCGCGAAGGTGACGTCCAGATGCCGCCGGGCCACCCGCTCGAAACCAGGACCAAAGGTGCGCGAGGGTGCGCACCACCGCGCTCCCCAGTGGATGAGCAGGATGCCGGGTCTCGCCAGCGCCGGTCCGAAACTCTTGCTGTCCAAGGACACCACCGACATGGACTCCTCCCAAAGGACCGGACCGCGCCGATCCACCCCTAAGGTAGGAGTGCGGAAAACAGGTCCAACCCCCTTCCTTATCCAGGCAAATCGAGCGAAACTGAACAGGTTCGCTGAGGGAAACAGGACAGCGGACACACCCGGTGAAGCCAACCCGGGAGCAGGCCCCTTGACGTGGAGACCGCTGTGAAACCCAGAGTCCTGATCGTGGATGACTCGTGGTCCATGCGCCAGACGCTGCGTCTCCTGCTGTCCCCGGATTTCGATTGTGCGATCGCCGAGGATGGAGCATCCGCGCTCGAGCTGGCCCGAGGAAATCCGCCCGACATCATCGTGTCGGACGTGAACATGGAAGGCATGGACGGGTACGAGCTGTGCCGCCAGGTACGGGCCGAGCCCTCGCTCGAGAAGATCCCCTTCCTCTTCATCAGCGGCCACGCCCCCCGCCCGGGTATCCCCGAGGCAGGCGACGCCTACCTCATCAAGCCGGTGCAGCCGGCGGTCCTCATCTCGAGGCTGCACCAGATGCTCCAGCCAAGGCCGCGCGCCGTGGGCCAGGGCTAGCAACTCCCTCTCCCTCTGGGAGAGGGCCGGGGTGAGGGTCTTCCGCCTAGGGGTTCCACCACACGGAGCCCTTGCCCTCCATGGCCTGGACCGCGCGTCGGCGAACATCCACCATCTGCTCGGTCGTGAGAGGCCGGAAGGCCGCGGCGGCGTGCAGCGCGGCGTCCTGTTCGTTGGGAAAGCTCATCCCCAGCAGCGCCACGTCCGGATCCAACGTGAGCGTGTAGTGCACGCACTCCTCCACGCCGAGGTGCGGCAACGAAGGCGCCGCCGTGTCGGCTCCGCCCGAGCTGACCTTGCCACGCGGGCGCACCTGGAGCGGCCGTCCATAGCCCTCGGTGTCCCCGAGCAGCTTGCCGGCCCCGAAGGTCTTGAAGCACACCGTGCCCACGCCCCTGGCCTTCGCCAGCGGGAGGATCTCCTCCACGTAGCGTGGGTGGACGAAGGGCCCCACGGGGAACATCACCACATCGCAGCGGCCGGACTCGAGCGCGGCGCGCAGCACGTCCGGGTGGTGGCTGGAGATGCCCCGGAAGCGGGCCTTGCCCTGCCGCACACAGCGCTCCATTTCCTCCAGGCCTCCGCCCGGCGCGGCGAGCCGCTCCCACGTGGCCAGCTGGGAGAGGTTGTGGAAGACAAAGAGGTCCACCGCCTCCAGCTGGAGCCGGCGCAGGCTCTCCTCCACCTGCGGGGTCACCGGCTGCTCCAGGAAGTCCACCTTGTCGATGACGAACATGCCCTCGCGCCGGCCGCGCAGGGCCTCGCCGACGATCTGCTCGCTGTAGCCGTCCTCGTACCCGGGGGCGGTGTCGATGACGTTGAGTCCCGCGTCCATGGCGCGGTGCAGCGTGGCGACGCACCGCTCCAAAGGCACCGAGCGGTCCGCCAGGTCCCCAATCCCCACCTGGGTGGCGAGGAACCCCGTGCGCCCGAGCTGCCGTCGGGGCTGGAAGCGGGGAAGCGATCGTTCGTCAGCCATGTGAAACCCTCAGTCTGGGTGATGGATGTGATGTTCGGCGGTGTGGGTTTTACATACCTCGAAGATTCAACCACCGGAACGAAGGGCTATGCTCCGCCGCCCTTTCGCATTCCCACCGAGGTGCTCCGCGTGATCAACGCCAACGTCCGCGTCCCAATGCCGCAGAACGAGCCCATCCTCTCGCACGCGCCCGGTACCCCCGAGCGCGCCGAACTCCAGGCCACCCTCAAGCGCATGGCCTCCGAGCAGATCGAGATTCCCATCCTCATCGGCGGCAAGCGCATCAAGTCCAGCAAGACGGACACGGTGCGGATGCCGCACAAGCACTCGCACGTGCTGGCCACGCTGCACGAGGCGGACGCCAGCCACGTGGAGCAGGCCATCCAGAACGCCCTGTCCGTGAAGGACGAGTGGGCGCGGATGCCCTTCGCGGAGCGCGCGGCCATCTTCCTGCGCGCCGCGGAGCTGCTGGCCACGAGGTACCGCCCCATCCTCAACGCGGCCACCATGCTGGGCCAGTCGAAGACGGCGCATCAGGCGGAGATCGACGCGGCGTGCGAGGCGATCGACTTCCTGCGCTACAACGTCCACTTCGCACAGGAGCTGCTGAGCCAGCAGCCGGTGAGCCCGGCGCAGACGTGGAACATGATGGACTACCGTCCGCTGGACGGATTCGTGTTCGCGGTGGCCCCGTTCAACTTCACGGCCATCGCGATGAACCTGGCCGTGACTCCGGCCCTCATGGGCAACGTGGTGCTCTTCAAGCCCTCGAATACGGCGGCCTACAGCAACTGGTACGTGATGGAGCTGCTGCGCGAGGCGGGCCTGCCCGACGGCGTCATCAACATGCTGCCCGGCGATGGCCCCACGGTGGGCAACCCGGTGATGGCCAGCCCGCACCTGGGCGGCATCCACTTCACCGGCTCCACGCCCACCTTCCAGAGCATGTGGCGCACGGTGGGCGAGAACATCGCCCGCTACAAGCAGTACCCCCGGCTGGTGGGCGAGACGGGCGGCAAGGACTTCATCTTCGCGCACCCCTCGGCGGCGGATGACCTGGACGCGCTCGCCACGGCCATCGTCCGCGGCGGCTACGAGTACCAGGGCCAGAAGTGCTCGGCGGCCTCGCGCATCTACGTCCCCGAGTCGATGTGGCCGAAGCTCAAGCCGCGGCTGCAGGAGATGATCGCCGAGCTGCGCATGGGCGACATCACCGACTTCCGCAACTTCATGGGCGCGGTCATCGACGAGAAGTCCTTCAAGCGGACGTCCTCGTACCTCGAGCTGGCGAAGAACAGCGGCGCCGAGGCCACCATCCTCGCCGGCGGTGAGGCGGACCGGAGCGAGGGCTGGTTCATCAAGCCCACGCTGGTGCAGCTCACCAACCCGCGCCACCGCATCATGCAGGAGGAGATCTTCGCACCGGTGGTGGGCCTGTACGTCTACCCGGACGCGAAGTTCGAGGAGACGCTGCGCGAGTGCGACGCGTGCGCCACCTACGCGCTGACGGGCGCCGTGTTCGCGCGCGACCGCAAGGCCATCAGCATGATGATGAGCGAGCTGCGGCACACGGCGGGCAACTTCTACATCAACGACAAGCCCACCGGCGCCGTGGTGGGTCAGCAGCCCTTCGGTGGCTCGCGCGCCTCGGGCACCAATGACAAGGCGGGCTCCATGCTGAACCTGGTGCGCTGGACGTCTCCGCGCACCATCAAGGAGAACTTCGTCCCGCCCACCCGCGTCCCCTACCCGTACATGGGCCAGTAGGCCCCGGGAGAAGGGCGCTCCGGACGTGGGTCAAGGGCTCGGAACCGCGAGGGTTCCGGGCCCTTCGCGTTGTGGGCACCACCACGCTGGCATTGTCAGCCTGCCCACAACCCCGGGTCCGAATGCGCTCGGAGTGCGCGCCTGACGGCTACAATGGACAAGCCGGAGCACGTCGAGCCACGTCCTGCGGAAGGAGGAGCGTCATGCCCGTCGTCATCCGCGGACACCGCGTCCGCTTCGAGACGGGAGGCTCCGCGCCCGAGCTGCCTCGATGGAAGCCGCCACCGGACCCGTGCCCACACTGCGGCGAGGACAAGCAGACGCATCCGGGAATGGAGGGTGGAGGCACCTCCGTGGACTCGAGCATCGCGCTGGCTCGAAACATCCTCCGGGACACCTCGCGAGAGCAGCACCCCTGGTACACCGGCGTCTTCTCCCTGGCCGCCCACCACCTCATCTGCGGCGAGGCCATGGACGATGAGTTCTGGCCGGAGGTGTGCTCGTGGTTCTCCTACAACATCAACCACGCGAACAACGGCGTCATGCTGCCGCACGACATGGAACTGGCGTGCCAGCTGGGCGTTCCTGTGCACCGGGGCAGCCACAAGGCGGGCCATGCCGACGAGCCGAGCCTCTCGTATCCCGACGGCGTCAAGTGCAAGCTGCGAGAGCTGGAAGAGAGAGTCCGTTCCGGGGAATTCTGCATGAATCCCGGCAGGGTGCGCGCGCTGCTCGACAGGCTGAGCCGGGACATCTTGCGAGAAGTGAGCGCGTTCCGCTGGACGCTGACGTGGGATGGCGAGGACTACGGGCCGGGAGGTGCTGGTTGCGGCGGGGTGAAGTCTCTGCGCGCCAAGAAGGAGGCGGACGAGCAGAACAAGAACCCCTACTGCCCACACCAGCGACGTCATGGGCTGCGACATGCGCAGACGAACAAGGAGCTACCGCCTCACGACATGCCCCTGGAGCTCGGAAAGTGAATCACACCTATTACGTCCACGGCCGCGCCTCCAACGACTCGCATCCTCTTCTCGCCTTCGTCGACAATGGCCCCGCTCGTCATTCGCTGCATACGAAGCGATTCGTGGAGCCGGAATCGACTCCCGTGCGCTTGCGGCTGGGCCGCCCCGAACCCCGCAGCCCCATCATGGCCGACCACCTCTCACTGCCTCTTCCCGTCCTTACCCGGAAGGTGGCCCAGGTCATCGAGGCGTTGCAGCTGCCAGACGTGCAACTGGTACCCGCCGTGGTGGAAACCCCCACGCGCGAGTACCCCTACTTCATCCTCAACGTCTGGAACTTCATCGCCTGCGTGGACAGGGCCGCCTCGGACATCACGGAGGACGAGGACGATTCCCGATACATCCTGGGCATCCGGCACCTGGTACTGGACATGAAGGCCATTGACGAGGTGCCTCCAGAGCGGCGGCTGCTGTTCCGCCTGGCCGAGTCCTCGTCCACCTATGTCTTCGCCCAACCGGTGGTGGATGCCATCCTGGGCACGTCGCCCGAGGGCATCCGCTTCTGGCCCGTCAACGGCTGGGGCGAGGGCCACGCCTTCCGCCGGGGTGCCTGAACCTCTGGCTCCCTCGCGGGACTCCGGAGGGGCTATGCTGCCCCGCCATGCCTACCCCCCACATCTCCGCCGCACCGGGAGACTTCGCCGACGTGGTCCTCATGCCCGGCGACCCGCTGCGTGCCCGCTACATCGCCCAGCGCTTCCTCCAGGACGCGCGCGAGGTCACCTCGGTCCGCAACATGCTCGGCTTCACGGGCACCAACCGCGGCCGGAAGATCTCCGTCATGGGCCATGGAATGGGGATTCCCTCCATCTCCATCTACGCCACCGAGCTCATCCAGCAGTACGGCGCCCGCGTCCTCATCCGCGTGGGCAGCTGCGGCGCCCTGCGCCCGGACGTGAAGCTGCGCGACGTCATCGTCGCGCTCGCCGCCGGTACCGACTCCAACGTGAATCGCATGCGCCTGCAGGGCTTCGACTTCCCCGCCGTGGCGGACTTCTCCCTGGCCCGGCTGGCGGTGGAGGCCGCCGAGCGCCGCGGGAAGCCGGTGCGCACCGGCTCCGTCTTCACCTCGGATCTCTTCTACGGCCCTCCCCACCAGACCTACGAGGTCCACGAGCGCATGGGCATGCTCGCCGTGGAGATGGAGGTGGCCGGCCTGTACGGCGTCGCGGCCGAGTTCGGCGCCCGCGCGCTCGCGCTGCTCACCGTCTCCGACCACCTGCGCACCCACGAGGCGCTCAGCCCCGAGGCCCGACAGACCTCGTTCGACGAGATGATCGAGCTCGCCCTGGACGTGGCCGTCGCTCAGTAGGCGCCGGTGCGCCGCAGCACGGCCGGCAACGTCTTGAGGAGGATCTCCAGGTCCAGCCAGAGCGACCAGCGGTGGATGTACTCGCAGTCGAGCCGGACCACCTCCTCGAAGTCGGTGATGGAGCTGCGGCCACTGACCTGCCACAGGCCGGTGATGCCCGGAAGGGCCCCCAGCCGGCCGAAGTGGTGCTCGTGGTAGTTGGCCAGGTCCGACTCGAAGAAGGGCCTCGGCCCCACCAGCGACATCTCCCCGCGCATCACGTTGAAGAGCTGGGGCAGCTCGTCCAGGCTCCACTTGCGCAGGAGGGCGCCCACGCGGGTGACGCGGGGATCATTGGGAATCTTGAACAGGCGCGCGTCGCCGCTGGTGTTGAGGTGGGCCAGCTTCGCCTTCTCCGCGTCCGCCCCCACCCGCATGGTGCGGAACTTGAGCATGCGGAAGGTACGGCCACCCTGCCCCACCCGCTCCTGGGCGAAGAAGACGGGGCCGCGCGAGTCCAGCTTGATGGCGATCGCGATGAGCGTCAGCAGCGGGGAGATGAGCAACAACCCCAGCCCCGCGCACAGCAGATCCATGCCCCGCTTGACCCACAGCTGCTGCGCGCGCAGCGAGGGCACCGTCAGCTCCATGAAGGACAGCGAGCGGTAGGAGATGGGCGAGGGGCGCACCCAGCCGAGCCGGTCATAGCGGGACACGGCCAGCAGCCGGACGCCCGCGGACACCACCGCCTCCAGCAGCAGCTTGAGCTGCTCGTCGTCCACCAGGCTGCACATCACCACGGTGTCCACGGCGTTGTGCTGCAGCACGTTCCAGAGGTCGTCCACGGAGCCGAGCACGGCCTCGCTCCGACCCTGGGGCGTCTCGAGGGGGAGGACGGGCACGTGGGGAGAGACCCACCCCACCACCTCCAGGACGCCGAAGTGCTCCAGGCGCTCGCGCACCCGCTGGCAGGAGGGATCGTCCGGATCCCCCACCAACATCACCCGCTCCGCGGGAGAGTGGAAGGCGGGCATGCGGATCAGCCGGGCGATGATCCGATCCAACAGGAAGCGGGTCAGCATGACGGAGGCGCCCAGGCCCACCACCGCCGTGAAGTAGTGCACCACCACGGGGGCGATGCCACGCAGCCACAGGTCTCGCCAGAGCACGAGGCCCACGGCGAGCAGGACGCCACTGAAGATGCGCCGCGGCGAGCGCCAGTCGTCTCCCGAGTGATAGGCCCCCGCGATGAGCAGGCCCACCACGACGGCGGCGCCCATCTGCCATCCACCGGCCGAGCCGAGCGGCGGCACGGCCCACCGGGTGGCCGCGTCGAGGGGCTCCAGCTTGTGGCTGGTCTGCACGACACCCAGGGCCGCGCGGGCCATGAGGAAGGCCGCGACGTCCATGGCGAACAACAACAACACACGCGAAGTGGCCCTCAGCGCATGCATCAGCAACGTACGCGAGGCACGGCGCTGCAAGACGACCCGAGGAGGCACCAGCCAGAGGGGTTTGACCGCGAGGAAGCGGCCCGATGCGGTGGTGGTCCCCGGAGGAGGGACGGGCGAAGCAGGGGGGCTCACCCTCTCATAGTGACACCCTGATTCAGGGTGAGTCCAATCCCCGGCCAGACCCGGCCGCCCGACCTGTTCGGTTGGAGGCGCCCCACGCTCGCTCGGTTGCCCACATGCCGAGCGGCATGTTCCCGCGTGACCCATCCGTCATAACGGACATCCTGTATAACGGATACCTTGACACCATGGCGGAGAGAGGCCATGTTGCTCCTCGCAATGACCTTCGCGCCCTTCGCCCATCGTCGAATGCGGATGCCGAGTGGTGGGCTCCCGCCCGCCGCCGGTTGACAGACGTCCGTCGACCCGTGGCGAAAGAGCGGAGCCCACCCCACCCGCGAGGGTCGGTGGGCTCTGTCGCATCAAGCCCCCCGGTGCCCTCGTGGAGACTCCAGCCCACCCGAGGAGCACCCCATGAGCAACCCCCCGTCGCAGTCGAAGAACTTCGAGACGCTGGCCCTGCACGCCGGCTACGAGCCCGAGCCCACCACCGGCTCGCGCGCCGTGCCCATCTACCAGACGACGAGCTACCGCTTCCGCAACGCGCAGCACGCGGCGGACCTGTTCGCGCTCAAGGAGCCGGGCAACATCTACACGCGCATCATGAACCCCACGACGGACGTCTTCGAGAAGCGCATCGCGGCGCTCGAGGGCGGAGTGGGGGCGCTGGCGGTGGCGTCGGGGCAGGCGGCGGAGACGCTCGCGCTGCTCAACATCCTCAAGGCGGGAGACGAGTTCGTCACGGGCACGAGCCTCTACGGAGGGACGTACAACCTCTTCAAGGTGACGCTGCCGCGGCTGGGCATCCAGGCGCGCTTCGTGGACGCGAACGACCCGGACTCGGTGCGCGCGGCCATCGGGCCGAAGACGAAGGCGCTCTACATCGAGGCCATCGGCAACCCGCGCCTGGACGTGCCGGACTTCGAGAAGCTGGGGGAGATCGCCCGCGAGGCGGGCATCCCGCTCATCGTGGACAACACGGCGCTGTCGCCCGCGCTCTTCAACCCGCTGCGCCACGGGGCGAACATCGTGGTGCACAGCGCGACGAAGTACATCGGCGGCCACGGCACGTCGATTGGCGGCGTCATCGTGGACGGTGGCACCTTCCCCTGGAACAACGGCCGCTTCCCCGAGTTCACCGAGCCCAACCCGGGCTACCACGGGCTCATCCTCCACGAGGCGCTCGGCCCGGCGGCGTACATCGGCAAGGCGCGGCTGGAGGGCCTGCGTGACCTGGGCCCGTCGCTGAGCCCGTTCAACGCGCACGCCTTCATCCTGGGACTGGAGACGCTGAAGCTGCGCGTGCAGCGGCACTCGGAGAACGCGCTGGCGGTGGCGAAGTGGCTGAAGAAGCACCCGAAGGTGGAGTGGGTGCGCTACCCGGGCCTGGAGGAGGATCCGTCCTACGCGAACACGAAGAAGTACCTGCGCAACGGAGCGGGCGGCCTGGTGACGTTCGGGGTGCGCGGTGGCGTGGACTCGGGACGGCGGCTCATCGACGGCGTGAAGCTGTGGAGCCTGCTGGCGAACATCGGGGACACGCGCTCGCTCATCATCCACCCGGCGAGCACGACGCACCAGCAGCTGACGAGCGAGGAGCGCCTGAGCACGGGCGTGACGGACGGTCTGGTGCGGCTGTCGGTGGGCATCGAGCACATCGACGACATCATCGCGGACCTGGACCAGGCGCTCTCGGCGGCCTGAGTCCCCACTTCCCCTCTCCCTCCGGGAGAGGGACGGGGTGAGGGTATCCGTCCCCGCCCTCCCCCCTGTCTCCCAAACGCATCCCCAGCAGGACCCCACCATGACCCCACCGCCAGGCGTCTTCGATCTCCCGCTTCCCGACCTGCCACTCGAAGCAGGAGCCCGGGTCACATCCCACGTCGCGAGAGGCTGGTGGTGGGGACCCGAGCAGGATCTGCCGTGGCTGCGCGCGCGGGCGCACATCATTCCCGAGGAGACGGTGCGCGAGAACGCCTTGCGAGTCGTGCGCCGGACGAAGGAGCAACTGCGCGCACTCGCGGAGACGCCCCGCCCGAACGGACCGGCGAGTCCGGACGCCTCGGTGCCCACGGTGCTGCTGGTCCACGCGCTCACCGGAGACATGCGCGCGGGAGGCCCGGGCGGCTGGTGGGAGCCGGTCATCGGCCCGGGCAAGGTGTTCGACCCGGAGAAGGTGCGACTTCTGTGCTTCAACAACCTGGGCTCCTGTTACGGGAGCTCGGGCCCGGCGGACGAGGGCTTCCCGCTGCGGGTGGACGACAGCCGGTTCGTGCCCCCCGCGCCCCTGCCCAAGGGGGACCTGCGGCTCAACGAGCACCAACTGCCGGCCACCCTCACGCCGTGGGATCAGGCGCGAGCCATCCTGCAGGCGCTGGACGCCCTGGGCATCGAGCGGGTGTCACTCCTCGCGGGCGGCTCGCTGGGAGGGATGATCGTCCTGTGCCTGGCGGTGCTGGATCCCGAGCGCTTCGAGCGCATCGCCCCCATCGCCGCCGCCGCGGAGGCGAGCACGTGGGTGGTGGGATGGAACCACGTGGCGAGGCAGGCGCTGCTGCTGGATCCGGAGTTCCCGGAGGCGCCCGCGCGGGGCCTGGAGCTGGCGCGGCAGCTCGCCATGCTCACCTACCGGGCGGAGCCGGGCCTGGACGCGGTCCACGGGAAGAACCCGAGCTGGTCCTCGCGCGCGCTCTACCCCATCCAGAGCTACCTCGAGTACCAGGGTCAGAAGCTGCGGGCGCGCTTCGACGCGCGGTCGTACCTCGCGCTGCTGGGAGCCATGGACCACCACGATCTCTCGCGCGCGCCCGAGGGTGAGCCGGACGGGGAGTGGGGCGTCTCGCGCATCCGGGCGAGCACCCTGGCCGTGGGCATCGACAACGACCAGCTCTTCTACCCCGAGCACATGAAGAAGCTCGTGGAGCGGCTGCGCGGCCAGGGACGGCACGCGGAGTACGCGGAGATCTCCAGCATCCACGGGCATGACGGCTTCCTCATCGAGTGGGGACGGCTGGACGCGCTGCTGCGACGCGCGCTCGCCCTGCCCCCGGGAGGCGGAGGGGGCTCACGCGCGCCGTCGGTGGAGCCCCTCACGGAGGTGAACCTGCTCCTGCTGGGGCGGGGCACCGTCGGCGGCAACCTGCTGGAGCAGCTCCGCTCCCAGCAGTCCGTGCTGGCGCGCGAGCACGGGGCACGGCTCCGCGTGACGGGCATCGTCGACACCCGGCACCTGCTCTTCGACACGCGAGGCGTGCCGCTGAACCAGTGGCGCGAGCGGCTGGACCAGACGCAGCGGAGCGGCTCGGGGCCCGGAGACCTGCTGGAGGTGCTCGATCGGATGCGCCGGCTGCCCACGCCGGTGCTCGTGGACTGCACCGCGGCGGATGGAATGGGCTTCCTGTACGCGGAGGCCTTCAAGCGGGGCATCCACGTCGTCACGGCGAACAAGAAGCCGCTGGCGCTGCCCTGGGAGTCGAGGGAGCAGCTCTTCAGCACGGCCCGGGCGAACCAGCGGGCCTGGCACTACGAGACCACCGTCGGCGCGAGCCTCCCCGTCATCCGCACGCTCGCGGACCTGGTACGCACGGGAGACAAGGTGCGCCTCATCGAGGGCTGCCTGTCCGGGACGCTGGGCTTCCTGTGTGACCAGCTCACGCAGGGCCTGCCCCTGTCGAGGGCCGTCCGCCTCGCGCGCGAGCGCGGCTACACCGAGCCCCACCCGCGCGATGACCTGCTGGGGCTGGATGTCGCGCGCAAGGCGCTCATCCTCGCGCGGGAGCTGGGGCTCGTGGTGTCGCAGGAGGACGTCGAGGTGGAGCCCTTCGTCCCGAAGCAGCTGCTCGCGGAGGACGACGTGGAGCGCTTCCTGGCCTCGCTGGAGGCGTGGGACAAGACGTTCGCCGCACGCATCGAGGGTCTGCGCGCCGAGCGCCGCGTGCTGCGCTACCTGGCGCGTGTCGAGCCCCCCGCGAAGGAGGGACAACATCCGGTGCTGAAGGTCGGCCCCATCGCCGTGCCCCAGGACCACCCGGCGGCGAGGCTCCGAGGCTCGGAGTCCTTCGTGGCCTTCACCACCGAGCGGCACACGGAGTGGCCCCTGCTCGTGCAGGGCGCGGGCGCGGGAGGCGCCGTCACCGCGGCGGGCGTGCTCGCCGATGTCCTGGAGGTGGCTCGCGCGTCCACGGGCAGGGCCCTGGCACGCGGCGCCTGAGCGGGGCCGCGGTCCTCATGACGCGATGTCGATGCGCTGGGAGTAGACGGGCGCATCCGGCTCCATCGTGTAGGCCCGGAGCTGCCGGTAGTCCTTGTACTCGGCCTGGAGGGTCAACGCGTCCCCCACCTGGATGCGCGTCTCTCCGGAGGGGTGCAGCCACTCGTCGCGGCTCCCCATCCGGCGCATGGACAGCGTCAGCCCTCCGAAGCGATCCCTCACCTCGGAGATGGTCATCCCCGGCAGCCCCTCGCGTGCCTCGAAGACGGACACCACCATCAGGTGCGTGCCGATGCGGAACGAGTGGACGATGCGCGGATCCAACGCGGCCAGCGCCATGGCGGGCGCCGCCAGCGACGAGCTGCTCAGCGCCTCGGCCTTGAAGGTGTCGCGCACCTTGGCCACCAGGTCGTCGTCGAAGAGCCGGATGACCACGCGGATGTCCGGGTTCATCCTGCGCGCGTCCAGCGCGATGTTCAGGTTGGCCAGGTCATCGTCCGTGGCGCAGACGATGGCCGCCGCCTTCTTCACGTTGGTGCGCGGCAGACACTGCGGGCTGCGGATGTCGTCGATGAGCAACGGCACCTGCTCGTCGCGCAGCACCGAGACGAAGGCCGCCTCCTCGCGCTTCTCCACCACCACCACGTCCTTGCCGAGCATGCGCAGCTGCGTCACCACCCGGTACCCCACCCGCCCCGCGCCGCACACCACCACGTGGCCCTTCAACGTCTCGGCGATCACCTCGAACCACTCCTTGTCCTGCCTGTGTCTGGCGAAGAAGAGGTAGGCGAACCGCACGACGCCGTCGACCAGCACCGCGATGCCCACCGGAGGGATGACCATGTCGAGCAACATCAACAGGCCGTCATCCACGTCGAGCGACGGCTCCCCGTAGAGCAGGAAGTAGACGTGACGCAGCGCCTTGCCCAGGCTCACCGGGTGCCCGTCCGGCTGGACATGGCGCCAGTGGTACAGCAGCGGCATGCAACCGAAGAGCAGCACCGCCATGAGGACCGTCGTGCGGAAGCGGCGCAGCAGCGCACCGAGGTAGAGCACGTTCATCGCCAGGCGGCGGCGGGGATTCACCATCGCCTCCCTCCGTACCACGCCCGTGACACCTCGGCCACTCAGCCCCCCGCGAGCCAGCGCAGCCCCCAGGCCGTGGCGAGCCCGAGGTAGTTGCCCAGGGCGATGCCCGCGAGCCCGAGCGTGAGGCCCGGCCCCACGAGGCTGCGGTTCTTCAACGCCGCCGCCACCGGGCCAACCTGCGCGGGCCCGTAGATGGTCGCGGTCGAGCAGATGAGCGTACTGTCCGCGTCGATGCGCAGGAGCACCGAGAGCGCGACGTGGAGGAGGATGGCGAGCCCCATCACCAGCGCCACGAAGAAGGCCAGCATCACGCTGCCCCCAATCAGCAGCCTCGCATCGGCCAGCGAGCCCATGGCCACGCAGAAGACGAGCAGGATGTACTCCCCCAACTCGAAGGGCCCCACCAGCGCGCGGATCCGCCTCGACAACGAGGCCACGAGGCCCAGGGTGGTGATGCCGAGCAGCGCCGGACCTGCCGCCACCTTGCCCAGCACGGCCATCGTCACGCCGGCCACCACCGCCACGATGAGCGCCGCCAGCGCGAAGCCGAGCCCCATTCCCTTCAGGTGGTGCCGCGTCCAGGCGCCGAGCCGCTCCCCCGGGTGCTCGAAGGGCTCGTGATGGGGCGCGGCGGTGAAGGGCCGCATGAAGCGCAGGAGCAACCGCTGCGCGAAGGTGAGCAGGAAGATGAGGTAGGTGCCACCCGCGACCAGGTCCGCCGCGTTGAGCAGGAGGAAGGTCTCGCTCCGGACCTCCAGCATCTGCCCGACAGCGGCCATGTTGGCCGTGCCGCCCACGTACACCCCCACCAACATGCCGGCGATCTTCCACCACTCGTCGGTCCTCTCGCGGAAGAACCAGCCCACGAGACCGGCGGAGAAGACCGACGCGATACACGCCAGCACGAAGGAGATGAGCAGCGAGCGCGCCAGCCGCGGCCACTCCCGCACATCCGTGGAGAACAGCAGCAGGGGGATGGCCAGGGGCACCGCGGCCTCGCTCACGCGCATGGAGGTGTCCGAGGACAACCGCACTCCCGGCAGGTTCGCGGCGAGCACGCCCGCGACGTAGCAGATCGTCACGGGCCCGAGGAACCGCGCCACGCGGAATCGCTCCGAGGCCCAGATGGCCACCGCCGGGAAGAGCACGCAGAACAGCACCTGGATGACCGTCATCGACGAACTCCCGCTCGATGACGTCACCCTACTCCCTACGCCCCCTCCGCTGCATGGCCGGGAGGAATGTCCTGGGGAACGGGTCGTCTATAGTCACAAGTATGAGTTCCGCCCTGCTCGACATCCTGCGAGATCTACCCTGTTCCCCGTGCCGACCGCAGGGGTCCGCGTCCGTCCGACTCGCCATGCTGGCCGTGCTGGGCCTGGTGCTCATAAACCCCTACAGAGCCTCCGCCCAGCTCCAACCCCGAAAGGAGACGGTCACACTCCTGGGCCAGAAAGCGAAGGTCTGGGCCTCTTCCACCCTGAAGGCCAAGGATCCACGACGCTACTCGGTGCTCAACGCCTTCGATGGCAAGCTGGCAACGGCCTGGGTGGAGGGGGCGGCAGGCATGGGTTACGGCGAATCCATCACGATCGAGTTCCCCCGTCCCGTCACTCTGTCCGGCTTCTGGTTGGTGCCGGGTTACACGAAGTCCCTGGAGGTTTTCCTACAGAACCTCGCACCCGACCGCATGGTGCTGAGCGTGGATGGTCGCGAGGTGGGCCAATACACGCTGCGCTATGTCGTGGACATGGATGAGCAGGCACCGGACCCCACCTGTCTACTCGTCAAGGACGAAACCAGCCTCTCGCCACGCCTGGTCGTCTTCCCGCAGCCTGTTTCCGGCCAGAACATCCAACTCACCTTTCGGGGAAATGCGCCGCGTTCCAGGTGGACCAGGTACGACGATCTCGCCGTCTCCGAGTGGGGGCTCCTGTCCGAGGAGTCCACCCACAAATCCGCCCGGCCTCCGGCCCAGGTGGCCACCGCCGCGGCCCTGCTGCTCGGCTATTCACGTTCGGAAAAGCTCCCCCGTAACCTCTTCGATGAAAGCACAGAGGTGCAGGACGTCCTTGCCCCCTCGCCGCTCATCAGCGCTGACTGGATGCAGCAGGGCATTCGTCAGGAGCTCCTGCGCAAAGGTGCTGACGAGACGAAGCCGCCCCTGGAGAACTTCGAAACCATTGCTCGGGGAGCCCTCATCGGGGCCCCTGTCACAGTCGTTTCCCGCCCGGATGACGAACTCCAACTCGTGGGTTCCCAGTTGTTCTCCTTCGGCGACGGTGAGTGGATTGAGTACTACCCATCCATCACACTCGAGGGGAAGAAGAGCATCCGTTGGGTAGGAGCCTTCATGAGCGGCGACGGAGCCCCCGGCTGCCACGACCTGCTCCCGGGCAAGCTCTCGCTGATGCGCTGAGCTGAAGATTCAGGGGGTCGCTCCAGCAGTCGCGTTCGTGGATTCAGACGCCGGGTTCGGCACGGGTGCAGACGCCGGCTCTGCCTTGGCCGTCGGCTCCACCTTCTTGCCCCCGATGACCAGAGTGCCGTCCCAAGCCTTGTTTCGAGCTTGCCCGAAGTACGCTCCAAGGTCGGACCACTGGCTGACCGTCAATTCCACGAGCGTGTACGAGAATGGCTGCCTGCACTTGCCCGCCATGTCGCACACCTGCATGTGGTCCGCCCGCAGCCGCTTCGTCTTGTCGCGCATGTAAGCACGGCGCCATGCATCACGCTCGGCGGTGAGCTTCTGGGACTCGTCGGCCTCCGCCTGAGTGAAGGCCTTGGCCTTCTTGACGTTCAGCTTCTCCATTTCCTTGAGGGATGCCTTGTCGAGCTTCCCCGCGACCTCCTTCTTGCCGACCACCTCTTTCTTGCTCTCTGCCTCTTTCTTGGCGGTTTCGAGCTCGGAGAGCCGGCTCTCATCCTTGTCCGTCCACTCGAAATCACGCCTGCGCCTGACGAGTTCCTCGATTCGATTGAGAACCTTTGAGTTTCCCCGGTTGAGATCCGCCGCCTTGTTGACGAAGTCCTCGCCGAAACGATCGACCAGCGCCTGCTCCCCGGCGCCTCTCTCATCCGTATCGCTTGCCTCCAGAACGACACACTCCTTCTCTCCCGCCCGAGTGGCTCCAGACGCGCAGCGCCATCGCTTCGAAATAGCGCATAAACGGATGAAGAGATTGAACTCGTCGAACCTTGGAAAGACCTGACACCCATCGGACCAAGAATCGACCCGCCATTGGGGACCACCGGCCTCCTTCAATGTGCCATCCTGTTGGAGTTCCACGTTGTGGGCACGGTGGAGATTGGTCCCCCCCACGACCTGGATAGCCTTGTCTCCAAGCGGAACCTTGATGAGAACCTGATCCTCGGGAGCAAGCTTCGTGAGGGTCTCGTTCTCCTTGAGGTAGGCCTCCATCACTCCTGCATCGTTCTTCCTCAACTCGAGAATCACCGAGTCGTCATGGAAGAGTCGGTCCTTGCCAGCTACGGACCGCACCTGCCTTACCACCCGATTCTTGCCCTGAAACGTGTCCACCCGCTCCGCGCAGACGCGCCGTATGGAGAAGATTCGGCTCGCCTCCAAATACCCCGTCGTGAGCGCCACCATGCTGGTGTCTTTGGCGAAGGTGTTGACGGACGATATCTTGTGGATGAAAAACGAGAAGGCATCCGCATAGTGACGAGGCAGAAGGATGGCCTTCTCTTCCTCATACCAGCCCTCATTCCCCTCGTTTATCCCGAAAAGCTCAGGGTCGTCGTTCTTCGGCTTTTCGGCCGCGATGAATTCCGCCTCGAGCTTCACCCTTTTCGCCTCGAGTTCCTTGCCTTTCTCCTCGAGCGTCGCACTTCTCGCTGTCAAGCGCGTCTGCTTCTCCTTGAGGCCGCCGACCTTCAGGGTGAGGCGCGCAATGAGCTTCTTGTCCTTCCCCTCCTTCGCCTTGGTCAGTTCCTGTTCAGCAAGCGGGAGTTGCTCGTTGATTGCCTTGAGCTCCTCCTTGCATTTGTCTGCACCCGCCCCGTTTTTCGCGATGGCTGCTTCCTGTTGGCTCAATGCGCTGCGCAGCCTGTCACGCCGCACCTCCATTCCCGGCTCGGTGCTGATCTGAAGCTTCGCAGCTACCCAGAGTCCCTTGCTGCAAGGGATGAACTTCACCTTGTCCTTGTTCTTGGCGAGGACTTTTTCCAAATCCTTGCGTAGCGTCTCCTCCACGGTCTTTTCGAAGTCCGCGAGCTTCGCCCCTTCGAGCATCTTGAAGAAGACGATCATCGCGTCGTCGAACTCGTCCGAAATCGAGTTCTCCAGGCGCAACCCCACCAAGTTGAGATGGAGAGGCTTCTCGTTGAAGGCCCCCCCCTGGGTGGACAGGGCGTCTTTTACCCGCTGGCGCAGCCAGCAAATGAAACAAGGATTGGTATCACAGCCCCCCGCACTCACCGTGGCGGGTGTGTTGGGTGCCACATCCGCGGTTTTGGTCCCAACAGAAGCAGACGTGGCAGCAGGTGGGACCTCGGCACCAGACGATGGCTGAGAAGAAGGGGCGGGAGCCACAGGCGGCGCCTTCTGGTTCGTATCCGTCACGGCTCTTCTCCTTGAGTAAGAGACTCACCCACCATGGACGTCCAGCAACTTGTCGAGAGTCTTGCCACTCGGCTCGCCCGTCACTTCGAGCCCATGGAGGACCTCGAAGGAGCAGATCGCATCGCGAAGCTGCGGGCTCAACTTCCCTTCGATAGGGCCGGGGTCGAATCCCAGGTTCCGCAACCGGGCCTGGACGCCAGAGATGCCTTCGTCATCCGTATCCCTGACGGGGTTGAGAAAGCCGATCCGCACAGTCCACTCCCGCTCACCCACTGCCAGCTTCGCGCTCTCCGCCTTCACTGGCACCTTGTGGACGAGGTGGCCATCCCCGTCCGTGGTGCCATCGCTCGCAACCCCATCCACCTCCAGGAGGTACGGCATGTTCCGCAGCGGCTCGCCCTGCTCGTCCCGGAGATTGAGCCGCAACTCCCTCATGGGGCGTTTGTAGATGAACTGGTGGGTCTGTCCCGTCGCGAACCGCCGGTCTTGCTTCTGCAACTCGGGGATGAAAACGACATCACCTGGGTGGAGCAGGTGCGGATTGGGCCGCTTCTTGCGCAACGCCTCGTTCTTCGGATGGTTATAGACGTGGTTCCAATCCGAGAAGCCATAACGGAGCGCGATGGCATCGAGACATTCACCCGGTTGCACTTTGTGCTGCGGCATCTCTTCCCCCCTCGTCCTGCTGCTGCGCATCAGACCTCGTCAGGGACGATGTCTCAGATCTTCTCCTGCTCGTTGGGGCGACCCGGAGTCAGCGTGCCCTCCCGGATGACGCCATCCGGCAGCTCGATGCAGTAGCGCGCACCCGCCCGTAGCTCGAGTGGAGGGTACGTGCCGAGCCAGAAGAGAGCCAATGCTCCAGAAGCGAGATAATGAATGCCTGAAGCACCTGCAGACCAGTCCTGAGGTCCTCGGCGCTCGGGTTTCGGAGAATGACATAATCGGACAATCGTCCGAGCATCCTCCAACGCTTGTGGAGAACGTGTTCCACCAGCCCCCCTCTTCTTGCCCCAGGTCCGCACAGGCTACGCCCCTCCAGGGAGGGAAGACAACGCCACCGGTTGGAAGGCCGGCTCAGGCGCCCGTCGTCGGGGTGATGCCCGCCTCGGACTCCTGCTTCGCCCGCCTGCGCTCGATCATCCACACCGCCACCACGCCCATCTCGTAGCAGAGCAGCATGGGGCCGGCCATCAAGGACAGGTTCACCACGTCGCCCGTCGGCGTCAGCACCGCCGCCAGGATGAGGCACACCACGAACGCGTGCCGCTGGTACTTCATCAGCCAGCCCGCCTTCACGATCCCCACCAGGCCCAACACCGCCATCACCAGCGGCAGCTCGAAGATGACCCCGAACGACAGGATGAGCAGCAGCACCAGCGACAGCTGCTCGTTCATCGTCAGCATCGGCTTCGTCCACGCATGCGCCACGTAGCGCGCCTTGCCCAGCGCCAGCTCCTTCTCCAGCCGCCACAGCCCCGCCATCTCCTCGGCCCGCGTCGGCGCCACCCCGGCCAGCAGGCTCGCCGCCTCGTCCATGGCCTTCGCCGCCGCCCCGTAGTCCTCCTTCGCGTACGCCTCCACCGCCTCCGCCCGCTTCTCCACCGCCTCGCGCAGCACGATGCGCGCCGGCCCTCCGAAGCCATCCGCCGCCGCGTCCACCAACCGCCCCAGCCCCGCCAGCCGCGCCTCCAGCTCCACGCTCTCCGCTGGCGGTCGCGTGACTTCCGGCATCTGCCCTCCGCCCTCCGCCTTCAGCGCCGCGCTCGCCTCCTGGGCCAGCTTCCCCGCCCGCTCCGCCTCGCCAATACTCAAGAAGCGCAGCGCGTCATCCGCCCTCAGCCGTCCCACGTCCAGCCGCTGGGAGATCGCCAGGCTCTCCTCCTCGTTGAGGAGGAACTTGAACATCGAGGGCAGCACCGCGAAGTAACAGAACATCGCGCCCAGCAGGAACGCCAGCGAGCCCATGAACACGAAGGGCGCCGCGTAGCGGCGCTCCTCCGGGAAGAGCCCCGGCGACACGAAACCCCAGATCTGCCAGAGGATGACGGGCGTCGTCAGGAAGATGCCGCAGTAGACGCCCACCTTCATCAGGACGTTGATTTCCTCGATACCCGAGGTGTAGACGAGCGCGCGCCCGTCCGCCGGCAGCGCGTCCAGCACCGGCTTCACCAGGATGCCGAAGATGGGCCGGGCGAACACCATCGACGCGGCGCCCAGGACGAACACCGCGGCCGTACACTTGAGCAGGCGGGAGCGGAGCTCCGTCAGGTGCTCCGCCAGACTCATTCGAAGTTCGTTGTCCACTGTCGCGAATCTCGGGGGCTATCCACCGCTCTTGGGCGTGGGAGCGTTGCGCGCCACCGTGCCCGGGATGGGCTCCAGGCGCGGAAGGGCATCCGCCTCCGCGGCGAGCGGCTCGGAAGGGGAAGACGCGGTCTCCACGGCCACCGTGGCCATGGCCGGCGCGGCGGACTCCGGGGTGGCCACGACGGCCTGGGTCTCCGGGAGGGCGGCCGGCGTCACGGGCGGAGCCACGGGCGCCACCTGGGGCATCGCCGCCGGGATGGGTCCGGGCACCTTGGGACGCGGCTCGTCCTGGAACTCCTGATCCATCTTGTAGAACTCGCGCTCCACCACGGTGCGGACCTCGTCGGTCTGCCGGCGGAAATCCCGCACGAACTTACCGATGGCCCGCGCGAACTCGGGCAGCCGCTGCGGCCCGAGCACGAGCAGCGCCGCCACCAGGATGAAAACCAGTTCGCCTGCGCCGATGTTGAACATGAGCGGATGGCTCCAGAAAAACCGCCTCGGGGTTATCGCGCCCCCAGCGTCGGGGTGCAACCCGATTGGACCGCCCCTCGTCTGCCTGCCTCCGGGGGAAGCGGGGCAAATGGCCCCACCCCCGCCCGGTGTGCACTCACGAACGGGGCGCTCCCCCCCCGTGCCCAGGGCCGCCGCCGGCCCGGGAGTGCCACGCCGATGCCCAACCCCGCCCTGGCCCAGGAGGTCCGGACCTCAGGCCGGCAGCCGCCGGTGCGAGCTCGCGCCCGCCATCGCGCCGCCCACCGCCGCCCCCACCAGCACGCCAATGCTGGAGAAGAGCACCCACAGGCCGAGCGCCACTCCCGAGAGGAAGCCCACGACGGGCAGGTTGAAAACGGCCAGCAACAGCCAGAGCCCCACGCACACGACGATCGCCGGCAGGATCGCGGCCCCGAGCGCCCGCTTCACGTTGCCAACCTTGTACCCGCCCACCACGCCGCCGATCAGACCATTCACGGCGGGCAGGAAGAACAGGACGAGGCTCACGCCGATCATCCAGAGCGAGCCGAGCACGATGGGATCACGCCGCTTCACGGTTTGTTCCATATCGACCTCCTGGCCCAACGCTATGCATCGAACGAAACGGCACCAGGGGCCGCGAGCGCCAGGGTGACGCCAGCACGAGGGCATGGGGTAGCCCCCTCGCCTGCCCCGGCGCGAGCCTCGCGCGCTACACCTTGAAGCGCCGGCTCTCCGCGCGCAGCACCTCGGACTGACGCTGCAGGCTGTCGATGGCCTCTTCCAGCGCCTTCACCGAGCGCGTCTGGTGCTCGGACACCCCCTTGATGGCCTCCACCGCCTTGAGCACCTGCTCGCTGCCCTTGGTCTGCTCCTTCTGGGCGCGGTTGAGGTGGGTGACCATCTCGTTGATGTTCTCGATGGAGCGGGTGATCTGCTTGCTGCCGTGCGCCTGCTCCTGGCTGCTGCGCTGCACGTGGGCGGTGATGGCCTTCATCCGCTCGGCGCTGTTCATGATCTGCTCGCCGCCCTTGGCCTGCTCGTTGGAGGCCTTGGAGATCATCTGCACCGTCTCGGAGATGCGGTGGATGGCCTGTGTCACCTGCTTGCTGCCGCGCGCCTGCTCCACCGTGGCCCGGGCGATGGCCTTCACCATCTGCGTGGACTTCTGCGCGCTGTCGTTGATCTTCCGCAGGGTCCCCTCGGCCTCGCGGCCCAGGTTCACGCCCTCCTCCACGTTGCGCACGCCCTGGTTCATCACCTGCACCGCGTTGCGGCTCTCCTCCTGCACGCGGCTGATGAGGTCGGCGATCTCCTTGGTGGACTTGCCCGTGCGGTCGGCCAGGTCCTTGATTTCATCCGCGACCACCGCGAAGCCCTTGCCGTGCTCGCCCGACTGCGCGGCGATGATGGCGGCGTTGAGCGCCAGCAGGTTGGTCTGCTCGGCCACGTCGTCGATGACGTTGAGGATGTTGCCGATCTCCGAGATGCGCCGGCCCAGGCTGTCGATGACGCCCGAGGCGCCGCGGGTGGACTCCTTGATGCGGTCCATGCCCTGCATCGTCTTGCGCAGGGCCTCCACGCCCGTCTTGGCGTCCTCGGACACCTGCTCGGACAGGCGCGCCGTCTCGTTGGCGTTGGCCTCCACCTGGCCGATGGCGCTGTCCATCTGCCCGATGGAGGTGCTCGTCTCCTCGGTGGAGTCGCGCAGCTCGTCGATGTTCTTGGCGACCTCCTTGATGGAGAAGGTCATCTCCTCGATGGCGCTGGTGGTCTCCTCCACGCTGGCGGCCATGGCCTGGACGTTCTCGGCCACCTCGTCGTTGGTGGCCGCCATCTCCATGATGGAGGAGCTGCTCTCCTCGGCGCTCTGGTAGAGCACCTCCACGTTCTCCGCGATGCCACGCAGGCTGGCCAGCATCTGCTCCATGGAGGAAGACGTCTCCTCCACGCGCCCCTGGATGGTGGAGGCGCCCGAGGACACCGTGGTGCCGGCGCGCGAGAGCTGCTCGATGACGTTGGAGACCACCTCGGACACGCCGCGCACCTGCCCGAGCGTCTTGCGCAGCGACTGGCCGATGCCATCGAGCGCCTCGGCCAGCTGGGACAGCTCGCCCGCGCCATCCACCGGGACGCGGCTGGTGAGATCCCCCTCCGCCATCTTGCGCGCCACCGCCATCATGCGATCCAACGGCCGGAGGATGAACTTGTTCGTGACGAGGTAGATGAGGCCCACCACCACCGACAGACCGATGAGGAAGGCCGTCACCAGCAGCAGGGTGAGCTCACTCAGGATGTCGCGCAGGGGCGCGAAGTTCACCACCACCACGACCCGGCACGCCCCGGCTCCACACTGGGGCCCTCGCGCCAGCTCGGACAGGAGCTGGTCCCCATTGGGGAGCTCGAAGGACGAGGCGGTCTCCTGGGGGAGCTGTCCGAGCAACGCGGAAAAACGCTCGGGCTGCCCGCTACTCTCCAGGAGAATGGAGCCATTGCTGGCAACGATGGCCACGTACGTGAAGTCCTGATCCGCGCCCAGCGAGCCCATGGCGCGCATGGCCTGCTTGTCCGCGTCCGGCAGCGGCAGGAGGCTGGCGAGCTCCACGGCTTTGGCTCGGCCATGCTCCATGAGCCGCGTCTCGAGATAGTTCGAGACCAGCCAGGACAGGGACAGGTGGAGGCCCAGGAGGATGAACACCAGGGGCGCGGTGAACGAGGCGAACAGGGCGACCCGGAGACCGGGTTTCTTCATCAGGCGTCGGAGCAAGGCCCGGGGACTGTAGGAAGGTTGGCCCTCGAAGGGCAAGAAACCGGCGGTGACGCCCGGGAGCCCCTGCCTCCCGTCCCTCGCTCGGGGAGAGAGAGGGCGGGCGCCGCGGCTTCGTTCGCGCCATACTGGTTGGGTGGGAACCCACGCCATGACCCAGACGCTGCTGCTGACCGATCCTCTCTTCCTCCGGCACGACCCGGGGCCGGAGCACCCGGAGAGGCCGGAGCGACTGGCCCGCATCCTGGAGCTGCTCGGGCGCGAGCCCATCCCGGGCACCGAGCGGCGGGTCCCCCGCTCGGCCACCGAGGAGGAGCTCGCCGCCGTGCACACCCCCAGGCTGCGCGAGTACCTGCGGGGGCTGCGGGGCCGTACCGAGCTCATCGACCCGGACACGGTGACGTCACCGGACAGCTACGAGGCGGCGGTGCGGGCGGCGGGAGCGTCGGTGCAGGCGGTGGAGGAGGTGATGGCGGGGCGGGCGCGCAACGCCTTCGCGCTGGTACGGCCGCCGGGACACCATGCCGAGCCGGATCAATCCATGGGCTTCTGCCTCTTCAACAACGCGGCGATCGCCGCGGAGGCCGCGCGCCGCCAGGGCGCAGAGCGGGTGCTGATCTTCGACTGGGACGTGCACCACGGCAACGGCACGCAGGCGGCCTTCTGGGGGCGGCGGGACGTGCTCTACATGTCGGCGCACCAGTTCCCCTTCTACCCGGACACGGGCGCCCCCTTCGAGGTGGGCGAGGGCGCGGGCGCGGGCTACACCCTCAACTGTGGCGTGCCGCCAGGCGCGACGGACGCGGACTACGGAGCGTTCTTCCAGGAGCTCTTCCTCCCGGTGGCGCGGGCCTACAGGCCGGACCTGGTGCTGGTGTCCGCGGGCTTCGACGCGCACCGCGAGGATCCCCTCGGGGACCTCGAGCTCACCGAGCGGGGCTTCGCGGCCATGAGCACCGAGCTCAAGGCGCTGGCGGAGAGCACATGCGGGGGACGGCTGGTGATGCTGCTGGAGGGGGGCTACTCGCTGGAGGGCCTCTCGCGGTCGGTGCACGCCTGCGTGGAGGTGATGGCGGAGGACATCAAGGATCGCTTCCCGGAGGGGGTCTCCCCGGGAGCGGCGGAGGCGCTGCGGCGCAGTCGAGAGGCGCACAGGCCCTACTGGTCCGTGCTGGGCCGGTGAGGCGTGCCCGAGTGGAGACCTGGACGACTTTCACAGGTGGAGGGGTGAGACGTGGATGCTGAAGCCGTGGAGAAGTTGCAGCGCGCGGGCCTGAAGGTGGACCAGCCCGAGCTGCTGCGGGTGGCCATCCAGCGCGACGAGAACAAGAAGGTGGTGCCGCCGCGCGGGGAAGTGCCGGTGATGGGCAACGAGGGCCTGGTGCTGACGACGCTCAAGCCCATCTCGCAGCTGTGGACGGGCTCGACGGTGCCGCCGGATCTGTCGCGGACGCCGCCGCCGCAGTACCACCCCTTCCTCCTGCTGCTGGAGTCGACGGCCGCCAACTACTGCGCGGCCATTGGCAGGCCCGAGACGGACGACGAGTTCGAGCGGCTCTACCGCCAGCTGCGCCGCAGGCCGGATGGGACCGATCCGCATCCGCTCTTCGCGTACCTGCAGGGCGCGGCGCGGCTGTACATGTCGCTACGGGACGTGAGCCAGGCCGAGTTCGAGGCGGTGGTCAACCGGCTGAGCCAGTCGGCGAAGTGGCATTCCTCGCACGTGGGCAGTACCAACTATTACCGCGAGGTGCTCCAGGGATTGTTCGGAGCCTGAGCGCGCAACGGAAAGGAAACGCCGATGATCGACCTGTACACGTGGTCAACACCCAATGGATACAAGGTGTCCGTCACGCTGGAGGAGATGGGACTGCCGTACACGGTGCACCCCATCGACATCAGCAAGGGCGAACAGAAGCAGCCCGGGTTCTTGAAGATCAACCCCAACGGGCGCATCCCGGCCATCGTGGACCGCGAGGAGGGGAACTTCGCGGTGTTCGAGTCGGGAGCCATCATGCTCTACCTCGCGGAGAAGACGGGGAAGCTGATGCCCACCGACCGCAAGGGCCGCTCGCTGGTGACGCAGTGGCTGATGTTCCAGATGGCCGGTGTGGGGCCCATGCAGGGGCAGGCCAACGTCTTCTTCCGTTACTTCCCGGAGAAGCTCCAACCGGCGATCGACCGCTACCAGAACGAGACGCGGCGGCTCTACACGGTGCTCGACACGCGGCTCGGGGAGAGCGAGTACCTGGCGGGCGACTACAGCATCGCCGACATCGCGAACTGGGCGTGGGTGCGCATCCATGGGTGGGCGGGCGTGTCCGTGGACGGACTGCCGAACCTGCAACGGTGGCTGGCGGCCATCGAGCAGCGGCCCGCGGCGCAGAAGGGCATCACCGTGCCGCAACCCTCGAATATCGGCGCGTCCCCCGCCGCCCAGGCCCAGGCCATCCAGTCGGTCCAGGGCATCGTCCAGCGGTAGACCTGGCGCGTGCCGCACCGCGCCATTTGTGCTCCCCTCCCCCGCCCTTCCGTGGCAGGAAGGGCACCGACATCCGGAGGGAGCACACATGGCGGAGATGAACTATCGGACGGCGCTGGTCACGGGGGCCTCGAGCGGCCTGGGTCGTGGGCTGGCGCTCTGGTTCGCCCGGCGGGGCGTGAAGGTGTACGCCGCGGCCCGGCGCCGTGAGAACCTGGAGGCGCTCGCCAACGAGGCCCGCGCGGCCGGCGCCCACATCGAGCCCGTGGAGTTGGACGTCGCCGACGCGGACGCCACCCTCGCCCGCATCCGCGAGCTGGATGCCGCCTGTGGCGGGTTGGAGCTCATCATCGCCAACGCCGGCTTCGGCCAGGAGTCGTCCGGCAAGCGCATCAACTGGGACACGGTCAAGAAGACCATCGACGTGAACGTCACCGGCGCCGCCGCCACCCTGTGCGCCGTGCTGCCCCAGATGGTGGAGCGCAAGCGGGGCCACATCGTGGGAATCGCCAGCCTCGCCGCCTGGCGGGGCTTGAAGCGTCAGGCGGCCTACTCCGCCTCCAAGGCCTTCCTCTCCACCTTCATGGAGAGCCTGCGCGTGGACCTGAAGGCCACCGGCGTGCGCGTCACCTGCATCTACCCCGGCTTCGTGAAGAGCGAGATGACGGCGCAGAACAAGGCCATGCCCTTCCTCCTGGAAACGGAGGAGGCGGTGGAGATGATGGGCAAGGCCATCCTTCGAGGAGAGGCCGAGTATGCCTTCCCCTGGCAGACGGCCAGCCTCATGGGCGTGATGAAGGTGATGCCCAACGCCCTCTTCGACGCCGCCATGCGCAGGCTGCTCTGACACACGGCGGCGCCCCGGGGCGTGCCGCTACGGCGCGCCCATGAGGAATTCCTGCGTGCCCACCGAGCCCTTCTCGGGGGTCACCTCTTCGGGCGCCGTGCCCTTCTTGAACCAGATGTTGACGGCATCCTTGGTGCCGGAGGAGGCGATCTTCCCCGTCTTCTTGTCCACGCGCTTGAGCACCAGGCTCTCGCTCAGCCACTGGGGCGGCCAGAACTCGGCCTGGGGGCGCGCGGCCAGCGCCGTCTTCATGTAGTTGAGCCAGATGGGCAGCGACGCGCGGCCACCCGTCTCGTAGCGGCCCAGCGGGTGCTCGTTCTTGTCGTAGCCCACCCACGTCACCGTCACCAGGTCGCGGGTGTAGCCGGCGAACCACGTGTCGAACGAGTCGTTGGTGGTACCCGTCTTGCCCGCCGCCGGCTTGCCCAGCCGCTGCGCCGGCGCGCCCGTGCCCTCCTGCACCACGCCGCGCAGCATGGAGGTGAGGATGAAGCCCGTCTCGGGGCTCATCACCTGCTCACCCGGCTCGAACAGGCGCGCGTAGCCCGCGGCCACCCGGTCCTGCAGCGGCGCCCACGCGTCGTCGTACGCCGTGTGGTCCTCCAGCGTGCGCCCGAAGCGGTCTTCGATCTTGCGGATGAAGTACGTGGGCTTCTTGCGGCCGTAGCGGTTGAAGGTGGCGTACACGTTGGCCAGGTCGTACGGGTACACGCACGAGGAGCCCAGCGCGGCGGAGAAGTCCATGTTCATCGGCGTGGTGAGGCCCAGGCGCGTGGACCACTCGGCCATGTTCTTCACGCCCACCGCCGCGAACGTCTTCACCGCGGGGATGTTCATCGAGTTCACCAGCGCCGTGCGCAGCAGCACGTCCCCCAGGAACTCGTCGCTGTAGTTGTCCGGCTTCCAGGCGACACCGTTCTCCGGGTCGTGCTCGACGATGGGCGAGTCCACGATGATGGTGGCGCCCGTCCACCCGAGCTGCTCCAGCGCCGCCGAGTACACCAGCGGCTTGAAGGAGCTGCCCGGCTGGCGGCACGCCTGGAAGGCGCGGTTGAACTCGTTGGCGTCGAAGTCGTAACCGCCCACCATCGCCGTCAGGTACTGGCGGTGGGGATCCACGGACACGAGCGCGCTCTGCAGCTCCGGCTCCTGCTCCAGCCGGAAGAGCGGCACGTCCTCGGGAATCTCCTTGTCCATCTTCCGGTCGAACTGGACGTTGTCGTCCGTGAGCTCCTTCTTCACCACGTGGCGCACCACGATGACGTCGCCCACGCTCAGCGCGCGCTTCACGGAGGTGAGCATGAGCCCCGGGTAGTAGCCCTCGGGGTTCACCTTGCGCGCCCAGCGCATGCCCAACAGCGGCAGCAGGCCCTTGTGCGGACCCACCCGCACCTCCGCGCCCTTGCCGTCCGCGTCCACGCTCGTCACCAGGCCCACGTACAGCTTGTTCTCCGTGAGCTTCTCGTCGCCCATGACCTGGGTGGCCTTCTCCAGGAAGGCCTTGCGCTCCTGCTCCGTGGCCAGCTGCAGCACCGGCCCGCGGAAGCCCTGGCGCTTGTCGATGGCCAGCAGCCCCTCGAGCACCGCCTCCTGCGCGCCACGCTGCCGCTCGCTGTCCATGGTGGCGAAGATCTTCAGGCCCTCGTTGAGCAGCACCTTGTTGCTGTAGCGCTCCACCACGTTGCGGCGCACCTGCTCGGTGAAGAAGGGGGCGAACTCGTGGAAGACGTCCTCCACCGGGTACACGCGCACCGGCTCCGCGTCGGCCGCCTCGCGCTCCTCCCTGGAAATCATCCCCTCGTCGAACATGCGGCGCAGCACGTACGAGCGGCGCTTCTTCGCCGCCTCCGGCCGCAGGAAGGGCGAGTAGCGGCTGGGCGCCTGGGGCAGACCCGCGATGAGCGTCATCTCGCCCAGCGTCAGGTCCCGCACGTCCTTGCGGTAGTAGTTCTCCGCCGCGCTCTGCACGCCATAGCTGTGGTGCCCGAGGAAGACGTTGTTGAGGTAGAGGTAGAGGATCTCCTCCTTCGTCAGCGCCTCCTCCAGGCGCCGGGCGAGGATGGCCTCGCGAATCTTGCGCTTGAGGTTCTTCGCGGTGGCGCTCTCGTAGCCCTCGGCGGCGATGAGCACGGCCTTCGCCGTCTGCTGCGTCAGGGTGGAGCCACCCTGCACGCTGCCACCCAGGCCCAGCTTCTTGCTGATCGTCTTGAAGGCGGCGCGCGCGGTGCCCAGCACGTCCACGCCCTGGTGATCGAAGAAGCTGGAGTCCTCGCTGGCGATGAAGGCCTGCACCAGGCGCTTGGGGATGCGCTCGTAGGGCACCACCTTGCGCCGGTGGTGGTAGAACTCGCCGGCCAGCACCGCGTCATCCGTGTACACCTCGGTGACGATGGGCGGCCAGTACTGGTCCACCTTGGGGATCTCCGGCAGCCCCTGCGAGAAGTGGTAGTAGATGCCCAGCGCCACCACCGCCACGGCCGTGGCCCCCGTCAGCGTGGCCCACCCGGCGAACTTCAAGAGGCCCACCCACCAGCGGCGCTTCGGAGGGACACCGTCGAGCACCAGCTTCGACTGGGAGCGATCGGTCTTCTCGTTGGGATTCGTACTCATGAGGGTTCCAGCGCGGCGCGCTTCAACACGTCCTTCAACTCCGGGGGCAGCTTCGCCTCCACCTCCACCTTGCCCCCGTGAGCCGGGTGGGGAAATTCGATGCGCTCGGCGTGCAGGAACAGCCGTTTGAGACCCCAACGGGCCCGCACGTCCCGATTGAAAGCGAAGTCACCGTACTTCTTGTCGCCCGCCACCGGGTGCCCGATGGCGGTCAGGTGCCTTCTTATCTGATGAGTGCGTCCGGTCTCGATGACGCAGGAGAGGAGGGCTGCCTCGCCCGACTGCTTGATGACCTTCCATCGCGTCACGGCCTCCTGCATGTTCACCCCGCGACGGGCCTTGGACTCGGCCGTCTGCTGGTGCTCGGCGAGCGGGAGGTTAATGACCCCCGAGTCCCTCGGCATCTTCCCTTTGACCAGTGTCAGATACCTCTTGCGGGGATGTCCGTTGGTGAAGAGTTCCGTGAAGTGGACCATCGCCGGCCGGCGCTTGGCGACCAGGATGACGCCGCTCGTCTCCCTGTCCAGCCGGTGAGCGGGGCTCGCCGCGAAGTCGTTGCGCACCGCCTTGGGCCCCAGGTAGGCCCGCACGTAGTCCACCAGCGTCCCGCCGGTGATGCCACTGCCGGTGTGGACCGCCATCCCACTCGGCTTGTCCACCGCCATCATCCAGTCGTCCTCCATGAGGATGACGAGCTCGCTGGGGTCCACTGGAGGGGGTGGAGGGGGTTTACGCTCCTCGGGGTTGGCGGGGGCGAGGAGCTGCTCCTCGGTCCCCCGGATGGAGATGGTGTCGCCGGCCGCCAGGGGCTGCTCGGGTTGGGCGCGCTTGCCGTTCACCCGCACCTTCTTCACGCGAATCATCTTGAAGAGGTGCGAGGTGGGCACGTTCGCGAGCTTCTTGCGGAGGAACTTGTCCAACCGCATGCCCGCGCTGTCTTCCTCGATTCGGAACTCGATCATTTGACTGGCGTACGGACCTCACCACACCGATAAATTCGGATCCATGCCGAAAGCCCCCACGATTGAACAGCTCCTACAGAACGGAAGCGCCGAGTGGAACCGCCTGCGCAAGGCCGGCAAGGTTCCCACCGAGCACACGGGCGCGACCTTCTCGCAGCTCTTCTCCGCCAATACCGACCTGTCGGGTCTCGAACTGGTGGGCAGCGAGTGGGAGCGCTGCGACCTGTCCAAGGTGAACTTCCGCGATACGGACCTCTCCAACGCCTACTTCCACGGCGGCCGGCTCCAGGACTGCGACTTCCGAGGCGCCAACCTGGAGGGCGCCACCTTCGAGAGGCTCAAGCTGCTGCGCTGCGACTTCACGGGCGCCAAGGGCCTGGAGGAGGCGGACTTCGACGAGGTCGACATGGACCGCGTCACCGGCCTGGACGGCGACGAGCCGCCCCCGCCCCCGCCGCCCCCGGTGCAGGGCATCACCGCCTTCACCCGCGAGCAGCGGGACAAGGTGATGGGCCCGGGCGCCGTGCTCTCCATGTCCTCGCCCGAGCAGCAGCCGGCGGAGAACGAGCTGCCGCCCTTCAAGCCCCAGGACAACCCGGGCCAGCTCTTCTTCCGCGCCCTCAAGCGCCTGGGCGCCCCGCCCCTGTGGGTGCTCGACGTGCCCGGCCTGCGCCCGCTGCTGCCTCCGCGCCTGCCGCCCGGCTCCTCGCTGGAGACGCTCTACCGCGAGGCGGTGAAGACGCGCCTGGAGAACAAGAAGCCCTCGGCGGACCCCGGCGCCGTGGAGCGCGCCCAGCGCTCCCTGCGCCTGGGGGGCAAGGACGCCAGCCTCGCCGCCATGTACCTGCGCGAGGTGGGCGTGGTGCCCTCCTTCCGCTTCTCCGCGGCCAAGGTGCTCAAGGGCGCCCTGCGCGAGGAGCTCCAGGTGGATGACCTCACCGGCTCGGTGGACCCGCGCACCACCGGCGCCCTGCTGGAGCTGCGGCTGCCCCACGAGGTGGTGGAGCTCACCCACGAGGTGCGCCGCCGGCTCGCCGCCACCCAGCTCTACACCGCGCTGCTCGAGGCCGGCTTCAACCCGGAGAACAACTGGGAAGAGGCGCTCGAGTCGGCCGACGCCGCCATGGAGCTGGCGCAACTGGCCACGGGCGAGGACCGGCAGGCCCTCCTCGAGGGCTTCCAGGTGTTCGCCGCCCTCCCCGACGAGGCCCGGCTGCGGCGCCTGGCCTACCTGGCCGAGGCCCTCTCCCACATGGAGCTCATCGGCCGGCTGCCCGAGGGCATGGAGCCCTCCTGGCTCACCGGCCCCGAGACGCGCGAGTGCCACGACCGGGAGATGACCTACGTGCAGTCGCTGCGCGCCGAGGACATCCCCCGCAAGGTGCCCGCGCTCGCCAAGGCCGAGCTGGGCGTCCCCGAGGGCGAGGTGCCCGAGGAGAGCGAGGAGGACCTCTTCGTCCAGCTGCGCTGCGACGTGTGCGGCAAGGAGAAGCTCATCGTCCAGTCGCCCGGCGAGGAGTGACGGGCGGTCGCCACGCCCGGGGCGGGGGGAAGTGAACGGTCCGGGACACTCCCCCTGTCCCATCCGGTACACCCGCCGGGCCCCTGATGCCCTGGCGGGCCTGATTCCAAGGGGTTGGAGCGCGGCACGGGGAGTGCTTCGGGGAGGACACATGAGCCATCGGGCTCATGAAGCCTCACTACGAAACCCCGGAGCACCCTCCATGAAACGCCTCCAGCTTCTCGCGTTCAGCCTGTTCGCCATCGCCTTCGGACTCGTCACCGTCGGCTGCGGCGGCAACGACAGCAGCGTCACCATCAAGCTCACCGACGCCCCGGGCGACTTCAAGGCGGCCGTCGTCACCATCTCGGAGGTCTACCTCCAGGGTGAGGGTGGCAGGCTCGTCCTCAGCAGCGAGGCCACCACCACCAACCTGGTGACCCTGGCCAACGACACGAAGGACATCGTCAAGGACGCGGTCGTCCCCGCTGGCAGGTACAGCGAGCTGCGCTTCGTCATCTCCGGCGCCTACATCGAGGTCGAGCAGGAGGATGGCAGCACCCTCATCTACGCCACGGATGAGAACTACGAGGGCCTGCCCGAGGGCGCCCAGGTCGCGGGCCGCCTGCAGACGCCCAGCTTCAGCTCCTCCGGCCTGAAGGTGAAGTTCGACGGCGACGTCGAGGTGTCCGGCGAGCAGAAGGTGATTCTCGTGGACTTCGACGTGTCCCAGAGCTTCGGCAAGGAGCGCGGCCAGGGCGACAAGTGGGTGATGAAGCCGGTCATCAAGGGCGCGGACATCACCTTCAGCGGCAGCGTGAATGTCACCCTGGCCAAGGACGCCGCCGTCATCCTCCCCGAGTTCGAGGGCCGGGTGCTGTCGCTCGCCGACTTCAAGGCCACGCTCAAGCCCACCGAGGCCAGCCCGGATGGCGCCTCCGCCCCGGCCGCCGAGGAGATCGCCCTGACGGACGCCAACGGCGACGGCATCTTCGAGGCCAGCTTCAAGTTCCTCGTCCCCGGCAACTACGAGATCGGCTTCACCGGCCCCGAGGGCATCAGCTTCACCATCAACCCGGCCGTGCCCGCCTCCGTCGTCATCGTCTCCGGCCAGGACCAGACGCAGGCCTTCGTGCTGACCTCGGCGTCCATCGCCATGCAGTAACGCAGTGTAATAAAATGGAGCCTCCCAGGGCGGGCTTGTAGTATAAAGGCCTCCCCCTAGTAGTACCCCCCCTAGTAGTACCGGACGGGGATACGGCACGGCACCGTATCCCCGTTCGGTCTTTTTCGGGCCCAGGTGGAATCATCGGGCTCAGAGGAGCGCGAGCTGCTTGGGCTGACCGAGCGCGCGCGCATCCAGGCCCTCCCCCCGCAACACCTCGGCGAGCTCCTCGGCGAAGCCGTGCAGGGTGATGACGTCGCGGGCGCCGGTGGCCTTCACGTAACGCACGAGTGACGGACAGTCGGCATGGTCCGACAGCGGGAAGGCCACGTCCGCGCCGTAGCGCCGCGCGGCGCCGCCGCCGTCGAGCGCCCAGCCGGTGAGCACGGCGGTGGCCCTCGGCCAGAAGGGAGCGAGTGCCCCACCCCGCGCCAGGTGCGGAGGGAAGAAGAGCACCTCGCCCGGCTCGACACGGCCCTCGAAGCGGCGCAGCGGCTCGATGGAGACACCGAATTCGCCGTAGAGCTTCGTCACCTCGTAGATGGAGGGGTGGGCCACCAGCGGGAAGCCGCGGTTGGACAGGTACTTCATCGCCTCCTGGCTCTTGCCCAGCGGATACGCGAGCAGCACCGGCACCGCGCCGCGCTCCAGGTGACGGCGCACCCAGGACTCCACCGCGCCCAGCACCTCGTCACGAGGCGGGAAGACGTAGCGCGGGTGCCCGAAGGTGGACTCGATGACGAGCGTGTCGCACTCGGCCACCTGCACGGGCTCGGCGGTGAGCGAGGGCGCGAGGTTGAGGTCCCCCGTGTAGACGATGCGCTTGCCGTCCTCGCGGATGACGCGCAGCTGGGCACTGCCGAGGATGTGGCCCGCGGGCAACAGCTCCAACATGAGCGAGCCCAGCTCGAAGGGACGGCCGTAGGGGACCGGCAACGGGGCGCTCACCTTCCCCAGCCGGTGCACCATGAAGCGCAGCGTGGCGGCGGTGGCGATGGTGCGCTCGTGCCGGGCGATGTGGTCCGAGTGCGCGTGGCTGACGAAGGACAGGGGGGACTTGCGTGTGGCATCCAGGGACAGGGGCGTCCCGGTCAGGTGCAGTCCGTTCCTTCGCAGCTCGACGCTCATGGGGAACGCCGGGTATAGCGTGTCCCGGCGGGCATGCACGTCTTCTGCTCCCTCAGGCGGCTCGGACGTCGGGCCTGCGCGGGAGCGGGCGCTGGGACTAGCCGACGCTGTCCGGCACGGCGGGCCTGCCCGCGCGCAGACGCTCGAAGAGGTGTCCACCCACCTCGGCCACCAGCACGCCCAGCACGATGAGGCCCCCACCCACCCACTCGCGCACGCCGAGCTTCTCGTAGCCGAGCGCCACCGAGTACACGCCCGTGAAGACGGGCTCCATGGAGCAGATGAGCGCCACGCGCACGGCGGTGGTACGCGCCTGGGCCCACGTCTGCACGCAGATGCCCATCGCGCTGGCGAGCAGCCCGCAGTAGGCCACCGCCCCGAGGAAGGCTGGCGTCCACGCCACCCGCGCCTGGGTGAAGGGCAGGCAGAGCGCGGACAGCAGGGCCACCACCCACAACTGCACCGCCACCAGCGGCACCACGCCCGTCTTGGGCGCGTACCGCTCGGTGAGGAGCATGTGGATGGCGTAGGCCGCCGCGCAGCCGAGCGTCAGCCAGTCGCCCAGGGACAGGCCCTTCCCCGCGTCCAGCTCCGCGCCGGTGAGGTAGCGCAGGCCCACCGCCGCCAGCACCACGCCCACCCACGAGGAGACGCGAGGCACCCGCCGGAAGAGCGCCAGCCCCAGCACCGGGACGAACACCACGTACAGCCCGGTGATGAAGGCCGAGCGCGAGGGCGTGGTGGACACCAGGCCCACCGTCTGCAGCACGAAGCCGAGGAAGAGGAAGACGCCCAGCACCAGCCCGCGGCGCAGCGTGTGCGGGACGAGCATCTGGCGCCGGGCCACGGCCGTGAGCGCCAGCGCGCCCAGGGTGAAGCGCAGCGCGAGGAAGGAGTACGGGTCCCCATCTCCGAGCGCTCCCTTCACGACCAGGAAGGTGGTGCCCCAGAAGGCGGTCATGAGGGCCAGGGCCCCGTCCGCCTGGAGGCGCGCATGGCCCTCCTGGGGGCGCGCGGTGTTCGTCGTCGGGGAGGAAGAGGGGCTGCTCACGGACAGCGCTTCTGGCCTACCCTTCGGGACGATGCAAGGGGGCTCACCCCGCGCTTCGGCCCACCCCTCGCTTGAATGATCGCCAGGCCACGCGAACCTGCTCGTGACGCCACAGCCACCGGAGCAGACGGTGGGAGGAGAGGAGCAGACTTCGGGAGGAACGAGGCACGGGAAGCTGGAGCCGCCCGCGTTTCACCGCCGTGACACGGCCGAGCACCCGTTTGAGCTCATCCGAAGCGCCCAGGAAGGCCCGGGTCTCCAGCGGGCCGGTGCGCGCCACCACGTGGGCCGAGAGCCGTCCATCCTGGCGAAGCACCAGGGCGATGTCCCCCGCCGCCAGCGCGTCCTCACCGCAGCGCAGGACACGCACGCCGTCACCCGGCCAGAGCAGAGGCACCATGCTGCGGCCCAGCCCCGAGAGCCAGAGGGAGCGGCCCTCGGGAAGAGCCTCCAGCAGCCGGAGGACCTCAGCGGGCCGCATGGTCCTCGCACCAGCGCCGCAAGTACCCGCCCGCTTCGGGAGCGTTGCGGAAGGAGAAGCGATACGAGGGGAAATGGGAGGCCAGCCCGGCCACCCGCTGGAGCAGCTCGGCCCGGGTGAGTCCGTCCTCGGGCGCGCGAAAGGTCTGGGAGAGCAGCAGCGGCACCGCGGAGGATGGGGCCAGCGGCTCGAGCGACTCGGAGGAGGCGTGCACCAACGAGAAGAGCCCGCCCAGCAGGGCCTCGCGGGCCGTGCCCCCCAGGTCAGCGTCGGAGCGAAAGGGCGTTCCGAGCACCCGCCCATCCGGCAGCAGCGCCACCACCTCGTCGGACAGCAGCGCTCCGCCCGCGAGCCGCGCCAGGCGCGCGAAGGTGGACTTGCCCGCGCCACTCGGCCCCACGGCCACGAGCGCCTTCCCACCGAAGGCCACGCTGGATGCGTGGAGGAGCACCCCGCCCTGTCGGAGCGTCGCCAGGAGGAAGGCGGCCCGTAACCCAAGCTCCGCTGCCAGCACGCTCTGCGTACAGGCGATGCGGATGAGAGCTCCCTCCACCTGGTAGCGGCCGAGCGTCGGGTAGCGGGGATTGAGGGGCTGCCCGGTGGACAGCGTGGGGACGCGCTCCAGGCGGAGCTCGGACAGGGCCCGGGGCTCCTCCGATGCGCTCCGGAAGCGCTCCACATCACACCGGGGTGCGGCCAGGCCGAGGAGTGAGGGCTCGACCTGGATGCACCAGTCCCCCAGACGCAGGCGGACCATTCAGCGATTCACGCGCCCGACGATTTCGGGAGGAGGCCATCGCATGGATCGAACTCGGTCGGTACGCAGTTGGTCGGGGTGAAGAGGTCGGGAACCAGGATCTTCACCGAGCGCACCTTGGGACGGCGATATGGCTTCTTGGGTCGTTCCATGGCGGCTCCTCAATACCAGACTTCCACCGTCGCGGGAGTGCTTTGGCTGTCGCCCGCGGCCACGTCAGGCAGGCCGTCGCCGTTGAAGTCGCCCGACGCGATGCTGATGCCCAGGGCCGTACTCGACGTCAGGCGGGACTGCATGAGGCCGCCCAGGACGGCGGCGTCGAACTCGTTGCGCGTCCCGCCCTGGTTGTAGAAGACCCAGGCCGAGTTGTTCGTCGTCTGGTTCTGTCCGATGAGCAGGTCCAGCAACCCGTCGCCATTGAAGTCGGCCACCCGCAGGCCGCTGCCAAAACGTACGCCACCGGAGATCCTCAGCCGCGCCGTCGTGAAGCCCGTGGGCCCGCCATCCGGGTAGACGTACACCGCCTGTTTGAAGGGGTTGGCCACCACGAAGTCGACCCCCGGACCACGGATGAGGTTCCTCCCGCCCACCGCTTCGGTGCCGAAACCGTTCAGGCTCGTGCCCGTATCCGGGGGGTCCTGGAGGAGCTGGAGGATGTCCGTCGCCGCCGTGGAGAGCGTCACGCCCTTCGTCAGCCGGCTCCCGGAGTAGAGCCACACCTTGTTGATGTCCTGCCGCGCGGCCGCCACGCACATCTCGGGAGCGCCGTCCCCGTTGAGGTCTCCCAACGTGACGTTGCCGCGATACATGCCAAAGAAAGGCGTCCCCGGGTCCCCGACGAACGTCACATCCGCCGCCGAAGCGGGGATGACGCAGGCCCCCGTGGTGCTCGTGCAGGAGCTCCCCGTGACCGGGTCCTTCCCCAGGGAGCGCCACTCCGCGACCGGACGGCCGAAGAACAGATAGGTCTTCACCTCGCCATAGGAGCTGAAGACGAGCTCCTTCAACCCATCCCCATCGAGGTCGTCGATGATGCGGGTGCTGCCACCGAAGTTGGCCGCGATGCCCGAGGGTCCTTGGAACTCGAGGTAACGGGTCTTGTCCAACTGCTGGTCCTTGCGTCCGAAGTAGAGGAAGGCGCGCCCGCGCTCGAGCGACCCCCCACCCGTCCACCGCCGCGCGCCCACCACCAGATCGGCCACGACGTCACCAGCCTCGTCCCCCACGTTTCCGAGCGAGAAATCGCCGCCATACGTCTGGGTGAGCGTATCCGGCGGAACGAGCTCCTGACGCACGGCGGACGCCGGGTCCGCGGAGCCGTAGTAGACGAAAACCGCTCCCGGCTGGATGTCCGAGGCTCCCACCACGAGGTCGTCCTTGCCGTCCCCGTTCAGGTCCTCCCCAGAAGCCATGTACTTGGCGAAGCCATTGCCCGTACCGGAGCCCGCGGGGTTGGACAGGCTGGCGCGCCGCCAGAAGTTGGCGATGGGCGCCGTCTCCTTCTGGAAGGGAGAGTAGTTGCCCACTTCGTCACAGGCGCGCACCTGGATGGAGTAGCTCGCCAGCGGCGGCAGTTTCAAATCATAGGCGAGCGTGCTGGACGACAGCAGCTTGCCGGTCTCCTGCCTCACCTTGCTCGTGTCGTGGAACTGGGCGTTGTCCGCGATGACGTCGGGCACCAGGACGTTCGTCGTCCAGCGCAGGTCGTAGCCCTGGACGACGCGCGAGAGGCCATCATCGCCCACGGGGTCCCACCGCACTTCGACGATGGCGCTCCGCACGAGAGCGGGCGGGAGTGTACGCCGGACGATGGGGGCCGCGGGGGAAACCACGTCCACGGTGACCTGCGCCGTGTACGAGACCTGATTGCCGGACGCATCGCTCACGCGGATCTCCAACGTCCCGGACGAGTCGTGCGGCAGCGTCACCGTGCGATCGATCGTCGTGGTGTCCGTGGAGGGAGTCACCAGGGGGCTCACCTCGGAGCCGTTGTAGAAGAACCGCACCTGCCCGCCCTGCGCTCCCGTCACATCGAAGAGGAGCTGCACCTGTCCTCCTTCCTGGTCCGCCCACAGATCCGCCACATAACCCGGTACCGTCTTGAGGACGTTCACGTTGTCGGAGGCGGCCACCAGGAAGAGCTTCCCAGCGGAGTCCTTCCTGGGCAGGGTGACGGAGAGGGTGGGCGAAGAGATGTCCGCCGAGGCCTCCAGCAGATCCACCGTCGTATTGCCCACGCTGTCCGTCATCTCCACGCGGAAGCGCGCCGTCTCGCCATCCGCGAGCGTCACCGGGAAGGAGAAGCGGCCCGCGGCGTCCACGCTCGTGGTGCGCTCGGCGGGGACCGTATCATCGCGGAAGAGGCTCACGCCGAGCCCCTTGCAGTCCGGCGCCTCTCCCACCAGGGTGTACTGCAGGCCGGGCACACCTGTGTTCTGATCGTCACGCGCCAGGAAGCGCACGGGACTGCCAGCCGGGTCGATGAAGCGCAGCTGGCACCCCGGGGCATCCACGGTCACGTTGTCCACCGTCGCCGTGGCGAGGTTGCCCGCCGCATCCATCAACTCCGCGCTGAGTTGGTAGATGCCCGGCGTCAGGGTCACGGTGGTCCGGGCGAGGAACGAGCCATCCGCCTCACGTGTGACAGAGGCCTGGCCCACCTTCTCCCGCGCCCCCGCGGTGGGCCATGCGTAGATGCCCACCACGCGGCCTTCCTCGCCATCCACCGAAAGCTCCACCGTCATCAGCGAGCCGATATGGGTGCTACCCGCCACGGGTCGCGTGAAGGCCAGCGTCGGAGGCACCAGGTCCATGGAGACCTCGAACGTCACGACATTGCCGTTACCCAGCAGATCCGTGGCGGAGAGCTCGAACCGCGTGACGCCCGATTCGACCGTGAACATCTGCGACACGGTCGTGCCCGTCCGGGTCCGCGGAGCGCTGGAGGCAGGCGCTGGCGTGGCGACGATCGCCACACCGTCCGGTCCCACGTCCGCGGAGGTGTCGAACGCGACGAGGAGCTGGAAACCAGGCGTCGCCGGGTCCGCGTCATCCGCGGGCCCGAGGCTCAGCTTCACGGGAGACAGGAGGCCGATGTCCGGAGGCTTGCGATCCAACCGGAGGTTGAAGAAGGCGGCATCATTGCGTGGATCCAACGGCCGGCCCGCTCCCAGGTTGTTGGTGTTGCCAGACTGCTCCACCAGGCGCACCGCGAGCTCGAGGGTGACGTCCTGTGCGCTCTCCAGCGCATCCAGGACGACACGGGCCTGGCCGTTCTCGACGAGGGCCGAGCCCAGCACGGACTTGCTCACCTGATTGAAGACCTGCACCACGCTGCCGTTCTCGAGCTCGGTCGTGGAGACCTGTACCACCGGCGCTCCGGAAGGCAGCTCGTTCGAATTCAGGATGCGGTCCCCCAGCTCGTCATGCTCGAGCTGGACCGACACCACACGCGGGCGCTGGCCATCCACCGTCATCACCACCAGCTCAGAGGTGGTGAGCGCGCCATCGTCGAGGACGGCGTAGAGCGAGTAACGCCCCTCGGGATAGGTGAAGAGGGCCGTATTCGGGGGCGCATTGGACACCAGGGTGTAGCCCACTCCGTCCCGGCAGGGCATGGCGCCCGTCAGCAGCTCGACGTCGGAACAGATGTCCACCGTGTACTGCGTGGCGGTGGTCGTCACGCTGTAGTTCAAGGGCCGCTGGATGCCGGGCACGTCCAGCTGGAGATCCTGGCCCACGTTGTAGATGACCGACCCCGACGCGGATTGAGGAGCCGTGAGCACCACCGACACCGGAGCCGTGTTCACGACGAAGAGGCCCGTGACACAGGTGATGGCACCACCGGACTCCACCAACTCACCTCGCAGCACGTTGATCCCCTCGGAGAGGATGACCTCCTCGAACGTGTACTCGGTCTGGGCCGCGGTGACGGAGACCTCCCTGAGTACCGTCGTTCCGCTCTGCAGCCGGAGAACTCCAGCCCGGCCCGGCAGGGACACCTTGACCGGCATGGCGAGCCCGCCGCCCATCTGCACCTCGCCGCTGTCACGGCCGAGCGTCGAACCCGCCACCGGGGAGACGAACTCCAGGGCGCCCGGGTCCAGGTTCAGCACCAACGGCTTCTTCAACGTGGCGGTGTTGCCCGCCACGTCCGTGGCCGTCAACGTCAACACGCAGGTGCCGGAGCGAGGCACCGTCACCTCGCGGAGCAGCGCCATCCCCAAGGCATCCGCCTTCGCGGTGACACCCGCCGCCAGCGCACACCCCGTCACGCTCACCGTGCTCTCAGGCTCGGTCCACGCCTCGACGATGATCTGCGTGCCCGGAAGCACCGAGGTATCCGTCGTGCTGCCGTCCAGGGTTCCGGAGTCATCCGGAGCTCCGCGCACCCGGGCCGAGAGCACCGGGGGCTGGGTGTCCAGACGAACAGCGACCGCCTGGCTCACCCCCCCCGGGCACTGCACGATGAGCTCGAACTCTCCATCGTCCAAGGAGAGGAACACCGTGGCGGTGCCTCCGGAGATCGTCCCCGACTCCTCCGCCACCGGAGTCGGCACGCCGGACTCGAAAGCCCGGACGGTGACAGGACCCGACTCCGCTTCCACCTGGACGGAGAGCGGGTCGTTCCCCTCGCCACGAACCGCATGGTCGCGCGGGGACATGATGCGGCAGGCCTTGCGACCCGTCGCCACCCTCACCGTCTTCAGCAGACACGACTCGAGGCCCGCGACATTACGGACGCAGGCCCGGAGGGTGTTCTCCCCTTCGGCGAGGTCCGCGATGAAGTCGGCCACGAGCCGTCCGCCCTCGCTCCGGGTGCTCACGCGCACCGGCGTACCGAGCCGGCCGTTGACGGACTGCCAGAACTCCACGGGCGTCCCTTCGGAGACACCGGTGACGGTGGCCTGCACCGGAAGTTGCACGCCGTTCGCGGGGTTGGCATCTCCATCCTCGTTCACGGACTCCGCCGCCGTCAGCGACAGCAAGGGCGCGGTGTTGGCCACCTCCACGGTGAAGGGCAGACGCGTCATGTTGCCGCCGGAGTCCGTCACGCTCAGCGTGAACGACTGCGTCCCCGCCTCCAGCACCGACACGGACGGGTAGGACACACCTCCCGTCCCCACGTCCGCGGTGAGCACATCCCCGCTCGCGAGGGACAACGTCGCCGAGGCCCCGTCCTCGCAGCAGCCCACCGCCGCCTCCACCTTGAAGGTGGTGGAAGCCACGGGCGCCACGGGCCCGGACACCTCCACGCGCGGCGCCACCGTGTCCACGGTGAGGGCACGCCGGGGACTCGTCACGAGCCGCTCACCGAACTTCACCACCGCGTAGCACTCAGCCACCTGGGCCTCGCAGGCGGCCTGGGTGAGCGTCACCGGAACCTCGGTGGTACCACCCGGTGCCACGACGAAGTCCGTCGGCGGAATGCCGCAGGCCTTCTCGCACACCAGCGTGCCCTCGCGGCCCGCAAGCCCGGCGGTGCGCAGCTTGAAGCGCACCTGGTAGCCCGGCGTGGCGGGGTCCGCGTCATCCAACTCGCGCAGCACCTGGCCCTCGGCGGGACTGGTGAGGTCCACGCTCCACGTCTCCGAGCCCACCGTCACGCTCTGGCTGCGCGTGGCCGTGCGCTTCGAGCCCTCCTCCTCCACCGTCACCCGCAGCACGGTGGTGCGCCCCGGCATCGTCACCAGCGGGAAGCGCACGCGCGCGCCCTCGAGCACGCCCGCCGGCCCCTCGCGCCACGACGCCTCCCCCGCCAGTTGCACCTCGAGCGTCGCCTTCCCCAGCGTCACCGCCCGTCCAGCCGAATCCGTCGCCGCCGCGACCACGTCGTACTGGAAGCCCTCGGTTGCCGGATCCGCGTCATCACCCATGGCCAGGCGCTGACCATCCACCGGCTGCTCGAACGCCACCGTCAGCTCGGACTCCACCGGCGGCTTGCCGCACGTACACCCCGCGACCCACAGCGCACACACCGCCAGAAGCCACTGCCATCCCGCTCGATGCATGACTGCCTCTCGATGTACCGGCACCGGCCCCTCCGGGCTCACGGCCCGAGCACCAGCACCTTCTTGTCCACCAGGAGCCGTACGAAGGTGACCGTGTCCTCCCGGCACACCGCGGGCTCCACATCAAACTCGTCGCACAGCGCGGCCACGATGCCGCTCACCGTCCGCCACCCATCCACCAGCTCGAGGATGCGCTCGGCCACCTCGGACACCTGGCCGTCCTCGTCCTCGAACGTGTGCAGGGTGTCGTCGAGCCCCACCGCCAACATCCGGTCTCCCACGCGCTGAATGCCCGCGTCCGGGTGGAGGCGCGGCACCGCATCCATCACGTCACCCATGCGCGCGCGTCCTCGTCAGTCGCCATGACGGCTCCCCTGTCTCTCGGGGCAACCGGGCCTCCTGGCCCTGTGCGAAGTGGCACGATGCTACAAGTCCCCCTCCCCCCGAGCCAGAAACCGCAGCCTGTCCGCTCGCTCCTGTTGTCCACTACTGGGGAACAGTTATGACGAGGGCGCGTCACCGCCCATGTGCGGCACGAGGAGCCAGGAAAATTCCATGAACACGATGACCGAGGGCCAGATGGCGCCCCAACCGAGCTGGTGGGGCCGCAATTGGAAGTGGGTGGTACCCACGGGATGTCTGGGGCTGCTGCTGTCGTGCGGGTGCCTGGGCGCCGTCATCTTTGGCGTCACCTGGCAGGCCCTTCGAGGCACGGGCGTCTTCGTGGAAGCGGTGGCCCAGGCGAAGCAGTCACCCGAGGTGCGTCAGGCGCTCGGCGAGCCCGTCGAGGCGGGGCTGATGCTCCAGGGCTCCATCCAGTCCCACAATGATCAGGGCGCGGCGAACTTCTCCGTGCCCCTCACGGGCCCGAAGGGCGAAGGCACCCTGCACGTCGAGGCCTACAAGAGCGGGGGGGACTGGAACTTCACCACGCTGCGGGTGGACATCCCCGGGCGCCCGAGCATCGATCTGCTCGGCGGAGCCCCCGCCCCTCCTCCCGACACCGTCCCCTTCCCCGACTCGCCCCCGGAGCTCCCGGATGTCGAGCCCCTCCCCGATGAGGACGAGCCCTCCGAGCCCCGCGAGGAGCGGCCCACGGAGCGGAAGAAGGAAGACATCCAACTCTGAGCCCCGCAAAGCGGAAGGGGCGGCGCGAGGAGTCTTCCCCGCCACCGCCCCTCCTGAAACGCCCAGAGCGCTGACTAGCCCTTCGCGTTGTGGATGGCCTCGCGCAGCGCGGGCAGCACCTTGAAGAGGTCCTCCACCAGCCCGTAGTCCGCCACCTGGAAGATGGGGGCCTCGGGGTCCTTGTTGATGGCGACGATCGTCTTGGAGCTCTTCATACCGGCGAGGTGCTGGATGGCTCCGCTGATGCCCGCGGCGATGTAGAGCTGCGGCGCCACGACCTTGCCCGTCTGGCCCACCTGCAAGTCATTGGGCACCCAGCCGGCGTCGCACACCGCGCGCGAGGCGCCCACCGCGGCGCCCAGCTCGTCGGCCAGCGCCTCGATCTCCTTGAAGTCGCCCTTGGTGCCACGACCGCCGGAGACGACCACGCGTGCCTCGGTGAGCTCGGGCCGCGCGCTCTTGACCTCCTTGAAGTCCACGAACTTCGTCTTGCCCGCCTCCACCTTGGGCGAGAAGGTCTTCACCTCGGCGGCGCCCTGGCCCGCCTGGGCGGCGGGGAACTCGGTGGCGCGCAGGGTGAACACCTTCACCGGCGTGGTGAGCTTCACCTCGGCGAAGACGTTGCCCGCCCACATGGGCCGGGTGAAGGTGAGGTCAGCGCCACCGCCGTTGAAGCCCATGACGTCCGTGGCCATGGCGGCCTGCAGACGGGCGGCCACGCGCGGCATCAGGTCCTTGCCCTGGGCGGTGGACGCCATGCCCACGTAGTCGGCGCCAATGGACTTCGCCAGCTCGGCGATGGCCGGGGCATACGTCTCGGCCAGGTAGTGCTCGAACTCGGGGGCCGCGGCGGTGTGCACCACCTTGGCACCCAGGCCCTTGAGCTCCTCGGTCACCTTGGAAGGGTCCTTGGAGAGCAGCACCGTGTGCAGCTCCGCGCCCGCCTTGTCGGCGAGCTGCTTGCCCGCGCCCAGGGCGTTGAGGGTCGCCTTGCGCAGATTCCCGTCCGGCTGCTGCTCCGCAACGATGAGAACGATCGGCATGTTCAGCTCCAATTCTCGAAGAAGAGGGGGAACGGCTCCCCGTCAGACGACCTTGGCCTCGTTGCGCAGCTTGTCCACCAGCGTCGCCACGTCCGGCACCTTGATGCCCGCCTTGCGCGGAGGAGGCGCCGCCATCTTCAGCACCTGCACCTTCGGGGTGACGTCCACGCCCAGCTTCGCCGGCGTCAGCTCCTCGATGGGCTTGCTCTTGGCCTTCATGATGCCCGGGAGGCTGGCGTAGCGCGGCAGGTTCAGCCGCAGGTCCGTGGTGACCACCGCCGGCAGCGCGCACTCGAGCGTGGCCAGGCCGTTGTCCACCTCGCGCACCACGCGCACGCTCTTGCCATCCGCGCCCACCTGCAGCGCCGGCACCTTGTTCTTCTCCTGCTCGCTCTCCAGCGACTCCACCTTGGAGGCGAACGTGGCCTGGCCCCAGCCCAGGAACTCGGCCAGGTACTGGCCCACCTGGTTCTGGTCATCGTCGATGGCCTGCTTGCCCAGGATGACGAGGTCCGGCTTCTCCTTCTCCGCCACCTTCTGCAACAGTCCCGCCACGCCCATCTGATCCAACGGGCCCGTGTGGTTCACCCACACCGCGCGGGTGGCGCCCATGGCCAGCGCGTGCCGCAGCTGCTCCTGCACTTCCTTGCCGCCGATGGAGACGACCACCACCTCGCCGCCATGCTTGGCCACGAGACGCAGTCCCTCCTCGACGCCGATTTCGTCGAAGGGATTGATCTTGTACTTGAGCCCCTCCTGAACGATTCCCGAGCCGTCCGGCTTCACCTTGATCTTGGACTCGGGGTCTTCCACGCGCTTGGCGGTGACGAGGATCTTCACGGTCGTCCTTCTCCTTAGAGCGGGTACTCCCAGAACTGTCGGAACGGGCGCGTCCTCATGACGCAACGCGCCGCGTACGGGGCGTTGATTTACGCATCAACGCCCCGGTCCGGCAACCGGGAAGAGCAAGGAGCGGACAGTTTTTCTTGCCTACTTGAACAGCTCGCGCGCGATCACGAGGCGCTGCACCTGGCTGGTGCCCTCGTAGATTTGGATGAGCTTGGCGTCGCGCATGAGCTTCTCCACCGGGTACTCCTTGATGTAGCCGTAGCCGCCGTAGATTTGAACGGCGTCGGTGGCGACCTTCATGGCCATGTCAGCCGAGAAGCACTTGGCGTAGGACGACTGCAGGGAGGCGCGCTGGCCCTCGTCGAGCAGCCAGGCGCTCTGGTGGCACAGCAGGCGCGCGGCCTGGATGTTCATGGCCATGTCGGCGAGCATGAACTGGATGCCCTGGTGCTCGCGGATGGGCTTGCCGAACGTCTTGCGCTGAGCGGAGTACTCCAGCGAATACTCGAGCGCGGCGCGGGCGATGCCCACGGAAAGGATGGCGGTGATGGGACGGCTGTTGTCCAGCGTCTCCATGGCGATGCGCCAGCCCTCGCCCTCCTCGCCGATGCGGTTGTGCACCGGGACGCGCACGTCCTCGAAGGTGAGCGCCACGGTGTCGCTGGCGCGCTGACCCATCTTGTTCTCGTGCTTGCCCACGGTGAGGCCCTTGGGACGGCCCTCCACCACGAAGCACGTGATCCCCTTGTGCTTCCTGGCCTTATCCACGGTGGCGAACACCGTGTACTGGTCCGCGTGGCCACCGTTGGTGATGAAGCACTTGGAGCCGTTGAGCACGTAGTGGTCGCCGTCGCGCACCGCGGTGGTGCTCATGTTGGCCACGTCCGAGCCCGCCTCCGGCTCGGTGAGGCAGAAGGAGGCGAGCTTGAACTTCTCCGTGAACGGCGTGAGCAGGCGCTTCTTCTGCTCGTCGGTGGCGCCCACGATGATGGGCAGGTTGGCCAGGTCGTTGGCCGTGATGGAGGTGGCCATGCCCGCGCAGCCCCAGGCCAGCTCCTCGTAGGCCAGGAGCTGATCCACGTGCGACAGCCCCACTCCGCCGTAGGCCTCCGGGATGGCCATGTTCAGCAGGCCGTTCTCCCAGGCGGACACGATGATGTCCCGCGGGAACTCCGCGGTCTCGTCGTGATGGGCCGCCTTGGGGCGGATCACCTCACGCGCGAACTTGCGCGCCATCTCCTGCAGGGCGCGCTGGGATTCAGTGAGTTGGAAGTCCATCGGGGTTTCCTCGCGAGCTCGGGTGGGCACGGACACGTCGTGAGCAGAAGATTCCAACCTTCCAACTCTCTAAGAACGTGTCATGCATGTGTTGTTTGACGAATACCCCGCTCGCCAGAATACTGCTAGCCGTCAAGTATCGGGCCGGAGCATCACCCTGTTGAGGGGGAATCAACCACATGCATCGATTGTTGAAGTTCGCTGGCGCCCTGGCGCTGGTGTTGGGAATCACCGCTTGTCCGGGGCCGGAGCCCAAGCCGGAAGAGCCCTGGCTGTCGATGAGCGCCTCGCCGCGCACCCTCGACGATCTGGGCCAGACGAGCACCATCCGTGTCAGCGCCACCGATGCCCAGGGTGAAGAGGGAACGGGCGACGTTGAGCTGACCGCCTCGGCCGGCATGTTCGGGGATGGCCAGAAGACCACCACGCTGACGCTCTCGGGCGGCAGCGCCACCACCGAGTTCAAGTGCCCGAAGGCCCAGGACGCGGCCTGCAAGGGCACGGTGACCCTCAACGCGCAGTGGAACCAGACCACCGCCAAGACCACCATCCAGGTGGGTGGCACGATCACCGACCCGGGCGACGGGGGCACTGACGGGGGCACCGACGCGGGGGACGGTGGAGACGGAAACCCCTCCTCGAAGTTCAAGGTCAGCATCCAGAGCGACAAGCCGGCGATCGTGGCCAACACCGGAGATCGCTTGATCATCACCGCGACGGTGACGCGCACCGCGGACAACAGCCCGGTGGCGAACGGGACGCCCATCACCTTCGCCACGGACAAGGGCTCCTTCCAGCCTGAGGCAGGATTCCAGAGCACCATCGTCAACACGGTGGACGGCAAGGCCACCGCGTCGCTCTACGTGGCCAGCGCTGGGGCCGGCACCGCGCGCGTCACCATCACCGTGGAGAACGAGACGTCGGCGATGACGTATCCCTTCATGGATGTGTCCTCCATGTCCCACGTGAAGACCACCGCCACCAAGGATCAGCTCGGCGTGGAGTCCTCCGGCCGCGAGACCACCACGCCCATCACCTTCAAGCTGATCAACGCGAGCGGGCAGCCCGTGCCGAACATCGACGTGAACTTCTCGGTGTCGGGCGCCGCCGGTGCGAGCGTCACGCCGAGCGCGACGACGGATGCCTCGGGACAGGTGACCACCACACTGCGCGCGGGCAACTCAGTGGGCGTGGCCATCGTCAGGGCCGTGGTCACCGCCACGCGCGATTCCACCCCGCCCGTCGATGCCAACCACCCGGGTACCCCCATCGTCGGTGGCAAGCCGTCCGACGCCGGGTTCTCGGTGGACTGTGCCAAGAGGAACCTGGGCGCGCTCCACGCGACTCCCGTGAGGCAAGTCACCACCACCTGCACCGCCAAGCTGGTGGATCGCTTCGGCATCCCCGTGGGCCTGAAGACGTCAGTGCAGTGGTACCCCGAGGCGGGATCCATCAACAGCCCCGTGGAGTCCAAGCCCCAGACGACCAGCACTCCCGCTGCCGACACGGGCATGGCCACCACCATCTTCAGCACCATCGGCTACTTCCCGCCCTACCCGGTCGAGCCCCTGCCGGGAGAGAGGGTGCACAATGGTCGCAACCCCCGCGACATGGCGGTGACGATCATCGCCGTGGTGGCGGGCGAGGAGGACTTCACCGACGGCTCCGGCCCCGACCGCAAGCTCAACGGTCAGTGGGATCCCGGCGAGTGGTTCGTAGACCTGGGTGAGCCCCTGGTGGACCGCAACGACAACGGCGTCTGGGATCCGGGCGAGTTCTTCATCGACACCGAGCGCATCGACTGCGCCGACCCGAGCAAGCCCGCGACCCGCAACGGCAAGTGGGATGGGCCCAACGGCTGCTGGGACGGAAACACGCAGATCTGGCGAGCCATCCACATCGTCTACTCCGGCCCCCTGGATCCGACCAACTTCGAGCTCCTCACGCCCCCGGATGCGGCGCCGGCCGTCTACAATGTGCCCCTCAACTCAGTCCGGGATGTGTTCTTCCGTTGGGGCGATGCCTACTCCAATCAGATGTCATCGGACGCCGCGGGATTTACCGTGCAGCGCTCGGGAAATCGCGGCAACGCCGCAGTCACGCACACAGCCATGACGGTCGATTACGGTGGGTTCAGCATCGACTACAACAGGCGCGTGGCCACGACTCAGCCGGACGGCAGCCTGAAGATCGAGGGGCTGTGCGATGACGGTGCACCGACGCCGCCCGGCTCTGACACCTCCCCAGTCAAAACCCGCTGCGTCCACACGGTGGACTACAGCTTCAACTCCATGGTGGACGGAAACACCGGCTCCGTCCGCCTGACAGGGGCGACCAGCTCGACGGGAGGCCCGATCCGCAGCGACATCGAGCTCAAGGCCAGCCACTCCTTCTCGCCGACGCTCATCCTCAAGGCCTTCGAAGCGATCTTCCAGTAACGAGAGCTCCGAGCCGTAGATAGCACGAGGCCACCGCGCCAGGACGGGCGGTGGCCTCCGTGTTTCATGGGCAATTGCCCGGCGCGGCTTACGGCCTGGCGGCCTTGGGGACCTTCTCCCAGTCGGCCAGGAACTTCTTGATGCCGATGTCGGTGAGCGGGTGGTTGGCCAGCTGGGCGATGACGCTGTAGGGCAGCGTGGCCACGTCCGCGCCCATGCGCGCCGCCTGCAGCACGTGCACCGGGTTGCGCACGCTCGCCACCAGCACCTGCGTGGTGAAGTCGTAGTTCTGGTAGATCTCGATGATGTGGGCGATGAGCTCCATGCCATCCTGGGAGATGTCGTCCAGACGGCCCACGAACGGCGAGATGTACGTGGCGCCCGCCTTGGCGGCCAGCAGCGCCTGGTTGGCGGAGAAGCACAGCGTCACGTTGGTGCGGATACCATCCGCGGTGAGTGCCTTGACGGCCTTGAGGCCCTCCACGCCCATGGGAATCTTCACCACCACGTTGTCGTGAATCTTCGCCAGCCCCTGGCCCTCCTTGATGAGCTCGGGAGCTTCCAGCGAGACGCACTCGGCGCTGACGGGGCCATCCACGATGGAGCAGATCTCCCGGATGGTCTCCTCCAGGCCGCGGCCCACCTTGGCCAGCAGCGACGGGTTGGTGGTCACGCCATCCAGCACGCCCATCGCATGGGCCTTGCGGATTTCCTCGACGTCAGCGGTGTCGATGAAGAACTTCATCTCGTACACTCTCCAGGTTCAGGTGGTAGCGCTAACAAGCCTGTCCTCAATGAAATCCACGCTCGCAGGGCATGCGCTCCAGTCTGCCCGCCAAGCGAGAAGGCGCGTAGCCGATGCCCCCGGGTGCGTCAAGCTGGCAGGCCCGCCCGGGCAGGGGGTACAAGGGCCCCCATGGCCCGAGTCCCCCGTAACACCGCCCGAAAGCCCCGCCTTCGCGCCATCCCAGGACAAGCCACTCCCGCTCCCGCGCCCTCCCTGGACGAGCGAGAGGCCACGCTCGCCTATGCGCGCAGCGTGCTCGAGGCCGAGGCCCAGGCCATCCTCGGGTTGACGGGACGGCTGGGGGACTCCTTCCTGCGGGCGCTGGAGCTGGTGCGCGACTCGAGCCAGACCGTGGTGACGGGCATGGGCAAGGCGGGCCTCATCGGCCAGAAGCTGTCCTCCACGCTGGCCTCCACCGGCATCCGCTCCGTCTTCCTGCACCCCGCCGAGGCCGTGCACGGGGACCTGGGCCGCGTGGGCCGGGGCGACGTCATCCTCGCGCTCTCCAACAGCGGCGCCAGCGAGGAGCTGGTGCGGCTGCTGCCCTCCTTCAAGCGGCTGGGCGCCCCCGTCATCGCCATCACCGGAGACGCGGAGAGCCCCCTGGCCCGAGGCTCGGACGTGGTGCTGGACATCGGCCGCATCGAGGAGGCCTGCCCCATGGGCATGGTGCCCACCGCCTCCACCGCGGCCCTGCACGCCATCGGTGACGCGCTCGCCATGGCCGTGCTGCGCGCCCGGCCCTTCGGCTCCGCCGAGTACGCCCTGCTCCACCCCGGCGGGAAGATTGGCCGCTCCGTCATGCGCGTCTTCGAGCTGATGCGCTCGGGCAACGCCAACCCCATCGTCCGCGACAGCGCGAAGCTCTCCGAGGCCGTGGTGGTGATGACCAACACCCCGGGCCGGCCCGGCGCCACCAACATCGTCGACCGTCAGGGGCGGCTCGTGGGCATCTTCACGGACGGAGACCTGCGCCGGCTCGTCGAGCAGGGGCGCACGGACTTCGACCTGCCCATCCGCGAGGTGATGGGCAAGCGGCCCCGGTGCGTGGGCCCCGAGGTGCTGGTGCTCGAGGCCACCAAGCTCATGCGCGAGTTCCGCGTGGACCAGCTGCCCGTGGTGGACGCCGAGGGCAGGTGCGTGGGCCTGCTCGACGTCCAGGACCTGCTCGCCGCGCGGTACTTCTGAGGGCCACGGCCCGGGAGGCGACCTCCCCATTTTTCCGGGCTTCCAGGGTGTCATAGGATGCCGCGCCATGCGCTTCCTGACCCCCTGTGTCCTCCTGCTGGCCGTGGCCTGCGCGCACTCGCCAGCTCCCTCCGCAACCCCCGCGAAGGCCGCGAAGGCCGCGAAGGCCGCGAAGGCCGCCGCCACGCTCCCCGCCATGGAGCCCCCGGCCACGCCGCCACCGGGCTGGCTCATGCTCTACCGAGCCGACACGCTGATGCGTCAGGGGAAGTACGCCGAGGTGCTCCCGCTCTACCAGCAGGCCTGGGCCGCGGGGAACCGGAAGGGGGACGCCGCCTACGCCGCCGCGTGCGTCGCGGCCCGCCAGGGACGGAAGGACGAGGCGATGACCTGGCTGGAGCGCTCCGTGGAGAACGGCTTCCGCGACGCGGAGTGGATGAAGCAGGACGAGGATCTCTCCTCCCTGCGTGAGCTGCCGGCCTTCATCGCGCTGCTGGCCAGGATTCCCTCGCGCCCCCCGCACGCGGAAGCGGGCGGCGGCGGCGGCGGCAACCCCGAGCTGCAGCGGCTGGTGGACGAGGACCAGGCGGATCGCCGTCCCCCGGCGGGCCCCATCACCCCCGACCACTGGAAGCAGATCGCCGAGAGGGATCAGCAGCGCCGCCAGCGCGTGAGCGAGCTGCTCGACGCGGGGGCCGCGAAGACGGGAGCGGACTTCTTCGCCGCCGCGCTCGTCTTCCAGCACGGGAACACGCTCGAGGACTACGCCCGGGCACGCGAGCTGGCCGCCGAGGCCGCCCGCCGGGGCCACCCGCGCGGCCTCTGGCTCACCGCCGCCGCGTGGGACCGGTGGCTGATGAAGGCTGGCCAGCCCCAACGCTTCGGCACCCAGTACCAGTTCGGCAAGGCCACGGGGAAGATGAGCCTCTACCCGGTGGACCCGTCGGTGACCGACGCCGAGCGTGAGCGCTGGGGCGTGCCGCCTCTCGCGGAGCTCCGTCCGGAGCTGTAGGCGCCTCGCGCCCGTTACTCGAGCACCTCGACACGATGCGGGCCATCGATGAAGGGGCCCGCGACAAGGTACAGCAGGTGCTCTCCTGGAAGCAGGACGTCTCCCGCCACCTTGCCCAGCTCCAGGGAGAAGCGCACGACGGCGGCCTCGCCTCCGGCACGAACGCTCGAGGCGGGGAGCGGGACCGTCGCGGTGATCATGGGCGGGCCTATCTCGTCCTTGCGCAGCAGCAGCACACCGACTGGGAGGAAAGCGGCCGGACGACCCTCGGCCGCCACACCGCCCACGACCATGCCCGGGGGAATCCGCATGCGCAGCGTCCCCTGGATGACCGCGCCGGTGCCCTTCCGGAACCGCTCGGGCACGGTCAGGGAGATACCGTCGGCCCGAGGGCCCGCCTCGCCAGGGACTGGTGAGACGGAACCCTCCAGCGCCCGCCAGTCCTCCAGCACGCGTCCGGACTCCTCCATCGACAGCGGCTCCGGCTCGCGAGGAGGCGCCGCGCCCTCGGTCAGGTCCACCGTCACGGTGTTGGAGACCCAGTCCCAGCTGATGAAGGTGAACGCGTAGCGGCCCGCCTGCCAGGGCAGCCCCGTCAGTCTTCGCGCATCGAGGATGCTCAGTCGAGCATGGACGGAGGGGTTGTCCTCGGAAGGCGGCTGACCCTGCATGGAGCGATCCAGGGAGTTCGGGTTGTAGCGCTTGCGCGGCCGGAAGGCCCACCCATGGAGCACACCGCCCCGCTCCAGATCGACGGCGACCAGGATCGCGTTGCGGCGCGGCTCAACCTCCCAGTCGCGCAGCCCGGTCGCCCGTCGCGCCTGGAGCAGCGGCAACACCTCCCGCGCGCTCACGTCGACCCGGTCAGGCGCCCGAAGCCGCAGACCCTGGAAGTCCACGTCGAGCAACTGGAGCTCGAGGGGGGCCAGCACGTCATCGTCCAGCGCGTACAGGTCATTCCCGGCCTTCGCGAGCAGGGCATCCACCCGGGCCGCGTTCCTGGTAGCGGGTGACTCGGGAGGCGTCGGGGCACGCACAGGCGCCGTGATGGGCGCGGCAGCGGCGGGCCCACTCGAAGCCGCGCTGCTCGCCCTCGCAGCGGGCTGGGAGGGGGTCGGCCCATTCATGGCTTCCTGCCCGGGCGATCGACACCCGGCGAGGAACACGAATACCGCGAGCGCCTCCCACCAATGCCCTCCCCTGCTCACGGCCTCGCCTCCACCGCGTACGGCCCGGCCACATGGACCTGGCGGGATTCGGTTTGTGAAGGGCGTCACTGTCTGGCGTGTAGCCCGTCAGAGCGGCTCGGCGTAGATGCCGCGCATGGTATCGAAATAGAGAATGTAGGTCGCGGTATCCCCCGGGACGAGGATAATGGGCGACGTGGGTCTTCCCGGGACCGAGACGGGCACCAGCCCACGGGGCTCCTTCCAACGCAGGAGCCGCCCCTCCTCGGGTTTGACGGCCACCAGCGCCTCACGGCGAACGAGCTTCCCGTCCTTTTCAACGAAGAGCAGCGCGCCCGCCTCGGGCTTCTCGGCGAGGGGGCCGAGCGGCATCGCGCCAGGCGTTCCCCGCGGGGCGCCATCCGCGTCCCAGCGAGCTTCCGTCCACGCGCAGGCCAGGCTTCCCTCCTTCTCCGTCACCGTGAGGGCACCGACGTATACGTGCTCGTCGGCATCGACGAAGACGCCGAACGCGGAGGGATCGACCAGCCGCCCGGCGTCGGCGACAACCACCGACCGCCATGTCCCGAGCGCCCCACCCGAGGTGTACTTCGCGACAAACAACTCGACACCGTGCTCGCGCTGCGCCGCGAACGCCACGTAACGCGGGCTGTGATGGGACGCGGGGCCGAGCGCCGCCGCGATGGCGTCGGGCCGGGCTGGCAGCGTCACCCGCCACGCGAGCTTCGGAATCGGGGGCTCGGCGGGCTCGGCCGCCATCGCGAAGCTCACGAGATGGAGCTCCTCGTTCGTCACCGCGAGCACCTCGGCGGGCCCTCCCGTCGCCTTCAACGGGGGCCGCACGAGCGCCCGCGGCTCCACGGGAAGCTCGATCGACGAGATGTCGCCCGTCGACGAGACGACCTTCACCGAACGCCCTTCGCGCCACACGATGAAGCGCATCAGCTCATCGAAGAACGGGCTGTTGCGCCAGGGGACGCCCACGTCGGTGGCGTTCGGGCCGAGGAGCTCGCGCTCGATGGGCTCCCCGATCTTCGGCTCCGTGATGTCCGGGCGAACCTCATGGAAGAGGAAGGAAAACAGCTCGTTCCCATCCTCTCCCCGCCGCAGGAAGGCCCCCTCCCCCTCCCCTTTCTTCTGGGGCCGGAGACCGACCCCCACGTGGATCGACGACGGCACGGCGGCACGGATCCGCACCACGGAGGCGGCGCTCTCCACCCAGCGCCCGCCGTGCTCGAAGCGCGAGACCAGCGAGTAGTCGCCCGGCTGGAGGATTCTCAATCCCGGCCCAAGGCCGACCACTCCCTCCCACGTCGTGCCCGCCGCGATCCGGAGCATCGCCGGAGGAGGCGGCGCTGGAGGCGCCTTCCCGAGAGTGGGCCGGTGCTCCAGTGCGAACCGCGTGAAGCTCTGCCCCCGCGGGAACTCGGGTCCCACGAGGACGTAGACCGGCTGCGAGCCCGCCGACGTGGGATCCGGAACCTCGACGTCAGCCCCCTGCGTGTTGACGATCCGCAGGCGCAGGCGCAGCTCTCCCGCGACGGGAAATTCGTCATTCGCGGGCTGGGCTTCGTACGTGATCATGGTCGTTGCTTTCGGTGTCTCGTGCTTCTGGTTCGTGCAGGCGTGCGCCGGCCCCGCGAACAGGGCGATGGCGAACACCATCGCGAGGTGACGCCTCATGGCTCAGGGCTTCCTGTTATCATCGTCGTCCTTCCGGAGCGCCGTCGCATCCCAGCCGCGCAGTCGGAGCTGGCACAACCCGCAGAAGACGTCGCGAGCGTTCGAGTACGACATGATGCACCGGTCGTCGTCGTCGTCGTGCCGGTCGTCCTGCGCGCCCGCCGGATTGATCGTGTTGCCGACGTGATGCTTCGAGTGCGGCAGGAAGACGTGGTGGCCGATCTCGTGCAGGAGCGTCCCGAAATCCGCCTGGAAGAACGCCAGCACGCAGCGGTTGCGGGTCCTGTCGTTGGCGCCCATGGCGACCCCTTGCAGGATCGCGATGCCGTCGGGGAGTGCCTCCCGGACCACGCTGTGTACATAGTCGAAGTGAACGACCGACACGCCATCGGGAGCGGCGCCGACCTTGCCTCCGGACAGCGGATGGAGGTCATTGACGAGGGCCTCGAAGGGCGCCGTGTTCGTGAGCAGATCGCTGTATTTGGCCCGCGTATCCACGCCGTTGGCCCTGAGCCAGTTCTGGGTCCTGCGCACGCGTGTCCTGAACGGCCCTGGCGCCAGGCCCGCCAGGTTCGCCGTACCGAGGATGAGGCACTGAGGGGCCGTCAGGTCTCCGGCAACCACGGCCGAGCCGCCATTCAATCTCTCGTGCATCAGCCACACGAAGTCCTCATAGCTGCGCAGATTGAAGGCCGATGCGTCCGCCGCGTGATCCGCGGCCGGGTCCACCGCGAGCCGCTCCGGATTCTTGTAGAGCACGTTCCCCGTGCCCACGAGCGCGGCATCGGCGACGGCATTGTAGTCGACGGCCGCCCCCGCGCCGGCCTGCCTGTGTTCGGCGAGCAGGTAGGTGTTATCCGCCCCGCGCTTGTCCTCGACCTCGACATACGCCTTGTGGAATCCCGCCCTCATGTTCGCGAGGTTCGCCCCGACGAAGTCCGCGACGGTCGCGTCCTTGCGCACATAGCGCGCGAGGTGGAGTTCCCGCCAGAGCTGGAGCGTCCCCGTCCTGGCGGTGATCGCGGCGTTGACCTTGAGCGGCTCGGTCTTCACGTCGAGCGCCCACGTGTCCTTCGCCGTCTTGTCGTACGCCAGGTAGACGGAGACGACATAATCGTCCCCCGCCATGCGCGAGGGTTGGAAGAGAACACCCGTCTGCCCGATGAGCTTGCCCTTACACCACCCCTGGCTATAGGCAGCCCATTTGCGCTGCTTGCACGGCTCGACCTTGAAGGGGAACACGCCGGCGTCCAGCGTCGCCTTCGCGTCGTACCCGTCCTGCTTCGGGAACATCGCCTTCGCTCCCGGCCCGCGCTTGCCACCGCGATCGACGTGGCAGTTGTCTCCCTTGGGGTACTCGTGGTCGTTCGCCGAGCGCGTCGCGTCGGTGCCATCCTTGTAGTAATCAATCGCCTTTCCGAGGAAGTCCCTGGGCTTGAGGGCCTGTCTGCCATTGACGTCCTCGTCCGGATCCTCCCAATCCCACAGGAACTTCACCTTCCCGAGCGCGACGGCTCCGGGCCCATCCTCCAGCTTCACCTCCGCGCCCTGCGAGTCGGCGAGGCGGATCTTCGCGAGGATCGGGATGTTCGGCCCGTCCCCCCACTGCGTCTGGTATTGGCCGAACGCCGTGTTGTCGTCCATCTCGGTATCGGTCATCTTGAAGAGGTTGCTCGGGAGGAACACCTTCCGGAGCGCGCCGCTGGGCTGCGGCAGTCCCCCATCATCCTCGATCTTCTGGCGCACGGCCTTGTCGAGCAGGTGCTTCGGGTCACCGACCGCCGCCGCCACCACGCACTCCTCGGGGCCGAGCTCGAGCTCGATCTTCTTCACGAGGATGTGGAAATACGTCCACGCGACCGCCGGCTCGTCCTTGCGCTGCTTGCTCTCGAGCACGAGCTTCAATTTGAACGGCGTGTGCTCGAGCGTGACGTAGCCATCGGGGAACGCGTCCTTCGACGTGTCGGGCGCGAAGGCCGTGAGATCGTGCTCGAACACCCCGCCGTTCTTCGTCCCCGCCTGCTCGGCGGTGGGCGCGACGATCCGCCCGTCCCACGTCACCTTGTGCTGGCCGCCCGCGAGCCAGTCGGCCCCGAGCTTCGCGAGCTCCAACTGCCAGAGCGGCTTGTCGTCGAAGCGCGTGTAGAGCTCGAGCCGCGCGGCGTCGACGATGGCACACTGATCGTCGATCTCATAGACGATGACCCCCTTCTCCTTCTCGGGGGCGAAGTTGAAGTCGTCCGAGCCCTTGTCCTTGGGCTCCTGCGCGCTGTCGAGCACGTGCGTCTTGCTCGACTTGCCGCCGAACTCGACCCCCAGCTCAAGGACGGAGAACTCCGGCACGCGCAGCCGGTTCACGTTGACGTGCTCATCGGCGGCCCGGGTGTTCGCGACGATTGCCTTTCGATCCATCGTGATCGCCCTCAGAGGGTGTCGTGGCGGGTCTTGATATCGTCCTTGATATCCACCGCGTTGCCGGAGCCGTCTTCGTCGTTCAGATAGAGCTTCTGGTACGCCCTCACCGAGCGCGTCTTCAGCTGCTCGTCGGCCGCGGGGAAGCCCAGGTTCTCGAGCCGGAGCGTTACCGCGTCCCCCTCATCGAGCACCTCGAGCCGCTTGACCTCGAGCGCCCATTTCACGAGCACCTCGGCGGCGACCGGCTTGTCCGTGTCCTTCCAGTCGTCGGCCTCGAGCGGAGGAGGATACGGCGGCTCCGGAGGCACCACGGCGGCGAGCACGGGGGCGATGGCCCTCGGCGGAGTCGTGAGCTTCACCTCCAGCTCCGCCCGGTTCGCCGAGTAGGGGAAGTCCTCGAGTTCGATCAGCCCGTCGCCCCCCGTCATCCCACTCTTCTGGAGGGGCGAAGTGACCTTCCACGCCACGTTCGCGAGCGCCTTGCCGTCCCTGCCCACGAGCACGATGCGCAGCCTGGCGCGCGGCTCGAGCTCCACGTCCACGGTCGTCTTCTGCCGGGTGACGACCGTCTGGCCCTTCTTCTCCTTGGGCGCCTCGTATTTCCTCGCCTGCTCCTCGGTGAGCGCGACCGTCAGCGTGTAGTTGCCGGGCTTGGACGCACCGAAATCAGCGAGACCGGTGGCCCCCACGCTCGTCGCGTTGCGCTCCGGCATCGCGCCTTTCGCGGTCACCGCGATGCCACCCACCGGCTCGTGGGTATCCGCGCGCGTGAGCTTCGCCGCGAGATCACCAGGGCCCTCGAGCTGGAACAGGCAGAACGTCTCGTCTCCCGCCCGAACGTTCTCCGTGCGCATGCCCGCGCCGCGCGGCACGTGCGTCGCGGCGAGCTGGCCGAGCTCGAGCTTGACCTCGCACCCACCCGGGTCGAGCCCTGCCCACTCCGCGAACCCATCCCGCGACGTCTCCTTCGCCGTGTTCCGCGCGGTGAGGGTCAGCCCCTTGATGCCCTCCTTGGTGGTGGCCTCGAGCACCCACGCGACGAGCTTGCCCTTCTGCTGCGGGCAATCCTGCTGCACGCCTCCGCGCTTCTTGCTGGGCATGAATCGTTCCCCCCTACGGCTTCTACTGCTTCTACTGCTTCGAGTCCGCCTCCAGGATTCCGTGAATCACGAGGAGCTTCCCGTGCCCCGACACGCCGCGTTGCTCCAGGAAGGAGCGTGCCCACGAGAGCGGGCCCTCGAGCTCGAAATCGGCGCCATGGGCGAGCATCAAATCGAGCAACGCATCGATGTCTTCCTCGAAGTCGATGTTGTACCGCGTCGCCTTGTCGAGGGCCGCCCGCACGAAGCGCACCACGCCCTCCTCCCCGTCACGCTCGTGGAAGTCGGGCCGATCCCTCTGAACGCGCTTCACCATGCGGCGCTCGAACGCGCGCTCCGCAGCGTCCGACAAGGTCTGCAGCTGCGCGTCGCGAATCACGAGCATGGCGGGGGCAAGCGTACCAAGCCGCCCCCATGGGAAGGAAGAGGCCGCCATTTACCCGCCGAAGACGTCGGCGAGGTAGCGCCCCTGAGTCTCCAGCTCGCGCACCCAGGCGGTGGCCTGCTCCGCGGTGCACCCGGTCCGCTCCTGGTGGATACGGGCCACGGTCTCTCGCACCGCGGGCGCCATGTAGCGGCCATCCCCGCAGACGTACAGGCGCGCGCCCGCGTCGAGCAACACCCCCACCCGCTCGCGCTCCTCCCACAGCCGGTGCTGCACGAACGTCACCCCGTCGCGCTCCTGCCGGAAGAAGGCCGGATACACCTCCACCACGCCCTGCCGCTGCCAGGCCTCCAGCTCCTCGCGGTAGAGGAAGTCCACGTCGGGGTGATCGCACCCGAAGAACAGCAGCGCCCGACCGAGCCGCGTTCCCCGCTCGGCCAGCCGCGCCCGCTCCTGGATGAACCCTCGGAAGGGCGCCAGCCCCGTGCCCGCGCCCACCATGATGACGGGCACGCTGGGGTCCTCGGGCGGCCGGAAGGGGGCGTGCGGCTCGCGCAGCACCGCGTGGATCCGCGTGCCCGGCTCCACTCGCGTGAGGTAGCTGGAGCACGCCCCCTGGAAGCGGCCTCGCCCCGACCAGGCGGGCGCATCCACGACCGCGACCGTGAGCGTGCAGCGATCCGGCGCCTCGAGCGGCGAGGACGAGATGGAGTAGCGGCGCGGCTTCATCGGCGGCATCAGCTCGAGGAACACCCCGAACGGGAGCTCGCACGCCTGGAACTCCTCGAGCAGGTCGATCACGCTGAGCCGCTTCTCGAGCACCTGCGTGCGGTACACCTCCGGCTCCGCGCCGCCCTCGCCCGCGAGCGCGAGCAGCCGCTTCTTCTCGGGAGGGCACGCGGTGTACTTCGCCAGGAGCTGGAGAGCCCTCCGCGTGGCGGGCGCCGACAGCTCGACGTAACGGCCCAGCAGCGCGCGCACCGTCACGGGCCTGTCGAACGGAAGCGTGCCCGGCTCCTCGCGCGTGCGCCGGATGAGCACCGTCTCGTCCGGGCTCAACTTGAAGCGCCGCGCCACCCGCTCCACCTGCTCGGGCGCGTTCTCCGGGAGCACCGCGAGGTGATCGCCCGTCCGGTACGACACCCCTTCCGGCAGCCGCACCTCGAGGTGGCGCTTCGAGCGGCCGAACGGAGACGTCATGTCCACGAGCTCGCGGTTGGCCACCACCTCCACCGGCACCACGCCGTGGGCGAGCTCCAGCGGATCCGCCGCCTGCTCGAGCCGCTCCACCTCGTAGCGCGGCGCCTGGTTCGCCTCCGCGGTCTCCACCCCGAAGGACTCACCGAGCCTGGGCCACACGCCCTGGTACCAGCCGTCGAAGTCGCCAAAGAAGTCGGCGCGCGCGTCCGCCTCGCCCCGAGCGAGCAGCCGCTGCGCACCGGCGGCGGCCAGACGCTCATCCACGTGCCTGGGCACGGCCTGGAAGGTCGCGGCCCAGTCCCGGTTGCCACAGCCGAACACGGCGTAGCGAACCCCGGAGAGCGCTCCGGGCTGGAGCTCCTCCAACCACCGGCAGAACGCCCGCGCGTTGTCCGGAGGGTTGCCGTTGTACGAGGCGGTCACGATGACGACCGCCCCCTCGTGAGGCAGACGCCCCGCGTAGGCGTCCATGGTCCCGAGCGTGGGCACGTACCCCTGCACCACCGCGTCGCTCGCGATGCGCTGGGCGAAGGCCTCCGACGAGCCCGAGTTCGAGCCGTACAGCACGAGCAGCGGCGTGCCGTGTTGTGCCACGGGGCCGGACGTCCACTTCGGCTTCTGGGGAGCCACCGCCGCGGCGGCCGGCCTCAGCTCCACCACCGGGCGATCCGCATCGCCACGCGCACGCACGCGCATCCGGAAACCCTCCGGCTTGAGCGTCAGCGTCTCCTTGATGTGGAGCTGGTACCGGGTGTGGTCGATGAGCTGGAAGCGCTGCAGGAGCATGCCGAGCACCAGCAATGCCTCCTGCATGGCGAACGGGCGGCCGATGCACGCGCGCTGCCCGTTGCCGAAGGGCTTCCACGCATTGGGCGGACGCGCCGCGACGGCCTCGGGGCTGAAGCGCTCCGGATCGAAGCGCTCCGGCTCCGTCCACACCTCCGGATCGCGATGCAGCATCGGCGTGAGGACCATGATCGGCTCGCCCTTGCGCACCGGCCACGCACCGCCCAGCACCGTGTCCTCGCGCGCGTACAGGCCGAAGGCGGGCGCCGTGGGCCACAGGCGCAGAGACTCGCGCAGCACCTGGTCCAGATACGTGAGCTTGCTCAGCACCTCGACCGTGGGGCGCTTCGAGAGGTCCCTGCCGAGCACCCGGTCCACCTCCGCGGTGGCGCGCGCGAGCACGTCCGGGTGCTGGAGGAGCTGGTAGAGCGTGAAGGACAGCAACCCGCTCGTCGTCTCGTGCCCGGCGATGAGGAAGGTCACCACCTGGTTGCGGATGTTCTGGTCGTCCAGTTGCTGGCCGCTCACCGGATCCACGCCCTGGAGCATGAGGCTGAGGAGATCCTTGCGCGTGGCGGCATCCCCGTTGTGGCGCCGCTCGCGGATGACCTCGTCGACCACCTGGTGCATGTACGCGATGTCGCGCTGGTACTGCTGCTGCGTCATCAGCATCAGCCGCGTCTTGAGGGGCAGGCGCCGCGCGCGCTCACCCGCCTCGGCGAGGCTGCGCACCATGGCGTCCACGAAGGGATGCATCTCCCGCTGGTAGAAGCTGTTGAAGCGGTACCCGAAGCCGCAGAGCGCGATGGTGTCGAGCGTCAACCGCGTCATGTTGTCGGTGACGTCGAGGTCCGCGTCGGGCCCGAGCCGCTCCCACTTCGTGAGCATCTGCTCGGCGATGTCGAGCATGAAGTCGAAGTAGCCGCGCATCGCCTGGGGACCGAAGGCCGGCATCAGGATGCGGTGCGCGCGCTCCCAGTTGGGCTCGTTCGTATACGCGGTGAAGAGCCCGTCGCCGGCGAAGTCGCGGATGTTCTTCAGCGCGCCCCCCACGGACTTGTCGAAGCGGCGCTCGTCACACACCTCGTCCACCAGCGCGTGCGAGCTGAGGACGAGGATGGACCTGCCCGGAAACGTCAGCCGGAAGATGGGCCCGTACTCCCGGCTCAGCTGCATCAGCGACTGGATGGGTGTCTCCGACTCCACGTCGGGGATGTTGCCCACCAACGGACGGGTACGAGGCTGCGGAATGGGCGCGGAGGCAGAGACGGCGCGCATGGGGAATCTCCTGTCCCAAGGGACTTATAGCTCAATAAGCCTTATTGAGTAATAAGCACCTTCACGCGCCGCGTCAACCGCACGTGGCGTGTCAGTCCCGTTTCCGGCGGGGAGTGGGGGCCTTCTGCGAGGACTCGTCTGGAAGAGAGGACTCCTGAGGAGCGAGGAGCCCGCGCAGCACCAGGTCCACCACGAAGTCCGCGTAGCGCGCGATGACGCGCTCGTCCCTCGTGTCCAGCTCGAAGGAGCGCTGGGCGGCCCTGGGCTCGGCGAAGGGCTGGGTGATGGCCCCGATGAGGGCGAAGTAGGCGAACTTCGCGTCGATGGGACGGAGGGTCCCATCCTCCGTCGCGGCGGAGAGCTCGTTGAGGAGGAAGGCCATCGGGCCCTTGCGCCATTTCTCGAAGATGAGATCGAAGGCCTCGCCCCCGGCGCTGCTCTCCGTGCGCACGAGCCGGGAGAACTCCGGACGGCGGCCACTGAAGAGCACGGCGGTGCGCAGCAGGTGCGCCAGCCGGGTCCTCCGGTCCAACCCCTCCACTTCCCTCAGGGTCTCCTGGATGAGCGTGTGGAGCTCCTTGAAGAGCTCCTCGATGACGGCGTCCCAGAGGCCCTGCTTCGAGCCGAAGTGGTGGTGCACCAGGGGCTGGGTGACACCCGCCAGCCGGGCGATGCCCGCGGTCGTTGCTCCCGCGTAGCCGCGGTCAGCGAATTCCTTCGTGGCAGCGGCCAGGATCTCCGCGCGGCCACTGCCCAAGACGTGACGAGTACTCACGACCCCATGGTGAGGGCTCGCGAGCCCCCTGGCCAGTCCTCAAAGCACTCGGGCCTTCTATTGGCTCAGCTTGGCTTGGAGGGAGGCCCGGGAAGCGTAGTCCGGCGCGGAGGCGGCCAGCTTCGTCCACAGCGCCTTGGCGCCCTTGAGGTCGCCCTTGGCCTTCAGCGTCTCGCCGAGCTGATCCACCGCCGCCGGATCCGTCCCCACCGCCACGCCCCACACCCTGTCCGCCGTCGGCTTGCCCAGACCAATCAACGTCCACGCCAGGCCCGCCTTCACCCGGCCGTCCGGCCGCAGCGGCATCACCTGCCGGTACGCCGCCAGCGCCTCGTCGAAGCGACCCGTCGCCAGCATCGCCTCACCCTGCTCCACCGTCTGCGTGAGCTGGGCCTCCAGCTCCGGCGTGTGCTCGACGTTCTGCATCGCCTGCATCGTCTCTTGCGAGAGCGTGGGCGCCGCCGTGTCACCTCCGCCCGCCATCGGCCCGCCCTGGCCACCCGCCATGGGGCCCCGCGCCATCATCGGACCGCCCGTCGACAGGTTCAGCTTCGAGGCCCGGATGCGCCGGTCCTCGGCGCGAGAGGCCCGCCACTTCTCCATGCCGCCCGCCTTCACCGCCTCGTCCGCCATGCGGCCCAGCTTGCGCGCCAGCGGAGCCCGCGTGGAGTCCGGGTGCGCCGCCAGGAAGGCCTCGAAGCCCTCGCGCGCGGACTGCAGCGCCTTCAGGTCCTCGCCCCGCGTCTCGTACAGCACCGCCGAGCGCCCGAAGAGCGCGTCCGCGTACGTGGGCGCCACCTCCAGCACCCGCTCGTACACCTTCAGCGAGCCCGCCGCGTCCCCGGAGAGGAAGAGCGCGTTGGCGTGAATCGACTCCACCTCCAGCACCGGCTCCAACGCCGCGCGCGCACAGGCCGCCGCGCCCGCGGTGTCGCCCTTCTTCGCGCGCTCCGCAGCCGTCGCCGCCATCTGCTCCACCGGCATCTGCGCCGTGAAGCCGCAGTTGGCCGCCTCGGGGCTCTGCACCGCGGCCCTGCCCAGCTTCTTGCGCTGCGCCAGGAACAGCTCGCGCGTCGCCTTCGCCCGCTCCTCCGCCTGGAGGAAATAGGGGATGGCATCCGCCGGCCGGCCGTTCGTGTAGTAGAGCTTGCCGAGCGACGAGGCGATCTCGAACGTCTTCTCCCGCTCGCGCAGGCCCTGCATCCCGTCCAGCTGCTCGAGCAGCTCCTCGGCGGTGGGCGGCGCCCGGCCCGTCATCGGCGGGTGGCCCTCCGGCATCGCTCCCGCGGACGCCGGGGCCGTCGAGCCAGAACCGAAGGACGGGTGGCCCTCGGGCAACGCTCCCGTGCTGGGAGAGGAAGCGGCCGGGGCCCTGGCCTCCGCGCCGATGGGCGGGTGACCGGAGGGCAGGGAAGAGGGCTCGGCGGCGAGCAGGGCCGCGGTGGCCAGGGCGAGGGAGAGGGTCATCACTCAGTTACCGGGAGAAGGGTTTCGGGCCACTGGGTGGCCACGCACCGGCGTACGTCCTGCGGCGAGAGCTGGGTGAGCAACTCGGACACCGTCATGCGAAGCACCGGGTGCTCCATGTCGGGAGCGAGCTCGGAGAGGGGCTCCAGGGCGAAGCGCCGCTTGTGCAGCTCCAGGTGGGGCACCTGGAGGTTGGGGTCCGCCACCACCTCACCCTCCCAGAGGAGGATGTCCAGGTCGATGGGGCGCGGTCCCCAACGCGGACCGGCCGGGTAGCGGCCCATGTCGCGCTCGATCTGCTTGAGGATGCAGAGCAGCCGCTGGGGTGGCAACGAACACTCCAGCTCGACCACGGCGTTGAGGTAGTGCGGCTGGGGCGGACCCACGGGCGCGCTTTCGAAGAGCGACGAGCAGCGCAGGACCGCCACTGCATCGATGCGGGACATCGCCTCCAGGGCGGAGACGAGTTGGGCTTCGCGGTCTCCCTCATTGGAGCCCAGCCCTACGTAGACGGTGGCGCTCAAGGCTCCATCTCAACAGGATTGGACAGCGTCCCGATTCCCTCCAGCTCCACTTCCACCGTGTCCCCGGCCACCAGCCGGCCCACGCCCGAGGGCGTCCCCGTGCTCACCAGGTCGCCCGGCAGCAGGGTCATGATGTGGGAGATGAAGGACACCAGCCGGGCAGGCCCGAAGATCATGTCGGAGGTGCGGCTATCCTGTCGCACCTGCCCATTCACCCGGCAGAGGATGCGCAGGTCCGCCGGGGACAGGCCGGTGACGATCCACGGCCCGGTACAGGCGAAGGTGTCGTAGCTCTTGGCGCGGGTGTGCTGCACCTCGCGGCGCTGGATGTCGCGGGCCGTCACGTCGTTGATGCAGGTGAGGCCCCAGATGGCGCGAGCGGCGGTGGCCTCGTCCACGTTCTTCAGCCGCTCGCCGATGACGAGCCCCAGCTCCGCCTCGTAGTGCACCTCCTGGCTCGCCTTGGGAATCTGGATGGGCGAGCGGTGCGCGTTGAGCGCGGTGGAGGGCTTCAGGAAGATGAGGGGCTCGGGAGGAACGGGCTTGCCCATCTCCTCGGCGTGCTTGCGGTAGTTCTGCCCGATGCACACCACCTTGGAGGCCTCCGCGGGCACGAGCAGCGACACGCCGCTCAGCGCCACGCGCCGGCCCGTCTCCGTCCCGCCCGCCCACGGCGCCCCGGAGAGCACCACCACCTCGTCACCTTCGATGCGGCCGTACTGCGCACGCCCCTCGTCCTGGAAACGGCAATAACGCGTCGTCATGACGTCCTCTGGAAGCCAAGCACGTCGGCCATGTCGTAGAGCCCCGGTGAGCGGCCCGTCACCCAGCGCGCGGCTCGCAGCGCCCCGAGTCCGAACTGGTCCCGGTTGGTGGCACGGTGGGTGAGCTCGATGCGCTCGCCCTCGCCGAAGTAATACACGGTGTGCTCGCCCACGACGTCACCACCGCGCAGCGTCTGCACGCCGATCTCCTGCTTCGGGCGCGCGCCAATCTGGCCCTGCCGGGCGAAGGTCAGATCCTCCTGCCCGCGCCCCAGCGCCGAGGCGAGCACCTCGGCCAGCTTCAGCGCCGTGCCCGAGGGCGCGTCCTTCTTCATGCGGTGGTGGGCCTCGAGCACCTCCACGTCGTAGCCCTCGCCCAGCACGCGCGCGAGCTCGGCGGCCATGCGGATGACCACGTTCACGCCCACGGAGGTGTTGGGGGCGAGCACCACGGGAATGGACTTCGCGCTGGCGGCCACCTCGGCGCGGGACTCGGGGGTGAAGCCCGTGGAGCCGATGACCATGGCCACGCCGCGCTCGGCGCACTGGCGCGCGTGGGCCACGCTGGCCTCCGCGCTGGTGAAGTCGATGAGCACCTGGGCTCGCGCCGAATCGAGCACCCGGCCCAGGTCGTCGCCCACGGAGACACCGAGCGTCCCCAGACGCGAGGCCTGGCCCGCGTCCTGACCCACGGCGGCGGAGCCCTGGCGCGCGGTGGCGCCAACGAGCTCCAGGTCCTTGGCGTCGCGGACGAGACGCAGCAGGGTGCCGCCCATGCGGCCGGTGACTCCGGTGATGACGGTGCGGATCATGGTGTCCTCGGTACCCTCACCCCGACCCTCTCCCGGTGGGAGAGGGAGTTGTGGTGTTACCCCCTCTCCCACCGGGAGAGGGCGGGGGTGAGGGTCTGGCGCTTCCCGGGTTCAGCCCTGGAGGAGTCCCAGCTTGCGCAGCTCGGCCTCGAGCTTCTTCGCGTTGGGCTCGGTCATCGGAACCAGCGGCAGGCGAACCTCCGGTCCGAACAGTCCCAGCTTGTGCAGGGCCCACTTCACCGGAATGGGGCTGGACTCGATGAAGAGCAGCCGGTGCAGCTCGTTCATCCGCACCTGGAGCTCCCGGGCCTTCTCCAGCTGCCCCGCGCGCGCGGCGGCCACCAGGTCCGCCATCATGCGCGGCGCCACGTTGGAGGACACGGAGATGACGCCCTTGCCCCCGCAGGCGATGAAGGGCAGCACGGTGAAGTCATCACCGGACAGCAGCGTCAGCCGCTCGCCGCACTTCTCCACCAGGTCCACCGCGCGAGCCATGCTCCCGGTGGCTTCCTTGATGGCCACCACCTCGGGGATGTCGCACATCCGCTGCGCCGTCTCCGGCAGCAGGTCCACGCCGGTGCGGCCCGGCACGTTGTAGGCGATGATGGGGAAGCCCGGGTGCGCCTTGGCCACCGCCCGGAAGTGCTCCACCAGGCCCGCCTGCGTGGGCTTGTTGTAGAAGGGCGTGACGATGAGCGAGCCATCCGCCCCGGCCTCGCGCACGCGCTTCACGCCCTCGATGGTCTCCGCGGTGCTGTTGGAGCCAGCCCCGCCCACCACGGGAACCCGCCCCGCCGCCTCCTCCACGCACACGCGGACGGCGCGGAAGCGCTCGTCGGGGGACATGGTCACCGCCTCACCCGTCGTGCCCATGGGGATGAGCACGCTCGTCCCTCCGGCGATCTGCTGCCGGATGAGCGCACGGTAGGCTGCTTCGTCGAACGCCCCGTCCCGGAAGGGAGTGGCGAGCGCGGTCATCGAGCCTTCGAAGGTCCTCATGCAGCGGCTTATATGTTCAGGGCCGCTCGCCGCGCCAGAGATCCTCGACGCTCTCCCGTTCACGCACCACCCGCCAGGCGGCCCCATCCACCAGCACCTCGGCCGGCCGGGGCCGCGAGTTGTAGGTGGACGCCATGCTCATGCCGTAGGCCCCGGCGGTCATCAGCGCGTACAGCTCCCCCTGCTTGGGGAGCACCACCTTGCGCTGGCGGGCCAGCACGTCGGTGGACTCGCACACCGGCCCCACCACATCCACCTCCACCTCCTGACCGCGCCGTTGGACGACCGGCTGCAACCCATGGTGGGCGTCATAGAGGGCGGGGCGCATCAGGTCGTTCATGCCCGCGTCCACGACCACGAACTGCCGGGCGGGCGTCTTCTTGCGGAAGAGCACGCGGGTGACGAGCACCCCGGCATTGCCCACGACCAGCCGGCCCGGCTCGAAGATGATGGTGGCGCCGGTGTCGCCCACGACGGACAGCGTGGTGCGCGCGTACTCGGCGGGAGTGGGGGGCGTCTCCTCGGTATAGGTGATGCCCAGACCGCCGCCGACGTCCAGGTACTGGAGCGCGTGGCCCTGGGCCTTCAGCTCCTTGTAGAGCCCGGCCACCTTGCCGAGCGCGGCCTTGAAGGGCGCGGTGCGGGTGATCTGCGAGCCGATGTGACAGTCCAACCCCACGGCCTGGAGGCCCTTCATCCGCCTGGCGCGGGCGTAGAGGGCCACGGTCTCCTCGAAGGGAACGCCGAACTTGGACGTCTTCAGACCGGTGGAGATGTGTCGGTGGGTGCGCGCGTCCACGTTGGGGTTCACGCGCACGGCGAAGGGAGCGCGCCTGCCCTGGGCCCGGCCCACGGCGTCGAGCAGGTCCAGTTCCTCGGGGCTCTCCACGTTGAAGAAGAGGATGCCGGCGGAGAGGGCCTGGGCCATCTCGTCGGCCGTCTTCCCCACGCCGGCGAACACCGTCTTGCCCGGCTCGCCGCCAGCGGCCTTCACGCGGGCGAGCTCACCGCCGGAGACGATGTCGAAGCCACTGCCCTCCTCGGCCAGCAGCCGCAGCACCGCCAGGGTGGAGTTGGCCTTCACCGCGTAGCACACCAGGTGCGGGTGCGAGCCGAAGGCCTCCGTCACCACCCGGAAGTGCCGGCGGAGCGTGGCGGTGGAGTAGACGTAGACAGGGGTGCCCACCGCCTCGGCGATGGCCGGCAGGGGCACCTCCTCGGCGTGCAGGACACGCTTGCGGTAGGCGAAGTGATTCACGGAGTTCCAGCGTCGGAAGGAGGAGCCGAGGGAGACAGCGGGCCGCGCGACACATCGGTCGGCGGAGGAGTCTCCCCGGCGGCGGGACGAGTCGACTCGGGCGGACGGGGCGGGCCCTTGATGCCACAGGCCGCCCCCCCCAGCGCGAGTCCGAGCAGCACGACGAGCGCGCGCGGCCGGAGCATGACGTCTTCCTAGAAGCGGATGCCCAGCGTGCCGCGGATGGCGTGGGCCGTGGCCAGCTCGCGCTGGTTGGCCTCCTGCAACTCCTGCAGGCCATTGAGCGGGAAGAGCACGGACCAGTCCACGCGCGCCACGAAGCCATCCTCCGTCTCGTAGCGGGCGCCCACGTTCGTCTCGAAGCCCAGGGGCCGGTCGGTGCTGGAGGGCGTGGACTCGGCGTAGATGGCCTGCGAGTAGATGACGCTGCCGAAGAGGTCGAAGCCCTGGGTCAGCGTGTAGCGGATGGTGGGCTTGGCGTAGAAGGCGTCGGTGACGGCGCCGACGAGCTCACGCCAGAGGATGTTGTCCACGCGGTAGGCGCGGTTGAAGCGGAAGTTGCGGATGTAGCTGTCGCGGCAGCCGCCCAGGCCGCAGTTGTACTGCGGGCCATCGAAGTCACCCGGCTGGGTGAAGAAGCCCGCGCGCTGCGGACGGTTCCGGCCCGGGAAGGCCCCGAAGCCCGGCGCCCGGTCACCCGAGGCGAAGCCCAGCTCCATCTGGAGGTTGAGCTGCCCGTTGAGCAGCCGGTACTCGCCCACCGCCGCGCCGCCGAAGGACACGATGTCCAGCCGCTGGTTCTGGTTGACGTCCGTCGCCTCGGCCAGCGTCTGCGCCCGGTTGTCGATGGAGCCGATCTGCGCGGCCAGCTCGAACTCCAGGCGGAACTTCTTCTCCTCGTAGCGCAGCCACACGTCCGGAATGTAGAGCTCGGAGCCGCGCGGCACGAAGCCCAGCATCGGCCCCACCGTCCCGTCCGGGTTGTACGTGGGAGGACTGCTGTAGAGGCCCGAGGCCGCGTAGCGCTGGGTGCGCCAGCTGAAGTGCACGCCGTAGTTGAGCACGCCCTGGTTGTTGTCCAGCTTCGCCTTCACCTGCTGCGGGGTGTCGCGGCGCGCGATGGCCAGCACCACGCTGAAGGTGTCATCCGCGTTGGTGACGTCCACCGGCTGGCTCTGCGGACCATTGGGGTAGGCGTACTGGCCCTCGGTGTTGAACTCCAGCATGGGCGTCACGTAGAAGCCGTTGAAGGGCTCCGTGACGAACATGACACGGTCCACCACGTCGCCGAAGTCACACTCCAGGCAGTTGCCGTCGTTGCGCAACAGACCCATGCCCCAGTGCGCCGTCATGCGGCCGAAGCGCAGCAGACCCACCGGCGTGGACACCTCGCCGTAGGCCTCGCGCACCATGATGGAGTCCTTGAGCGCGTTGAGGGCCGACTTGGGCGGCACCTGCGAGTCGTTGAAGATGTCGAAGAGGTAGAAGCCGTCGCCGGGGAAGCTCTGCGAGGGCGTGGAGCCCAGCAGCACGTTGTCCAGCACGTCGATCTGCGTCTTCACCCTCACCTCTTCCGAGATGTTGAAGGTGGGCTCCAGCCGCAGCCGCATGTCGGCGCCCGACTGGGTCGACTCCGTGGCGCGCGGCGACGGGAAGAGCCGGCGATCCTGAACCTTGCCCAGGTCGAACTGGTAATAGAGGTTGGGCCGCAGACGGTAGTAACCGTCCAGGGTGAAGAGCTCCAGCTTGCGCTTCTCCTCCACCCACTCCTCCTGCCAGTCGGTGGCGAGGCTCTGGGTGGCGAGCTGCGCGCGGATCTCCTCACGCATCTCCTGCTTGGCGGCCTCCACGCGCTTCTCCACCTCCTGGCGGATGCGCTCCTCGGTGGAGTCGGCGGTCTCCGGGGTTGCGGGAGCAGCGGTCTCCGGGGTTGCGGGAGCAGCGGTCTCCGGGGTGGGAGCCGGAGTCCCGGTCTGAGGCTCCGGCGTCTGGGCGGCGGCCGTGGCGGAGGCGACGAGCAGGGCCGCCAGCAGGACGTTGGACGACATAGGGAATTCTTCTCCGGTGCCGCGCGAGTGCGGCGGGTGCAAAGGGCGGGCGAGTCAAGCGGAGTGCGCCGGGGGTGTCAACGACGGCGAGCACCCCGCTTCCCACGTCCGTCCGGGGGTTTACGGCCAGGGTTCTTCGGTTGGCATTGGGGGCAGCAATGGGTGGTGCGGCCTCCTTGGGTGAAGGATTCCACCGTCGCTCCGCATCGGGCACAGGGCGTCCCGGCGCGACCGTAGATGAGGAAACGGTTCTCCGCGCCGTCCTCCAGGTACGCGGGCTCCTCGCCCTGCTGCTCCTCGAGGCCGAAGGTGATGGAGGCGTGGATGGCGTCGGCCAGCCGCCGCCACTCGTCGGGGGTGAGGGTCGCGGGCTTGCGCGCGGGGTGGAGGCCGGCCCGGTAGAGCGCCTCGGCGGCATGGATGTTGCCCAGCCCCGTCACGCGCCCCTGATCCATCAGCGCCACCTTGAGCTCCTGGCGGGAGTCTCCCACGGCCTCCTGGAGTTGTTCGGCGGTGAGACCATCGGCGAGCGGATCCCTCCCCAGCACCTTCACGGCCTCCAGCGCGTGCAGCCGCGAGGCGGCACAGGGCTCCATCCGGCCGAAGAGGCGCGAGTCGGCGAAGTGGATGACGTCCCCGGAGTCCAGGTGGAAGCGGGCCCGGCTGTAGGGCACCACGGCCCCCTCGGGCCGACGGACGAAGCGGCCCGTCATGCCCAGGTGGGCCAGCAGACCCCGGCCGCCCTCGAAGGTGAAGAGGAGGTACTTGCCGCGTCGCTCCAACGACACCAGGCGGCCCTGGAGCGAGGCGAAGTCCTCCCTGCGGGCGCCGCGGAAGACGCGGGAGTCATCGGCCTCGGCGCGCACGACGCGGCGACCGTCCAGCCAATGGACGAGGTTGCGCCGGGCGATTTCGACTTCGGGAAGCTCGGGCATGGCGGCGTGCGGAATTACACCCTTCGCGAGCGCGGCGCATGTCCAACGTGTTACCGCGCTTACATCTGCGCGAAACGGCCTCCCGGAAGGCGGCTTCGGTCCGTAGAAGGGTCCCTTCCCACCCTCATCTTCCTCGCACTCGGAGGCCCCACATGGCCGACATGCCGCAGAAGAAGTACACGCCGATGCAGTTCACCCACCTCAAGGGTCTCAAGGGCATCAGCGACGCGGTGCTCGAGTCGCACTTCAAGCTGTACGAGGGCTACGTCAACCGCACCAACAAGCTGACCGAGCTGCTCTCGGGGATGCAGACCAAGGGAGAGGCCGCGGGTGCCAACCCGGCCTATGCCGAGATGACCCGCCGAATGGGCTTCGAGTACAACGGCATGGTCCTGCACGAGTACTACTTCGGCAACATGAAGCCGGGCGGCGCGACCACGCCGGGCGGCAAGCTGAAGCAGGCCATGGAGCAGAGCTTCGGCTCCTACGAGAACTGGCTGGCGGACTTCAAGGCCGTGGGAACGGCGCCGGGCATCGGCTGGGCCATCACCTTCCAGGATCCGCGCACCGGCTGGCTGTCCAACCACTGGGTGACGCTGCACGAGAACGGCAACATCGCCGGCTACACGCCCATCATCGTCATGGACGCGTGGGAGCACGCCTTCGTGCCGGACTACAAGCCGTTCGAGCGCGCCAGGTACGTGGACGCCTACTTCCAGAACATCGACTTCGAGGCCTGCGAGAGCCGTCTGAAGAAGTAGTCCCTCGGAAGCCGTTGTCCCCGGCGGCGGGTGGGCTCCACGAGGGCCCATCCGCCGTCGCCTTTTTGGGCGGTTACTCCATCTTCATTGCGCTCCCCCCAACTGGCCTCACCAGTCCGGTCCCCTTGTGGTTGACCCCTGGTAGGAGCCGGTTTGAGAAATAGGTCCACCCCCGCCCGACTCTGCCGGAACAGCCCCGAGGGAGAAGAATCATGCTCTCGACATTGCTGGTCGTACTGCTGACGCAGGTGCCGTGTACACCCGGCGAGATGTCAGTGGTGTGCAACTGCAAGCAAGGCATGGTGAATGCCTGCGTCACACTCGCGGGGGATGATCCGCTCAAGGCGGCAGAGGTGTTGGACGAGGTGGTGGGGATGCTCGGGGCGCTGGAGCAGACCTCGCAGATGGCGCGGGAGGGAGACAAGAACAAGAAGAAGCAACTCCAGGCGACGGCGGAGGCCTTGTCCCACTCGCTGGGGTCCTCCGAGCCACCCCACTGCAAAGGCCAGGAGCACCATCCCATCTCCCGGCGCATTGCCAGGGAGTTGGAGAACCACGCCACGCTCAATGGACTCTTCAAGCCTCGGGACCCACGCTTCGTGGCTCGGGCCAAGGACGAGCAGGCGCACTGCGGCTATCAGGAGTGGCACCGCAAGGTGGATGATGAAGTCATCGAATGGCTCACCCAGAACGGCAAGGCCACATACAAGGAGTTCATGAACAAGTTGCGCGAGATCTACAGCCGCCCTGAGATGAGAGAGAGGTTCCCCAATGGGTTTTGAAGCCTCTGCATCCCCGCGCTTCTTTGTCCTGACAAAGGGCGCCCTCGGGTCTCGTTACGATACCGATGTTGAAACAGTCGACCCCGTCAACCGCGCGGATGCGCCTCGCTGCCCACAGTGCGGCGACATCATCGGGATGCGGACCTGGCTTCCTCCCTACCGGGTCAAGCTGGAGCTGCACGGGGAGGAACTCGGGGACTTCATCAGAGGCCCTGGGTACGCACAGCTCATCTCCGAGCCATTCACGGAGGCTTTCCGTGCAGAGGGGCTCACAGGGTTGGAGGGCTTCCACCCCGTCGAGGTCCTCCGGGTACGCGCCAGGAAGAAGAAAGCTGGCAAGCCCATCACCGTGCCTCGCTACTACGTCGTCTCGCCCTGTTTTGGCCGAGCGGCGGTGGACCTGGTGCTCAACCGCGTGCGCTTCTCCAAGCCCCACAGCTGTTCGGAATGCCGCTCGACGGGCATTGAGGCCATCAACGGCTTCATCCTGGAACCGGGCACCTGGGGGGGAGAGGACATCTTCCGCCCCCGTGGCATGCAGGGCGTCATCGTCGTCTCCGAGCGTTTCAAGGACTTCATCAATCGGCACGGGTTGACGAACATGGTGCTCACGCCCACCGAGCAGTATGTATGGGACCCGTCCAACCTGGGGCCCGCCCCCCTACCGATAGCCTGAGCGCCAAGCGCGGCGCCGAAGTGCTCCAGCCGCTGGCCCTCGCCGGACTCGAGCTGGGCGATGAGCACCATGCCGATGGGCACCATCATCACCGCGGCGGCGGTGGTCGCGAGAGCGGGGCCATCATCGGCCCCGCAGGTGCTCATCAGCGGACAATGAAGTCGAACCGCTCAATCGCCGCTTTGAGCTCCGCCTCGGTGGTTCCCGAGCGCTTCGCCTCGGCCGGGGCGTAGAACGACACCGCGACCGAGGAAGGCACCTCTTTATATCGGCCCTCCAGGGTGACCGGGTGGAAGGTGCCCGGCCACTTCACGCTCATCAGCTCACGCCCGTGGCCGATGGGATCGACGATGGTGACGGAGAACTCGCGCTTGAGTTGCTGAGCCTCGCCACGCGTGCGGTAGCCCTCACCAGCGCGCTCGCCACCGTCCTCCCGAGCGCCGGCGCGGCAACACCCGCGACTGGATTCCGGCGGGCCCGTCCGCCTCAACCCCTCTCCGCCCCCCACCCCTGCGGTGACGCCCTCCTCCCCACGGTAGTTGTCGCTGCGTCGTGGCCCTTCGACAGGGCGACTGTCCGCACGGTCTCGTCAATAGACGATGCAGTCGAACTGCTCAACGACCGCTCTGAATGCTTCCTCGGTAGTCTCGCGTCGCTTAGCGAGGGCCGGAGCGTAGAGCGTTACTGCCGTTGTGCAGGGAGGATCCCTGTACTGACCCTCCACGACAATGGGGCGAAAACCTCCCGGCCACTGGACGCTGTTGAGCTCGCGGGCTCGCCTGATGGGGTCCAGGATGGTGAAGCAGGGCCATTTGGGAAAGCGAATGGTGGCTGGGTCCGACCCCATGATGCGGCAGCCATCCAGGCGGGCCTCGGTGAAGTCGCAGTCCTCGATGGCCCCGTGCTCCCAACCTGTGCCGTAATCAGGCCAGTGCCCGAAGTCGCACCCGGTCAGCCGCCCCTTGATGCGGCACCCCTTCAGGGAGGCCTTCACCCACTGTTGGTGGTTTTTCAACTCCTGCTTCACCTCGAAAGTGCAGTCGATGAAACGGGAGCCGGTCAGAAACAGGTTCCTGCCCGAGACCTTGACGACGACCGTGCAGTTTCGAAGCGTCAGCCCGGAGCCGAGGAAGTAGAGCGAGCCTTTGTCGGTCAGCTCCAGTCGTTCGTTCTCGATCTCCTGGCCCTGGTAGAAGACCTTATTGTAGAGCATGCGCCGCACTCTCAGAAGGTGAGCATCCGGAAGAACTCGCCCGCCATGCGCCTGCCATGCCGGGCTAGATTCGAGTCCGTCCCGGAGAGAATCTCGTACTTGTAGCCTCCGGGGACCTCTACATCGATCCCTTTGTTCCGGCTGAAGTTGTAGAGGTGTTGGAACTGATCTCGCACCTCGTTTTCCACGTAGCGCCCCCGGGCCTCGCGTTCCAGCAGTCTCGCCAGCCAGTATTCGCCCTTCTTCAGGGCTTCGTCGATGGCCTCTCGCTCGTTGCGCGAGAGCCTGTCGGGCCCCCACTTCTTGGCAGCCTTGGTGACGGCCTCCTGCAGCATGTCGCCAATCTTGTCCTCGGCGGGAATGTCCGCGGCCGACCTGCCCCGAGGCAGGTGCCAGCGTTGCCCGTCGCTGAGCTCCACCTGTCGATTGCCGCCCCGGTGGCGAATGACGGTTTCCGCGGAGCGGCCTCCGGGGGCCTGCCCAGTTCGGGAGCCCGTCCCCTTCTTGAGCATGACGATGGCCATGGAGCCCTGCGGTGAGGTGGCTACCGTCTCCACCGCCGCAATGGCCTTGGCTAGGGCTCCTTCCGACACGAGAGACGCCTCCGTTGCCTCGACGCTTCCCGTGACGGCGGCGCCGCCCTGCGCCTCGAACTGCGCCCCCGCGAGCTTGAAGCGCGGAAGCGACTTCACTCGCGCCACCACCTGCCCCAGCGAGTGCCCAGCGAGTGTGGACACGGCGAGAATCATGGCCCGGGCCGCATCCTCGCCCAGCACCTCGCCGAATTCCTCGCCCGCCGTGCGCAGTTCCTCAAGGGTGGTGGCGTGGTGCGCCGTGTCGGCCATGCGGGCCCAGCCGTCCATCAGCCCGTACACCGTCTCGAGGCCAGCAGGCCGAGGCAGTCGCCGCCACCCTGGTGCTCACACCACTTCAGGTACTTCTGCTTGAGGGCTGCTTCGGCCTCGGGAATGAGCTCAACCGGGCCATCCTGACGTAGGGGTGTCCAGGTGGGGGCCGAGCGGTAGTGCTGCTCCACCTCCCAGTAACCCGTCATGGTGACCCATGGGTCGTCCGGCTTCGTCGCCACAAGGCTCAGAAACTCGTGGGCGGCCTCGCGCGGCGACTTTCGCTTCAACCGCACGTCGCGAGCGAGGCGCTGGAACGCCTGTTGGAACTCGGCCCTCGGTATGGGCACCGGCCGAGTAGCGACGTTGCCGGGCTCCATGAAGTCCACCGCGTACACGGTAGCGGACTCGAGGCCGGGCTCTGCCGTGGGGGCCACAGGCTCCTTGAGGGCCGGTGGAGGCGTGAGCGAGTGAAAGCGGTAGCCCACGAGGAGGCTGCCGGGTGGCGTGCGCGTGGCGCAGGATGCCTGGAGGAAGAGGACGAGGAGAAACCAGCCCCCCAGCAAGGGGCGCAGCCGAGCGTCAGGTGGGCGCAGGCCAAGAAGACGCGTGGACACGGCGCACCTCCGGAAGCGACGCGGGGCAAGCCGTCGCTCCGGAACTACACGGAAAGCCGTGTGCGCCCGTCAAGTCTACGGGTATGGAATCGCATGCAGGATGCAGTAGGTAGGTCGCGAAGGTGGGGCGTCCCCTCGCGGTCTGGCGCTACGGGAACGTCACGTTGCCCAGAGTGACAGTGCGCTGGCGAGCTGCATCCCACAGAATGAGGGCGTAAGTGCTGCGGGCCTCCTTCTCCGTAACCCCATCCATGAACGATGAGGGCCCATCCGCCGTCGTCGCTTCGGGGCTCAGCGTCCAGAGTCGCCCTTCTTCCGACGCGTCCCGGCCCGCGTCCCCACCGTCTTCTTCCGGCCCTGACGCGGCGTCCGCTCCCGCACCTCGCGAGCCGCCTGTTGACTCAGCCGCAACGAGCCCCGTGCCGGGATTTCGCTCACCTCGCCACGCACCATCTCAGGAGCCCGCCCAGCTCCCCTGCCCTCCCCGTTGGCGAGCGGCGCCTCTTCCCTCTCGGGCGCGGGAGCCTCGGGAGGCACCTCGCGCAGCCCGTGCTTCCGGGCCCGCCGCTCCAGGAAGGCGAGCAGCCGTTCCCGGTGCATGTCCTGGTAGCGCTGGGGCTCGAAGGCGACGGTGCGCGCCTCGATGACGCTCAGCACGGCCTCCACATCGCGCTCGACGGGACGAGGGCCGGGCAGGGACACCTCGGAAAAGCTCTCCTGGGAGACGACCTCGTCCGCATAGTGCAGCGTGGAGAGAACGAGCCCTCGTCCGTGCGGCCACACGACGCACAGGTGCCCCTTGAGGTGCATCACCAGCCGCCCGATGCCCGCTCGGCCCGAGGCTCGCAGCGCCATGGCCAGGGTCGCATACGGCCTCCACGCATTCTCGCCCGGCATCACGTGATAGGTGGTGTCGAAGAAGATGGGATCGATCTCGGAGAGTTCGATGAAGTCCTCAAGGTCCACGGTGCGGCTGGCCTGGGGATCGAACGCCTCGAGCTCGCCGCGCGTCACCTCCACGTAGCGCCCCGGGCGGATTTCATAGCCCTTCACCACGTGCTCGAAGGGCACCTCCTCGCCATCGGCCGAGCACACCCGCTTCTGCTGGATGCGGGCACCGTCCGCGTCGTGCAGGAGGTTGAACTGCACCTGCCTGGGGGACACGGCCGCGTAGAGCCGCACCGGGACGTGCACGTGCCCGAACCCCAGCGAGCCGGTCCAGACGGGTCGAGACATGAGGGGCCTCCCTGGCACCCGACGGGGCGCCGTCTCCTAAGTTCCGGACTGTCCCAATGAGCGACAAGGCACTGCGCACACACGGCCAGGGGCCCGCAGGGACGGTTGCTCGGGAGTCCCTCCAGAACACCTCCCGGCACGCGGGGCTTGCCGAGTCCCCGGAACGCTGGGTACGACGCCGGGTCATCCCAGCAGCGCAGCACCAGGACAAGGAAGGCGAAGCATGAAGCGGATTCTCTCGGCGGTACTGACTCTCTCGGTGGCCATGGGGCTCACGAGCGGTTGCGCCTCCGTCAAGAAGATGAACGTGGGACGCACGGCGGCGTCCATCCTCATCTCCGACGAGCAGGAGGCGCAGCTCGGCGCGCAGGTGAAGCAGGAGCTCGAGACGAAGGAGAAGATCAAGTACCTCGAGGACCCGGTGGTGGTGGACTACGTGCGCAACCTGTCCACGCCCATCCTCCAGCAGGCGAACAAGGATCGTCAGAACGTGAAGTGGAAGATCCACGTCATCGATGATCCGAAGACGGTGAACGCGTTCGCCACGCCGGGCGGCTACCTGTACGTGTACACGGGGCTGCTGCTGGCGGCGGACAACGAGGCCGAGGTGGCGGGCGTGATGGGCCACGAGGCCGGTCACGTGACGGGCCGGCACTCGGCGCAGGCGCTGATGCTCCAGTATGGCCAGCAGGCGCTGATCGACGCGGCGCTCGGGAAGAACTCGGGGACGGTGTCGCAGATCGCCGCGAGCCTGGCGGGCAGTGGCACGAGCCTGGCCTTCAGCCGCGGCAACGAGACGGAGGCGGATGAGCTGGGCGCGAAGTACACGTCGGGTGCGCGCTATGATCCGCACGGGCTGGTGACCTTCTTCCAGAAGCTGGCCGCGCAGGAGGGCAAGACGCCGGGCTTCATGAAGTGGCTGAGCACGCACCCGCCCAGCGCGGATCGCGTGAAGCACCTGAACAGCTACATCTCGTCCAAGGGCCTGTCGGGCTCGGAGCTGGGAGCGGATCGTCTGGCTCCCATCAAGGCGCGTCTGCGGAAGTAGACCCGCGCCTCAGTGCTGGGAGGAGTGCTCTCCCCGCTCCTCTCTCGCCGAGTCCTCGCCGGGAGCCTCCTGGACCTCGGCGGGAGGCTCGACCTCGGGAGAAGCACGCTCGGCCATGCGCCGGCGCCGGCGCCAGAAGGCGAGCCGCTCCCTCCCCGAGCCCTTCTCACGGGAGGCCCCGGCCACCAGGTGGGGCGCCTCAAGGGGCGAGGGCTTGCCGGCCGCCTGGGCCGCCTCCGCCTCGGCGTGCTCGAGCACGGCATTCACCTCGCCACCGAGGATGAAGATGAGGCCAGTGAGATAGAGCCACAGCAGCAGCACGACGACGCCGCCGATGGAACCATAGGTGACGTTGTAGCGGCCGAAGTGCTCGACGTATTGCGTGAAGCCCCAGGTGGTGAGGAGCCACAGCACGCTGGCGAGCAGCGCTCCGGGCGAGAGGAACTGGTAGCGGTGCCGGACCGCGGGCAGGCGCCAGTAGCACAGGGCCAGCACCAGCATGACGAGACACGCGGTGAGGGGCCAGCGCAGCCACGTCCACACGGTGTGGTAGACGTCGAGCACGTGGAGGTGCTCGGCGGCCCACTCGCCCACGCGCCCGCCCAGGAGGAAGAGGGCGAAGGCCAGCGGGATGACCAGCGAGCCCGCCACCGTCATGACGATGGCGAGCCCCTGTGTCTTCCAGTAGGGCCGGTACTCGGGGACGTCATAGGCGAGGTTGAGCGCCCGGCGGAACGCGTCCACACCGCGCGAGGCGGTCCAGAGCGCCACCAGGAGGCCCAGGGTGATGAGGCGGGGCTGGCTGTCGGAGACGAGCGACTCGAGGTGTCCCCGCACCACCTGCAGGGCCTCGGCCGGCATGAGCGGACCGAGCCGCGCCACCATGGCCTCCACGGCCCCCGGGGCGAACGGCAGGTACGCCGCGAACGTCACCAGGAAGAAGAGGAACGGAAAGAGGGCGAAGAGGAAGTAGAAGGCGAGTTGCGCCGCGCACTCGGTGATGGCGTCTTCCTCGATTTCCACCCAGAGACGCCTGAAGAACTCACGCCACGTCAGGTGCCTGGGCTTGCGGAACGGCATTCCTTCCTCCGCGATCTCCCGGGTTGAAGACGCAAGGTAGGTACGGAGGAGCCGTCGTGCAGCGAGCGGCCGGGCGGGCCTTCTCCCTCCTCTCCCCTCCCCTCACCCATGCCTGCTAGCCTTTCCCGCCACCATGCATCCGTTACCGCTCGTCGTCTTCCTGACGCTCGCCGCTGGTCCCGACCGAACCATCCCCGTGGGATGCCGCGAGGACTATGAGACATGCCGAGAGGACTGCACCATCGACTACGGTGGCAGCACGACGAAGTACCGCCAGCTCAGCCAATGCCTCGAGGGCTGCGCGAATGAGCAGAGCGAGTGCACCACCCGGCACTACACACTCCGGGACGCGAACATCGACCCGCTGCCCGCGCGCGAGGCGGACCCCGCGATGCGGGAGACCAGGACGTACGACGACGACCTGCGCGACAGTGACACCGCGAAGCCCGCGTCGGACACCGGGACCTCCGATGGGATGCGCCGTGGTGTCTACCGGGCCTCGGAAGAGGAGCCCCCCGCCCGGACGGAGCCGGCCGTGATGAAGGAGCCGGAGCCCGAGTCGGAACCCGAGTCCGAGCCCGAGGAGGAAGAACCCCAGCCGGCTCCCGCGCCGAAGCCGTCGGAACCGCTGCGCCCGACGCCTCCGCCGGAGCCCAAGAAGAAGGACATCTCGGAGTGGGACCCGAACGGGGATTGAGCCACTACCCTTCCACGGGAACCGCCTGCGGGAGGGGCGCGCTCTGTGTCAGCCGCACGCCGGCGAGCACCAACCCGCCCCCGACGGCCAGCTCCCAGTGCAGCGACTCGCCGAGCAGCAACCACGCGGCGAGCGCGGTCATCGCGGGCTGCAGGTTGGAGAAGATGGCGACGCGCGAGGCGGACACCTTGGTGAGGGCGTAGTACCAGATGAGGTACGCCACCACCGAGGTGAGGATGGCGAGGTACGCGATGCTGGCCAGCGCGGGCGCGCTGGCGGACAGAGTGCGCGTCGGCGCGAGCGCGAAGGGCGTCACGGGGACCAGGAGCAGGGCGGCGGCCACCATGCTCCACGAGGTGGAGCGCACCGGACCATAAGCGGCGGCGAAGGGCTTGCCCTCGGTGGTGTAGACGACCCAGGCGCTCACCGCCGCGAGGATGAGCAGGTCTCCCAGCAGCGAGCCTCGCGCCGAGGCCAGTCCGCGCCCGAGCAGCAGCACCACCACACCGGCCAGCGCGGTGAGGATGCCGAGCGTGGCGCGAGAGGAGGCCCGCTCGTGCCCACGCGCGAGGCTCAACAGGTACACGCCGAGCGGGGTGAGCGCGTAGAGGAGCGCCGCGTGGGCCGCGGTGGAGTGGGACAGCCCGTAGAAGAACAGCATCTGGTTGATGGGGCCCGCGAGCAGGCCGAGCATCCACACGCGACGCCACTCGGAGCGCGGCGGAAGCATGGGGCCGGGCGTGAAGGCGAGCAGCAGGCAGAAGACGGTGGCGCTGAGGAGGAAGCGCCAGAGCACCACGGTGACGGGAGGCAGCTCCTCCATGGCCCGTTTGCCGGCCAGGTACGTGCCGGCGCTGATCATCACCTGGAGGAACAGCGCGGCATAGACCCCGCCGAGCGACGCCTGACGAGAAGAACCGGCTTCGGAGGTGGATGCGCCCATGGACCGGCGCCACCTAGCAGACTGGCCGGTGAACCGGAACACCCAACACTATGCATCCAGATGACGGAGTGCCCACTGTGCGGCATGACGTACCTGCTCGCTCGGGTCTTCGCTCAAGCGCTCCAGCAGGGGCCGGGCCTCGGCCTGCTTCGTGGCACCCAGCGCGTACACGGCATTGCGGCGCAGACCATCGTACTTGGCACGGGCGAGCGCGGTGCCAGGGATGAGCTGCGCGTACTGCTCGGGGGTGAGCGCGGCCAGCTCCATCACCCCGAGCTCCGCCACCGCTCGGGGCGCGAAGCGCTCGTTGGGCGTGAACACGGGGCTGCGGTTGAGGGGACAGACGTCCTGGCAGATGTCGCAGCCGAAGATGATGTTGTCCATCTCCACGCGGAAGGACTCGGGCACCTCGGCGTGGCGGTTCTCGATGGTCTGGTAGGAGAGGCAGGCCCGCGCGTCCACGCGCCCCTGGCCCAGCAGCGCGCCGGTGGGGCAGGACATGATGCACTTGCGACAGTGGCCGCAGCGGTCCTCGGCGGGGCCGCCCGCGTACTCGTCCACCTCGGCGTCGAGCACGAGCGCGGACAACAGCACCCACGAGCCATAGGGCTCCGTGATGAAGCACCCGTTCTTGCCCACGTAGCCCAGGCCCGCGCGCGCGGCCCACACCTTCTCCATCAGCGGGCCCGAGTCCACGCTGCCGTAGTGATGCACCTCGGGGTATGCCTCCGAGAGCAGCCTGCGGAAGGCCTTCAGCTTGTCGCGCAGGGTGGAGTGGTAGTCCCGGCCCCGCGCGTAGCGGGCGATGGGCGAGCCCGAGGAACGAGGCTCATCGCGGTAGTAGTTGGTGGCGAAGGCGATGACGGTGCGCGCGCCGGGGAGGAGCAGGGAGACATCCAGGCGCTCGGCGGCCCGAGTGCCCAACCAGTCCATGTCCGCGGCGCAGCCGGCCTCGAGCCATCCCAGGAGGAACTCGGGAGGAATGGGCTCGGCGCGAGCGAAGCCCACGAGGTCGAAGCCGATCTGCTTGGAGAGCTGGCGAAGGTGTGCGGTGGGCAGCGGACTCACGGGCTCATACATAACCGCGTCGCCGCTCCAGGGGAGCCCCGGCGTGCTACTTCGAGGGCTTCTCCGGTATCCACTTCACATCCTCGAGCCCCACCCGGTGGTTGGCGATACGCGCCATGATGAAGAGCAGATCCGAGAGGCGGTTGAGGTAGGCCACCACCTCCTGCTGGGCCTCGCCCTCGCGCATGGCCGCGACGACCCGACGCTCGGCCCGGCGGCACACCGTCCGGGACAGGTGCAGCGCGGCGGCCGCCTGGCTGCCTCCCGGAAGGATGAAGTGCGTCATGGGCGAGAGCTCGGTCTCGAAGGCGTCGATGGCCGTCTCCATGTCCGTCACCCACTCGGGCTTGAGCTTGGGGATGTGCTCGGAGGCCTTGGTACCCACGGGCGTGGCCAGCACCGCCCCCACGGTGAAGAGCTGGTCCTGCAACCGCAGCAGGAGCGCGTCCAGATCCGAGGGCATGGACAGGGAACGCGCCAGCCCCAGCGAGGCGTTCAGCTCGTCCACCTCTCCGTAGGCATCCACGCGCACGCTGTCCTTGCGCACCCGACCTCCGCCGAACAGGCCCGTCTCTCCCGAGTCTCCGGTCTTCGTGTAGATCTTCATGGCGCGCCCTTCTAATGGTCTCCCCTCCGAGACTTCCACCAGAAGACGGACTCGCGGCGCGATTGTCGCGCGGCTCACATCTGTTTGAGGTAGAAGCCGCTCCCCGTTTTGCGCCCGGGAAGAGCCGGAAGGATCGATCCGACCATGAAACAGTACCTCGCCCTGCTCGAGCACGTCCTCCACCACGGCACGAAGAAGAGCGACCGGACCGGAACCGGCACGCTGAGCATCTTCGGCCACCAGATGCGGTTCGACCTCACGCAGGGGTTCCCGCTGGTGACGACGAAGAAGCTGCACCTCAAGTCCATCATCCACGAGCTGCTGTGGATGCTCGCGGGCGGCACCAACGTGCGCGACCTGCAGAAGCACGGCGTCACCATCTGGGACGAGTGGGCGGACGCGGAGGGCAACCTCGGCCCCATCTACGGGCACCAGTGGCGCTCGTGGCCGAAGCCCGGCGGCGGCTCCATTGATCAGCTGACCCAGCTCGTCGAGCAGCTGCGCAAGAACCCCGACTCGCGTCGGCACATCATCAGCGCGTGGAACGTGGCGGATCTGGACGCGATGAAGCTGCCGCCCTGCCACATCCTCTTCCAGTTCTACGTGGCGGAGGGCCGGCTCTCCTGCCAGCTCTACCAGCGCAGCGCGGACATCTTCCTCGGACTGCCCTTCAACATCGCCTCCTACTCGCTGCTGACGATGATGGTGGCGCAGGTGACGGGGCTCCAGGCGCACGAGTTCATCCACACCACGGGTGACACGCACCTGTACCTCAACCACCTGGAGCAGGCCCGCGAGCAGCTCCGGCGCGAGCCGCGTCCACTGCCGAAGATGACGCTCAACCCCGAGGTCCGCTCGCTCTTCGACTTCAAGTACGAGGACTTCACGCTGAGCGACTACGAGCCCCACCCCGCCATCAAGGCGCCGGTGGCGGTATGACGCTCTCCGCCATCGTGGCGATGGCCTCCAACCGCTGCATCGGCAGAGACAACACCCTGCCCTGGCGGCTGCCCGCGGACCTCAAGCGCTTCAAGCAGCTCACGATGGGGCACACGCTCATCCTGGGCCGCAAGACGTACGAGTCCATCGGCCGGCCGCTGCCGGGCAGGACGATGGTTGTGGTGACACGCCAACGGGACTACGCGCCCGAGGGCGTGCAGGTGGTGCACTCGCTGGAGCAGGCCTTGGAGCAGGCGCGCGGTGATGACGAGGCCTTCATCGGCGGAGGCGCGGACCTCTACCGGCAGGCAATGGAGCGCGTGCAGCGGCTGTACCTCACGCGCATCGAGCGCGAGTACGAGGGCGACGCCTTCTTCCCCGAGGTGAACCTGTCCGGCTGGAGACTCCTCGCCGAAGAGCACCACCCGGCCACCGCCACCGAGCCGCCCTTCTCCTTCCTCACCTACGAGCGGTAGCGCTCCCGGCCCACGAATTGACGTCTATTTGTCTTCAATCATTTTGATTTTGATTCGCAGAATTGAAGTAATGGATGGGGGCTGGTAGATGGGTAGGCGTGAAGTGTACTGGTCTCCTGCTCCTGTCCCTGCTGATCGCGTCTCCCCTCGCCGTCGCCGCCGATGAGGGTGCGTCCGAGGGTCGCACCTGGCACAGGCTGGTGGGCATCCTCCAGTACCTCCAGGCGGACTACCCGATGGCGGTGGAGTCGAAGTCCGACTTCGAGCTGGCCGAGCAGCGCAGCTTCATCGCCGAGGCGACCGAGGCGGCCGGTGACCTGGGTCCCCGGGGCGAGGCCTTCCTGCCGCGCCTGAAGGAGATCAAGGACCGCGTGGACAAGGCCGAGGATCCCGAGGGCGTCAGCCGCGACTGCGGGGCGCTCGTGGAGGATCTGGTGCTCGCCGGCGGTCTGGCGCGCAGCCCGCGGACCCCGCCGGACCTGAAGCTCGGCGAGCAGCTCTTCCAGCAGAACTGCGCGGCGTGCCACGGCGCGGACGGGCGCGCGCAGGTCTCCATCGCCGAGACGATGGAGCCCAGGCCCGCCAACTTCCACGACCCGGACATCATGGCCGGGCTCACCCCGTACAAGGCCTTCAACACCGTGGGCTTCGGCGTGCCCGGCACGCCCATGCCCGGCTTCCCCACCCTCTCGGAGGAGGAGCGCTGGGCCGTCGCCTTCTACGTCTTCACCCTCCGCCAGCCCGCGTGCGAGGGCAACCCGCCACGCGCCTCGTTGGAGAAGCTCGCCAACTCCACGGACCCGGAGCTCGTCCAGGCCCACGGGCAGGAGCACCTCGCGTGCCTGCGCCGCAAGATGCCCGACGTGGACGAGGAGCGCGGCCTGCTGACGGCGCGCAACCTCGTGGAGCAGGCCCTGAAGCTGGGTGCCGGCGGAGATTCGCTCGGGGCTCGCAACGCGCTGCTGGATGCCTACCTCAATGGGCTCGAGCCGGTAGAGGCGACGCTGCGCGCCCGGAATCCGGACCTGGTGCTGAAGCTGGAGAAGGCCTTCCTGGACACGCGGCTCGCCGCCGAGCAGAAGAGCCCCCATCTGCAGGACGAGGGCCGCATCCTGCTGTCCCTGTTGGACGAGGCCCGTCGTAGCAGTGGCACCACCGCGGGCTTCCTCTCGGTGATGTGGATCACCCTGCTCATCCTGCTGCGCGAGGGCTTCGAGGCCACCGTCATCATCGCCGCGCTGCTGGCGATGCTGCGCAAGATGCAGGCCCCGACGTATGCGCGCGTGGTGCACGTCGGGTGGGTGTCCGCGCTGGTGGTGGGCGCGCTGCTCTTCATCTTCGGAAGGCACCTGCTGGGCGGCGCCAACCGCGAGATGCTCGAGGGCGTGGCAGCGCTCGCCGCCGTGGGCATGCTGCTGTACGCGGCGCTGTGGCTCAACGCGCGCGCCAACATGAGCAAGTTCATGGGCGAGCTGCGCCAGAAGATGCAGGGCGCGCTCGGAAAGGGCAGCGGCGCCGGCCTCTTCGCCATCGCCTTCTCCGCCGCGCTGCGCGAGAGCGTGGAGACGGCCATCTTCCTGCAGGGGCTCGCGCTCGACTCGCTCTCCGGCGTGGCCTGGGGCTGCGCCCTGGGCGCCGTGGCCCTCACCGTGCTCGTCCTCTTCATCAACCGCGTGGGCTACAAGCTACCCATGAAGACGCTCTTCAAGGCGTCCACGGTGCTGCTGGTCGTCACCGCCATCATCCTGCTCGGCAAGGGATTGCGCGCCCTGCAGGAGGTGGGAATGGTGCCGCTGCGGCCCCTGCCCCTCTTCACCTTCGAGCCGCTCGGCATCTTCCCGGATGCCATGACGCTCGTGCCGCAGCTGGTGCTGACGGTCATCCCGCTCATCGTGTACTTCATCAAGCGGCGCGGGGGCACCACGCGGCTGGCGGACGCGTCGTCTCGAGGGTAGCCCCGGCCCTTGACGGGTGGATTCTCCTCCGGGTCTCATCGAGCCTCACCCGACGCACGGCATGCTCCCTCTCCCCCCGGGAGAGGGTGGGGGTGAGGGTAGCCGGGCCTGTTCTTCAACCCGTGGCCCACGGTGTGGACAGGGGGTTCAACCCGGGTTCACCCGATACCCTCACCCCGTCCCTCTCCCAGGGGGAGAGGGGAAATGGCCGCGGTAAAGTCATCAATTCAGGTCGGCAGGTAACGGCCGGAGTCCTCGCGCATCCGGCCCTCCTCCACCAGCTTCAGCAACACCGCCAGGGCGCTCCGCTCGGCCACGGGAAACAGGAACGGCGGCGTGTCCGCGTACGCACGCTCCAGCACCTCCGGGAGCGTCGCGCCCTCCGCGGGTACAGCCGCCACGATGCGCGCCTCTCGCGCCGCCCGGTGCTCCAGGTACTCCTGTAGCTTCCCCGGTCCGTCCGGAATCGCCGTCCCGTGCGCCGGGTGCAGCGTCGTCACCGGCAGCTCCCTCAGCCGCGCGAGCTGCCTCAGATACTCGCCCATGTCCCCCTCGGGCGGGTCGATGACGATGGTGCCCACGCCCGCCACCATGTCGCCCACCACCGCCGCGCGCGTCCGCTCGTCCACGAGACACACGTGGCCCCGCGCGTGCCCCGGCGTGTACAGCACCCGCCAGCGCTGAGGCGGAGTCCCCGCCAGCTCCAGCACCTCGCCGTCCTCCAGCAACCGGTCCGCCGGTACGTCCACACGGTCCGCCGTCCGCGCGTGACACCACAGCGGCACCTTCAACCGCTCCTGCACCGCGCGCACCCCGCCCACGTGGTCCTCATGGTGGTGCGTCAGCACGACCGCCTTGACGCCGCACCCGTCCGCCACCAGCCCCTCCACCAGCGTCAGCAGCCGCGCCACCTCGGCCTCGTCATCCGCGCCCGGGTCCACGAGGAGCAGCTCGCCGTTGCCCAGCACATACGCATTGGTGTGCGTGGCCGGAGGCAACGTGGCCGTGCGCAATGGGAACACCCGCACGCCCTGCTGGAACTCGATGCGCTGCGCGATGAAGTCCGGGCAGTGCGGCTGCTCGCGCAGGCTCGCCAGGGCCCGCGCCGGGGTGTCGAAGCTCGCCATCACCCGCAGCACGTGCAGGGCGGGCGGGTGCAGCAGCGCCGTCCCCTGCTCCCAGCGCGCGAGCGCCTCGGCCGGCTTCACCCACGCCGCCTCCGACAGCTCACCGGGCCACCACTCGGCCCGAGCGTGTGCCGGCGCCTCCACCAGGTAGAAGAAGGTGTCGAAGCGCACGGGAGCGAACTCCGGCGTCACCCACCGGCCCGCGTCCGGGAAGTCCTCCGCCCGCAGCATCAGCCCGTGCCGCTGGAGCAACTCCGACCACGTGCTCCGCTTCTCCAGCAGCGCGCGGCGCATCTCCCGCACCTCGTCCGCGGGCACCCGCATGGCCCCCTCGGCCACCAAGAGACCGGTCTCCTCGAAGAGCTCGCGCGCCGCCGCCACCCGCAGCGCGGCCTCCTGTCCCGAGGCGCCTCGCACCGGCACCAGCGCGTCCGTCTTGTCCACCTTGCCGCCGGGGAAGGCGTAGAAGCCGCCAGCGAAGGCGAGCGCCTTCTCCCGCTTCACCCAGAAGACCTCCACGCCCTCGGGTGTCCGGCGGTACGGCACCGCCACCGACGCGGGCCGCGTCGCCGCGACGGGAGGCGGCGGAGGCATGCCGGGAAACGCCTCGCTCATGGCCGCACCGCCTGTCCGAGCAGCCGCGCCATCATGTTGCGCGCGTCCTCGATTTGATCCGGCCGCACGTACAGGCGCGACAGCCGCACCGCGCCGCTGTAGCGCTGGTAGAGCGGCGTGTAGCGCGCCACCTCCGTCAGCCGGCCGGTGGACACGTCGACGATGAAGAGGCTCGGGCCCGAGCCCTCCGAGAAGTACTTGGAGAGCACGCCCTTCGACTCCACCGTGAAGTGCTCGAAGCCTCCCGTCACCAGCGCGCTGCGCAGCACGTCCAGGTCGTAGCCCACGTCCCGCTCGGTGAACTGCGCCAGCAGCTTGAAGCCATTGCGCGTGTAGATGCGCTGGGCCCACCGGTTCTTCGAGCGCCGCAGCGTGTGCCACAGCGCCACGTCGTCGCAGAAGAGGAAGGCCTCGGGGTCGGAGGGAATCTCGAACTCACCGGGCGCCTCCTCGTAGTAGCGCCGCAGCATGTAGTCGAAGTTCACCGAGGTGTGGTGGTAGTAGACGGAAACGAACATGTGGTAGCGGCTGAGGAGGAAGTCCTCGAAGGCGAACGCCGCCGCCCGGCTCAGCGCCATGTAGGCGCGCCCGTCCTTCACCGCCGGGTTCAGGTTGGAGACGATCCAATCCATGTCATACCGGCCATAGTTCACTCCCGTATAGAACGAGTCGCGCACCAGGTAGTCCATCCGGTCCGCGTCCAGCTCGCCGGACACGATGGCGCGCAGGAACGGCGTCCAGTCCACCCCTCCGTGCGAGAAGTCCGGATCCCGCGGTGGCTTCGCCCCGGTGATGAGCCCCACGGCCGCCATGGGGGTGATGCCCATTGGTCCGTAGTGCTGCTCGATGATGGGGGTGAGTGAGCTGTCCAACAGGAGCTTCGCGGTGAAGTCCTCGTGTGTCGCCTGCTCGCCCTCCGCCACGGCGTCCAACCAGGAGGGGAGCCGGAGGGAAGCTCGCGGGGGCGCGATGCGTTCCGAGGCGTGGGAGAGAGGCATGTGCCCCAGGTCATGACACAACACGGCGAGACGCACCGCGGCACTGAAGCGCTTCCGGACGTCCTCGGGCAGGCTGGAGCGGCCCGCCACGGCGTGGAACACCCGCGAGGCGACGTGCATGGCGCCGAGCGAGTGGGCATGCCGGGTATGGGTGGCGCCCGGGAAGGCCAGGTCGCCGAACCCGAGCTGCCGCACGTGTCGCAGCCGCTGGTAGTACCGGCTGTCGATGACGGCCTTCTCCTCACCACTCACATCGATGGTGCCGTGGATGGGGTCGCGAATCCGCATGGTTCTCCTCTCATACTTCCGGGAACTGCTCGGCGGCCAGCCAAACGGCCCATATGTGGACTGTCATCCCCTTGGGGGACGTGCTAACCCTGCCACCGCACTGCGCATGCACATCGCCATCCTGTACAACCGAGACCATGAGCTGTTGGAGGACGACCCGGGTCGGGAGGCGCGAGAAGACGTGATGCGCGTGGCCTCGTCCCTGGCCGAGGCCCTCTCCCACGGCGACACCCATGCCGAGCCGCTCGCCGTCGAGGGCTCCAGGCTGGACTTCGTGGACGTGCTCGCTCGGATGCAGCCCGGCCTGGTCATCAACCTCTGCGAGTCCGTGGCCGCGGACGCCCGGGGGGAGATCATCATCCCCTGCCTGCTGGACATGCTCGGGCTGCCCTACACCGGCTCGCCGGCGCTCTCCCTGGCGCTGGCGCTGCACAAGGACAAGGCCAAGGAGCTGCTCAAGGCGCGCGGGGTGTCCACGCCGGGCTTCGCGCGCGTGGACCGGCTCGAGGACGTGGCCCTGGTGGACCTGCCCTTCCCCCTCATCGTCAAGCCCGCGCGCGAGGACGCCAGCGTGGGCATCACCCACGACTCGGTGGTGCACGACCGGACCGCCCTGGGCCACACGGTGGAGGCGGTGCTGCGCACCTTCCAACAGCCCGCCCTCGTGGAGCAGTTCATTCCCGGACGGGAAATCTACGTGCCGCTGCTGGGCAACAACCCGCGCCGGGCGCTGCCCCTCACGGAGATCCGCTTCGGCAAGCTCTTCGAGGACCGGCCCAACATCGTCACCTACGCGGGCAAGTGGGAGACCGACTCGCCCGAGTACCAGAACACTCCCTCGGGGCCCTGCCAGCTGGAGGACCCCGCGCTGGAGGCGCGCCTCGTGAAGGCGGCGATGGATGCCTTCGCCGCCCTCGAGTGCCAGGACTATGGACGCGTGGATCTCCGGGTCACCCCGGATGGCGTGCCCTACGTCATCGACATCAACCCCAACTGCGATCTCCACCCCGAGGCGGGATTCGCCAAGGCCGCGCGCGCGGCCGGCATCGACTACTCCGCCCTGGCCAGGCGCCTGGTGGAGATCGCTCTCGAGAGAACCCATGGACATCCGACCGCTCGAAGGAAAGGACCGGGAGCCCCTCGCCTCCCTGATCCGTCGAATCGAAACGTTCTCGCCGGAAGAGGTGGAGTGCGCAATCGAGCTCGTCGATCTCGCGCTTCAGCCGAATAACCGCGACTACAAGATTCTCGTCGCGGACCGGGACGGCAAGCTCGTGGGCTACATCTGCTACGGCCCCACGCCGATGACGGAGGGGACGTACGATCTGTATTGGATTGCCTCGGACCCCACGGTGCGTGGACAGGGCGTGGGCGCCTCGCTGGTCGCCGGCATGGAGGCGGACCTGCGCCGCCAGCAGGGCCGGCTCATCCGCGTGGAGACGAGCGCCACCGAGGCCTATGGTCCCACCCGCGGCTTCTACGCCTCCATGAAGTACATGGAGGAGGCGCGCATCCGCGAGTTCTACAAGGCCGGCGACGACCTCATCATCCTCACCAAGCGACTCTAAGAGTGCGACTCCCCCGAAAAGCCCTTCCTCCCCTGGGCGCCGCGCTGCTGAGCCTGGCCCTCGTGCAGTGCAAGAAGCAGGAGCCCGCGCCCGCGGCGCCCCAGGCCCAGCAGGCCCCGAGCCAGGCGCAACCCGCCCAGGCTCCGGCCGGCGTCTCCGACGTGCTCAAGGCGCGCCGTCCGCAAGGCGGCGAGTACCTGGGGCTATACCTGGTGGACAAGAAGGTGGGCTACGTCTTCAACGACCTGGGACTCGTCCCGGGCCGTAACGACCGGGTGCGCAGCATCAACGAGCTGCACTTCAAGGCGCAGGTGGGTGCCCGGATGTCCGAGCGCGTCCATCGGGAGGAGCGCATCTACGAGGCCCGGCCCGGCGGAAGGCTGGTGGCCTTCACCATCCAGCAGCGCGGGGACGGCGGCACCCAGACGCTGGAGGGCACCGTCACGCCCACCGGCATGAGCGTGGTGCGCAAGCGTCCGGGGATGGCGGACGAGACGGTGAACCTGCCGCCCACCACCGAGGTGGTGGAGGACGCCGATCAGGTCCGCGTGGCCCTGCTGCGCCAGACGAACGTGACGGGCAGCGCGTTGGATGGGACGGACCTGGGCACCTACAAGCTCGTCACCACGGTGCAGCCCGCCGAGGAGCGTCTGGTGAGCGGGGTGAAGGTGAAGGTCGGCAAGGCCGTCAGCGTCTCGGACAAGGAGAAGGTGCCCGTCACCGCCTACGTCGCCGAGGACGGACGGCTGCTGGAGATGGAGTACGGGCAGACGATGCGGGCCCGCGCCGAGTCCGAAGTGGTGGCGAAGCGGCTGGACGTGGTGGAGGTGTTCGGCCTCACCCGCGTCGTGCTGCCCAGGCCGCTGCCGGCCGAGGCGCAGGCCATCCCCGGCCAGGTGAAGCTGGTGATGGAGAACCTGCCGGAGAAGTTCCACCGCGACACCTACCGGCAGAAGTACCAGCCGCAGCCGGACGGACGCGTGCTGGTGACGCTGTCGGCTCGAGCGCCCGAGCCGAAGAACCTCAAGCCCCGGCCGCTCGCGGATCCCGACGGCGGTGAGAACCTCGCGTCCTCCATCATCGTCGAGAGCGACAACCCGCAGATCCGCGACCTGTCCAAGCAGCTGGTGGGCGAGGAGAAGGACGCCTACACGGCGGCGAAGACGATCGTCGGCTGGGTGGCGAAGAACCTGCAGAAGGACTACGGGGCGAGCGCGGACCGGGCCACGGACGTGTTGCGCCAGCGCAAGGGTGACTGCACGGAGCACTCGCTACTGACGGTGTCCCTGCTGCGCGCGGCCGGCATTCCCGCACGGAGAGTGGATGGCGTCATCTACATGGTGAACCAGGATGGCGTGCCGGCCCTCTACTGGCACGAGTGGGTGGAGGCCTTCGTGGGCGAGTGGACCCAGATGGATCCCACCTTCAACCAGGTGGTCGCGGACGCCACCCACTTCGGCGTGGGCCAGGAGGGAAACGCGGAAATCACGCCCCTCATCGGGAGCCTGAAGGTCGTCGAGGTGAGGTAGGAGGTGTCAGGGGGTACACCCCCCCTTGGCAAGGTGTCACGAAGTCGACTAAGCAACCCCCCGCCTTTGTGGCATGTGTAACGGGGGTTTCATGCGTGAGTTGACTCAGAAGTTCCTGGTGGCCTCGCTGCTCGCCCTCGCGGGCTGTGAGCATGAGGCCAACAGTGGCCGGCTCGTGGGTTTCATCGTGGATGGCCAGACCGGTCAGCGCCTCAACTTCTTCCAGGCGGATGGGAAGAAGAACAACGTCGACGACGACAAGAACAGCCAGAGCCAGGTGTACGCGGTCATCGACGGCGAGTTCCGTCGCGCGGAGCCATGCGGCAGCGGCGACCTGACCGAGGAGAACGCCATCGAGGCGGATGGCTGCTATCAGATCAATGGCATCCCCGAGGGGATGATCGTCCCCATCTTCGCGCAGGCCCCGGGCTACGAGCGGTTCGTGGGTGAGTTCGAGTACCCCATGCTCGCCAAGGACCAGGAGTACGCGCAGTACGTGGGGAACATCCGGCTGTTCCCCAAGGGCTACACCACGGACTACCGGTTCAACGTGGACTTCAATGGCCAGCCGGTGGCGAAGGCCCAGGTCATCTGCCAGTACCTGAATGACGCCGGCAGCTCACTGGGGGTCTCGGGCGATTTCACCGGCTTCCTCACGCCGAAGAACACCGGTACCACCACCGTCAGCGCCACCTCGGGTGATGACGGCGTGGCGGTCATCCCGGGCGCGCAGCTCGTCAACGGCGCCACCTACAACTGCCATGCGGTGCTGAACCAGTCCCTGGATGGGCGGACGCTGTCGGGTCAGAGCTTCATCGTGGCCGGCGTGAACCAGACCGAGCAGAGCCTGTCGCTGTCGGCCGTTGGCTCGCTCGACAGCCTGCTCTACGCGGTGCGCTCCAACGTGGATGACGGCGCCAAGCTGTTGGGCGCGGACGGCAAGCTCGTCGTCACCTTCAACCGCCCGGTGGAGATCGTCCCCGGCACGGCGGATTGCCAGATCGCTTCCGCTTCCATTGTCTATCCCGATAGCGACACCATCCAGGGCTCGATCAACGGGAACACCCCCGACAACGCCGTGTCGGAGCAGGTCACGGCGGAAGTCTCCGGCGACGGGCTCACGCTGACGGTGGGCTTCAGGGCGGAGATCGCGTTCGACCCGGATGACCGCGGCACCTACGTCTCCTTCAGCGGAATCGTCGTGCGCCCGCGCGGCATCACGGACTCCCGTCAGGTTCGCGCCATCGGCGCCGCGACCAGCTGCCCGGCGGTCGCCGGGTACGACGTGATGGATCTGCAGAACCTGCGCGTTGGCGGCGGGTACCAGAGCAACACCATCCAGCTCTTCTAGGTCCGTCGGTGTCGTTCCCGGGGCGCGGGAGATGAACCCCGCGCCCCGAGTGTTTCAGGTGCCCGTTGGCACCAGGGCCAACTTCCTCGCGAGCTCGCCCGGCTCCTGGATGGGCGGCTCGCAGGCGAAGTGGCGGCACAGGTAGGCGGCGGCATGGCCGCCCACCGGCTCGCGGCCCTCGAAGGTCTCCTTCATCGAGGGGGGCACCGGCGCCCCCGGATCCTTCCACGAGAAGGCGAACGTGGGTGCGTAGGTCGCCCGCGTCACGGACAACAGAGGCGCCACCGCCTCGCGAGTCCCCGAGAAGGTGACGCTCGGTGCGCCCTCCACCAGGGCGTCCGCGGCCAGTCCCAGGTGTCCGTAGCCCATCGGGTTCTGCCGGAGCTGCTCCCTCATGCGCGACACGTACTGCTCCGGCAGCTCCAGGTATTGCTTGTTCCCCGTGAGCGCCGCCAGCGCCACCTGCGCCTCCGTCAGCGTCGAGGCCCCCGAGGGGAAGGCGTTGTCGAACGTCGCGTAGGTCGCCACCACCAGGTCCTGCTGCGCCCTCGGCGCCGTCAGGTACGCCCGCTTCTCCCCATCCCAGAAGAGCGCCTCCGCCGCCTTCACCAGCGCCTCCGCCGCCTCCACGTACTTCGGGTCGAAGGTTGCCTGGTACAGCGCGGTCAGCCCCGAGGCCAGGTCGCCGTAGTCCTCGAGGAAGCCCGGGATGCGGGCCTGTCCCTCCTGGTACGAGCGCAGCAACCGCTGGCCGTCCCACAGCTCCGACAGCAGGAAGTCCGCCGCCCCACGCGCCAGGGCCACCCAGTCCGCCCGCTCGAAGACGCGTCCCGCGAAGGCCAGGCCCCGGATCATCAGCCCGTTCCACCCCGCGAGGATCTTGTCGTCCCGCCCCGGCTTCACCCGCTTCTCCCGCGCCTCGAAGAGCCGCCGCCGCGCCTCGCCCAGCCGGAGCGCCACCTCCTCCACCGTGAGCTGGAGGTCTCCGGCCAGCGTCTCCACCGGAACCACCGCCTCCAGCACCGTGGCTCCGTGCTCGAAGTTGCCTGCGGGCGTTATCCGGAAGTGGCGCAGGGCCAGCTCGGCCAGCTCCGGCGGCAGCACCTCCCGCACCTGCTCGGGCTTCCAGACGAAGAACTTCCCTTCCTCGCCCTCGCTGTCCGCGTCCTGCGTGGCGTAGAAGCCGCCGCGCGCGTCCGTCATCTCGCGCCGCACGTACTCGGCCGTCTCCTCCACCACCTTGCGCCACAGCGGCCTCGGCTCCACCTGGTACGCCTCCGTGTACAGGTGCAGCAGCTGCGCGTTGTCGTACAGCATCTTCTCGAAGTGGGGCACCGTCCACCGCTCGTCCACCGAGTACCGGTGGAAGCCGCCCCCCAGCTGATCATGGATGCCGCCCAGCGCCATCCTCTCCAGGGTCAGCAACGCCGACTTCTTCAACGCCTCGTGGGCGTCCTTGCGCCGCCACGCCCGCAGCAGGAGCGCGACGTTCATCGGGTTGGGGAACTTGGGTGCGCCACCGAAGCCACCGTTCACCGTGTCCACCCGGTGCAGCATGGACTCGCCCAGGGTGACGATGTCCTCCGGCTTCAGCGCCGCCGACGCCGAGTCCAGGCCGTAGCTGGCCAGCTCGCCCAGTCCCTCACGGAACTCCTCCGACTGGCGCCGCACCTCGTCCCGCTTCGTTTCCCAGGCCTCGTGGAGCGCCTCCAACACCCGCGGGAAGCCCGGCCGCCCGTACTTGTCCCGCGGCGGGAAGTAGGTGCCCCCGAAGAAGGGCATCAGCTCCGGCGTCAGGAACACCGTCAGCGGCCACCCGCCTCCCTGCCCCATCAGCTGCACCACACCCTGGTAGATCTGATCCACGTCCGGCCGCTCCTCGCGGTCCACCTTCACGTTGATGAACCACTGGTTCATCAATCCGGCGATGGTGGGGTCCTCGAAGGACTCGTGGGCCATCACGTGGCACCAGTGGCAGGCCGAGTACCCCACCGACAGCAGGATGGGCTTGTCCTCCGCGCGGGCCCGGGCGAAGGCCTCCTCCCCCCAGGGGTACCAGTCCACCGGATTCGACGCATGCTGCCGCAGGTAGGGCGACGGCTCCCGGGCGAGGCGGTTGTTCGCACCGGAGTGCGGAGTCTGGGCCATGGGCGGCTCCTCGGAGTGGGACGACGTCGCGTGTGATAAGGGGACACTGGTAGCGCGAGCAAGCCGCTCGGAAGGTGCGTGCCCTCCGGTATGAGCCGGAGCGTTCAGGGACATGCAGAAAGGTGCTGGGCAAAGGCCCGCATTCGCGCATAGTCCAGGCCCGTGGCCGAGTCCCCCAGCTCCCGAGCCCCCCACTCCGTGACGCTCTGCCTCGCGCTGCTGGCGGTGAGCGTGGGGGTGCGGCTCGCGCTCGCGCTGGGCACGGACGTCTACTTCGACGAGGCCTACTACTGGCAGTGGGCCCAGCACCTCGACTGGGGCTACTACGACCACCCGCCGCTGGTGGCCTGGCTCATCGCCGTGCTCGGCATCCGGCCCACGGCCTTGCTGTGCGGGCTGGGCACGGTGGCCGCCGTGTGGGGCCTTGCCCGGGACGTGTACGGCCAGCGCGAGGCGGCCTGGCGCGCGGCGGCGCTGTGGAGCCTGGTGCCCGTGGGCATCCTCGCCGGCGTGTGGTCCACCCCGGACACGCCCCTGCTGTTGTGCTGGGTGCTCGCGCTGTGGGCGCTGTACCGCGAGCGGTGGGTGCTCGCCGGGCTGGCCTGCGGGCTGGCGCTGCTGTCCAAGTACCCGGGTGTCCTGCTCGCCGCGGCCTTCGTCGCCGCCTGCGTGCGCGCGCGCCGGTTGCCGGCCGGAGCGTGGCTCACCGCGTTGCTCGGGGTGCTCCTCTTCCTGCCCGTGGTGGTGTGGAACGCGCGTCATGACTGGGTGGGCTTCGCCTTCCAGCTCAAGCACGGCCTCGGAGGCACGGGCGGGTGGCGCACCTTCGGCGAGTTCCTCGCGGGCCAGCTCGCGCTCGGGGGCCCCGTGCTGCTCCCGCTGACCGGGGTGTACATCCTGCGCGGCCCGAAGGAGCAGTTCCTGTTGCGTGCCGCCGCGGCCGCGCCCCTGCTCCTCTTCGGCTACGCCTCCATCCGGACCCGGGGCGAGGCCAACTGGCCGGCCGCCGCGTACCTCTCCGCGTGCGTGGGCATCGCCGGCATGCGTCCCGGGTGGTTCCGTGCCGCGGCGCTCGCCAACCTGGCCGGGGTGCTCGCGGTGGGCTCGCACCTGTTCTTCCCCCTGCTGCGCTTCGAACGCGACGTCCCCCTGTCACGCACCCATGGCTGGGCCGAGCTGTCCCGGCTCTCCGAGCCCTCGAGGCTCTTCCCCGGCCTCACGCGCGAGGACGTGGCCGTGGTGTACGCCCCCAGCTACCAGCTCGCCTCCGAGGTGGCGTACTACACGCGGCTGCCCACGGACACGGCGGGCGGGGCCCGACGCAGCCAGTACGACCTCTGGCCGGAGCCCGTGCCGACACCCGGACAGGATGCGCTGTGGCTCTCCGAGGGCCGATCTCCACCCGACGAGCTGACCGCGCGCTTCTCCTCCGTGGAGGGACCGGTGGAGCTACCCGCCGACTTCCGCGGGCGCCGCGTGCACACCTTCACCGTCTGGCGGCTGCGCGACGCGAAGCCCTGAAGGCCGGGCACACCGGGGGGGATACACAGCCCCCGCCAGCCTCGGAGTATGCTTCGCGGCGCTCTCCGTTACCGGGAGCTCCCGACATCTCTCACCCGACATCTCTCATTGGAGAACCTCATGTGGCGCGGTCGCCTCACCCTCTTGTTGTGTCTGCCGTTGGCCCTGGCCACCGGCTGTGTCGATGGCCCCAAGTGCAAGGGCTCCGAGTGTGGGGGTGGCAGCCCCGACTCCGGAGTGGTGCCCGAGACGGTCGAGGCGGACTGGGCGGTCACCGGTCCCTACGCCAACTGCCACTTCATCCAGGGCACCACGGGCACGCGGTGCGGTGAGCTCGAGAGCTTCGACCTGTCCGCGTGTCAGCGCGCCACGCTGGGCAACATTGGCAGGGAGGGCGTCTTCACCACCCACGGCCGCATGGAGCTGAACGACGGAGGCGTGCGCTACTTCAAGCAGAGCCACTCGCTCCGGAATGACGGGGGGATCGAGACCTTCAACGGTTGGAGCACCGAGAGCTCCAGCATGAACCTCGCCAAGCAGCTCACGAACGACACCTGGTTCGTCGCGAGGCACACCGAGACCGAGCTCCAGGACGGAGGCATCCTCAACCTCACGGTGGGCTATGCCGGCTGCTCGGCCCAGGACTCCGATCACTTCACCGGCTGCTATGCCGTGTGCCGCAACGGCCAGGCCTCCGAGGTGGGGACCTTCAAGGCGGCCCGCATCACTCCCACCCGGGGCGAGAGCGAGGCCAACGGGCTCACGCTCGTTTCGGAGACGCCCATCCTCCACTCGGATTACCCCAGCTACTTCTTCGGCCTGCCGGTGGACGTCTACGTCACGAAGGACCGCGCGTACGTCGTGTCCATCGACAGCACGTACCAGGGCTGGGGTGGCCTGACGGTCATCGACGTGCGCGACCCCGCGCGCCCGCGCGTCACGAGGCAGATCTCCGCCAAGGGGGGTTACTGGAACGGCGTCTGGGCCAAGGGTGACGCGCTGTACGTCGCCAGCGAGAACCTCGGTGTCCACACCTTCGACATCACCGACCCCGACAACCCCGTCTACACCCCCGTGCAGGTGCAGGAGAACAAGGATGCCCACACCGTCTTCGTGGAGGGAGATCACCTCTACGCCATGGGTGACCCGATGCGCATCTACGACATCTCCAACCCCCGAGCCCCGCGCCTCATCGGCCGCTACGAGCCGCCCGGCGCCGCCTCCTACCCCGGCGCCTACGTGCACGACGCCTTCGTCTACAAGGGCCGGATGTACAGCTTCTACTGGTCCTACGGCATGCAGATCAGCGACGTCTCCCAGATGGACGACGAGCATGCGCCCACGCCGCTGGGCGCCTACCGTTACGGCGTGGACTCCATGGGCAACCCGACGCTCAACTCCGCCCACAGCCACGCGGGCGCCGTGGGCACCTTCGTCGACCGGCTCATCGCCTTCGAGGGCGGTGAGGACTGGGGCGCCCACCTGCGCGTGCTCGACGTCACGGACCCCGCCAACGTGAAGCTGCTCGCCCGCTACCGCCTGCGCGAGGAGGCCTCCATCCACAACATGATCCTCGACGAGGCCCGGAAGCGGCTCTACATCGCCTACTACCACGAGGGTGTCCGCGTCCTCGACGTGGCCAACCCCGCCCAGCCCCGGGAGATCAGCTACTTCAACACCTTCCGCTCCGAGGACCCGATGCGCGGCCTGGGCTTCTACGAGGGCGCCATCGGCATCCGCGTCCCCAGGGCGCCGGATGTCTCCGCCGCCAACGAGGGGCTCATCTACACCGTCGACACGTCCCGCGGCCTGCTCATCCTCCGCGAGACGAAGTGACGGCACCGGGGTGGAGAGGAGGATAGACTCCCCACCCGTATGAACCTGCTCCTCGTCGCCGTCGGGCTGTCCAAGGTGCTCTTCGGCGGACTGGTGGCCGCGCTCGGCATCTGGCTCGCCTTCCGCGGCCTCAACCGGCTCCTCGACACGGATCCAACCCGGGACCTGCGCGAGGGCAACGTCGCGGCGGGCGTCGTCCATGCCGCCAGCCTGCTCGCGCTCGGGCTGCTGGCGCAGAACGCGGTGAACGCCACCTTCGACGCGGTGGACCTCACCTTCCGCGGCTCCCTCCCGCGGCCGGGAATGCTGGTGCAGCTCACCGTGTTCGCCCTCATGCACGTGGGCGTGTCCCTCCTCGTGGGCACGGGCGTGCTCGCCCTGGGGGTGCTCCTGTTCGACAAGATGACGCCTGGCGTGGACGAGCTCGCCGAGGTGCGCCGCGGCAACGTGGCGCTCGCGCTCGTGCTGGCCGCCATCCTCCTCGTCATCGCCCTGCTCACCGCGCCGGGCCTCCAGGCCACCCTCAACGGCCTCATCCCCTTCCCCGAGCTCCCGCCCTCGACGTTCCGCGCCCCCACCTGATCCGTGGACACCCCGCCAGCCAACAAGGGAAAGACGTTCCTCGAGCTCTTCCTCGTCCTCTTCGCCGCCATGTGCTGCTGCGGCTTCCTCGGGCTGTACTGGCTCGCCTCCCGGGACGTGCACTCGCACACCCCCCTCACGGACACGGCCCAGCCGCTCGAGTCCATTGGCTCCCGGAGTCTCCACCTCGGCATGGTCCTCGTCCCCTCCTCCACTCCGCCGGGCGAGGCCCGGCTCTATGAGTGGCGCGCCGAGTCGCTCGATCCCCCGGAGTACCGGTTGGGCTACGGCCTGGGCAGCTCCCTCGCGAGCGCGCTCGAGCGCGAGCACCGGGCGTACGGCCGCAAGATGCATTTCCGTCAGCTCAGCCGGACCCGCTTCACGTACCAGGCCCCACCCGAGTGCCAGGCGGACATGCGCTGCATCTACGCCGAGCTGATGCGCAGCAACGCCGAACCCGTGCGCGAGCTGGGCAAACGCTTCGTCCAGCACATCCACACGCAGCGGCTCGACCCGGTGGCGGCCGCCGAGCTCATCATCACCTTCGTCCAGCGCATCCACTACGCGGAGCCCGAGGGCGAGCCCTTCGGCATCCTCCCGCCGGCGCTCGTCGCCGCGCAGGACCAGGGCGACTGCGACTCCAAGGCCGTGCTCGCGATGATGTTGCTGCGCCAGGCGGGCATCGACGCGGCCATCCTCTACTCGGACCCGCTCTCACACGCCGCCGTGGGCGTGGCCCTGCCCGTGCGCGGTCCCCCCATCCGCCTCGGAGACCGCGTGTACCGCTACGCGGAGCTCACCACCGAGGGGTGGCCCCTCGGGATGATCCCTCCCCAACACGACAAGCCACACCTGTGGAAGGCCCTGCCCCCCCCGCCGGAGCTGCCCGGCGAGCCGGACCCGGAGCTGGAGGCGTCCGAGTAGGGCTCACGGAGCCGGGGCACGCATCCGTTCGCGGACGTAGGCGTCGTACTCCTCCTTCATCGGGAGGGACTCGTCCACGCGCAGCCTCCGGCGCCAGGTGCGCACCGTCTGGCCATTGCGTGGATCCACGCCCTCCTTCTCGTACCGCTCCCAGGAGATGCCCGTGCCCCGGCGCTGCCAGAGTGGCAACTCGTTGAAGTTGATGCCCCGCTGGAAGAGGAGCTCGTTCTTGAAGCCCACCGACCTGCCGTGCAGCGCCCGCGAGGCCTGCGCCACGCTCTGGCCCTCCTTGCGCAGCGTCCAGTAGCACCAGCCGTGCAGCGCGCAGCGGGTCGCGTCCGCCTGCCTCCAGCGGAAGTAGTCCACCACCGCGCTCTCGCCCACGCCCATCCACACCCGGCTGTCGAACACCGCCGGCACTCCCGCCACGTGCGTGAACGTCGCGCTCGCCAGACCCGCGGAGATGGACACCAGCTTCTCCACCTCCCGGTCGAAGAGCGACCAGTCCGGCCGGAAGAGGACGGAGATCTCATCGCTCTCGGTGTACGCGTAGACGCCCTGCAGCTCCTCCACCAGCGCCGAGGCCGTGCGCACCATCTGCTGGTGCAGCGTGGCGTCGAAGGGCTTCTCGTAGCGCCCCTCGGTGAAGCGCGAGAAGCCCCGCCCATCCACCCGCAGCACGCACCACGCCCCGCGCAGCAGCCGCAGCGAGTGGAAGAACTCGCCCTCACGCATCCGCGTCTCGAAGTCGTTCGGATTCATCTCCCTCCCTCCATTCCCTCACGTGGAAGCCGCCCGCGGGGTCGACCCGCACGTGGAACAACGCATCGAAGCCCTCGGCGTACGAGGGCCACCACAATTTGCGGCGCGTGATGTGGAGCGCCTTGTCCGGCACCCGCGCCCGCCCCACCCTCCCCGCGTTGCGCGCGAGGCACGTCTCCAGGTCCGACTCGAAGGCGTAGCCCACCACCCGCGCGCCCTTCTCCCTGCCGATGGCGATGAGCGGCGCCCGTTCCTCGAGGAGTGGGTGGGTGTTGTCCACCACCACCGAGCGGCCCTGGGCCAACGCCTCGGTGATGAGCCGCCGCTGCCGGGCCTCGCGCTTGCGCGCGTTCGGCCACAGGTCCTTGCTCACGTGCACGTGCGTGGCCGCGAAGCGCTCCCGGTAGAAGCTGCTCTTCCCGGAGCCCTGCAAGCCGATGAAGAGGACGAGTTCCATGGCACGTCTCCCGCCTGACGGTGTGCACGCCGGGGCCCTGACGTCGAGGGCGGCCGTCCCCCCACCCCCTCACGCCGTGGGGCTCCGGCTCCTCAACCGGGCCGCCTCCTCCGCCTCGCCCGCGGCCTCCAGGATGGAGGCGGCGCGCGCGTAGTTCGAGGCCGCCTCCGTCCGGCGCAGGTGGGACTCGTCCACCTGGGCCGCGGCCAGCAGGAAGGGCACGGCGCGCCGGGACTCCCCACCGTCCAGCCAGTGTTGGGCGATGACGGCCGGGGCCGCCCGCCTGAGCTCCAACTGATGGGCCAGGCGCCGGTGCAGCAGCGCCCCCAGCGCGGAGGGAAGGGAGCCACGCACCGCCTCCAGCACCAGGTCGTGCGTGAAGTGCTCGCCCCGGAGGATCTGCGCCGCCTCCAGCTCACGCAGCGGCGCGGAGAAGGACAGCGGGCCCACCTCCAGCACCTCGCCGGCCAGCTCCAGGCTGAACTCCATCAGGGCCAGTGCCGCCACCTGGGCCAGCTGGAGCGCCAACGGGGACAGCCGCTCCAGGCGCTGCTGGATGAGCTGGCGCACACGCCCCGGAGGCGGCAGTCGCTCCGGCCATCCCCGCTCCAGACTGCCCGACTCCAACAGGTGCTTGAGCGTCTCGGTGATGAAGAGGGGGTTGCCTCCCGTATAGCGCGTCATCTCCCCGGTGAGCGCCGCGGCACCCGGGAGGGCGAGGCTGTCCAGCATCTCGCCCACCGCGTCTGGCGCGAGCGGCTCCAGGTGAAGGGACATCGCCAGGCCCGAGGCCTCCAGCCGTTGATGGCTGACCTGCGCCTCGCCACCGAGCTCGCCGCTACGGCAGCAGTCGATGATGATGGGGAAGGTGCCGGCCGCGTGGAAGCGGGAGTAGGCATAGGCCCCCACTTCCAGGCTGGCGGAGTCGGCGAACTGCAGGTCATCGGTGACGAAGCACGCCAGCCCCTCGGTGCAACGGCGGAGCACCTCGCTGTAGGCATCCAGGCAGCGCACGCGCTCCCCCTCGTTGCGCATGGGGGGAATCTCCTCGCCGGGCGCGAGCTCGGGCATCAGGCGCGCCAGCTCCCGGCGGATCCACGGCTCCAGGCCCCGCGCCATCTCGGGCCGCTCGGAGAAGATCTCCCGGATGTTCCGCACGAACAGCGAGTAGGGCACGTCCTCGTCTCCGGGCCGGGCCGAGAACACCGTGTAGCGGCCCTTGGACGCCGCGAAGTCATGCGCGAGGCGCGTCTTGCCCACGCCCGGCTCGGCCAGCAGCAGCATGATCTGCCTCGACTCCCACGCCGCCTCCATCCGCGCCCACTCCCGCGCGCGGCCCACCAGCACCGGCGGACGGAGGACGGACGACGGCAGGGCCCGGCTCGACGGGTTCCCGGGGGTGAGAGGCCGCACCTGCCCTCGCTCGATGTCCCGCGCCAGCGCGAGCGTGTCCGGGTGCGGCGCCGCATCGTACTCCTCGAGCAACATCTTCCGGCAGCGCTCGAAGTGGTTCAGCGCCGCCATCCGGTCTCCCACCAGATAGTGCAGCCGCATCAACCGCCGGTAGGCCTCCTCGGAGAGCGGATCCAACACCAGCAGCCGCTCGGCGAAGTGCAGCGCCCCCGCCAGGTTTCCCTCCTGCTCTCGGGAGTCCGCCGCGGCACGGGCGGCGCGACACCTCAGGGCCTCGAGCTGCGCGCGGGCTCGGAGCACCCACGCCTCGAAGTCCGGGCAGTCGTCGAAGTCCAGGGTGCCCAGCAGCGAGCCCGCCAGCGCCAGGGCCCGGGTGTGGCGGCCCGCGAAGACATGGGCCTCCAGCTCCACCGCGTCGGTGGACACCCGCTCGGAGAGGGAGATCACATCCCCTCCGAGCACCAGATCCGCCCCCGTGGCCACCCGGAGCCGGCGCAGGAGCTGGCGCATGTTGTTGCGCGCCGTGTCCTCACCCGAGCCGGGCCACAGCAGACCCGCCAGCCTGTACTTGGGCGTGGACCCCTCCAGCGCCAGGTAGGCCAGGACCGCCGCCACCCGGCGCTGCAACTCCAGGGGCTCCGCGAGACCCAGGAGCCGGGCGCCCCCGAGCACGTCCAACCGCCAATCCGCCACGTGTTCCCCCCTGCCGCCCGAGTGAACGACCGACGCCCTCGGGCCCCTTCAGGTCCAGAACCCCGTCGGCTGTCCGAGGAGGGCGGCTCCGGCCTGGCCAAACCACCCCTCAGCGGCAGACGCATGCTGCCTGAAGGTGTAGATGTCACGGAAGCGCCTCTGTAGGGAGGAGCCATCCTTGAGCGAGTGGGCGCCCCCGGCCCGATAGCAGGTTTCCACTACACCGGCCGCCGTCTCCGTCACCCAGGCCAGGGTGGCCGACAGGCGCGGCGCCAGGGCGGGAACGGAGGAGGGCTCGTTCACACACGCGGACCAGAGCTCCGCCACCGTGTCGCGCAGGAGCACGCGGGCGGCGCGCACACTCATCTCGGTGCGGCCGAGCTCGAGCTGGAAGACGGGAGACTCGATGAGCGGGACGCGGGCGTACATCCGCCGCTTGCCCTTCGTGACGAGCTGCACCACGTCGTCCACCGCGCCCTGGGCGATGCCCAGCGCCACCGCCGCCATGTGCAGGACGAAGTGCAGCACCGGCGCGACGAAGCCCGGACGCTGGATGTTGGACACGCCGAAGAAGATGTCGAAGGAGCTCTCCTCGGGACAGAAGGCCCCCTCGAGCGCGACGTCATGGCTGCCCGTGCCCTTCAGGCCGAGCACGTTCCACGTGTCGATGATGCGCACCTCATTGGCCTTGAAGAGCATGGCGCGCGTCTGGGGAGCCCCCGGGATGGGGCCGGGACGCGGCTGGCCGTTCTCCAGGACGACGCAATTGGCGAACAGCCAATCACAATGCTCGCAGCCGCTGGCGAAGGCCCAACGCCCGGTGACGCGATAGCCGCCCTTCTCCACCAGGGCCTGCCCCTGCGCGTTGAAGGGGCCGCCCAGGATGACGTCCGGCCCGGCCGAGTAGATGGCGTCGAAGCGCTCGCGAGGCAGGAGCGCGAAGAGGTGCGGGCTCTCCATGCCGATCATCGTCGTCCAGGCGGCGGCGCCGTCCGCGCGGGCGAGTGTTTCCAGGACCTCACAGGAGGTCCACAGGTCGGCCTCGTAGCCGCCGTGGCCGCGAGGCACGAACATGCGGAAGAACCCCGCCCGCTTGAATTGCTCGAGCAACTCCAACGGCAACCTCCGCCCCGATTCGATGTCGGCGGCCCGGGCGGCAATCACCGGGGCCAGGTCACGCGCGGCTTCCAGCACCTTCGTTGCTTCAGCGTTCTTCATGCGTCACTCCTGGTCGGGGTCGCAGGAGTCCCCCCCTGTGACGATTCCGACAGGAGTGATGATTACCGCCAGGGGTGTGACCGGGCCGTGACCATCCTCACGGCACCCCCAGCACCCGGGAGACCGCCGCCACGTAGCGCCTCCACGTCCGCGTCTCGTCCTTCAGATGGGAGTGGCCCTCGGGGGTGAGGCGGTAGAACTTCACACGGCGGTTCTTCTCCGACAGGCCCCACACCGCCTCCAGCAAGCCCCGCTTCTCCAACCGGTGCAGCGCCGGGTAGAGCACCCCCTCCTCTACCGTCAGCTCCAGTCCGCTTCGCGTGTGCACGGACTCGGCCACCGCGGCGCCATGCAACGGGCCCCACGACAGGCTCTTGAGGATCAGCATGTCCAGTGTGCCCTGCAACAACTCCAGCGGCTCGTCCGCCATGGGGCCCTCCATACGGGTTGTCATACCCCGCCCCCCATGGAAACCTGACCGCGAGAAGAAAGGGAGGGGCGCATGGACATCATCACCATCGACAAGCAGGGAGAGAAGGTCCGTCTCGACGCGATCCCCACCGTCCCTCCAGAGAAGACGGACAAGAACGAGGCGAAGCGGGAGCTGGACGTGCTCGGCGAGGAGCTCTTCGACCTGCAGGATCTCCTGTGGGGCGCGCGCATGAACTCCGTGCTCATCGTGCTCCAGGGCCGGGACACGGCCGGGAAGGACGGGACCATCAAGCACGTCGCGGGCTACCTCAACCCCCGGGGCGTCAGCGTCGCCTCCTTCGGCGTGCCCTCCGAGGAGGAGCGGGAGCACGACTTCCTCTGGCGCATCCACCAACGCACCCCACGCAAGGGCGAGCTCGCCATCTTCAACCGCTCGCACTACGAGGACGTACTCGTCGTGCGTGTGCAGGGGCTCGCCCCGGAGTCACTCTGGAGGGAGCGCTACGGGCACATCCGCGACTTCGAGGAGATGCTCGCCGAGCACGGGACGATCATCCTGAAGTTCTTCCTCCACATCAGCCGCGAGGAGCAGGAGCAGCGCCTGCTGGACAGGGAGAAGGAGCCGCGCAAGGCCTGGAAGATCAACGCCGGGGATTGGGAGGATCGGGAGCACTGGGACGACTACACCCGGGCCTACGAGGAGGTCCTCGAGCGCACGTCCACCAAGAAGGCCCCGTGGACCATCGTCCCGGCGGACGCGAAGTGGTACCGCAACCTCGTGGTGGCGCGCGCGCTCCTCGAGGCCCTCCGGCCCTACCGCAAGAGCTGGCAGGAGCGGCTCGACGAGGTGGGCACGCGCAAGAAGGCGGAGCTCGAGGCCTGGCGCAAGGGCCGGTAGGACCCTGTACAGTGGCGCGGCATGCCCGTCCGAGAGCTGTGGATTGAAGGCTACCGCTCGGTCCAGTCGTTGCGCTTCCCGCTCGCCCCGGTGACGGTGGTGGTGGGCCCCAACGGGTGCGGCAAGACGAACGTCTACCGCGCGCTGCAGCTGCTGCACACCGGCGCCGAGGGGACGCTGGCGCGCACGCTGGCCGAGGAGGGCGGGCTGCCCTCCGTCCTGTGGGCGGGCCCTCGCAAGAAGGGCGAGCCGGCGCGCCTCACCGTGGGCGTGCGGCTGGAGGACCTCGCCTACGAGCTGTCCTGCGGAGTCGTGCCGCCCCCCGAGGGACCCTTCAGCCTGGACCCGGACGTGAAGGAGGAGACGGTGTGGCTCCACGAGGGCAAGCGCCGGCACGTGGTGGCCGAGCGCCGCTCCCGGAGTGCCTTCGCGCGCGACGCGGAGGGCCGCCGCACCACCTTCGCGGCCGAGCTGTGGGGCAGTGAGTCCGTGCTGGCGCAGATCTCCGAGCCGCACCGCTTCCCGCTGCTGAGCGCGCTGCGCGGGGAGCTGCTCCGCTGGCGCTTCTACCACCACTTCCGGACCGATCCGGCGTCGCCCCTGCGTCACGCACAGGTGGGCGTGCGCACGCCCGCGCTGGCACACGATGGGAGGGACCTGGCGGCGGCGTTGATGACCATCGACGACATCGGCGACGACCGGGGGCTGCACGCGGCGGTGGAGAGCGCCTTCCCCGGCTCGCGCCTGGAGCTCTCCAGCGAGGACGGCCGCTTCTCCTTCCGCATGCGCATGCCCGGGCTGCAGCGCCCGCTGGAGGCGACGGAGCTGTCCGATGGGACACTGCGCTACCTCTGCCTGCTCGCCGCCCTGCTCTCCCCCCGGCCGCCGCCCTTCCTCGCGCTCAACGAGCCGGAGACGAGCCTGCATCCCTCCCTGCTGGAACCGCTGGGACGCCTCATCGCCGCGGCGAGCCGCCGCGGCCAGGTGTTCGTCACCACGCATGCCCACGAGCTCGCCACCGCGCTCGAGGAGCACGCGGGGGCCTCCGTCCTTCCATTGCACAAGGCGGGAGGCGCCACGGAGCTCGTCCAGGGCTCAATTCCTGCTCACGACTGACAATGCACCCGCAACAAGGTGCTGCTCGACATTTGAGCAGGCGGACCGGGGTCTCCTGGTACGCGGGCTGGCTGGTTCCCGTGTGCCGTAGGAGTCCGGTTCCGCCCCTGCTCAATCCCGGGCCTTCGTGTGTCCTCGCGCCGTCCCGAGCGTCCCCGAGGGGCCGCTCCCGGGCATGCGTGCGCGCGCCGACGCACCCTGACGCGCCCCATTCCTCTCAACCAGTGTGTCTGTCTTCAACCCGCGGGTGACGCCCCCCGACGGGAACGGCAAGTCTTCATGTCTCGCACCACCCGAATCGAGCGCTACCGCAACATCGGCATCATGGCCCACATCGACGCGGGCCCATCCGGTGGTGGCCTGGCGCGCTTCGGCCACCCTGCGCCTGGCCACCTACGAGCCGGTGCCCGACGCGCTCCAGGCCTCGGTGCTGGCGGCGGCCCACCCGTAGTCAGCGGAAGGCAGGGCCCGGGGCGCGGTGAGCCCCGGGCCCGCTCGGGACATTACGCCGCCCGCGGCATGTGCTGCGGGCCCACCATGTTCGAGGGCGCGTCGCCCACGTACTCCGCGTCACCGAAGGCCAGGAGCAGGAAGAAGATGGGCGAAAGGAAGATGAGTCCGAGCGCGAATCCGGTCCCCTTGCCAAAGGCCTTCGCCAGCGCCACGTACATCATGATGCCCACGACGAAGTTGACGATCGGGATGAAGAACAACACCAGCCACCACGCGGGCTTGCCGACGATCTTCAGCATCACGAGGATGTTGTAGAAGGGAACCAGCGAGGCCCAACCCGGCTGACCCGCCTTGGTGTAGATCTTCCACATCGCGACGATGAAAACCGCGGCGATCGCGAACGCCACCAGCATCCCAAAGATGCCGCCCTGGGCAGCAGCAGCGGCCTGCTCCTGCGTCATTTCGTACTGAGCCTGCTCCATGTGAAACCCCCTCTTTCAGGATCCACTCCGTGCGGACCCGTCAGGACCCGAAAGCTACGTGGGATGTTCACTGAAATGCAATTGACCCCACACGTTCACCACGCGCCGCGTCAGGCCGTGCCCCGCGAGAAAATCCACCTGGCCGTGTCAGAGCGATGACGTAGCCCATGTTGAAATGAGCGACATGTTCCTTCACGCCCTCGGACACTTCCACCCGGAGAACATCATCACCAACGCGTTCCTCCAGGAGATCGGCCTGGAGACGGATGACACCTGGATCGTCGAGCGGGTGGGCATCCGCACCCGACACACGGTGCTGCCGCTCGAGTACATCCGCGAGACCCGCAACCGCGACGTCCGCGGAGCCCAGGAGGCGGCCCTGTACTCCAACGCGGAGACGGGCAGGCGCGCGGCGTTGATGGCGCTCGAGCGCGCGGGGCGTGGCGTGAAGGACGTGGGCATGGTGGTGGCGGGCGGCTGCTCGCCCGACGAGTGCATCCCCGCGGAGGCCTGCCGCATCGCGGAGGCGCTGAACATCGATGCGCCCGCGGTGGATCTCAACGCGGCCTGCTCCTCCTTCTGCGCCCAGCTGCACTTCCTCGACAGCATGAAGCCCGAGCGCCTGCCGGACTTCATCCTGGTGGTGAATCCGGAGAACTCCACCCGAGTGGTGGACTACTCGGACCGCTCCAGCTGCGTGCTGTGGGGCGATGGCACCAGCGCCGCGTTGCTCAGCCCGCGCGTCCCCGGCCCCTGGCGCATCACCCATACGCTGCTCGGAGGGGATCCCTCGGGCGCGGACAAGGTGAAGGTGCCTCGCTTCGGCCACTTCACCCAGCAGGGCTCGGCGGTGCAGGCCTTCGCCATCAAGCGCGCGACCGAGACCTTCCTCACGTTGCGCGAGCACTACCTCGCGGCGTCCCCGGGGCGCACCCCGGAGGGACCGAGCCTCATCGGACACCAGGCCAACCTGCGCATGCTGGAGTCGGTGCAGCGGCGCACCGGGGTGGCCGATGCGCGCCACTTCTTCAACGTGGATCGCCGTGGCAACTGTGGGGCGTCGGGTGCTCCCACAGTGCTCTCGGAGAACTGGGACGATCCACGGCTGGGAGACGCGGTCGCGCTCGCCGTGGTGGGCAGCGGCCTCACCTGGGCGGGTACCCTGCTCGAGCGGACTACTGCTGGAGCGTGAACGTGTAGATGGGCCAGGAGCTCGGATCGTAGGCGACGCAGCCCCCGCGATCCCAGTTCTTGAACCGCAGCTCCAGCGTACGGGCGCCGGCCGGCGCGGTGATGGTGGCGGGCACCGACACGCGCACGTAATCGCTTTGATTGGTCACGTAGGCTGCCTGGAAGGTGCCGTAGTCGAAGCGGTACTCGACGCTGATGAACCAGGTATCCATGCCGCTGTACGTCGCGCGGCACTTCTTCAACCGATCCAGGGTGTACTGAACGGTGAAGGGCTGGCCGGCGCGCAGGGTGCCGGTGACCGCGTACGGGCCACTCGCCGGGAAGGAAATGACCGGGGTCTGGGTCTGCGCCGCGACGGAGGTGGCGAGCAACAGAGGGAGGACGAACGCGCAGAGCTTGGACGACAAGGGATTCTCCTGAAGGGGGGTAGGGCCGGAGGATTATCTGGGAACCCGCGAAAGAGTTTCCTGGGCACCAGGCCGGTCCACACGCCTCGATGCTGGCGGGTTCGCGGTTCGAGGCGTACAACGCGCGCCCATGAAATCCCTCCACGTCGCCATCGTCGGTGCCGGGCCCGCCGGCTCATCCGCGGCCACGTTCCTCGCGCAGCAGGGTGCCCGGGTGACGTTGCTCGAGCGCGGCCGCTTCCCCCGGGACAAGATCTGCGGAGATGGCTGCACGCCCCGGACGCTGTGGATGCTGGAGCGACTGGGGCTCGGGACACTGCCCGGCAGCGAGACCGAGGCCGCGCCGGTGGACGCCATCTACGCCATCTCCCCGGGAGGCGTGGTGTTGGACATGGCCATCCCGACCCGGCTCTTCGGCGGCAAGGCCAGCGTCATCCCCCGCCAGGTGCTCGACGAGCGGCTCGTCCAGCGCGCGGTCCAGTCCGGCGCCAAGCTGCGCGAGGGCGTACGGGTGGAGGGGATCGAGCGGGAGGCCAACGGTATCGTCCTGCGCTGCCGCGACGGAGAGGCCGTGCGCGCCGACCTCGTGCTGGGATGCGATGGCTCACCCTCGGTGGTGCGGCGCGCGCTCGGGGCGCCCGACTTCCCGGACCATGAGGGCGCCTTCGCGGTCCGCGCCTACTACGAGAACGTCCGCCTCTCCCGTCCTCGGAGCATGGCCTTCTACTGGGAGAAGGAGCTGCTGCCCGCCTATGGGTGGATCTTCCCCCTGCCGGATGGGCGGGCCAACGTGGGGCTGGGCCTGCGCGCGGACCAGCTCGCCGCGTCCGGAGCGAAGCTGCCCGAGCTGATGGAGCGCTTCTGCGCGAGCCCTCACGTGGCGGCGGAGCTGGCCGGAGCCAGGCGCGTGGGCAAGGTGAAGGGGCATCACCTGCCCTTCGGCTCCTTCGCCCGGCACACCCACTTCGATCGGGCGCTGCTGCTGGGAGACGCGGCCGGCTTCGTCAACCCGCTCACGGGCGAGGGCATCGAGTTCGCCCTGGAGTCAGGCGCCTTCGCCGCCGAGGCGGTGGCCGAAGCGGTGGCGGCGGGCGACCTGTCGGCGCGGGGGCTCGGTGGCTACGCGCGGCGTTGGCAGACGCGCTTCCGCACCGCGTTCCAGCTCAACCGCAAGCTGATGTTCGCCTTCGAGCGACCCCGGCTGTTGGACCGTACCTTTCGCGCGGCGATCCGGAATGAGCGTGTCCGCGACGAGCTCGCGGACGTCATCAGTGGCGAGGCCTCGAGCATCTCCTGGCGCTTCCTCGCGGGCGTGGCGCTCGGGCGCTGAGCGCTCCGTCTCCCTCACGTGACGCGCGGATGACGGGTGCATGGCGATGTGCGAGGGAGACGACCATGCACCGCCCCGCACGTACCGGCGAGTGTTCACCAGCGAAGCAGGCGCCAACCCCACGCGGCGCGTTACCACACGGCTCTGACGCGTGGATGACGTCTGAAAACGGAGCCCCCGGAACACCCTCCCGCCCCCTTGCACGCCCTTGGTGCGTGGGCACATTCTTCCTCGTGGGACGGCCACACAGGGGAGATGGGCATGCTTTCCATCCACGAGCACGCAACGCTGGAAGACGCGAGCACCGAGTTGCTCGATTTCGCCCTCGCTCCGTCCAACTGGACGGCGGCGCTGCCGGCCGATCAAGCGCCGGCCTCGGTGCAAGGGGACGTGCAGTATCAGAGGCGCGTGGGTTCGCTGCGCATCTACACGGTCGTCGAGGTGGCCTCCTCGCTCGACGTGTTCCTGCGCGTCGCCTTCCGCGCGCCCGGCCTCACCCCGGTGAAGGCCGCGGACCTCCTGGAGACCTTCCTCAAGCAGCGCCTGCCGCTCACGCCCAACAGCGAGTGGCAGGTGGAAGTGGACGAGCGCCGGTGGATCCACTTCGTGCGGCGCTACTCGGCTCCCCGCCTTCAGGCCTGAGCCCGGGCGGGTTCGCGCGTCCCACCACCCGGGACGTGCTTCTGCCCACCCACCACCTGGCCGTCCTTCACCTCGATGAGCCAGTAGCCCTCGCGCCCCGCCTGGGTGGACGAACCCGCGCTGAAGATGTGGGGGCGCTCGGCGGTGGCCGGGTGGTGGTAGCGGTGGTGGATGTGGCCGTGCAGCACCGCGTAGCGCGGCCCGGGCAACAGCTGGAAGAGCTCCCGCGCGTCCTTCAATCCATGAAGCAGGCTGTCCGCCCGGCCCTTGTGGGTGAGCGGTGCGTGGTGCAGCACCACCAGCACGGCCCGGCCGGCGAGCCGCGGATCCTTCACCAACGCCGCGAGCCCCTCCAACTGCGCCGGGCCGATATAGCCATGGGCGAAGCCCGGCATGAAGGGCACCCGCGCGGAGAGCAGACCCACCACGGCGGCCTCCGTGCCCACCAGCCGAACGAAGGGGAAGGCGCCCTCGCGGCGGTACTCGGGCAGATCGCTCTCTAGAAGATGGCCGAAGTGACGCGCGAAGCGGCCCGCGCGGTGGCTGCCCGGGGTGAAGACGTCATGGTTGCCGGGGACGACGGTGCAGCGCCCCGGATCCTCGGCCAGCGCGCCGAGCGACGCGCGCGCCAGCTGGAATTCCGGCTCCAACGCGTACGCGGTGAGATCCCCGGAGAGGATGAAGTGGTCCACCCCGTGCTGCTCCGCGTCACTCGCGATGGTGGCGAGCGTCTCGGGCGCCCGCGCATAGGCCTTGCCGCGCCCCCCCACGGATAGCTCGGCCATGGCGATCCATCGCCGCCAGCCGAGCTTCAGCAGGGGCAGGGAGGGGTAGTTGGCGGTGATATGGACGTCGGAGCAGTGGAGGAAACGCATCGAGGTCATCCAGGGCACACCAGTCAGCACGGGCACGCACCCTCGCCCGGTTCCTTGCCGGGACTAACCCGCCGCGAGGCTGGTGGCCATGGAAAGCTGCGCATGGTTAGTCTGCCGCACACCCCATGAGCTTCCGCGGACGCTTCGCGCCCAGCCCGACCGGGCGCATCCACCTCGGCAATGCCCGCAGCGCGCTGCTCGGATGGCTCCAGGCCCGCGCGGCCGGAGGCCAGTTCCTGCTGCGCATCGAGGATCTCGATCGCGCGCGCTGCAAGCCCCAGTTCCTCGAGGACCTGTACCGGGACCTGGAGTGGCTGGGCCTGGACTGGGACGAGCCGCCCCTCGTCCAGAGTCAGCGCGATGACGTCTACCGGCAAGCCCTGGAGACGCTGGAGCGGACGGGCCGCGTCTATCCCTGCTTCTGCACGCGCGCGGAGATCGCCCGGGCGGCGAGCGCCCCCCATGGCTTGAGCGAGGAAGGTCCGCGCTACCCCGGGACGTGCGCCCCGCTCACCCCCGAGGCCCGCGCCGAACGAGCCCGCGCGCGGGTCCCCGCCCTGCGCTTCCAGGCGGCACCCGGAGAGTGGTGCTTCGAGGACGGGCTGCACGGCCGCTACTGCCAGGACGTGGCCACGGTGGTGGGAGACTTCGTCGTGCGCCGCAACGATGGAGTGGCCAGCTACCAGCTCGCCGTGGTGGTGGACGACGTGGCCAGTGGCATCACCGACGTGCTCCGGGGGGACGACCTCCTGTCCTCGACGCCCCGACAGCTTCAAATCCACGAAGCGCTCGGCCACATGCCTCCGCGCTTCTGGCACGTGCCCCTGGTCCTCGGAGAGGATGGCAAGCGGCTGGCCAAGCGGGAGGGCGCCTTCGCGGTGGCCGAGCTGCGCGAGCGGGGCATCCCCGTCGAGCGGGTGCTCGGGTTGCTGGCGGCGTGGAGTGGACTGGGAGACGGCGAGCCCGTGAGCCTGGAGGAGCTGGTGCGGAGGTTCCGTCCCGAGCTGCTCCCCCGCTCGCCCGTCGTCGCCCGCGAGGCGCTGTTGAAGACGGCGTTGGGCCTCGGGGACGCGAGCGGACATGGCCAGGGTTGAAGGTGGACATGTCGGGTAGAGCCGTCTTCCTCTGGGTGGTCATCCCCTTCGTGGCCCTGAGCGCGCTGGCGCTCTGGCTCACGAGGGACACGCCGACGCACGCCGTGACCGTGGCCAGCGGGGAGGCGCCCCCCCTACCCGAGCCACCGAAACCCAAGCCACCGAAGCGGTCGCCCCCTCTGGCACCGGCCCTCGCGCCCCCGCCGGAACCCACTCCCCGGGAGCCCCCGCCCTCCCCTCCTCCTCCACCGGAGAACGAGCCTCTCGAGGAGCCCCCCCCGGGCACCTGGAGCCGGGAGGAGATCCGCGTGGCCCTCCGCGCCGTCCAGCCCCTGGTGCGCTCGTGCCTCGAGGACGCCTCGGTGCGCCACCCGGGCCCACACTCCGTGAAGCTGCGTTTCACCCTCGATGCGCGGGGGGAGCACGGCCGGTTCCAGCGCGGCGAAGTGGTGGAGAGCAGCGTGCAGGATCCCTTCGTCACCGCCTGCCTGCTCGATACTCTCGCCGACACACAATTTTCCGCCCCGCCTGGGAACCCCCCTCTCACCCTGACACACCCGTTCCACTTCCGACCCCGGTAAGCTCGGAGTCTCTTGAAAGCCCCGGCGGGGCCTGTGGTGTACTCCCGAGCGCGCAACATGCCCCCCGTCACCGTCCAACAACTCGTCGCCAAGGACACCGATGCGCTGCGGGCGCTGCTCGCGAAGGACCCCGCCCACAACCTCTACCTGCTGGGGTTGCTGCAGGAGTACGGCATCGCGTCGGCCGACAACCGGTGCAGCTTCTCCTACTGGGGACGCTTCGATGGGAAGACGCTCACCGCGGCCGTCTTCGTGGGAGGCTCGGGCGGACTGGTGGTGCCCTCGGCGAGTGACGGCGCGTTCACCGGAGTCATCGCGGATGCGCTGGCCGAGCGCGTGAGACTGAAGGGCTCCGTGGGAGAGAAGCCAGCGGTGGACGCGCTGGTGCGCAGCCTGTGCGTGGGCAAGCCCCGGCTGTCCAAGACGTACCGCCTCTTCTCCGTGTCGGCCGATGACCTGGGGCCCTTCACCAACCCGCTGCTCCGGCTGGCGCGAGAGGAGGACGTCCCGCGCCTGATGCCGCTGGCGGCGGGGGCGATCCGGGAGATCCATGATCGGGACGCGCTCGCGGAGGATCCGCACTTCGAGGCGCGGGTGGCCCAGCGCGTGAGGGCGCGGCGTACCTACGTGCTGGAGGAGAACGGCGAGCTGGTGTTCAAGGTGGACATCGGCAGCCGCTCGCAATTCGGAGCGGAGCTGGAGGCCCTCTACACGGTGCCCTCCCAGCGGGGAAAGGGCCACGCCACGCTGTGCCTGGGGCAGATCTCCCGCTTCCTGCTGTCGTCGCTGCCGCGGCTCACCCTGCGGATAGAAGAGAAGGACGAGTCCCTGGCGCGAATCGCTCGCAAGGTGGGCTACCTGGCCGGCCGGACGCAGCGGCTGGTACTGACGGAGTAGCATCGGCGAGCGGGACGGTTACACTCCGCGCCCTCCGGAGTGCACCATGTCCCGTCCCACGCCTGAACGCCGTCCCCTCTCGGGAGAGGGCCCCGTCATCCTCCGCGTCCCCAGCGATCCGCGCTGGCTGCCCCTCGCGCTCGAGCGCTTCGACGAGGTGCTGGTGGACCATGCCCACTGCGAGAAGAAGGCGGCGGCCAACGCCCTCTCGATGATCCAGGTGTACCCGGAGCTGCCCGGCCTGCCGGCGCAGATGGCACGGCTGGCGCGCGAGGAGAGCGCGCACCTGGCCCGCGTGCTGGAGATAATGGCCCTGCGAGGCCTGACGCTGGGGCGCGACACCGGCGACCCGTACGCCCAGGGGTTGCAGAAGGCCATCCGCACCTCCGCGGAGGGTCGCAAGGTGGACCGGCTGCTCGTGGCCGCGGTCATCGAGGCGCGCTCGTGCGAGCGCCTGTCCCTCCTGGCCGAGGGGCTCGAGGACCCCATGCTGCGCCGCTTCTACGCCGAGCTGGCCCAGTCCGAGGACGGCCACCAATCGCTCTTCTACCGGCTGGCCGTCACCGCGACGAACGGAGACGAGGCCCCGGTGCGCGCCCGGCTGGACGAGCTGCTCGTCCACGAGGCCGCCGTGCTCAAGCAGGTGGGCCTGCGGGCCGCCATCCACTGAGCGTGCCCGCGGGCCCTGCCCTACGCGCTCAAGCGTTCATTTCGCTGCTGGGGCGTGACGGGCAGCTCCAGCGTGAACGTGGCCCCCTGCCCCGGCCCATCGCTGTGAACGCTCAAGGAGCCCCCCAGCTCCTGGGCCGCCAGGGCACTGGAGTGCAGACCAAAGCCGTGCCCCTCCTTCCGGGTGGTGAAGCCGTACTGGAAGATGCGCGTGAGCATCTCCGGCGCGATGCCCACGCCGTTGTCCCGCACCTCGATGAGGATGCGGTCGGCGGAGGGACGCACCAGACTCACGCTCATGTGCCGCTGCTCCTCGGGCACCGCGTCCATGGCGTACTTGGCGTTGCTGATCAGATTGACGAGGATCATCAACACCTTGTGCTTCTCGGTCAGCACGGGTGGCACATCCGACAGGTTCTTCGCCACGCCCACGGAGTGACGGCCGAGCGCGGCCTGGTTGATGCGCAGGGCGTCCTCCACCAGCTCACCCAGCTGGACCGGCTCGAAGAGCTGCTGGGGCGTCCGGGCGTAGCGCTGCTGTAGCTTGACGATGGCGCCAATGTGCTCGGTGTGCCGGCTGACGTCGCCGAGCAGCGTCTGGAGCTCCTGGCGCTCCATCAGCAGGTGCTTTCCCAACTGGCTCAGGAAGGGCAACGTGTTGCGCCCGCGCTCGTCCTGGGTGAGGAAGGTCGAGAGGTCGTCCTTGTGCTCCTCGAGCAGGTCCGCCACCCGCGCCACGTTCTCGAGCTTCAGCGCGGCCAGGCGCTCCCGGGCCAGCATCGCCGAGGTGAGGACACTGGTCAGCACGTTGCCCACGTTGTGCAGGACGTTGGTGGCGATCTCCGCCCGGCCCACCTGCCGCGCGGTCTCCACGAGCTGCCGGTGCACCTCCTGGAGCTCCCGGGTGCGCTCCTCCACCCGATGCTCCAGCCCCTCGTTGGCCAGCCGCAGGGCCTCCTCTCGCCGCTGGACCTCGCTGGCCATCCGCTGGAAGGCGAGTGCCAGCTGCCCCAGCTCGTCGGCGCGCGAGGTGTCCAGCCCCACCTCGAAGTCACCCGCCGACAACCGGGTGGTGGCCTGGGTGAAGTCCAGGAGCGGACGGGAGATCTGCTGCTTCAGCACCCAGTACATGATGGCCAGCTCCATCAGCAGCGACACCACGCCGAACAACAGGACATAGCGCGCCGCGCGAAAGGCGGCCGACGTCACCACCTGCTTGGGCATGACCGTGACGAAGTTCCAACCCGCGCCCTCCAGCCGCGCCACGGCGATGTACTCGTCGAACTCCGGCACCTCCAGCACGACCTCGCCGGGAGAGCGGGCCTCCACCCGCTGGAAGATGGCGCGCAGGTGGGCTCGCTGCCGCTCGGAGCTCTCCTGCGTGAAGACCGCCTCCGGATTCCGGGTGTCATTCAGGATGTTGTAGGCCTCCGCCCCGCTCTTCATCCGCAGCTCGGGGTGGGCGATGAGATGACCATCGTCGCGGAAGAGGATGTTGTAGGCCCCGGGCAGGTGGTCGCCGAGGGTCCGGCCCATCAAATCGTTCAAGAGCACGTCGTGGGAGAGGGTCGCGACGTGGCGTCCGTCCAGGTCCAGTGGGGTGGTGACCGTGACCATCCAGGTGTTGGTGGGCACATCCTCGAAGACGCCCGTCCAGGACGACTCCCGCTTCGGGTTGTTCTCGGGGAGGGCGAGCGTGAAGTACTCGAGGTTCAGGATCGAGAAGTCAGGCTCGAGCTCCAGGAAGTAGTTGGGCCCCTCCGGCCAGTACCCCACCACCACGCCCTCCGGCAGCATGACGCCGGTGTTCATGAAGCGGACGTGGAAGGCGGGCCCATACTGGATGACCACCTCGTACGCGGCCAGCAGCCGGCGGCGGAACTCGGCATCCACCGTCACGCCTCGGGGAACGTAGACGCCCGGCATCCGCGTCCCATCGAAGCCCTGGGGATTGTTGCGGATCGTCCCATCCGGGCGGGACACGAAGAGGCGGTCGAAGAGCGGCTGGGGATCCTGCTCACGCCAGACCCGGAGCCGCTCTTCCAGGGCCTTCTTGAGGATGGCGTGGTTGTCCTCCGCCAGCACGAAGATGGCCTGCTCCCGCTCGCTCCGATCCATGACACTGCGCTCCATCGTCACGAGGGTTTCCGCGAGGAGGGAGTTGTAGATGTGGAGGTAGCTGAACAGGGTGGTCAGGGCGATGATCACCGCGATGCGCACGCCCATCTTGATGAGCGTCGAGCGGGCCAACGATGACCGGGCCGGGGATGGGGAGTCGTGCTGTGGGGCCATGAGGGGGGCTGCTCGAGAGCGGGGCCCGGTCCCGCGAAGGACCGGGCCACGCTCATCCGGGTTGTTCAGGGAGTACTGAGGGGATCCGCCGGATTGCACCCCGCGGCCCGCTCATCGCCGTCGAGGTACCCATCGAGGTCGCGATCGATGCCCATGCGCTGGCCCGAACCCGGGGGCGCACAGGTGAAGGTCACCGCACCACCGCTCGTGGCGACGTGCTGGCGGAGGGTCGAGTCGGACGTCAACGGATGGGCTTGCCGATCAGCCTTGAACTGCCCGCTCCCCACGTGGAGGAAGCCCACGTCGGTCAGGCCGATCCGGCCCGTCACCACCAGGTCGCACTCGCCGGCGTTCGCGCGCGCCACCAGGAGGTTGATGCGAGGCAGCACCACGGAGGCGTTGCTGGCCGTGAGCGTCACCTGCTGGCCGACGATCGGCGCCAGGTTGCTGTCGAAGGCCAACAGGAACTGCTCCACGTTCTTCTTGGCCTGGACGCCCTCGGGCCCCTCCGGGATGCCCACCGAGTTGAAGATCGGATGGAAGTCGAAGCCGCTGTTGAAGCGGAACAGCGTGTCGATGGAGCCGTCGCTGTTGAAGCCGAAGCCACGGATCTGATCTCCCATGTGGGTGTCCGCGGGCAGGAAGCCGAAGTCGTAGCCCACGCCGAACATGCCGACCTTCTGGTACAGGTTGCGCAGCTGCGGGTTCTTCGGGAAGAGCGCCGTCGCGACGAAGGACGACTTGCCGTCCGAGCCGAAGAGTCCCTTGAACTGACCCGCGCTCGGGTTGGCGTTGGGATCCAACCGGTGGCACGAGTTGCACGGGCCATGGAAGAAGCTCACGGTGTTGAAGAAGAAGTCCTTCCCGGCCTGCTGCGCCGGCGTGAGCGAGTTGTCCAGGTTCCGGACCGGGTTCGGCGGGTACATGATCTGGAGGACGAACTCCGAGAACCGCTGCATCTCCGCGGGCGTGAGCTGCGCGTTCCTCCCGAGCAGCTCCATGAACGACGGGTTGAATTGATTGAACGCCGCGACCTCGTCGAACGCGCCATCGTCCGGCTGTGCACTCGGCTCGTCGTTGCCGCCCGAGCGGTCTCCGCGCCAGTGCATCGGCCCATGGTTCGCCATGCCGCGCAGGCTCTGGGTCGCGAACGGGCCCTTCACCGGGTGGAAGTTGGGATCCTGTCCGAAGGTGGGATCCGTGCCGAACTCGGGCGGCACCGGGGTGATGGGGTTCTGGTTGAGCTTGTAGGCCGCATCCGGGTTGCCCAGGTCCCAATCCAGGCCGTCGAAGTCGCCGAAGATGTGGCAGCTCGCGCAGGACGAGTCACCGTGGCTCGAGCTCCTGCGCGCGTCGTAGAGGTACGGACGTCCCGCCACCACGCTCGCCGGCTCGGGGTTGTGCATCTTCAGGTGGGCGATCTCCTGGCGCGTGGCGGTGTTGATGACGGAGACCGCGTTGTCGAAGCGCGTCAGCACGTACATGCGGCCGCGGGCCTCGTCCAGCACGAGCCCGCTGGGGCCACCGCCGCTCACGAGGATCTGATTCGCCGTGCTCGGGACGAAGGTGTCGGCCTCGAGCGCCGCGGTGGCGTAGACGCCGATCTTCGAGGAGCCGAACGCGGCCACGTACAGCGTGGCGCCATCGGAGGTCACCGCCATGCCGAGCGGCTGCGCGAGGCTCTTCTCGTTCTCCGCGTTGGGAATGGCCGCGCAGCAGACGCCGTAGTTGATGTGCTTGTTGAGGTGCCGCGGGGCGACGCCCGAGGAGCCCAGCACGGTGATGCGGCTCTCGTGCAGGTGCCCGCGCAGGCTGCTGCCGGCGAAGGTGCCCGGACCCTCGAAGCGCAGGTCATTACGCGCCTCGGTGTTGCTGACGTACACCTTCCCGTTCACCGGGTTGACGGCCATGTTGAACAGGGTGGTGCCAACGCCGGAGTAGAAGCCGGCCGGGCCCGCGAGCTGCGCCGGCGGGTTGGCGGTGGCGTCGATGACGAACACGTCCTTGTCCGGCAGGGAGAACTTCACCTTGTCCGTCCACGAGCGGCCCAGCACGTCCACCCAGTCCTGGCCGTTGAACCGGACGAGGACGGCGACCTCGGGCGCTGGCACTCCGGCCGCGTTGGTATTCGGACCCGGGACGCCACCAGCCGCCTGGCCCCCATTGGGCACGAGGATCTCGTGGACGACGGAGCTGCGGTTGCCCGAGTGGAACGCGGCGGCGTAGACGCGCGAGCCATCCGGCGTCGCCGCGAGCGCGCGCGGGGTATCACTGAAGAGGGTGACGATGGAGAGCGGGTTGCCACCGAGCGAGGTGCCCAGGTTGCTGGCGTCGAAGACCCAGACGTCGGCCCGGCCGATGCCCGGCGTGGTGAACTGCGGATCGAAGGGAACGTTCTGACCGCGGTGGGCGGCGGTGATGAAGGCGCGGCTCTTCCCCGTCCCGGCGAAGACGATGTCGCGCGGCTCATCGCCGACGAGCAGCGTGCGAACCACGAGACCGGAAATTCCAGTCAGGGTGGGGGTGAACTTCACCACGCTCACGCTGTCGGACAGGTGATTGACGACCCAGACCTCCTCGTCGCTCCGCGCCGCGACCGCGACGGGCTCGAGCCCCACGAGGACCGAGGTGAGGTGGGTGAGACCGCTCGCATCGACCTTGAAGACCTCAAGGCGGCCGTCCGGGGTATTGACGGCGTAGAGGTACTTGCCCGTCGGCGAGAGGGCGAGCGGCCGGACCTGTCCGCTCTCGAAGAGGGTAAACGACGCCGCGGACGCTTCCTGTCCCACCGTCAGCATCACCAGCAGCACCGCGGAGAGAATCACTCTCCATGGGTTACAGCGAACCACCACTCCCCTTGCTTCCATGCACCCTCCACGCAAGGCGCGAACTCCATGCTCGCGGCCACGACGAATTATCGGGAATGTTCAGGATCGTGCGCTGTGTGGCAGGGGCTGTAAAGACCGAGCGGATTTCTACCGAGGAAGCGGAGCTGACCCGGCTTGCGCGATTTACACCCACCTCGGGGATGGGTGGCGGCCAGCCCGCGCTGCGTCAGGCGGAGATGTTCCGCCGCGACGCCGGAGGGGACCCGGCTTCCGTGGCCGCCGCGCGCGTCTCGTCCAGGGAAACAGGCGCGGCCCCCGGCACCTCCTTGGGGCCCGGCTCGAGCAACCCGAGCTGGAGCAGGAGCCTCTGCACCCCGGTGTCGGCCCAGTCGTACGCGTAGCCCAGCAGGAAGAGCGCCAGCAGCGTCTGGCCGCGCACGGCGATGGCCCGGGAGAGCCGCTCCGACGGTGACTCGGGCAGCAGCCGGCGCAACCACGCGGGGACGCGCTGGAGGAACTTCTCCGGATGGATGAAGTCCTCGCCCGAGAGGTCCGCGCGCTCCTGCTCACGCAGGAAGGGCAGCTTCCAGAGCTGGGGCACGGGGGCCGCGAGCCGAACGATGGCCTTGAGCGTCGGCACACGGCGGCCGTGCTCGAGACGCCAGCGCGCGCGCTCGCCGATGCCCGCCTGCAGGCGTCCCTGGAGCTCCCGGACCCGCTCCGGCGACAGCCAGTGCCAGGGCTTCGTCTGGGAGTAGAACATGTGCCGCGAGAGGTACTCACGCAGCTCCCGCAGCTCGGGCGTCTCGCGGCGCGTGTCGCCGTCCGTCTCCACCAGCCAGCGCGCGATGCGCGAGCGGGAGGCGCCCGCGGACCAGAAGATGGCCAGGTCGAGCATGTGCGAGAGCACGAAGAAGCGGCTGTCCGCGATGGCCGGTGTGTACTTCTCGCGGATCATGTTCCGCATGATGTGCCAGTCCTGCCGCGTCGCCCGGTTCACCCGCTCGAGGTACTCCCTGTCCATCCCCCCACCCCGCAGATCCTGCTCCACGAGGTTGGCGATGTGCCACGAGCTCACCAGCGCCAGTGAGATGCCCTGGCTGTAGTAGGCGTCCACGATGGAGGCCGCGTCGCCCACCATGCCGTAGCGCCGGGGGCTCACGAAGGTGTCGGTCATGTACTGCACGTCGCGGTACATGCGGAACTCGAGCATCCGCTCCTTCGACAGCACCTTCGCCAGCGGAGGATGGCGGTTGAAGAGCTCCCACATCTGGGCCTCGGGCGTATCACCCGGTGGCGGCTTGCGCTGGTCGAACGTCGCTCCGACGCTGATGCGCTGCCCGGACAGGCGGATGACCCAGATCCAATACCCCTCGCCCCACAGGTGGAGGGTGTGGAGATCCCTCGAGGTCTGATCTCCATCGGCGTACGTGTGCACCCACGGCTCACCGAAGAGGTCGTCGGTGATGCCCTCGAACTGCCCCCAGACGGCCGTCGTCTGGAAGCCGTCGTTCAGCTCGACGGTGTGCTTCTGCTTCTTCGCCAGCAGGCGGTTGCGCCCCGAGCAGTCCAGCACCCACCGGGCCCGTACCACCCCCTCCTCCCGAGTGGCCTGACAGGCCCAGCGCAGCTCATGGAGCTTGCCGACCTCCTCGTGGATGACCACGTCGCGGACCTTCACGGTGTCCAGGAAGCGCACGTTCGGGAAGGCCCGGAGGGACTCGCGCATCACGTCCTCCGCCTCGGGCCGGACGATCTGCACGTCCATGAGCGCGGCCCGGAAGTAGCGCTTGTCCGGCGCCTGCTCGTACAGGTAGTGCGGAGGATCCGCGTGGACGCCCCACTCGGACGTCGCCTCGAAGCGCCGCGAGTGCTCCAGGCCGTAGGTGAACCACACGCCGTGCTTGGGGAAGCACTCCCCGGCGAAAGCATCCAGCCCGCCCACCGTGCGCAGGAAGGGGTTGGTGAAGATGAGGAACGACTCGCCCACCTTGAAGCTGCGTTTCTGCCCCCGCGCGTTGTCGAGCAGGACGACCTGCAAGCCCCGCTTCGCGTACTGCAGGGCATTGAAGAGGCCGACGATTCCCGCGCCGATGATGGCGATATCCGCCTCGGCGGCTCGCGCCTGTCCCTGAGCAACCTGCTCCATCGCGTGCACCTTCCGCTCGTGACGACCTGTCTTGGTGGTGGTGCGACGTTACCGGAATCCAACAGGCCACACGAGCGCTCACGCCGCCCCGCTTCGCGCCGGTCGCAGCGACTCGATGAACGCGCTCAGTGCGTCGACGTCGATGGGCTTCACGAAGTGCTGACGGAAGCCCGCCGCATGACTGCGTTCGCGATCCGCCGCCTGGCCGAAGCCCGTCAGCGCCGCGAAGACGGGGCTCGCCGCCCCCAGCCGTTCCCGGATGCGCTCGGCCACCCCGTACCCATCCACGTCGGGCAAGCCGATGTCGAGGATCGCCACGTCCGGGCGGAACGTCTCGGCCCGCGCCAGCGCCCCCGGGCAATCGTGCGCCACGGCCACCTCGTACCCGCTCAGGCCCAGCAAATCGGCCAGCGCCTCGGCGGCGTCGACATTGTCGTCGACGACGAGAACGCGCACGAGGCTCCCGGGTACGGCCTCCGCCGCTTGGGAGACAGGCGCCCGCGCCTCCTGGGTGAGCGTGTTCTCGGCCAGTGCGTGTCTCGGCAGCCACACGGTGAAGACGCTGCCCCGACCGGGTCCGTCGCTGCGCGCCTCGACATGGCCCCCATGCGCCTCGATGAGGCTGCGCACGAGCGCCAGGCCGATGCCGAGCCCCCCCTCGCTCCGGTCGAACGAGCGCGGCCCCTGGACGAACGGCTCGAAGATCCGGGAGAGGAGCTCCTGGGGCACGCCGTGGCCATCGTCCTCGACGACGAGCGCGATGCCCCCCTCCTGGTCGTGGGCCCGGAGATGGATGTGTCCACCGGGAGGCGTGTACTTCGCCGCGTTCGTGAGCAGGTTCGCCACCACCTGCGTCAAGCGGTCGGGATCCGCCAGCACGAGCAGGCCCGAGGGGGGCACGTCGACCTGGAGCGAGTGCTGTCGCTGCTCGATGAGCGGCGAGGCCGCCTCCACGGCCCGGGCGACCACGGACACGAGCTCGATGGGTTCGCGGTGCAGCGACATCTGTCCGCGGGTGATGCGCGACACATCGAGCAGATCATCCACGAGCCGGACGACGTGCTTCAGCTGCCGCGTGATGACGTCGTGCTCGGGCGTCTGCGCGAGGCCCCGCCTGCGGAGCAGCTCCAGCGAGGTCACGATGGGAGCGAGCGGGTTGCGCAGCTCGTGTCCGAGCATGGCGAGGAACGCGTCCTTGGCCCGCGTGGCCGCGACGGCTTCCGCGCGTGCCGTCTCGGCGCTGGCGAGGTGCGCGTCCCGTTCCCGCTCACGCTCGCGCAGCAACAGTCCGGAACGCTCCAGGGCCTCGCCGAGCCGCGCCAGCTCGCGCACGCTGGAGGGCTCCATGTGGGGAGGGTTTCCCTCGGCGAGGGAGGCCGCGGCGGTCGCGGCCTCCGAGATGGAGCGTTCGAGCCGCCGGGAGAAGACCCATGCGCCGCTCGCGCTCACGAGCAGCAGCGCGAGCCCGAGCCCCCCGACGGCGAACATCGAGCCGCTCACGGGCGCGTCCAGGACCCGCCTGGGACTGACGATCGCCGCGGTCCACCCCGAGGGGTGCGAGTGGCTGAACGCCACGTAGACCGCCGCACCGTCCATGGACACGTCGGCGTACAGGCCTTCGTGCGAGGCCCGGGTCTTCTCCAGGAACGGGGACGTCGCCGACTGTCCGACGAATCGCGCGGGCTCACGGGTGCGGGCCACCACCAGCCCCTGGGGATCCACCAGCACGCGAGTCCACTCCTCCCCCTCGGACGACGGACTGGAGACCACGCCCGTGAGCGCATCCGGGGAGATGACGGCCGTGAGCACATACCGGAGCACGCCTTCGCGCATCACCGGCACCCGGACGGGAAAGGCGAGCTGCTTCGAGGCGCCCCGGCCCACCGCGAGGCTTCCGACGGTGGGCTGGTGCGACTCGAGGATGCGCGCGAAGCTCTCCCGCTCGGTGATGGGAGCGAGCGGGGTGCCCATCGCAAGGGCGGTGTTCACCAACGGCTGGCCGTCCGGCGAGAACAGCAACACCGTCCTCCACGACGGCTGGGTGCGACGCACCCGCTCGCACTCCACGCGGAAGGCCTCCAGCTCGCCGCGATCGAGCGCCTCGGACTCGGCCAGCGCATGGAGCGTCTGGATGGAGCCCGACATCTCACGTTCGAAGGCCACCGCGAGCATGCGGGCCGAATGCACGGCGCGCCGCTCGACGGCCCTGCGCTCCAGGCGTGCCAGTTGGAAGACCACGATCGCGGCGAAGGCGATGGCGGGCAGAAGCGTCCCGACCACGAGCCGGACGAGGTGCCAACGGAGCGGAAGGGCCTGGGTGGGGCGGGAGGGCAAGGAGAGGCTCGCGGACAACTCGCGGACACCGTAATGAAGCGCCACGAGCCACGCAAACGTCAATCAGGCGTCTATGGGGGTGCCACCATCCGCTCGCTTACCGGCTCGCGGGCCCGGGACGGCTCGGCGCCGGCCTTGTGGAAGGGCCACACCAGGGGCACCACCGCCACGAGGAAGGCGAGCAGCAGGGCCGTCAGGGGTGTACCGAGCCGGAAGAAGTCCGTGAAGCGGTAGTGACCGGGGCCGTACACCAGCACGCAGCTCGGCTCGAGGGGCGTGATGAAGGAGCAGCTCGCCGCCAGCGTCACCCCGATGGCGAAGGGCCTCGGGTCCACCCCCAGCTTCGCGGCGGCGCCAACGGCCACCGGGAGGATCACCAGGGCCGCGGCCTGGTTGCTCATGGGCGCCGACAACACGATGGTCAGCGCCATCATCAAGAGCAGCACCATGCGCGGGCCTCCGTACTCGCCGAGCCCCGCCGCGAGGTTGCCCAGGAAATCCCCCGCCCCGCTCTCCTCCATGGCCACGCCGAGCGCCAACATGGAGCCGATGAGCAGCACCACGCGCCAGTCCACGCGGAAGGCCCGCCGCGAGTCCACGCAGCCGGTGGCGATCATCGCCAGCATTCCCGCCAGCCCCGCCACGGACAGCGGCACCACCTTGAAGGTGCCCAGCGCGAGCGCGCCGAGGAAGAGCACCACCGCCAGCAGCCATTTGCCGTAGCGCGGCGGCTGGTACTCCACGTCCCCGAGGATGAGCAGGTTGACGCCGTCCGACAGCTCCTGGACCCTGTCCCGGGGGCCACGCAACAGCAGCACGTCACCCACGGACAGCGGCAGGGAGGACAGCGACTGTCCGCCGAAGAGCCGTCCCAGCATCTGCAGCTTCGTCAACCGTTGGATGGCGGGCTTGCGGTGCAGCGCCAGCGCCACCAGTCCATAGCGCTCCAGGAAGAGCGTCTCCTTCAGGCTCCGGCCGATGAGCGGGCTGCCCGTGGGCACCGTCGCCTCCACCAGCACCGTGTCCTGGGGTCGCAGATCCGTGTCCGACAGCCTCATGTCCGGACGGATCTCGATGCCCCGTAGATCCTTCACCCGGAGGATGTCCTCGCGGTTGCCCTCGACGATGATGCGCTCGTCCCCCACCAGCCGGTAGCTCGGCACCGCGGGCATCGACTGCCCCTCCCGCACGAGCCCGATGACGCGCAGCCCCAGTCCCTCGGTGATCTCCGCCAGCTCCTTGCCCACGTAGCGCGAGTCGGGGGGAAGGATGGCCTCGGTGAGGTAGTCGCGCAGGACCCAGTCGCCCACCGCCCCCTTGCCCACGCGGGACGGCAGCAGCAGCGGCCCCAGGAACACCACGACGAGGATGCCGATCACCGCCACCGGCAACCCCACCGGCGACAACTCCGTCACCCCGATGGGCTTCAGCCCGAAGCGTGGGAAGGCCGCGGACGCCACCAGGTTGGTGGAGGTGCCGTACAGGAACACCATGCCGCCCAGCATGGAGGCGTAGGCCAGCGGCAGCAGCACCTTGCTCTTGGGCACCTTCGCGCGGTTCGCCGCGCCGATCGCCACCGGCAGGAAGGCCGCCGTCGTCACCGTATTGGAGACGATGGAGGAGAACACCGCCACCACCACCATCATCGCCAACACGAACGTCTGGTGGCCGAAGCGAGCGAAGAAGGCGAGCCGCTGCCCGACGAGCTGCACCACCCCCGTGCTGGCGAGCCCTTCCGTCATCGCCAGCAGGGTGAAGATGAAGATGACGGTGTCGTTGCTGAATCCCTCGAAGGCCTGTTCGGGCGTCAACACCCCGGTGACGGCCAGCAGGCACACCACCACCAACGAGCTCACCTCAATGGGAAACACGTCGATGGAGAAGAGCACCAGGGCAACGAGCACGATGCCGAGGACGATTGCGATGGCCATGGACGCCCCGAACCTGTGCCCAGGTGTGCCAGAAGGTGAGCCCCCTCTTCCGAAAACGTCTCCTACTGGATACTGGAGGCCAAATAAGTGGAATTAAAGGAATGTGAGAGTCCAGGGACGGCCTTCACCTTGGAGCGCTGTTGCTTTTACAGAGGGCAGTCAGGAAGGTTGCGCCCACCAAAATCAGGAGACTCGCGAATGGCTTCGACCCACACCGCAGGGCTCCAGGGCAACGCTCCCACGAAGAACGCGGAGCTGCTGGCCTGGGTGACGAAGATGGCGCAGATGACCCAGCCGGACAGCATCGTCTGGTGCGACGGCTCGGAGGAAGAGAAGCAGCGCTTCACCGACCTGGCGGTGAGGGAGGGCATCCTCATCCCGCTCAACCAGCAGAAGCGCCCCGGTTGCTATCTGCACCGCTCCAACCCCAATGACGTGGCGCGCGTGGAGCACCTCACGTTCATCTGCACCACCAACAAGGAGGATGCCGGCCCCACCAACAACTGGATGGAGCCCGAGTCCGCCTACACCAAGCTGACCCACCTGTTCACCGGCTGCATGAAGGGCCGCACCATGTACGTGGTGCCCTACGTCATGGGTCCGCTGGGCAGCCCCTTCGCCAAGATTGGCGTGGAGCTGACCGACAGCGTCTACGTCGCGCTCAACATGCGGATCATGACCCGTATGGGGAAGCCGGCGCTGGACATGCTGGGTGACTCCAACGACTTCAACCGCGGCCTGCACAGCACGGGCGATCTCAACCCGGACCGCCGCTACATCTGCCACTTCCCCCAGGACAACACCATCTGGAGCTTCGGCAGCGGATATGGCGGCAACGTGCTGCTGGGCAAGAAATGCCTCGCGCTGCGCATCGGCAGCTACCTCGGCCAGCACGAGGGGTGGCTCGCCGAGCACATGCTCATCCTCGGCGTCACCAGCCCCAGGGGTGAGACCACGTACGTGGCGGCCGCCTTCCCGTCCGCGTGCGGCAAGACGAACTTCGCGATGATGGTCCCGCCCAAGGAGTACGAGGGCTGGAAGATCGAGACGGTGGGCGACGACATCGCCTGGATGCGCGTGGGTCCGGACGGGCGCCTGTGGGCCATCAACCCCGAGGCCGGCTACTTCGGCGTGGCCCCCGGCACCAACTACAAGAGCAACCCCAACGCCATGGCCTCCGTGGCCCGCGACACCATCTTCACCAACGTGGCCATGACGCCCGACGGCGACGTGTGGTGGGAGGGCATGGACGGCGAGGTGCCCGAGGAGCTCACCGACTGGCAGGGCCGGCCCTGGAAGAAGGGCAGCACGGAGAAGGCGGCGCACCCCAACAGCCGATTCACCGCGCCCGCGTCCAACAACCCGGTCCTCAGCCCCAAGGTCAACGACCCGATGGGCGTGCCCATCTCCGCCATCATCTTCGGCGGCCGTCGCTCCAGCACCGTCCCGCTGGTCCTCCAGGCCTTCAACTGGACCCACGGCGTGTTCCTGGGCGCCACCATGGGCAGCGAGACCACCGCCGCCGCCACCGGCAAGGTGGGCGTGGTGCGCCGCGACCCCATGGCCATGCTGCCCTTCTGCGGCTACCACATGGGTGACTACCTGCAGCACTGGCTGAACATGCAGAAGAAGATCACCCACCCGCCGAAGATCTTCCAGGTCAACTGGTTCCGGCAGGACAAGAACGGCAAGTTCATCTGGCCGGGCTTCGGCGAGAACATGCGCGTGCTCGAGTGGATCGTGAACCGCGTCCACGGCCGCGTCCCCACCGAGGAGACGCTGCTGGGCTGGGTGCCGCGCGCCGACCAGGGCCTCAACCTCAAGGGCCTGGACATCACCCAGGAGGCCGTCTCCGAGGTCACCTCCATCAAGGAGGACGAGTGGAAGGTGGAGCTCAAGAGCCAGGAGCCGTTCTTCGAGTCCCTGGGCCTCAAGGCCCCCGAGGCGCTCACGCTGCAGCGCAAGCTGCTCATCTCGCGTCTGGGCTCCTGAGTCACGCGGCGGCCCTCCAGGGCCCGCCGTCCTCACGGGGCCGTCCCGCCATCGGGTGGGGCGGCCCCGCCGCTTTGCGGGCCCCCTTCGCCGGTAGAAAGTTCAGGAGTAGGCTCTCCAACCATGCGATTGGTCCTGGTTTTGTTGGCGGCCCTCCTGCTCGTCCCCGCCCCGGCACGGGCCCAGCGAAGCGGCCCGCGCACCGCGAGGGAGCTCATCAAGCAGGCCGAGCGCCTCTATGACCAGAAGAAGTACCTGGAGGCGGCCGCGGTGCTCGAGCGGGCCAACGAGCTCAAGCCCGACATGCGGCTCATCTACAACATCGCCCGCGCGTACGATCAGGCCGGCAAGGAGAAGGAGGCGATCTCCTACTACGAGAAGTACCTGACGGACGGAGAAGACGCGCAGCTGCGCAAGCGCTCGCGGATAGCCATCGACCGGCTCCGGCTGCAACAGGAGAAGGAGGCGGCGAACGCGGCGGCGGCGGCGGCCGAGCGCAAGCGGCTGAAGGAGGAGGCCGAGTCGGCCAGGCGGCGCGCGGAGGCGGAGCGGGAGGCGGCCCGGCGCGCCGAGGAGACCAACCAACTGCGCCTGAAGGAGGCCCACGCGGACGCGCTGGCCTCGCGCAAGCGCATGCAGGTGGCGTCCATCGCCCTGGGCGGCGTGGCGCTGGCGGGTGCCGGCGTGGGCACCTTCTTCGGACTGAAGGCCCGGAGCGCGCGCTCGGACTTCAACACCGCCACGGACCTGGAGACCAAGCTGGCGGCGAGGGACTCCACCCGCGGCAACGCACTGCTGGCGGACATCGGCTTCGGCGTGGGGCTGGTGAGCGCGGTGGCGGCCGTCCTGCTGTATCCCAAACAACCCGCGCCCACGCCCGGCAAGGCCCGGCTGACGGCGGCGCCCCAGGGCGCCGGGGCGGGTGTGGAGGTGAGCTTCTGATGCGCGCGCTGATGCTGACGGGAGTGCTGTCCGTGCTGGCCACCGGGTGCAGCTTCACCACCGCGGCCGGGCTCGACCAGTGCGAGACGAGCGCGGACTGCGGCGGCGATCAGGTGTGCACGAGGGGCATCTGCCTGCCACAGCCCACCGGCTGCGGGACGCTCCACGGCTCCACCGACCCCAACTCCATCCAGATGGGGGCCCTCGTGCCCCTGCACACCAGCACGGATGAGAACGCGAGCGTGGACGAGTCCGATGAGCAGGCGCTCAACGCCGTGCTGCTCGCGTTGGAAGAGGTCAACCAGCGAGGCATCGGCGGCAGGCAGATCGCCCTGCACGTCTGCGACACCGGCAGCGACGTGGAGCGCACGGAGCGACAGGCCAGGTGGCTGGTGAACGAGAAGAAGGTGGTGGCGGTGCTGACGGCCGGCAGCAGCCAGACGCTCGCGGCGAAGTGGGTGACCGTGCCCAATGACGTACTCACCATGAGCTACAGCGCCACCTCGAAGGAGCTCACGTCGCTGTCGGACACCAACGGCGGCCCGGTGGGGCTCGTATGGCGAACCTCGACCTCCGACGCCATCCAGGGCACCGTCATCGCCGACCTGCTGAGCACCGATCCCCGTTTCGGCGCTCCGGCGAAGGTGGGCATCCTCTACGTGGACGACCCCTACGGGCAGGGCCTCAACTACATCATCTCCGATCGGCTGAAGAACGGCCCCACGTGGGTGGCCAACCGGGGCTTCCTCTATCCGAGGCACGGGGATGTGAAGGAGACGCTGGCTCAGCTCGACATGTATGACCCGGATGTCACCGTGCTGATGGGCTTCGCGGACGACGCGACGGCCATTCTCGAGGAGGCGTCCACCCGGACCAACCTCAAGCGGGAGAATGGCCACCAGTGGTTCTTCTCCGACAGTGTGAAGGACGCGGCCCTGCTGGCGGACCCGGAGGCGGCCGCCCTGGCGCAGGACTTCTACGGCACCGCTCCGGCGCAGGGCACCGGACAGGCCTTCGACATCTTCAGCTCGCGCTTCATCGACAAGTACAAGAAGGATCCAGCCGGGTACGCCTACACCTCCAACGCCTATGACGCCATGTACCTGATGGCCCTGGGCGCGGCCTATGCACAGGGCACGGCCAACGCCGTGACCGGGGCGAAGATGGCCGAGGGGTTGACCAGGGTGTCCAGTGGCACCAGCGGCACCAACACCCAGCTCACCAACTCCAACTTCACCTACCTGGCGGAGGAGCTCGCCGCGGGCCGGAGCGTCAACGTGGACGGCGCCAGCGGCCCGCTGGACTTCGATGCCGCTGGCGAAGCGTCCTCCCCCGTGGAGCTATGGCAGGTGAAGGACCAGAGCTTCGTGACCATCTCCACCATCCAACCGCCGCAGAACCATCCAACCGCCGCGGTGAAGCGCTGAGTCGCCCCATCAGGTGACGCGCACACCGGAACGCCTGGTGTGCTCGTCCTGGCTCCCCGGGGGGGAGTGCTTCCGCTCGAGCGCCTTCAGGGACCGGGCGCCGGCTGCTCGTCCTCGACGCGGGAGCTCAACAGGGCCGTGGCCGGCAACCCGGGGTGCTTCTCGAAGAAGATGATCGTCTTTCCCTCGGCCCCGTCCTCGATCTCGATGCAGTCGATGTTCCCGGAGTCGTCCACCATCAGGAAGACGCGGGTCGGCTCATCGATGTGGTGCATGAAGTTCTGGTCGGCGTCGCCCACCGTCACCTCGATGTCGCCCACCTCCGAGCCCTTCGTCTCCAGGTCGATCCCCACGAGGGGGAGCCTGCGAGCCATCTCCTGATCGCCTATGTCCTGATTCTCCACCTCGATCCGGACCGGATAGGTCTGCGCCTGCCGGCCGAGTCGCTCGAAATAGAGGGCCCAGTTCTCTCGTGGAATCTCAATTGTGCTGGCCATGGCCACCTCCGCATGGAAGGTAGTTCCGGGAGGGCGCGCGCAACGCCCCCAGCCACCCGCGAGGAACTGGATCGCAGGACGACGTGGCCCTCTCGGGCCCGGCTACCTGCTCGCCACGGCATCCTTCTGGAGATCGCGTGACGAGATGTCCGCGTCGATCCCCTCGCCACCGGACACGCCGTCACCGCCATAGGAGGTGACGATGGGCTTGCCGCCCTCGTACAGGTACACGTACTCGTTGCCCCAGGGATCCCTGGGCATCTGCTCCAGGGCCTGCGTCTCCACCAGCGCGCGCAGACCCGTGGCCGTGTCCGGGAAGCGTCCCTTCTTCGCGTAGTAGAGCTTGAGCGCGTTGTGGATGTTCCCGATGTCCATCTTCGCCGTGCGCTGCTTCGCCTCGTCGAGCTTGGGAATCACGGCCACACCCACCACTGCCATGATCAAGCCGAGGATGGTGATCACCACCATGATCTCGATGAGGGTCATGCCACGCTGGCGGCGGCACCGCGGACCGCGCGTCTTCTTCAGGCTCATGTTCAGGCTCATGTCGTTGCTTCTCCCCTGGCCCTCCGTCGGGCCACCGGGCCGCCTGTGCAACCCTCGCGCCCCCCCTCGGAACACGAGGGGCCCCCAGAGGAAACGAGCCAGGGCCCGTGTGCCGGGCGGTGCCATCGCGTCAGCGTGTCGCGGAGGCGGCCCGGAGGCGTGACACACCGTCAGCGAAGGAAAGCCACACACCGCTGCTTCATGCGGCTACAGGCCGGGTGATCGCCTGGCAGGCGACCAGCCGGCGCGCTCCCCGGCCATGTGCTCTTCAGGTGGAATGTCCCCACCACGCATCCCGCCACCACCGCTCTCACCACGTGATAGGATTGGGCTCCTCCGAGGTCCTTGCCTACATCCCCCTGGGTTCGACCCGGCCACATAGAGAGAACCTGAATGGATGCCATCGCCGTGGTAGGATTGGGTTGCGTCCTGCCGAACGCCCTCCGCGTCTCCGACTTCTGGGCCAGTGTTTCCACCGGCAGGGTGTCGCTCTCGAAGGTCCCTGCTCGCGCCTGGGACCACTCGCTCTACTACCACCCGGATCGCACCCGGCCGGATCGGGCCCATGCCGAGCTCGGTGGCTTCATCAACGACTTCGTCTTCGACTGGCGCAAGTACAAGGTGACGCCGGCCGACGCCCAGCAGGTCAACCCCTTCCAGTGGATGATCCTCGAGGCGGGCACCCAGGCCCTCTCCGAGGTGCGCGTCCTGCCCCGGGACACCACGGGCATCCTGCTCGGGGCCACCAGCCTCGGATGGCAGCGCGACAGCGGGATGCACATCCGCCTGGAGGACATGCTGGACGCGGTGCGCGCCACGGACGAGTTCCGCTCGCTGCCCACCACCCGGCAGCAGGAGGTGCTGGAGGTCACCGCCCAGCGGCTGCGCGCGCGCCTCAAGGAGTGCAGTGACGACAACGTGGTGGGCTCCTCGGCCAGCGTGGCCGTCGGGCGCATCAACATGCACTTCGATCTCAAGGGCGCGCACTACTCGGTGGACGCGGGGTACTCGTCCTCGCTGGCGGCCCTGGACCTCGCCGTGCGCGGGCTGCGCGATGGGGAGTTCGACCTGGCGGTGGCCGGCGGTGTGAGCGAGATGCTGACGCCGCTGGAGTTCATCGCCTTCTCCAAGCTGGGCGGGCTCTCCGTCAAGGGCCACGTCCGGCCCTTCTCGGACGAGTGTGACGGCACCCTGCTGGGCGAGGGCGTGTCGCTGCTCGCCCTCAAGCGGCTGGAGGACGCGGAGCGCGACGGGGAGACCATCTACGCGGTGCTGCGCGGCGTGGGCGGCTCCTCGGACGGCCGGGGCAAGTCGTTGGTGGCACCGCGGCGCGAGGGCCAGGCGCTGGCCATGCGCCGTGCCATCGAGGACGCGGGCGTGGAGCCGGACTCCATCCAGTACGTGGAGTGCCATGCCACGGGCACCCCGGTGGGTGACGTCAGCGAGGTGCAGGCGCTGGCGAGCGTGTACGGTGGTGCTCCGAGTGGCGCCATCGCGCTCGGCTCGGTGAAGGCCAACATCGGACACCTGCGCGCGGGCGCGGGCGCGGCCGGGCTCCTCAAGGCCGTGCTCGCGCTGCACCACGGGCAGATTCCCCCGCAGCCGGGCGTGGAGCGCGTCAACCCGAAGCTGGAGCTGGAGCGCACGCCCTTCTACGTCCCGCGCAAGGCGCAGCCGTTCCGTCCCGGTACCACGCCCCGCGCGGCCGTCAGCTCCTTCAGCTTCGGCGGCAACAACTTCCACGCGGTGCTCGAGGCCTACCGGCCCGGCGGTGAGCGCAGCAAGACCCCCGCGCGCCGCCGTCAGGAGGAGCCGCTGGCCATCATCGGCATGGGCGGCATGTTCCCTGGGGCCTCCGACATCGAGACCCTCTGGAAGAAGCTGCTCGAGGGCCACGACGCCACCCGCGAGGTCCCCAAGGATCGCTGGAAGGCCGAGCGCTACTCCCATCCGGACCGCAAGGACCGGACGTACACGAAGCTCGGCTGCTGGTTGGATCAGCTCCCCTCGCCGACGATGGAGATGCGGATTCCCCCCGCGGCCTGGGCCTCGTTGGATCCCTCGCACGTGGTGACGCTGCTCAGCGCGGAGCAGGCCCTGAAGGACGCGGGGTACGTGCCGGACAAGTGGAACCGGGATCGCGTGGCCCTGGCGCTCGGCTTCCTGCCGTACCAGGGCATCAAGTTCCTCGCGGACACGCGCGTGCGCTGGGCCGAGTTCGCCAGGGAGCTGCGCGAGACGCTGGAGAAGTCCGGGCTGCCGGAGAACCTGCGCCTGGCCATCCTCGACAACGCGGAGGAGCGCTACAAGGCGGGCCTGCCCCCCATCAGCGAGGACAGCCTCACCGGCTACCTGGGCAGCCTCAACGCCGGCCGCATCTCCTCGCTCTATGACTTCCATGGGCCGCACATGGTGATGGACTCGGCGTGCGCCAGCTCGCTCGCCGCGCTCCATGCCTCGTGGAAGATGCTGCAGCACCGCGAGGCGGACGTGGTGCTCACCGGCGGCGTGTGGGCCGACATGTCCCCCGAGTTCTTCATCGCGGGCTGCCGCTTCAACGCGCTGTCCGGCAAGGGCAGCCGGCCCTTCAACGCGAACGCGGACGGCTTCGTCCCCGGCGAGGGCGCGGGCATCCTGGTGCTCAAGCGGCTCTCCGACGCGGAGAAGGACAAGGACCGCATCCACGCCGTCATCCGCTCCATCGCGGGCTCCAGCGACGGCAAGGGCCGCTCCGTGCTGCCGCCCAGCGAGATGGGCGAGACGCTGGCCATGCGCCGCGCCCTGACCGCCGCCAACGTGCCCCCCGCGAGCGTGGACTACGTGGAGTGCCACGGCACCGGCACCGCGCTGGGCGACGTGGTGGAGACGAAGTCCACCCACAACGCCTACTATGTAGAGGGCCGCACCCGGCCCATCCTCATCGGCTCGGTGAAGTCGAACATCGGCCACCTCAACGCCGCGGCCGGCGCGGCGGGGATGATCAAGGTCACCCGCTCGATGCAGGAGGGACTCATCCCCCGCTCGCTCAAGAGCGAGCCGCGCAACCCGAAGATTCCCCAGGGTGTCGAGGTGGTGACGGACAACCGCCCGTGGCCCGCTCCCCCCAGCGGCTCCCCACGCCGCGCCGGAGTGAGCTCGTTCGGCGTCGGTGGCTCCAACTTCCACGCCATCCTGGAGGAGTACAAGGCGCCGCCCTCGCGACCGGAGAAGAAGGAGGGCGAGCCCGCGGACGGGGAGCCCAGGCTCGTCGCCGTGGCGGGCGCGGACGCGCGTGCATGCCTGGAGCAGTTGAACGCGCTGTGCGAGCAGCAGGGGCCGCTGGAGGACACGCGCCGCACGCCGGAGGGCCCGTGGCGCGTGGCCGTCACGGCGCGCACCCGCGAGGAGCTGCGCAAGAAGCGGGACTTCCTGCGCAAGGCGGTGGAGACGGGTGGAGACCTGGAGCCGCTCGGCCAGTCCGGCATCTTCGCGGCGGGCCCGGACTCGCCCCTGCGCGGCGCCAAGGTGGCCATCACCTTCCCCGGCCAGGGCGGCCAGTACGCCAACATGCTCCGCCCGCTCGCCCGCGCCTACCCGGTGGTGGCCCGCACGCTGGAGGAGGCGGACCGCGTCTACCTGCGTCTCACCGGACGCACGTTGACCGGGAGCTTCTACACGGAGGACGCGAAGAACTACCGGCAGAACGACGAGGACATCCACGCGGCCGTCTTCCTCGTCAACGTGGCGCTCTACCGCCTGCTGGTGTCCCACGGCATCCACGCGGACCTGCTCATCGGCCAGAGCGCGGGCGAGCTGGCGGCGCTGGTGGCCGCGGGCACCCTCACCCTCGAGGAGGGCCTGCGGGCCATCCACTCGCGCACCGTGGCCGTGCTGGAGATGCCCACCGAGGATCCCGGCCAGATGGCGGCGCTCGCGTGTGCCTCCGAACTGGTGCCGGAGCTCATCGCGGGCCTGCCCGGCTACGCCACCCTGGCGGCGGACAACGGGCCTCGCGCCTGCATCGTGTCCGCGGATCGCCGCGCCCTGCCCGTGCTGGTGGAACGTTGCACCGCCCGGGGCATCGAGTGCACCGTGCTCGCGGTCTCCCACGGCTACCACTCGGAGCTCATCGGCGCGGCCCGCCCGGCCTACCAGCGCGTGCTGGACGGGCTGTCGTTCCGCGCGCCGTCCGTGCGGCTCATCTCCACCATCGACGCGGCGGACTACGGCAGCCGCCCGCTTCGCGAGTACCCGGCATTCCTCACCAGTCAGTTCGTCGAGCCCGTACGGCTGCGGCAAGCCATCGGCGAGGCGCACCGTCAGGGCGCCCGCATCTTCATCGAGGCCGGTCCCAAGTGGTCCCTCACCCAATTCACCCGGGAGATCCTCAAGGGACAGCAGCATGGGGCCATCGCATCGATTCATCCCAAGGTAGGTGACATGGAACAGTTCAAGCGCGTGGTGGGATACTCATTCGTCAACGGCGTCGGTCAGCTCTCGGCGGATGCCGGGGCCGAGGTGGAGCAGATGCTGCTCCAGCTCCCCCTCGACGGAGTGCTCGAGCCAGCCACCGCCCTGAAGGTGGCCATCGCCCTGGGCAATGAGTTCGGCGTGGACGCCTCCGTGGCCCAGCCGGAGAACCTGCGGACGTTCGAGGCGATCATCGCGCTGGTGGAGCAGTTGCGCACCGGCCAGGCCGCGACCGGTACCGTCGCCGCCTCCGCCCCGAAGGAACCTCCCGCTCCGGCCGCCGCGGCCGCGCAGCCCGAGACCACGGTGCTGAAATCCATCGCGTTGGAGAGCGAGGTGCGGCGCGTGCTGATGGACACCGTGGTGGCCAAGACGGGCTACCCGGAGGACATGCTGGAGCTGGACCTCGACCTGGAGGCCGACCTCGGCATCGACACCGTCAAGCAGGTGGACATCTTCGCGCGCACCCGCGAGGCCTTCGGCGTGTCGCGTGACCCCAACCGCGCCCTGCGTGACTTCAACACCCTGCGCAAGGTCATCGACCACATCGTCGAGCGGGTGCTCTCCGCCAGCGGCGCCTCCGCCCCGGCCCCCGCCGCCGCGGCCCCCGCCCCGGCTCCGGCGGCCTGGACCGCTCCGCCGCCCGCCGCCGCGCAGGCCCCGGTGGTGCCCGCCGCCCCGGTGGCTCCTCCAGCGTCGAACCCGGCGGTGCCCACCGCCATCGCCGCCTCGCTGAACCTCGCCGCGCAGGTCCGCGAGGTCCTCATGCGCAACGTGGTGGAGAAGACGGGCTACCCGGAGGACATGCTGGAGCTGGACCTCGACCTGGAGGCCGACCTCGGCATCGACACCGTCAAGCAGGTGGACATCTTCGCGCGCACCCGCGAGGCCTTCGGCGTGTCGCGTGACCCCAACCGCGCCCTGCGCGAGTTCAACACCCTGCGCAAGGTCATCGATCACATCGTCGAGCGCGCGCAGAGCCTGGGCGCGGCTCCGTCCGCCACCGCCACCGCTGCCTCCGCGCTGGCCTCCGCCGTGGCCGCGGCCCCGCCCTCCGCCGAGGAGCCCGCGAAGCGCTCGGGCGGTGGAGGCCCGCGCTCCGTGCGCGACGCGCTGATGTCCATGGACCTGCGGCAGGCGGGCGTGAAGAACGAGGAGCTGCGCAAGCTGGGAGAGGCGATGTCCGCGCACCTGGGAGTCGCCGCGCCTGATACAGGGAAGGTCCGTTCGCTGGGCGAGCTCGTCCAGCACCTCATCAAGGATCGCTAGTCCGTGCAGCCCGACACCTCACAATACCCCCTGCTGGAGGATGTCGCCGAGGTCTTCCGCGGCGAGAGCGCGGTCGCCAAGCGCGACGTGCGCCTGCCCGCGGAGCTCGACGCGGAGACGCGGCCGTTGTCCGCGTCGATGGAGCTGGAGTTCCTGGCCGAGGTCGGCGCGCTCGTGTACCCGGACCGCGTGCTGGTGGGGATGCGGGACGTGCGCTGGTTCCTGCGCGCCGCGGAGCCCTCCTCGTCCGAGGCGCGGCTGGTGGGGCGCGCCCGCCGCGAGGGGGATGGTGAGGTGTCCGTCTTCCTGTCGGTGGAGCCGGTGAGCACCGGCTCCGCCACGGGGGGCGCCGAGGAGGCCACCGAGGAGCCCATCCCCGTCTGCCGCGCCATCCTCCACTTCGAGCAGAACTACGGGCCCGCGCCGTGGCCGCAGCATCAGCGGATGCTGGCGCCCAGGTCGGAGAACCTCCAGAACGGCCGGCAGCTCTACGCCTCCGTGGGAGGACAGGGCGACCGCGTCCCCGAGTCGCTCCAGGTCGTCTCCTGGGCCCGGCTGTGCGAGCTGGGCCGCATTCAAGGCGGGCTCATCCACCCCCGCGCCATGGCCAAGGTCCTGCCCGCCAGCCGCATCCAGGTGGCCCCCGCCGCGCTCGAGGGCGCGCTCCACCTGGTGAAGTGGCTCTGGTACTCGTTCTCGGGCGAGGGCTCGCGTGAGATGGCCATCTCCGAGGCCACCTGGTTCCGCATGCCCCGGCGCGACGAGCGGCTGATGTGTGATGCCCGCCTGTCCGGCGCCAGCAGTGGACTGGCCTCCTTCGATGCCCACCTGCTCGGCCAGGATGGGATTCCCGTGCTCGAGCTGCGCGGCATCGCCATGGCCTCCCTTCCCTCCGAGGACCTCGCCCCCACCCTGCCCCGTCTTTCCTGGCAGTCGTTCGTCAAGAGCCTCACACCGCGATGACCTCTTCCACGCACATCCCTCTCGCCATCGTCGGGCTCGGGTGCCGCCTGCCCGGAGCCGACACGCCGTCGCGCTTCATGAACCAGTCCCTCGAGGGGATGCGCGCCCTGACGCGGGCCCCGGAGGACTGGGGGGCCGGGCTGAACCTGAGCCATCCGCTGTGGGGCGGCTTCGTCCCCGAGGAGGCCAAGGACTGGAAGCAGTTCCGCCTGCCGCCGGCCCATGTGGAGAAGATGCACCGCATGGAGCGGCTGCTCCATCTGACGCTGCTCCAGGCGACGCAGGACGCCGGCTACAGCCCCGACAAGAGCCCGGGTGGCCGGTGCGCCATCTACCTGGGTTCCACCGGCCTGGGCGTGGACTTGAAGACCGACCAGGCCCTGCGCCTGCGCACGCCGGAGCTGCGCGAGCACCTGGCGGCCATCCTCCAGGGACGCGCCGACAGCGCCCAGTTGATGGAGGCCGTCGACCAGCTCGTGGATCAGGTCGCTCCGCCCATCATCACCGAGTCGGTGCCCATGACGGCCACCATGGTGGCCAACCGCCTCTCGAGCCTGCTGGACACCCGCGGCGGGCACCTGGCGATCGACGCGGGCACGGCCTCCTCGATGGCGGCGCTGCGGATGGCCTCGCTGTCGCTGCAGCTCGGGCACTGTGACGTGGCGGTGGTGGGCGCGGTGGCGCCGCTGGTCAGCCCCTCCTCGTTCGGAATCCTGTCGGCGCGTGGCTGGCTGGCGTCGCAGGAGCTGCTCGCGCTCGATGGACGCTCCGCGGGCACGCTGCCGGGCGAGGGCGCCGTGGCGCTCGTGCTGTGCCGGTTGGACGACGCGCTGGCGGACAAGCAGCGCATCTACGCCGTCCTCCATGGCGTCACCGCGGAGGTGAACCTCAAGCAGGGCATCTCGCGGCTGTCGCGCATGGTGGACAGGGCCACGCGTGCCTGCCTGGATCAGGCCGGCGTGGAAGCGGAGCAGGTGCGGCACGTGGAGCTGCAGGCCTGCGGCGTCCCGGGCCTGGAGGACCAGGAGATCATCGGGCTGAAGTCCGCCCTCACCGCGACGCGCACCGAGCCCCTGACGTTCTCCACCGCGACGCCCCAGGTGGGCTTCCAGCACGCGGCCAGCGGCCTGGTGTCGCTGATGCGCGCGGCGCTGTCGCTGCATGGCGGCGTGCGCGCGCCCGTCGCCGGCCTCACCTCGCCGCGGCACGCGACGGACGGACTGCTGGAGTGCCTCATGCGTCCGGAGAAGCTGCCGCCCCGCAGCTACGTGGGTGTCAGCTCGCTGGGCTGGAACAACATCGCCTACCACGCGCTGCTCGGGCCCGCGCCCGCCCGCGAGGCCTGGGCGGACATCCGGCCCGTCCGTCCGCCCACCCAGAAGTTCGCCATCGTCGGCATGGGCGCCCTCGCCCCGGGAGCGCCGGATGCGCAGGCGCTCTGGACGAACATCACCTCCAAGGCGGACGCCATCGGTGACCTGCCGGCCTCGCGCTTCGACGTCAACCGCACCCTGGGCGCGTTGATGAGCAAGAACGAGGTCGTGCCCCGGCTGGCCGGTACCGTGGATCTCCCGGTGGCCGATCCACGCTGGCTCAAGCTGCCTCCCGCCCAGGCCCAGGCGCTCGACCCGGGCGTCGTCATCTTCGTCAAGGCGGCGGAGGAGGCGCTCGGACAGGCGGGATACGAGCCCGGCACATGGAACGGGCGGCGCGTGCAGGTGGTGGTGGGCCAGTTGCCGGTGCGCGCCAAGGAGTTCGAGGTCGAGCTTCGCTTCGTCTGCGAGCGCTACCTGAAGCTGGCGGCCCAGGCGCTCCAGGCCCGGGGGATGACGCCCGGGCAGGTGGCGCCCCTCATCGACGCGGTCCGCCAGCGCGTGGTGGGCACGTTGCCTCCGCTGGACGAGAACACGTTCCAGTACTACTCCGGGCTGTCGTGCGCGGCGCGGCTGGCCGCCCTGCATGACTTCACCGGTGGCGTGATGACGGTGGACGCGGCCTGCGCCAGCTCGATCGCGGCGCTGCATGCCGCCATGCTGTCGCTGGCCAATCGCGACACCGACGTGGCGGTGGTCGGCGGTGTGGCCTTCAACCTGGTGCCCGAGTACGCCGCCGCGCTGGCCGTGCTCGGCATCCTCTCCCCCCGAGGCACCTTCCCCTTCGACGATCGCGCGGATGGCTTCGTCCCGGCCGAGGGCGCGGGCGCCGTCGTCATCAAGCGGCTGGAGGACGCGGAGGCGCAGAAGGATCGCATCATCGCCGTCATCGCCGGCATCGGCTTCTCCAGCGACGGGCGGGGCACCTCCCTGTTCGCGCCCAACCCCAAGGGCCAGGCCCGGGCGGTGGAGCGAGCGCTGGAGGACGCCAAGATCCACCCGGACCAGGTGGGCCTGCTCGAGGCGCACGGCACGGGCACGAAGGTGGGCGACAAGGTGGAGGCCGATGCCTACGGCGAGGCCTTCCACACCCGAGGCCGCGACAACCCGGTGCCCATGGGCACCCTCAAGTCGCAGATCGGCCACACCTCGTCGGCCTCCGGCCTGCTGGGACTCATCAAGACGGCCTTCGCGGTGAGCGAGGCCTTCCTGCCCCCCATGAACGGAGGCGAGTTCCCCAAGGCGGACATCCCCTTCGACAAACTGCCCATCGCCCTGTCGCTGGAGGGCCGCCCGTGGCCGGCGCCCCGGGAGGGACGGAGGCGCGCGGGGTTGAGCTCGTTCGGCGTCGGTGGCACGAACTACCACGTCATCCTGGAGGAGCACGACAACGCCCACCGGAAGCCTCAACAGGGAGATCCGCTGAGCGCCACCGCCAGCTACCCCATCCCCAGCCGTGGGCTGTCCGCGCAGCGCTGGCGCGTGGACCTGGTGCCGCTGTCGCTCTCCTCGGAGAAGCGCTACCCGCTGCAGGGCAAGAAGCTGCTGCTCGTCGGTGACGAGCCGGGCCTGGTGGCCGCCTTCAGCCGCCTGCTGGTGGGCAAGGGGGTGCGCATCGCCACGGTGTCGGTGGCGGGCCTCACGGATGCCATGGAGGTGGAGAAGCGGGTGCGCCGCGCCAGTGAGGACCTGGGTGGCGCGGACGGCGTCATCGACCTGGGCGCCTTCGGGCCACTCGAGTACTTCCTCACCCTGGGCAGTGCCCGCTTCGCGCGCCGGATGGCGGAGACGACCGCGCGCTGGCACGGCACGGGGCGCGCCATGTACGAGCGCCTGCGGGACGCGAAGGGACGCAGCGCCTGCTACGTGGCCGTCACCTCCATGGGCGGCGACTTCGGCTTCGTGGGCGACGGCGGCAACGTCATGGGCGGCTCGCTCGCCGGATTCCTCAAGGGGTTGAAGCAGGAGCTGCCGGGCGCGGTCATCAAGACGATCGACTTCGAGCCACGCGCCTCGCACTGGGTGGTGGCGGAGACGGTCGCGCGCGAGCTGGAGGAAGGCAGCGACCGGACGGAGATCGGCTACATGGCCAGCCGGCGCTTCGTGGTGGGCCTGCGCCGGGCGGACTTCCCCAAGGAGGGCAGCCAGGTCCTGCGCCGGGTGGACCCGAGCTGGGTGCTGCTCTTCGCCGGTGGTGGGCGCGGCGCCGTCTTCGAGGTGGCCAAGGCGGTGGCGCGGCTTGGGCCGAAGGTGATCGTCACCGGACGCACCCCCGCGCCCACGGGCGACGAGCCCTACCTGGCGCTCGACGACAAGGACTTCGAGGCCTACGAGAAGGAGGAGATGATCCGCCGCAAGAAGGCGGACCCCAGTCTCACGATGGTGAAGTTCAAGGCGGCCTTCGAGCCCTTCGTCCGGGCCCGCGAGCTGTGGCGCAACCTCCAGGAGGTCTACGCCCAGGGCCTGTCCATCGAGTACGAGACGTGTGACATCCGCAACGCCGCGGATGTGCGGAGCATGGTGGACCGGGTGCGCGAGTACCACGGCCACATCGACGGCATCGTCCACGGCGCCATGGTCGAGGCGTCCAAGAGCCTGCCGGACAAGACGCCGGGCATCGTCGCCTCCACCATGGAGGTGAAGGTGCTCGGCCTCATCAACCTGCTGGAGGCCACGCGGCGCGACGATCTGAAGCTGATGATGTGCTTCGGGTCCGGCGCGGGCCGCTTCGGCAACAAGGGCCAGACGGACTACAGCGCCGCCAATGACCTGATGAGCAAGTGCGCCATGGCGTACGCGCACCGGGCTCGTCCGCACATGCGCTGCGTCACCATCGACTGGACGGCGTGGGACAGCGTGGGAGCCGCGGCGCGCAACCGCGAGGTGGTGCAGAACACCGGCGTCTCCTTCATCACCCCGGCCGAGGGCGCGTACTGGTTCATCAACGAGCTGCTGCTCGGCCGCACCGAGCGCGAGGTGGCCATCTTCGAGGAGCGGCTCTTCCGCGAGTGGCCCTTCCTGGGCGCATCCGCCGACGGCCCGGACGCGCGCACGGTCTACGACGACCGGGGCTTCCTGCTCGTCCCCTCCGACTACCCGATGCTCGACTGCGTGGAGCGGCACGACGCGGAGGGACTGGTCGCCACCCGGACATTCGACCTGACCACGGATCCGTTCGTACTCCAGCACCAGCTCGACTCGGTGCCCATCATGCCGGGCACCTTCGGCTTCGAGATGCTGGGCGAGGCGGCGGCCCTCTTCCGCCCCGACCTGGCCGTGCTGCGCGCGGAGAACCTGCGCATCGAGACCCCGCTCAAGTTCTTCAAGGCCTCCGAGCGGACCAAGAGCAAGCCCGTCCACGTCACTCTCACGGCCAAGGTGATCAAACAGCAGGGCGACGAGGTGACACTCTACGTCGAGTCCAGCAGCGACCTGGCGCTGGGCGGCCGCTCCGACCAGACGCAGCGCCGCATCCACCAGCAGGGCATCTACGTGCTCGGGCCTCCCCCTCCGGTGGAGCCGGGGAACGGCAAGCTGCCCGAGGCACTCCCGGGCTCGCGCGCGCGCTCCATCTTCCACCTGGCCAAGGAGCCGCTGTACCTGGGCCCGCTCTTCTGCCGCGCCGAATGGGTGTACGTGGGCGAGCGCGAGGTGGAGGGCATCATCCGCGCCCCGCGGCAGCGGGAGATCTTCACCCACGTGGCGCGGCCGCGCTTCCAGTTGGATCCGCTCCTGCTCGACGCCGCCTTCCAGGTGGCGGCCAACTGGGACGGCCACCACAACAACCTGGTCTCCGTGCCCATGGGCGTGGATCAGCTCATCCGCGGGCGGCAGCGGCGCCTCGGGGAGTCCGGACACGTGAAGGCGCGGATGACGAAGGTGGAGGGGGACGACGTCATCTACGACTTCGAGGTCCGTGGCGAGGACGGAGCCCTGCTGCTGGGAGGCACCGGGCTGTGGTTCCGTCGGTTGCGCCGGGGTGAGCGCCGGAGTGCGGAGACCTGACCGGTTGCTCCTGCCCGACGGGCGGGAAGTGGTGCTCGGCTGGGGCGCGGTGGGGAGGGAGGACGACTCCGCCCTGTCGCCCCTGGAACGGGAGGGTCTTGCCCGGTGCAGGACGGACAAGCGGCGGCGGGAGTTCGTCGCGGGCCGGCTCGCCGCACACCGCGCCCTCGCACTGCTGGAGCCGGGGCTGCACGCCGAGGTGACGGTGCGCGAAGACGGGCGGCCCGATTCCGGACGACCCCTCTTCTCACCCGAGCAGGGGCTCGCGCTCTCCATCTCCCACTCCGCGGGGCTGGCGGTGGCGGGAGTCTCTCGCGGAGGGCCGCTGGGCGTGGACCTGGAACAGCGGGTGGAGGCCGGCGAGGCCTTCCTGGAGGAGGCCTTCGCTCCGGGAGAGCGCGAGGGCTACCTCGCCGTGTGCGAGGGCGGGATGGACCCGACCACCGCCGCCTGGGCCATGAAGGAAGCAGTGCTCAAGGTGTGGGGGGTGGGGCTGCGCGCGCCCTTGCAGAAGGTGGCGGTGCGACCGGTGCGGCTCCACGCGGAGGAGGGCCGGGTGTCCCTGAGGTTGAGCCTCGAGGCGTGGGGGCTGCCACCCGGATTGGGGGACCCCCCCTCGACGCTGGCCGCGCTCCTGGTGGACTGGCCATCCGGAGGAGCGCTGGCGATCGCGGGTTGATCCCCTTCGAACAACGTCCCCGCGGCCATTTCCCCTCTCCCGAGGGGAGAGGGAGCGGTCACGGGAGCAGTCGACCGCGCCAGGATGACTACTGATTGGGCGTTTGCGTCTGCCAGTCGTACTCACCGACGAAGACGCTCACGCGCTCGGCCACCATGCGCATCTGATCGGCGGCCTCGTCGCTGGTACGCAGGCTGGCCATCGTCTGGTCCATGATCTTCGTCAGGTCGTTCACCGCCTGGAAGATCTGCCCGATGCCCTGGTTCTGCTGGGTGACGGCGGCGGAGATCTGCCGCACGGAGCTCACGTTGTCTCGCACGATGCTGGAGAGCTGCCGGATGTTGTCACCGAAGGACTGCAGCTGCAGCGCGCTGCTCTGCACCTTGTCGGAACCGCTCTCCGTCATCTCGGCCGTGGTGCGGATCGCCTCGCTGAGATCCTGCAGGATGCCCTGCACGCTATAGGTCGCCTTGATGGACTGATCCGCCAGGCTGCGGATCTCCCGCGCCACCACCGCGAAGCCCTTGCCATGCTCGCCGGAGCGCACGGCCTCGATGGCGGCGTTGAGCGCCAGCATGGTGGAGCGGTCCGCCAGGCTCTTCACCGTGGTGGTGATGTTGGCGATCTGCCGGGCGCGCTCGTCCAGGGAGCGGATGCTCTGCGCCATCTGGAGCACCTGCTTCTGGATTTCGTGCATGCCCGTGAGGCTCTGCTCCAGCGCGACCTCGCCGGAGCGGCCGATCTGCTCGGCGCGCTCGGCCTGCTGCAGCACGTCCTCCGCCTTCTGGGCGGCCACAATCGACGTCTGCCGGATTTCCTGCGCGGTGACCTGCGTCTCCTGGAGCGCCGCGGCCTGGACGGAGAGCGACTCCGTCTGATCCTTGTGGGAGCTGCCGAGCCGCTCGGCGGACTGGCCCAGCATCTGCGCCGAGTCCGTCAGCGAGGACGAGAACGTCCGAAGCCGCTCGAAGGCCGCCGCGGTGGCGATGGACAGATCTCCCACCTCGTCCGTGGCCACCCATGCCGGCAGGGAGGGCTTGCCCGAGGCAATCGACTCGATGGACATCTGCACGGCGTGCGCGCCCTGGCTCTGGTGCCGGGCGATCTCCCAGGCACACCACGCCGCCGCGAAGATCATGAAGCCACCGACCGCCACCACCGGGAGGACGATGGTGCCGAGGATGCCGCCGACCCGCTCGCGCAGCAGCCCCACCAGCGCGGGAGCCATCCTCTCCACCTCCACGAAGAGCTCGGAGAAGCCGACACCGGTCTTCTTGGCGACGATGATGCTCGTCACCGTCAGCGTGGCGAACACGAACAAGGCGAAGCAGTAGGGCAGGTACCACCTCTGCTTGGGCCACAGGAAGCCGCGCTCCTCGAGCCGCAGCTCCGGGTACTTGTGGAACTCCGCCAGCGCATAGGGACGCAGCAGCCGCTCCAGCCGGATGGCGAGCCGGATGCCCACGACCATCGCCAGCAGCACGAAGGAGGCCACCGCCTGCGGGATGATGATGGGATCCAACCCGTAGAGCAGCGTGGGCCAGCCCGCCCAGATGAAGCAGGAGACGCCGTAGCTCACCAGCAGCCCATACTCGATCTTCCGCGGCGCCTTGAGGATGCGCTTGAGCCGATCTCCCGGGAGATCCCTCGGGTTCTCCGTTAGAGCGTTCTTGAAGACGACGTAGATCATCACCACCGGGATGAGAATCCCGAAGATCGGGCTATTGCATGTCGCGTTGATGATCGACACGCGCATCGCCTGCTCCGGGGGCAACCCCATCACCAACGACAGCATGTAGGCCACGGGAGCAAGTGCCGTCAGCATCGACAACTGCTGCTCCAGAAAGCTCTTGAGGACCAAACCCTTCAACTCACCCTTGTTCATCGCGTGATCATCCTAGCACCGATCGCCCACAATGCCGTTTTCCAGTCAGTGTGTTCGCCGTCACTGGGGGAGAAGCCGCCTCCTCGGCAGGACAGCGGGCATCAGACCTGGAAGGGCCCGTTCCAGCCACCCGCCATGCTGGGATGGATGGCGCCACCCACCCGATGGGTCGCCAGATGACTCAACGCATCAGGTAGCCGCCGTTGACGCCCAGGGCCTGGCCCGTCACCCAGCGGGCGTCCTCGGACGCGAGGAACGCGACGACCCCACTGACATCATCGGGACGACCCATCTTGCCAATCAACGTCTGGGCGGCGATCTGCCGCCGCATCTCCAAGGGCACCTCGGAGGCCATGTCCGTGGCCACCTGACCGATGATGAGCGCGTTGACCGTGATGTCGCGCGGCGCGAGCTCGGTGGCCGCGGTGCGGGTGAGTGACTCGACAGCGGCCTTGGTCGCCGCGTACAGGCCCCCTCCCGCGAAGCCCTTGTGGGCGCCAATGGAAGAGAAGTTGATGATGCGTCCCCCATTCACCATGTGGCGCCCCGCCAGGCGGCAGCCGACGATCAGCCCCCAGATGTTGACGTCCACGAGTTGCTGGAACTGCGCCCGGTCGATGGCCTCGAGCGGGTTGGAGCCGAAGGCGGCCGCGTTGTTGACCAGGATGTCCAACCGGTTGTAGCGCTCGAGTGTCGTCGCGAAGAGCGCCTGCATCTGCGGCTCCTCGCCCACGTTCGCGCGCACGGTGAGGACCTCGCCCCCCGCGGCCCGGATGGACGCGGCCACCTCCTCCGCGGCCTGCGCGTTCTGCACGTAGTTGAGCACCACCCTCGCCCCTTCGGAGGCCAGCCGCCGCGCGACGGACGCACCGATGCCGCGAGAGCCACCCGTGACGATGGCTACCTTCTGCTCGAGCCTGCGCATATTCGTTGCATCCTCCTGCAAGAGATTAGCACTGATAGAAAAAATACCTACACCGCCATCAAATTCCGCAGCCTCGACCCACCCGAAGTTGGCTCATCCAAATACATCTCACGTATTCTGATAAACCAGAAGGTTCGTGGGCCCGCACATCGAGAGGGACATGGTGCATTCCAACATGCGTGCATTCGGACAGGCTGTAGTCATTGGAGGCAGTGTCGCGGGACTCCTGAGCGCGCGGGTGCTCTCGGAGCACTTCGAGAAGGTGATCATCCTCGAAAGGGAAGCACTCCCCCAGGGGCCGGAGGCGCGCAAGAGCGCCCCTCAGGGGCGTCACATCCACGCGTTGCTGGAGGCCGGGCTGAAAACGCTGGACGAGATGTTCCCCGGGATGGTGCAGGAGATGGTGCGCGAGGGGGTGGATTTCATCGACATGGCCCGGGATGCCGCCTGGCTCCAGTCCGGAAGCTGGAAGGTCCGCTACGAGGGAGGCCCCCGGTCGATCCTCGTCTCCCGCCCCTATCTGGAATGGAAGGTGCGTGGCCGCGTCACCGCACTGCCCAACGTGGAGGTGCGGCAGGGGTATGGGGTCGAGGAGCTCCTCACGGAAGCCTCGCGCACGCGCGTCACCGGGGTGAGGGTGAAGGGACCGGAGGGAGAGCAGACCCTCGAGGGGGAGCTGGTGGTGGACGCCAGCGGCCGGGGCTCGCGGGCACCGCACTGGCTGGAGCTGCTGGGCTACGGCCGTCCGGAAGAGGAGCAGGTGGGAATCGACCTGGGGTACACGAGCCGGTTCTACGAGCGCCCCGCGGGCTTCGACGACTTCAAGATCATGGTCGTCAATGGCCGGGCGCCCGAGTCCCGGCGCTCGGGCTTCATCTCGAACGTGGAGGGCGGACGGTGGATCGTCAGCCTCAACGGCTACTTCGGAGACCACGCGCCCACCGATGAGGAGGGCTTCCTGGAGTTCGCGCGGAAGCTGCCCGCCCCCCACCTCTACGAGTACATCCGGAACGCGAAACCGCTGACGCAGCCCGTCACGCACAAGATTCCGTCGAGCCGGTGGCTGCACTTCGAGAAGATGGAGCGCTTCCCGGAGGGGTTCGTGCTCCTGGGTGACGCGGTCTGCGCCCTCAACCCCGTCTTCGGCCAGGGCATGACGGTCATCAGCCTGGGGGCGAAGCTCCTCGGGGAGAGCGTCGCCCGGGCGCGCACCTCGCCGGGCGGGCTGCACCAGGGGCTGTCGCGGAGCTTCCATCAGGAGCTCGGCAAGCTCATCGGGACGGCCTGGTTCCTGACCACCACCATGGACCTGGCCCACCCGGAAGCCCGGGGCAAGCGGCCCGCCGGGCTCAAGGCCCTGCTGTGGACCATCCAGAACATGATCGACCTGACCTCGGTGGACGCGAAGTCCTGCCACCAGTTCTACGAGGTGCTGCACATGCGCAAGGGGGCCGAGGGGCTGCTGCAGCCGGGGTTCGCCGCGGCGCTGCTGGGCTACAGCCTCAAGAGCCTGCTCGTCCCCAGGGAGCGGCGGGCGAACCTGACCACCCTGCCCCCCGCGCCAGGGAAGCGGACCCGGGCCGGTGACGGGCCCCTGGGCGCCGCCGCATAGCGTCACGCCCGCCTGCCCGGGCTCCGGCTCCTGGACGGTCCATTTGGAGGACGGGGGAGGGAGTTGTAGAACACTCCCCGACACGGCCGTCCCCCACCACGGGAGCCCCCAAAATGCCCGAAGCAGCCAAGACCGAGGCGGCTCGGAACGATGTCGTTCCGACCGGCATCGCCTCGAGCGAAGTCACCCAGACAGCAGCCGAGCTCCAGCCGTACATCCCCTCCGAGCGCACCGACGTCGCCGAATTCACCCCGAAGGCCATCGGTATCGGCGTGGTCTTCGGCATCATCTTCGGCGCGGCGACGGTGTACCTGGCCCTGAAGGCGGGCCTGACCGTCTCCGCCTCCATCCCCATCGCGGTGCTCGCCATCTCGCTGCTCAAGAAGCTGGGGGGCTCGACGATCCTCGAGAACAACGTGGTGCAGACCATCGGCTCCGCGGGCGAGTCCATCGCCGCGGGCGTGGTGTTCACCCTGCCGGGCTTCCTCTTCCTGAGCACCGACAGCAAGGGCTCCAGCTTCTTCGAGTACTGGACCATCTTCACGCTGGCGCTGCTGGGCGGTGTGCTGGGCACGTTGATGATGGTGCCGCTGCGGCGCTCGCTCATCGTGAAGGAGCACGCCAACCTGCCCTACCCCGAGGGCACGGCGTGCGCCTCGGTGCTCATCGCCGGTGAGAAGGGTGGAGACCTGGCGAAGATCGCCTTCCAGGGCGTGGGCTTCGCCTTCGTGTACGCGCTGGCGCAGAAGATCGTGAAGCTCATCGCCGAGACGCCGGCGCTGGTGACGAAGCAGACGAACAAGTTCTTCCCGTCCGCCACGCTCAACGGTGACATCACCCCCGAGTACCTGGGCGTGGGCTACATCGTCGGCCCGAAGATCGCCGGCGTGCTGGTGGCCGGTGGCGTGCTGGCGTGGCTGGGCCTCATCCCGCTGCTGGCCTCGGTGGTGCCGCCGGACACCATCGCGATGCAGTTGGTGAAGCTGGGCGAGCTCAAGAGCATCACCAGCCCGGGCAGCTCGGGTGGGTGGGATCCGGTGACCCACACCTTCTCCAATACGGCGGTGGCCATCTACCGTGCCTACGTGCGGCAGATCGGCGCGGGAGCGGTGGCCGCGGGCGGCTTCATCACGCTGCTCAAGACGCTGCCCACCATCATCGCGGCGTTCAAGGAGAGCCTGGCCTCGTTCAAGGAGGGCACCGGAGCGGTCGCGCAGAAGCGCACCGAGAGGGATCTGCCCATCACCGTCGTGCTCTTCGGCAGCGTGGGCCTCGTGCTGGTGATGGCCGCCCTGCCCTTCCTGCCGGGCACCGTGTTCGGCCGCCTGCTGCTGGGCGTCCTCATCGTGGTGTTCGGCTTCTTCTTCGTGACGGTGGCCTCGCGCATCGTGGGCATCATCGGCTCGTCGTCCAACCCCATCTCCGGAATGACGATCGCCACGCTGATGGCCACGTGCCTCATCTTCGTGGGCATCGGCTGGACGGGTGACGTGTACCAGCCCATGGCGCTGTGCGTGGGCGGCATGGTGTGCATCGCCGCGGCGAACGCGGGCGCCACGTCGCAGGACCTGAAGACGGGCTACCTGGTGGGCGCCACCCCGCGCGCGCAGCAGATCGGCCTCATGATTGGCGCGGTGGCGGCGGCGATCGTCATCGGCCTCACCATGAAGCTGCTGGACACGCCGACGGAGGCGCTGCGGGCCCAGGGCGTGGAGCACATGATTGGCACCGCGGCGTTCCCCGCGCCGCAGGGCACGCTGATGGCCACGCTCATCAAGGGCCTGCTGTCCTTCAACCTGGACTGGCAGTTCGTGCTGGTGGGCGTCTTCCTGTCGGTGACGATGGAGCTGTGCGGCGTGAAGTCGCTGTCCTTCGCCGTGGGCGCGTACCTGCCCCTGTCCACCACCGCGCCCATCTTCGTGGGCGGCGCCATCAAGGGCCTGTCGGACTACATGGCGGCGCGCAAGGGCGAGCACGTGGAGGAGTCCGAGCTCGGCCCCGGCAACCTCTTCTCCACGGGCCTGGTGGCCGGCGGCGCGCTGGCGGGCGTCGTGGTCGCCATCCTGTCGGTGAACGAGGGCATCAGCGCGGCCATCTCCAAGCTGTCCGTGGAGCAGGCCCTGCACCACACCGTGGGTGAGGGCGGCTACCAGCTCATCGGTGTCCTCGCCTTCGCCTTCATGGGCTTCGTGCTGTACCGCATCTCGCGCAGGGCCTCGCAGGCGTAGCACCCCCCGCGAGCCTGGTCGCTCGCGGACGTCGTATTTCGCAGACAGTCGTACCTCGGAGCGCTCGGCGTGAGTCTTTCCGCCGAGCGCTCCTTTTCTTTCGTGATGCGGAGAAGGGCCGACCTCCGTCCGCCTACTCGTTCCCCCTCCGAGAGGGGCTCCGTGTGCCACGGTTTCGAGTCAATACTCCCGTGGAACCTCGAGCCACTTTCTGTCATCTGCGGGTCGTTTCCGTGTGGAGTTCGTTATCACTTGAACAAATGCACGAATCGGCCCCGCGCGACCTCCCCCCAGTGGCGGCCTTCGTCCCAACACCATGACAGCCTCGTCCCCCCCGAATCCTCCCCCCGATGAGCTGGACGAACGTCTCTTCCAGCCCGAGTACCACCTGCTGCTGCGCGCCATCCTCGACAACTCCACCGAGGGATTGACCGTCGTCGACGCACAGGGTCGCCAGCTCTACATCAATGACCAGGGCCGCCGGATCCTCGGCTTCGGGCTCAGGGAATCCGTCCCCGAGGAATGGAGCAAGCAGTACGGCCTCTTCTACCCGGACAAGAAGACGCCGATCCCTTCCGAGAAGCTTCCGCTGTACCGCGCCATGCGGGGAGAGGAGGAATCCACGCTGGAGTACTTCGCCCGCAACGCCAACATCCCGGAAGGACTGTTCTGCTTCGCGAAAGCCAGGCCCGTACGCGACAGACAGGGGAAGCACCTGGGGGCCACCCTCCACCTGCGCGACACCTCGGAGCAGCGCCACGCCGAGGCCGAGCAGCGCCGCAGCGAGATACGGTTCCAGCTCCTCGTGGAGTCCGCCCAGGAGGGGATCTGGATGGTCGATGACGAGAACCGCACCATCTACGTCAATCGATTCCTCACCCAGATGCTGGGCTACTCGGCCGAGGAGATGAAGGAGAAGACGCTCTTCGACTTCATCCGAAAGGAGGATGCCGCCCTCATGGTGCAGTACATCGAGGAGCGGCGCCAGGGCAGGTCCGCCCTCATCAATGACTTCCAGCTCGTGCGCAAGGACGGGGTGCGCATCTGGACCATGGTCTCGACCGGCCCCATCCACGACGAGAACGGCAACTACATCGGGGCGATGGCGATGATCTCCGACATCACCCAGCGCCGCGAGGCCGAGGAGCAGGTGCGCCAGCTCAACGCGGACCTGGAGCGCCGTATCGCCGAACGCACCGCCCAGTTCGAGTTCTCCAACCGCGAGCTGGAGGCCTTCGCGTACTCCGTGGCCCATGATCTGCGCGCCCCGCTGCGCAGCATCTCCAACTTCACCCAGGCGCTGACCGAGGACTGCACGGACAAGCTCGACGAGATGGGCCTGGACTACATCAAGCGCATCCGCGCCTCCTCCCAGCGGATGTCCGAGCTCATCGACGGCATCCTCGCGCTCTCGCGCGTCAACCGCACCGAGTTCGTGGAGACGGAAGTCAACCTGTCCGCCTTGGCGCGCTCCATCGCCGAGCAGCTCCAGCGCTGGCAGCCCGAGCGCGTCGTGTGCTTCCAGCTCCAGGATGGACTGGTGGACCGCGGGGATTCCCAGCTGCTGCGCCTGGTGCTGGAGAACCTGATGGGCAACTCCTGGAAGTTCACCCGCGAGCGGGCCGAGGCGCAGATCGAGTTCGGGACCCTGCCGGGGGACGGGAACGAGCGCGTCTACTTCGTCCGGGACAACGGGGCCGGCTTCGACATGGAGTACCAGAGCAAGCTCTTCGGCGTCTTCCAGCGGCTCCACACGCAGCAGGAGTTCGAGGGCAACGGAGTGGGGCTGGCCACCGCGCAGCGCATCGTCCGGCGCCACCAGGGCCGCATCTGGGCCGAGGGCCAGGTCGGACACGGCGCCACCTTCTTCTTCACCCTCCACGATTGAGGATCATCCCCATGTTCGAGCCAAGCCAACGCGTCATCCTGCTCGTCGAGGACAACGCCGATGACGAGCTGATGACGCTCCGCGCGTTCCGCAAGAGCAACATCCACAACCCGGTGGTCGTCGTGCGCGACGGAGCCGAGGCCGTCGACTACCTCTTCGCCCAGGGCCGGTACGCCGGCCGCGACCTCTCCATCCGGCCCCAGGTCGTCCTGTTGGATCTGCACCTGCCCCGCATCGACGGCCTGGAGGTGCTGCGGCGCATCCGCGCCCACGAGCAGACCTGCACCCTGCCGGTGGTCATCCTCACCTCCTCCAACGAGGAGCGGGATCTGGTGGAGGGCTATCAGCTCGGGGTCAACAGCTTCGTCCACAAGCCCGTGGACGTCACCGCGTTCTTCGAGGCGGTGCGTCAGCTCGGAATGTACTGGCTCGTCCTCAACGAGCTGCCCGCCAAGAGAAGGAATGCTTGATGGCCTCGCCGCTGCGACTGCTGCTCATCGAGGACTTCGAAGATGATGCCCTGATGGTGCTGCGCGAGCTGCGGCGCGGCGGTTACGACGTCTCTTACACCCGTGTCGAGACGGCCGAGGCGCTGGAGCGCGCGCTCGACGAGGGCCCCTGGGACGCCGTCATCGCCGATTACGCGTTGCCGCGCTTCGACGCGCTGGCCGCCTTCGCCATGGTGCAGCGGCGGGGGCTGGACATCCCCTTCCTCATCGTCTCCGGACAGATTGGCGAGGACACGGCCGTGAAGGCGATGAAGGCCGGCGTCCACGACTTCCTGCTGAAGGACCGGCTGGTCCGGCTGGGGCCCGCCGTGGCCCGGGAGCTGCGCGAAGCGGCGCTCCGGGCCGAGCGCCGGAAGATGCAGGAGCAGCTCCTCCTGTCGGACCGGCTCGCCTCGCTGGGGTTGCTGGCCGCCAGCGTGGCGCACGAAATCAACAACCCGCTCGCCTCGCTCATGGCCAACCTGGACTTCATCCTCCACCCCGAGGACGCGGAGGGGCCGGTGCCCGTGTCGACCCTCTCCCTTGAGCACGAGCAGGCGCTGCGCGACTGCCTCCTGTGCGCCGATCGCATCCGGGAGATCATCCGCGACATCAAGGTCTTCTCCCGGCCGGATGACAAGCAGCGCGGCCCCCTGGACGTGCACCGGGTGCTCGACTCCTCGCTGCGCATGGCGTGGAACCACATCTTCCACCGCGCCCGCATCGTCAAGGACTACGGCGAATGCACGCCGGTGCTCGGCAGCGAGGCGCCGCTCGGGCAGGTCTTCCTCAACCTGCTCGTCAACGCCGCCGACGCCATCCCCGAGGGCCAGAGCACCACCCAGGAAATCCGAGTGGTGACGCGCCAGGAGGGGAGCAGCCACGTCCGGGTGGAGATCCACGACACCGGCCGGGGCATCCCCCCGGAGCTGCGCGAGCGCATCTTCGAGCCCTTCTTCACCACCAAACCGGTGGGCGTGGGCACGGGACTGGGGCTGGCCATCTGCCGCCGCCTCGTCAACGGGATGGGAGGGGAGCTCTGCGTGGAGAGCGAGCCGGGGCGGGGCTCCGTGTTCCACCTGCGCCTGCCCACCACCCAGGACCTGTCCGAACACCTCCCTCGGACCAGTGGCGAGCCAACACCCCGGCGTCGCGTCCTGGTCCTGGATGACGAGGTCATCGTCGGCCGCGCCGTCCAGCGCCTGCTCGGGGCGCACTGCGAGGTCTCCGTGCTCTCCCGGGGCGCGGAGGCGTTGGCGCTGGTGGCCTCGGGCCGGCGCTTCGACATCATCCTGAGCGACCTGATGATGCCGGAGATGAGCGGTCCCCGGTTCCATGAGGAGCTGTCCCGATTGGCGCCGGAGCAGGCGCAGCGCGTCATCTTCATGACCGGGGGCGCCTTCACGGAGCAGTCGCAAGCCTTCCTGGCGAACAACGGCCTGCCCTGCATCGACAAGCCCATCGACTCCCAGCGGCTGCGCGCCTTGATGGCGGAGATGCCGCCGCTGGATGCGCCCGCCTGAATCCAGGGGCTCGAGCGTGAACTTCCCGTCACTCCCCGGCCCCCAGCGGCAGGAGATTGCGGGGTGGAAGACGCTTGGTCCCCCGCCTGCATGCGGTTGGAGCGGGCCGTCCCCATCTCTCGTCAGGCGCATCACGAAGACGCGTCAGGCATCTCCATATAAATGGACGGACACGGGCCCACACCGGGCCCCAGGGGAGGAGCCGATGAGCACAGCCCTGGCGAAACGAGCGTTGGAGCGCGCCGAGGAGGCGCGTGTCCTGGAAGCACGAGAGCAGCGACACAAGGTGCGCCAGGAGCTCGCCCGGAACATGTCGGGCCGCTCGCTCGTCGAGCTGTCCCTGGACGTCCCCCGGGGGTCCGCGTCGAACGAGGACGCCGAGCGCCGCTTCCTCTCCGGGCTCCAACAGCTGGAAGCGGGGCTGGGCGTGCCGCCCGCCGAGATGCTCGAGGATGCCGCGGGGTACTATGGCTTCTTCGTCACGGAGCTGCCCGCGCTGCTGGCGCGGCGGAGGGCCAGCCGCATCGAGGAGCACGCGGCATGGGATCGGCACCTGACCATCGAGTGCTACGGGCTCGCCGGGAGCTTCGGCACCACGAGCAAGGTGCCCCGCGAGCTGGTGGGCGCCCCGGCCGCACCCTAGACCCGCTCCGGCATCCCCTACCCGCTCGTGGCCAGCACGCGCACGAGCGGCTCCAGCGCCGCGGCGAAGACGTCCGGTGGGGGTAGCAGCGACAGCACCAGGAAGGCCCCGCGGGTGAAGTCGTAGAAGTAGCCCGGCTGCACCACCACCCCCTCGTCCAGCAGGGCCAGGCACGTGGCCTCCTCCCCGGGCTCCAGGGGAATGCGCAGCACGGTGCTCCACCCTCCCTGGGCGGGCACCACGTCCCAGAGGGCGTCACTCGGACGGGCCTGGAGCAGCAGCCTCCGGTTCTCCTTCACCCGTGCCAGCAGCGCCGCCTGGAAGTGGGGCGCGTGGGCCAGCAGTCCGGGCAGGGCGAGCTGCACGGGGGTGTTCACCGGCAGGTACGTGTCCGCCACCAGCTCCAACCGGGCCAGGGCCTCGTCACGCAACGCGTCGGGCCCGCCCACGTGCGTCCACCCCAGCTTGAGGCCGGGCAGCCCCGCCACCTTCGACAGGCCCGACAGGGAGAAGGTGAGCATGGGCAGCTCGCGCCCGGCCACCGTGGGAACCCGGCCCGGCTCCTCGTCCCAGGCGAAGTCGGAGAACACCTCGTCCGAGACGAGCGCCAGCCCGGCCTCCGCGCACAACCCGCCCAGGGCTTCCAGCTCGCCCTCGCGCAGGTAGTGCCCGGTGGGGTTGCCGGGGTTCACCACGAGCACGGCGCGGGTGCGCGCGTCCCTCGCGGCGGCCACCTCCTCCACGTCCAGGCCGAAGCCATGCGCGCGGGGCAGGCGGTAGGTGCGCGTCTCCACGCCCTCCAACCGCGTGAGGTATTCGAAGAGCGGGTAGCTGGGCGCGGGGACGAGGACGTTGTCCCCGGGCTCGCACAGCAGCTTGAAGAGCCAGCCATAGGACTCGCTGGTGCTCGCCGAGAGGATGAGGTGCTCGGGCGAGACGCGGGCGCCTCGGGTGGCCAGGTAGGTGGCCACGGCCTCACGGGCCGACAACAACCCCTGGGGCTCGGGTGCGTAGCCGAGCGCCCCCGGGTGCTGCAGCAGGGCCGGCTCGGGCGCGGGCAGGCCCACGCGGGTGGGGTTGGTCTCGGTGAGCTCCAGCAGGGGGAGGCCAAGTGCCCGGCGCTCGGCGAGGGCCCGCGCCAGGGGATTCCACGTCCGAGGGAAGTCGGTGCGCGCGGAGAAGCCGCTCACAGTCCCGTCTGGAGCATGGCCGAGGCGACGAGGCGGATCAGCTCACGGCGGATCTCCTGACGGCAGTGATCGACGGCCTTCGGGTGGGGGTTGGGCAGCTCGTCGGCGCGCATGCGGATGGCGGTGCGAACCACGAGCTCGACCTTGGCCGGCTCGATGTGGAAGAGCCGGTGGCCGTCCTTCTGGAGGAAGTAGGAGAGACCACGCGCGTCGAGGAGCTTGGAGAAGTACCGCCTGGCATCGGCGAGGAGCGAGAGGTCGATGATGTCCGCCATTCGTCGGGCGTTCTCGCGCAGATCGAAACATGCGTCCATTTTCACGGCCGAGTGACACGAAAACTTGCACTCGCGCGCGTGTACCGGATCGCTCCGGAGGCCGATTTATCGGGCTCGCGCGCGATTGGAGCGCCCTGTAGCGAGCACGTTCTCCACCAGCGGTGCGAGCGCCTTTCGGAAGGCCGCGTGACGCCGGCGGGGATCCACCAGGTAGGGCACGGGACCCAGTACCTGGACACGGTGGCGCTCGGCGATGAGGGCGGGGTTGTCGCGCTCGGAGGGGTCGCGCGAGGAGGTACTCCGGGAGAGGAGCACGGCCGCGACAGGGATGTTGCGCGCGGCGAGGGCCTCGAGGGACAGGGCGGTGTGGTTGAGCGTGCCCAGGCCCGCGCGGGCGACGAGCAGGACGGGAAGGCCGAGCGCGGAGATGAGATCGATGACGTCGTGGGAGGAGTCGAGGGCGACGAAGAGCCCACCGGCGCCCTCGACGACGACGGACCCGTGCCGGATGCGCTCCCACGCGGCGAGGGTGACGTTCCAGTCGGGCTCGCGGCCCAGACGGCGCGCGGCGACGCCTGGAGCCAGGGGAGCGCGGAAGCGGTGCGGACAGACGATGTCGAGGGGCAGGTCGCTCCGGGCGGCTTCGCGAAGGGAGAGCGCGTCCGAGGGCGCGGAGAGGGAGGCACACCCGCTCTCATAGGGCTTGAAGCCCTGGGGAGAGAGCCCCGCGTCGGCGAGCAGGGACAACAGGGCACGCGACGCCTGCGTCTTACCGACGCCCGTATCCGTGCCCGTGACGAAGAAGCGCGGCCAACGACCCTCGGAAGCTCGGGTTGCCAAGAAACCTCCCACTCCGTGAATCAGAGATTCAGCGAGCGCAGCCCCTCGAGTGCCAGGTCCACCTGGCCCTCGGTGTGCGCGGCGGATAGACAGAAGCGGAGCCGGCTGGTGCCGACGGGGACGGTCGGAGGCCGGATAGCCTTCACGAGCAGACCGCGGGCACGCAGCGCACGAGACGCCGCGACGGCGCGCTCAGGCTCACCAACGATGACGGGGAAGATGGCGCTGCGGGGCTCCGCGACGAACCCGAGTGAGCGCAGGCCCGCGGAGAAGCGCCGGATGTTGCGCCACAACCGGGCGCGCAGTGCGTCATCGTGCTCGACGATGTCCACGGCGGCCTCGGCGGCGGCGCACAGGGCGGCGGGGAGCGCCGTCGAGTAGACGAGGGGCCGCGCGCGATTGAGCACGAGCTCCACCACGGGACGGGACGCACAGATGTACGCGCCCAACCCGCCGAGCGACTTGCTCAAGGTGCCCATGCGCACGTCGACGGCGTCACAGAGCCCGAGCTCCTCGCACAACCCCGCCCCGCGAGCACCAAGGACTCCGGTGGCATGGGCCTCGTCGACGAGGAGCGCGGCACCGTGGGCCCGGCAGACGCGAACGATCTCCCGCAGGGGCGCATGGTCCCCATCCATGGAGAACACGGTGTCGGTGACGACGAGCCGGCGGCGGGCGGGAGTCGCGGCCAGGGCCCGCTCCAGCGCCTCGACATCGGCATGCGGATAGACGACGACCCGGGCGCGTGAGAGACGGCAGCCGTCGATGAGCGAGGCGTGGTTGAGGGAGTCGGAGAAGACGGCGTCCTCGGGGCCGACGAGGGCCTGGAGGGTGCCGACGTTGGCCGCATAGCCCGAGTTGAACAGGAGGGCGGCCTCGGAGCGCTCGAAGGAAGCGAGCCGGGTCTCCAGCCGCTGGTGGACGGAGGTGTCGCCCACGACGAGCCGGCTGGCCCCGGAGCCCAGCCCCTGGGTTTCCAGGGCGGCGGCGGCGGCGGCGCGCACGGAGGGAGAGGCTGCGAGGCCCAGGTAGTCATTGGAGGCGAAGTTGACGAACGTCTCGCCGCCCACGCGCACGAGCGGACCCTGGGGAGAGTCGAGCGGCTCCAGAACCCGCTTCAACCCCCGGGAGACAAGAGAATCCAACTCAGCCCGTGCCCAGGCCGTGCAAACCCCCTCTCCCTCCGGGAGAGGGCCGGGGTGAGGGTATCGCGTATCCGGAGCCATCTACCGGGACGTATCCGGTTCCAGGGGACGAATACCGGCCTTCGCGAGGAGGGCCATGTCCTGGGTGTACTCGGGGTTGCCGGTGGTGAGCAGCTTCTCGCCGAAGAAGAGCGAGTTGGCGCCCGCGAGCATGCACAACAGCTGGGCCTCCTCGTTCATCTGCATGCGGCCGGCGGACAGGCGGACCATGGCCATGGGCATGAGGATGCGGGCGGTGGCGATGGTGCGGACCATCTCCACGGACTGCACGGGCTGCTGGTGCTGCAGGGGGGTGCCCTTCACGGGGACGAGCGCGTTGATGGGCACGGACTCGGGGTGGACCTCCTGGTTGGCGAGCGTGAGCAGCAGCTTGCAGCGATCATCCACGGACTCACCCATGCCGATGATGCCGCCGGAGCACACGGAGATGCCGGCCTTGCGCACGCGCTCGAGGGTGTCGAGCCGATCCTGGTACGTGCGGGTGGAGATGATGTCGCCGTACTTGTCCTCGGAGGTGTCGAGGTTGTGGTTGTAGGCGGAGAGGCCGGCCTCGCGAAGGCGACGGGCCTGGCTCTCGGTGAGCATGCCGAGCGTGGCACAGGCCTCCATGCCGAGCGACTTCACGCCGCGGACCATCTCCAGGACGCTGTCGAACTGGGGCCCGTCCTTCACCTCGCGCCAGGCGGCGCCCATGCAGAAGCGGGTGGCGCCGGCGGCGCGCGCCTTGGAGGCGGCGTCCAGCACGGACGACACGGACATGAGCTTCTCGGCCTCCAGGCCGGTGTCCTTGTGGTAGCGCGCGGCCTGGGGGCAGTAGCCGCAGTCCTCGGGGCAGCCGCCCGTCTTGATGGACAGCAGCGAGCACAGCTGCACCTTGTTGTCCTGGAAGACGGCCCGGTGGACGGTCTGCGCCTTGTGGATGAGCTCCAGCAGGGGCAGCTCGTAGAGACCTCGCACCTCGGCGAGCGTCCAGTCGTGGCGGACGACGACACCCGGAGGCGGCGTGGCGAAGTGGGCGTGACCGTGGAAGTCGTGGGCGGCGGAGTCGGACATGGGCTCCTCGGGAAGTGGGAGCGCGCACGGTGCGTGGATGGCCAGCCCTTGTCAACCACGCAGCGAGGCCGGGTTGACGACTTCCCGGCCCCCCCGAAACACGAGGGGCCCGGAGGGTGGGAGCGCGGGTTTCGCGCATCCCTCCCCTGCCGGGCCCCGGACATCAGGCGTGGATTCGACGGCCTCGGCCCGCCCAGCCCACCAGGAGTAGGACGACGATGGCGCCTACCACGGACATGATGAGGCCCGAGGGGTTGAGGTCGAGAATGCGTCGGCTCGGAGAGAAGAGCGCGCCGATGAAGCCACCCACGAACGAGCCCACGATGCCCAGCAGCATCGTCGCCACCAGACCCATCGACTGCCGGCCCGGGAGAAGCGCCCGAGCGATCAGACCCGCGACCAGACCCACCACGATGAACCAGATGATGCTCATTTCCGTCTCCCTTCCAGGGCGCCGCGACGTGCGGCCCCAGTTGGGAGCAACGTGGTGAGCCCTCCCCGGAAGCACAACTTGACGGGGGCCCGGAGTTTACTCCCCCGCCTGGCCGCCCGCCCCCCGGACGGACGCGGCGTGAGGGTGGGCAGGCGTGAGGGAAAGCGGGGAAACGGGCCCGGTCTGCGCTAGACAAGAGGCTCCATGGCGAAGGCGAAGACGCACTACACGTGTCAGGCGTGCGGGTACCAGTCGGCGAAGTGGTTGGGGAAGTGCCCCGACTGCGGCGCGTGGAGCTCGCTGGTGGAGGAGACCGAGGCGAAGGTGGACGACAAGCGCCCGGCGTGGGGGGCCTCGGGAGGGGCGTCCAAGCCGGTGCGGCTGCGCGAGGTGAGCGGCGAGCAGGAGGAGCGCCGGCGCACGGGCATCGCCGAGTTCGACCGGGTGCTCGGAGGTGGAGTGGTGGACGGCTCGCTGGTTCTGCTGGGAGGAGACCCGGGCATCGGCAAGTCCACGCTGCTGCTGGCGGCGCTGGACAGGCTGGGGCGCTGGGGCCCGGTGCTCTACGTATCGGGCGAGGAGTCGCTGCGGCAGACGAAGATGCGGGCCGAGCGGCTGCGGGTGGAGAGCGAGGCCATCCACCTCTTCGCGGAGACGGACGCGGACCGGGTGCTGGCGGTGGCCGAGGGCCTCAAGCCCCGGGCGCTGGTGGTGGACTCCATCCAGACCATGTACCTGCCGGAGCTGGGCAGCGCGCCGGGGAGCATCTCGCAGGTGCGCGAGGTGGCGGGGCGCTTCATGGCCTTCGCCAAGCGCAGCGGGGTGCCCACGTTCCTGGTGGGGCACGTGACGAAGGAGGGCTCCATCGCGGGCCCGCGCGTGCTGGAGCACATGGTGGACACGGTCCTCTACTTCGAGGGCGAGCGCGGCCACCCCTTCCGGATCCTCCGGGCGCACAAGAACCGCTTCGGCTCGACGAACGAGATTGGCGTCTTCGAGATGAAGGGCGCGGGGCTGATGGAGGTGCCGGACCCTTCCGCGCTCTTCCTGGCGGAGCGGCCGGCGGGCAAGGCGGGCAGCGTGGTGACGTGCACGCTGAACGGCACGCGGCCGCTGCTGGTGGAGGTGCAGGCGCTGGTGGCGCCCACGGGCTACGGCACGGCGAGGCGCACGGCCATTGGCGTGGATGGCAACCGCGTGGCGCTGCTGGCGGCGGTGCTGGAGAAGAAGGAGGACATCCCACTGGTGGGGTGCGACCTCTTCGTGAACGTGGCGGGAGGCATGCAGCTGTCCGAGCCGGCGTGCGACCTGGCGGTGTGCGCGGCGCTGGTGAGCAGCCTGCAGAACCGGCCGATGGAGGCGCACACGCTGGTGCTGGGCGAGGTGGGCCTGGCGGGCGAGGTGCGCGCGGTGGGCCAGGTGGAGCCACGGCTCGCCGAGGCGGCGAAGATGGGCTTCCAGCGGGCCATCATCCCGAAGGGGAGCGCGCGGCGGCTGGAGGACACGAAGCTGGAAGTGGTGGGAGTCGAGACGCTCTCCGAGGCGCTGGGAGCGATGTTCGACTGAGCGGGCTGCCTACTGCAGCCCGAGCTCGTGGTCCCAATTGACCAACAGCCAGATCAGATCCCCCGTGCGTGCGCCGGACACCCGCTCGAAGAACCGTGAGTCGAGCGTGGCGAGGCGCTCACGCTGATAGGTGGGGTCGGCCAATATTTGCCGGTGCTTCAATCTACCCGCATGCGCGAGAGCCTGGGGCAATTGCCGGAAGATGGCCTCGATGCAGTCCTCCCGCGTCGCCCTCGCCATGCGCTCCGCTGCCGCCTCCAGGCGAGTTCGCACCGAGGCGTCTCCCACCGGCTCCCACGCATCCATCGCCCAGCCACAGGAGGCCTTCATGAGTTCCTCCAGGCTGAGCTCAGTTCCCAGAGTCTTGAAGAGGTAGCGCACGGACTGGAGCGGTTCCCAGAAACGCAGCACTGCCTGGAGGCGCTGCGCTGTTCGTGGCGCGCTCACCGGGCCCATCTGCTCGAGCGCAAAATACAGCGCCCCCCAAGCCATCTCGAGAAAGAACGCCTCGTAGGAGTCCCTTACGGCGATTGAGTTCCACGAGTCCAGGGTTTCCCACACCGCGCTCATGACATCTGACACCATGTACAGGCGCCAGACCGGGCGCTCATGCTGGAAGTCAGCTACGCCGTGTGTCAACACCACCTCGTCAGGAGAAACCTCCAACATCTGCGAGGGGGCGGGGAAGAAGCCGTCCTTCTTGTATTGCTCGGCGCACCGAAGGCCTTCCGTCCGCGCCTTCTGCTGAATCGAGCGATAGGTGCCATGCAGGAACGACGGCAGTTGCAACGAAGAAGTCTGTCCGGGCTCCATGAATCGTTTCCTATCAAAGCGGGCGCTCATCGAGGAAGGGACATCCCCGCGGCAGCGGGCACCTGCGCCGGGGATGTGGTACGTGGCTGTTGCCTCGGAAAGGGAATGACCTGCCCACCTCCCTGGGTAGGGGGCTGCCGCGCGCTCGTCCCCGACCCCATCCGACCGAAAATCTCACCCGAGAAGACAGCCGTCGCGGCGGTACCAATGACCTCGATGACGATCCCCACGGCTCCACTGAAAGTGGCAAGCCGTTCGCGTCGGCGGACCATATCCTCCACCGCCTGCCCCAACCACCCGCCGTATTGCCGCATCTCCTGCTCGGTGAGCTCCACCCACTGCCCGGCTTCATACGCCACCGCTTGGGACTCGAAGCGCTGTTGACTGCGGGTCCACTGGTACTGGATCACTCCTGGCTCGGTGGTCCGCCACGCCAGACGCCAGATGTACTGCCCCCGCGCGAAACGAATCAGGGTTTCTCCCTGGAAGTCCGTGCCACCTGTGAAGCGTTTGCCAACCAGGATGGTCCGGTTCAGTGCGGCCAGATAGACCCGGGCCTCCTCGCGACCCTCCTTGAGACCTTGTTCATTCCAGGGTTTGATTTCAAAGAGACTCAGGGAAAAGACATCGGTGATGTCCGGACGTAGGATGCGCTCCTGCGGTTGCAATAGCGACGCGTCTCCGAGTCCCGTCTTCGTCACGATGGCTTGGATTGTCTCGGTGTTGTAGTAGGCCTCATTGCTCGGGTGGCTCACTCCGTACATGTATGCAATGAGGCGATGCGCGGCGTTGCCCAGGAAGAACTCCCAGGACATCTGAGAATCCGGATTCTTGCCGGGGACGTTGTAGCCCTGGAGCGCCGAGCCGGTGGGCTCCCCGCCCGTTGGCGGACCATCGCTCATGGCCAGGAGGACTCTCGGCGGCGAAGCAGGGTTCGGCGACGCGCTGATCCGTGGCACCTCCCGACCCCTGGCGGAGGAAGCCCGCGTGCCGGGAGCCGTGGCGCAGCCGACGAACACCGATATGAGCAACAGGGCCGCCCCACACCGCGCGGCCCGGGACATGACTGGACAGCCGACGGCGGCACTCACGGGCACCTCCCGCTCCGCTCACCCACTCAGGCACGGAGTCAGGACGCAGTAGAGGCCGAGCACCCCGGGAAACCCAGGCCCTCCCCAGTCGGATCATGCGATGATTCCCTCCCGCCGCCGTCACGCTCGCCGTATGTCCACCCCTCTCCCCCTCACCTCCCGCTTGAAGGACGCACTGGGCTCGCTCTCGGCTCGCCTGCTCGTGGCCTTCCTGCTGCCCACCCTGCTCTTCCTCGCGCTCACGGGCTCGGCGGTCTACGCCCTCGCCCGCTCCATCCTGGAGGACGAGCTGGGCAACAGCCTCTCGGCCATCGCCGCGGCCACGGCCAGCCAGGTCAACGGCGAGCGAATGCTCACCCTCGAGCCGGGAGATGACGTCTCCGGGACTCGCACGTGGCGCAACCTGGTCCGCCTGCTCACCGAGGTGCGCGACGCGAGCGGCGTGCGACGGGTCTTCGTGGTGGACACGCAGGGCCGCGTGCGCGTGGACGTGGGCGGTGGCCTCCCGGTGGGCACCGAGGTCCCGGAGCTCGCACGCGACAGGCTGGAGCTGTCCCGCGTCTTCTCCGGCCAGCGCGCGGCCAGCCAGGTGCTCTTCCAGGGCTCGGATGGGCGCCTCTACAAGACCGGCTACGCCCCCGTGCGCCGCGAGTCCGAGGTCGTGGGCGCGGTCGCGGTGGAGGGCAGCGCCGCCTTCTTCGGCCCCCTCGCGCGACTGTCCCGGAGCTTCGCGGCGGCGAGCGCGGTGGCGCTCGGGGTGCTGGGCCTGGTGGCCATCCTCACGGCGCGGGGTCTCGCACGCCCACTGCGGCGGCTCATGGACTCGGCGCTGCGCATCGGCCGGGGCGACCTGACGACACCCGTGCCGCCGGAGCCCACGCGGGAGATCGGCGTGCTGGCGCGCGAGCTGGAGGTGATGCGCGGGGCGCTCGAGAGCCGGGATCGGCAGCTCAAGCTGATGCTGGCCGGAGTGGCCCACGAGGTGCGCAATCCCCTCGGCGGCATCTCCCTCTTCTCCGGAATCCTCGCGGAGGACCTGAAGGTGGGCGCCCACGCGGAGGCCGCCGGGCACGTGGCACGCATCCAACACGAGGCGGAGTACCTCCAGCGCATCGTCGAGGACTTCCTCGCCTTCGCCCGCGAGCAACCGCTCTCGCGCGAGCCCGTGGCGGCACCGGATCTCCTCCACGAGGCCAGCGGCCTGATCGCGGCGGACGCGGCGGCCCGGGAGGTGACAGTGGAGGTCGAGGCGGAGCCGGCGCTGCTGGAGGCGGACGGCAGCCTGCTGACGGCGGCACTGGTGAACCTGGTGAAGAACGCGGTGCAGGCCTCGCCCCACGGAGGCCGGGTGCGGGTGACGGGCCGGGGCGAGCGCCAGGGCTACGCCATCCGCGTCCAGGACAGCGGGCCTGGCATCCCGGAGGCCGAGCGCGAACGCATCTTCGAGCCCTTCTTCACCACGCGTGAAAAGGGCACGGGCCTGGGGTTGCCCCTGTCGCGAAAAATCGCCCGGGCCCATGGTGGAGACCTGCGGCTCGTCTCGTCCCCGGGAGCCACCATCTTCGAGCTCACCCTCCCCTTGAACATGGCCGCGATCGTCCGCTAACCAACCTGTCAGACAGGCCCTTGCCTGACGTTCTCCACCCTGGGAAATGCAACCCCTGGAATGACCTGTTGCGCGGACGACAGCCCGTCTGCCGTGTCGAACATGAGGACACGGAACGAAGTAAGAGATTTGGGAGTGCCAGACAGGCGGCAGGAAGATGGCTGCTCGGCAGATTTCACCTCCTTGGCCCGTGGAGGCTCACCCGACGTGTCCCGCCAGTCCGACGGCGATCTCAACGCGTATGATCCCCTGCACTCCCTCTTCGGGGGCACGGGCTCCGAGCAGCGACTCGATACCGAGCGTGAACAGTTCCGCATGCTCGCCGAGGCCCTGCCGCAGATCGTCTGGACGGCGCGAACGGACGGCATCCAGGACTACCTGAACCGGCGCTGGTACGAGTACACCGGCATGTCCTTCGAGGACTCGAAGGGCGAGGGCTGGAAGCAGGCCTTCCACCCCGAGGATCAGCCCGAGGCGGACAAGCGCTGGCGCCACAGCCTGGCCACCGGCGAGCCCTACGAGGCGGAGTACCGCTGCCGCCGGCTCGACGGCGTGTGGCGCTGGTTCCTCGGCCGCGCCATCCCGGTGCACGATGCCCAGGGCCGCATCGTCCGCTGGTTCGGCACGTGCACGGACATCGACGACCAGAAGCGAACCTCGGATGTGCACGGCTTCCTCGCCGAGGCCAGCTCCCTGCTCGCGCTCACCCTGGATCCCGAGGAGACCGTCCGCAACCTCACCCGCCTGGCCGTGCCCCGGTTGGCGGACTGGTGCGCGGTGGACGTGGTCCGGCCGGACGAGACGGTCGAGCGCGTCTCGGTGACGCATACCGACGCCGCCCGGGAGACGTTCGCCTGGCAGCTCGCGCAGCATGAGCCCGTGGACCTCCACAACGCCGAGCACGGGCCCGGCTTCGTCATGCGCACCGGCGAGTCGGAGCTGCTGGAGGTCATCTCGGACGTGACGCTGGCCAGCCTCCCGCGCGACGCGGAGGGCCTGCGGCTGCTCAGGGAGCTGGGTCTGCGCTCCTCCCTCATCGTGCCGATGGTGGTGCACGGACGCACGCTGGGCGCCATCACCCTGGCCCAGGCCGGAAGCCCCCGGAGCTTCTCCGCCGCGGACCTCCCCCTGGCCGAGGAGCTCGCGCGCCGGGCCGCGCTCGCGCTGGACAACGCGCGGCTGTACCGGGAGAGCCAGGAGGCCGTGCGCCGGGCCCAGCACGAGCGGTACCTCGCCGAGCAGGCGCGCGCCATGCTGGACACGCTCCTGGACGCGGCGCCCGCGGGCATCGCCCTCTTCGATCGCACGCTGTGCTTCGTGCGCGTCAACCGCACCCTCGAGGCCATCAACCGCCGGCCCGCCGAGGACCACCTGGGCCACACCATGCCCGAGGTGCTCGCCGCGCAGCAGACGCCCGGCGTGGACATCGTGGTGAAGTCCCTGCGGCGGGCGCTGGAGACGGGCGAGACGCAGACGGTGGAGTCCTCCACCAAACTGCCCAATGGGGAGGAGCGGGCCTGGCTCGCGCGCTATGCCCCCGTGCGCTCCGCCGAGGGAACCACGCTGGGCGTGGCCACGGTGGTGCTGGACATCACCGAGCGCAAGCGCGCCGAGGCCGAGCGCGAGCGCCTCATCGCCGCGCTGGAGCGCAGCAACCAGGAGTTGGATCAATTCGCCTACGTGGCCAGCCACGACCTGAAGGCTCCGCTGCGCGGCATCGCCAACCTGTCGCAGTGGATAGAAGACGACCTGAAGGACGTGATGACCGACGAGACGCGCGAGCAGATGAAGCTGCTGCGCGGACGGGTGCAGCGCATGGAGGCGCTCATCAACGGCATCCTCGACTACAGCCGCGCGGGCCGGATGAGGAGCCGGCCGGAGCGGGTGGACGTGGGCCGGCTGCTGAACGAGTGCGTGGAGCTGCTCGCCCCGCCAGCCGAGGCCGTCGTGCAGGTGGAGCCCGGCATGCCCACGCTGCGCACCGAGCGGGTGCCTCTGCAGCAGGTGTTCCTCAACCTGTTGAGCAACGCCTTCAAGCACGCGCGGAGCTCCGACATGCGGGTGCGCGTGGGCGTGCGCCAGGTGGAGCCCTTCTGGGAGTTTTCCGTGTCCGACAACGGCCCGGGCATCGCCCCCGAGTACCACGAGCGCATCTGGGGCATCTTCCAGACGCTCCGGGCGCGCGACGAGCTGGAGAGCACCGGCATCGGCCTGTCGGTGGTGAAGAAGAGCGTGGAGGCGCGCGGCGGGCGAGCCTGGTTGGAGTCCGCGCCCGGCCAGGGCGCCACCTTCCGTTTCACCTGGCCCAAGCACATCCCGGACGAGGGGCGTTGAGGGTGTCCGTGAAGACGCTGAACATCCTGCTGGTGGATGACGACTCGGTGGACGTGATGAACGTCCAGCGGGCCTTCAAGAAGAACAACGTCCAGAACGCCCTCTACATCGCGCGGGACGGGCGGCAGGCACTGGAGATGCTGCGCGACGGCACGGTGCCGATGAACAACCGGCTCGTCCTGTTGGATCTCAACATGCCGAGGATGAATGGCATCGAGTTCCTGCGGGCCCTGCGCTCCGACCCGGAGCTGAGCACCACACCCGTGGTGGTGCTCACCACTTCCAACGATGACAGGGACCGGGTGCAGAGTTACGCCCACCATGTGGCTGGCTACCTCGTCAAGCCCGTCACCTCCCCGGCTTTCGTGGAGTTGATGGCCGCACTCAACGCATACTGGATGCGGGTGGAGCTGCCTTGAGGGCCGAGGACCAAATGGAGGAGCAACCGCTGCGCCTGTTGGTGGCGGATGATGACGAGGTGGACCGGCTCGCGGTACGGCGCGCCCTGCTCAAGGCGGGGTTGAACGCCCAGCTCGTCGAAGTAGGCGATGGTGCGTCCGCGCTCTCCGCCCTGCTGGAGCAGTCCTTCGACTGCGCGCTGCTCGACTTCCAGATGCCGGGCCAGGACGGATTGTCGGTGCTGCGTCAGGCCCGCGCGGCCCTGGTGGAGACGCCCATCATCATGCTCACCGGACAGGGCGACGAGCACATCGCCGTGGAGCTGATGAAGGCCGGCGCCACCGACTACCTCGGCAAGGCGGCGCTCACCCCGGAACGGCTGACCCACCTGCTGCGACAGGCCCAGCGTCTGCACGAGGCGGAGCAACAGTACCGCACGCTCGCCGAGGTGCTGCCCCACACCATCTGGACGAGCCGGCCGAACGGGGAGCTGGACTACATCAGCCGCCGCGGCTTCGAGGACTCCGGCATGGTCCCGGGGGATCCCTCGCTGTGGCCCAAGGCCGTCCACCCGGACGACCTGCCCCGGCTGATGGAGCGCTGGCAGCACAGCCTGCGCACCGGAGAGCCCTACGAAATCGATGTCCGCATCTGGCGGAAGTCCGATGGCGCCTGGCGCTGGCACCTCGTCCGGGCCCTGCCCACGAGGGACGCGCGTGGCCGCGTCGTCCGCTGGTTCGGCACCAACGCGGACATCGATGATCAGCGGCGTGCCCAGGAGCGCGCCTCGCGCCTGCAGGCCGTCACCGCCGCGCTCTCCGAGGCACCCACGCCCCGGCAGGTGATCGACGTCATCATCACCCAGGGCGTGACGGCACTGGACGCCCAATCGGGCGCCGTCTGCCTGATGGCAGAGGATGGCCAGTCGCTCGAGCTGGCGAGCGCCACCGACAACGTGCGGAACATGACGCGGGGCCTGGAGCGCATTCCGCTCGATGCCCCCCTGGCGGTGACGGAGGCGGTCCGCGAGGATCGGCTCGTCCTCTTCACCAACCGCGAGGAGCGGGACCGCCGCTATCCCACGGTCGCGCGGTTGGATCTGCCCTACGAGGCCGCTGCGGTGATGCCCCTGCGTGGCAGCCGGGGAGTGATGGGCGCGCTGGTGGTGAACTTCTTCCAGCCCCGCACCCTGTCGCTCCACGAGCAGGAGTTCTGCCTGTCCCTGGCACGACAGGGAGCACAGGCGCTGGAGCGGGCCCGCCTCTACGAGGCCGCGCAGCAGGCGCGCACCGCCGCCGAGGAGAGCGAGGCCCAGCTGCGCAGCGTGCTGGCGGAGCGCGAGCGGATGGAGGCCACGCTGCAGGAGCGCGACGAGCGGCTGCGCGCGGCCCTGTGGGCGAGCGGCACCGGCACCTTCCGCTGGGACATCCGCACCGGCGCGCTGGAGTGGGACGAGAACCTGGACCAGCTCTACGGTCTGCCCCCGGGGCGGACGGTGCAGATGATCGAGGACCTCTATCCCCTGGTCCACCCGGAGGACCGCGCCGAGGTGGAGCGCCGCAACGGCGCGTGCGCGCGCGAGGGCGCGGACTTCGAGATGGACTACCGCGTCGTGTGGCCGGATGGACGCGTGCACTGGCTGAGCAGCAAGGGCAAGACGTTCGTGGACGCGAACGGGCGCCCGCTCTACATGACGGGCGCCTGCGTGGACATCACCGCCCAGAAGCGGCAGGAGGCCGAGGCGCGCCAGCTCGCCGAGTTCGAGCGGCAGATCCTCGGCATCGTCAGCCACGACCTGCGCAACCCGCTGAGCGTCATCCGCATCTCGGCCTCCATGCTGCTCGCGCGCGAGGGGCTGGACGAGCGGGCGAGCAAGAACCTCACCCGCATCATCTCCGCCTCGGACCGGGCCACCCGCCTCATCCGCGACCTGTTGGACTTCAGCCAGGCGCGGCTGGGTGGAGGCATTCCGGTGGAGCGCAAGCGGATGGACCTCTTCGAGCTGGCCCGCGGCGTGGTGGAGGAGCTGGCCGCCAGCCACCCGGAGCGGCAGATGGAGATGGCGCAGGAGGGCGAGGGCGCGGGCGAGTGGGATGGAGATCGGCTCGCGCAGGTGCTCGGCAACCTCGTGGGCAACGCGCTCCAGCACAGCCCGCCTGAGACACCGGTGCGGGTGAGCTGCCGGGGCGAGTCCGGGCAGGTGCTGCTCGAGGTCCACAACCAGGGCACGCCCATCGAGGCGTCGCTCCTGCCCGACCTCTTCGAGCCCTTCCGAAGAGGCCGGCACGCGGGGAACGGAGCGGGCAGCGTGGGGCTGGGGCTCTACATCACCCGGCAGCTGGTGCTGGCCCATGGCGGCGGCATCACGGTGACGTCACGCCCGGGAGAGGGGACGCGCTTCACGGTGCGGCTGCCGCGCCGGGCCCCGACGCCCCCTCCCGTCCGGGGGGCCTGAGCGGCGCCTCAGCGGTTGACGGACTTCATGCTCGCCTCGGGGTAGCGGGTGCCGGCCGCCACGCCCTTGGGCGCGATGGCGTCGAGCTCCCGCAGCTCCTCGGGGGAGAGCCGGATGGTGGCCGCGGCGAGGTTCTCCTCGAGGTACTTCACCTGCTTGGTGCCGGGGATGGGGACGATGTCCTCTCCCCGTGCCATCACCCAGGCGATGGCCAGCTGCGAGGCCTTCACCCTCTTGCGCGCGGACAACTCGTTGATCTTCTCCACGAGCTGGAGGTTCTTCGTGAAATTGTCGCCCTGGAAGCGCGGGCTGTTGCGGCGGTAGTCGTTGGGCGCGAAGTCCTCGGGGCGGCGGTAGCGGCCGGTGAGGAAGCCGCGGCCCAGCGGACTGTAGGCGACGAAGCCGATGCCCAGCTCGCGCACGGTGGGGAGGAGCTCGTCCTCCGGCTCACGGCTCCAGAGCGAGTACTCGGTCTGGAGCGCGGAGATGGGGTGCACCGCGTGGGCGCGACGGATGGTGTCGGGAGCGGCCTCGGACAGGCCGAGGTAGCGGACCTTGCCCTGCTTCACCAGCTCGGCCATGGCGCCCACGGTGTCCTCGATGGGGACGGAGGGGTCCACGCGGTGCTGGTAGTAGAGGTCGATGTGGTCGACGCCCAAGCGCATCAGCGAGGCGTCGCACGCCTTGCGCACGTAGTCGGGCTTGCCGCTGATGCCGAGGAAGGAGCCATCCTCGCCGCGCACGTTGCCGAACTTGGTGGCGAGGACGACCTCGTCCCGCCGGCCGGCGATGGCCTTCCCCACCAGCTTCTCGTTGGTGAACGGCCCGTACATGTCCGCCGTGTCGAGGAAGTTCACCCCCAGCTCCAGGGCCCGGTGGATGACGGAGATGGACTCCTTCTCGTCACCCGAGCCGTAGAACTCGCTCATCCCCATGCAGCCCAGGCCCTGGGCGGAGACCTTCAGCCCCTGCTTTCCGAGCGCCCTCTGCTCCATGACGTTCCTCCTGTGGGTACGGACGCCGGTGGGCCGGACGCCCGAATGGGCCTCCTTGTTAGCCATCCGGACCCGCCGGGAACAGGGGAAGAACGGCCGTCGTCCAGATTCCAACTCAGCCCGCGCGCGCCACCGCCCGGGCCTTCTCCAGCATCCGGCGCAGCGGTGCCTCGTCCGCCCACGCCAGCGCCTCGTCCCACGTCAGCCACCGCGCGCCCGAGGACTCGCCGGGGTCATGCGCCAGCGCCTCGGGGTTCTCCGCCACCACCAGGTAGCGCACGTCCAGGTGCAGGTGCTCCGGCTCGTCCTTGCGCGCGGGAATGGTGTGGACGTCCACGTCCAGCGGCCTCGGCGCGCGCTCGTGCAGCCGCACCCGGCACCCCGTCTCCTCCCGCGCTTCCCGCAGCGCCGTGGCCTCCATGCTGCCCGCGTCCAACTCCTCCGCGTGCCCACCGGGCTGCAACCACCGCTTCAGCTTCGCGTGGTGCACCAGCGCCACCCGCTCTCCCGCCGGGTCCACCACCATCGCACTACCTGTGAAGTGGGCCCGCTCCTGCTTCCGGGAGAAGGGCCGCTCCAGCTCTTCGGCGAACGTACGCATCCGCGCCAGGTCCTCGCGCTCCTTGTCATCGGTGGGGACGTGGTGGGCCAGGAGCTCGTGCAGGGAAGTCCGGGGGGCGGTCATGGGCGCGCATTGTGCACTGATATAAGGTCGCGTCCATGGCCCGCATCCTCGTCATCGACGACCACGACACCCTCCGCGAGGGCATGGCGGTCACCCTCACGCGCTCCGGGCACACCGTGACCGCCGCCCGCTCCGGCACCGACGGTGTCGCCGCCTACAAGAAGACGCCCTTCGACCTCGTCGTCACCGACCTGAAGATGGACGGCATGGACGGCATCGCCGTCACCCGGGCGCTCAAGTCGCTGGACCCGGCCGCCGTCGTGATGGTCGTCACCGCCTTCGGCACCATCGAAACGGCCGTGCAGGCCATGCAGCAGGGTGCCTACGACTTCATCACCAAGCCCTTCACCCCGGACGTGCTGCGCGCCAAGGTGGAGAAGGGCCTGGAGCTGTCCTCCACCCGCCGCCAGGTGGAGCGCCTGTCCGCCCGCACCGAGGCCCTCGAGTCCGACGCCGCCCTCGCCCACGGCAACCTGCTGGTGGGCGACAGCGAGCCCATGCAGCGGCTCGTCACCCTGGTGCGCAAGGCCGCCGCCACCGACGCCACCGTCTTCGTGCGCGGCGAGTCCGGCACCGGCAAGGAGCTCGTGGCGCGCATGCTCCACCAGCTCTCGCCTCGCAAGGACGGGCCCTTCATCGTCGTCCACTGCGCGGCGCTCGCCGAGACGCTCCTGGAGAGCGAGCTGTTCGGCCACGAGCGAGGTGCCTTCACCGGCGCCGTCAAGCGCAAGCTCGGCCGCTTCGAGCTCGCCGACGGCGGCACCCTCTTCCTCGACGAGATTGGCGAAATCCCCCACTCCGTCCAGACGAAGCTGCTGCGCGTGCTCCAGGAGAAGGAGATTCAGCGCGTGGGCGGAGAGGAGACGCTCAAGGTGGACGTGCGCGTGGTGAGCGCCACCCACCGCGATCTCCAGGCCGAGGTGAAGGCCGGCCGCTTCCGCGAGGACCTCTACTACCGGCTGCACATCGTCCCCCTGCTGATTCCGCCCCTGCGCGAGCGCCCCGAGGACATCACCGCGCTCGCCCGTCACTTCGTGGCCAAACACTCGCAGCGGGTGAACAAGCGCGTGAAGGGATTGGATGACAGCGCCCTGCGCGCGCTGGCCCGCTACGCATGGCCGGGCAACGTGCGCGAGCTGGAGAACGTCATCGAACAGTCGCTCGTCTTCGCCGAGGGCGAGACGCTCCAGGAGACGGACCTGCCCACGCACCTCACCGGCTCGGCGCCCCGCACCGACTCCGGCCTGCCCGTGCCCATGGGAGACAGGCCCCTGCCCGACATCCTCGAGGACCTCGAGCGCCAGCTCATCGCCCGCGCCTACGAGAAGGCCGGCGGCGTGAAGACGGAGACGGCGCGGCTGCTCGGCATCAAGACGTCCGCGCTGTACTACAAGCTGGAGAAGTACGGCTTCATCTCCAAGGGCGAGCGCCCCGAGGAGTCCTGAGCGAGGGCGGGCCGCCAGGCGGCTCTCGCGGGAGAGGTGCGGCTTGTCCACCCGTCGTGTCGGCCCTGTCCTCCTGGCATTGATGGCACTCGTGCTGCTGGGAGGATGTGCCACGGGACCTCCTCGCGGGAGCCCGCTGAGCGGCTCTGGCCTCCACTCACGGGGGAGCGCGGGCGGATTCCCCGGACGGACCTCCCGTCAGGAGACGCTCGCCCCATTCCTGGCGTGCACCTCACCCACGGAGTTCATCGAGCTCCAGCACCGGGTGGACATGCCCCGGCTGGTGGAGGGGCTGGATGACTGGTCCGCCGTCCGGCTCGGCGCCCTGGGACCGCTGCGCTCGGGCGCCGATGTCCTCAACCGCAAGCGCGCCACCTTCCTCGTCAACGCCACAAGGGAGTACGGCGCCGCACGCGCCGAGCTGTTCGCCCTCTTCCTCATCCACTCGGCCTTCACCAACGACCTGCACGAAGTGTTGCTGCTGCTGGCGCGGGACAAACAACTCGGGGAGACGCTGGGGCGGATGGGCGCTGTCCGCGAGGCACTGAGGCAACGGGGCCTGAACCTCTCGGACTACATGGACCGCCCCGAGCACCTCGGTGACGTGGCCCGGGGCCTGACCCGTGCCGCCAACGAGGCGCTGTCCACCAGCGAGCTGCGCCGCGGTGCGCTGGCCATGAAGTACTCCGCGCAACGAGGACAGCTGCCTCCGCCCTACCAGGCGGTCCTCGACCAGGTGGAGCGGGCGGAGATGGCCGAGGCCTTCTCGCCGGAAAACGTGGCGATGGGGAGCTTCGATGCGCTGACGTTGGGCGTACCGCTGGGCTTCTACAACCTCGTGGCTGGCACGTGCCATGGGGTGTACTCGCTATCCCTGGGCCAGTACGAGCAAGCCACGCGCGAGCTGTCGGCCGCCACGGTGCTGGTGTCCTTGTACGTCGGGGGCAAGGGCGTGCGTTACCTCTCGGAGGCCAGGGGGACCACGGGAACCCCGTGGGTACGGGGGCGGCTCCAGGTGCCGGAGCTGGGATTCGAGGGACTGGCGGAGGTAGCGGAGCGCTTGTGGGCGCGGCTGGGTGGGGACGGCATCCGCGAGCTGGCCAGGTACATCCAGGCAAACCGGGAGGCGGCCCTCCTCGTCTACGAGCGAGGAGAGGCCGGAGCCATGGCCCTCCACGAGGCCCGGGGTGATGTGGCGAGGGCGCAGGCCTGGTTGTCGGAAGCGAGGCGGCCCGAGCGTTCTGGCCCCACCCCGGCGAGGATCCGGACGGAGAAGGGCCTCGGCGGCATGACGTCCCTCCTGGACGAGGAGGCGGGTCTCTCCAGGGAGGTGGTTGAAGCAAAGCTCGCGCACGCGGAGCTCGACTCCGCGGGCCCGCGCCTGTCCGGAAACGTGGCCGTCCTGGAGAAGCAGCGCCCCTCTCTCGACACTCCGCTGTCGGAAGCCCAAGGGCACCCGCTCTGGAACGAGTACGTGTCCTATTGGGAGGATCGTCTCGCGGAGCTGAAGCAGGGCAAGCCGGTCAAACCACCCCTCGCGTGGGCAGGCTATGAGCAGATGCGCGGGTTGTTCGCCCGGGGACTCGCATTCGAGCGTTTCATGGTGTCCCTGCTGCGTGCCGACGCGGCTCTCCCACGAGCGCAACGCCGCTTCCTCAAGGACTTCGACCAGCCCCACCTCGAGACGAACGTAGGCGTCATGAAGTCCGGCGTTGCCGAAATCCGTTACGCGGATGTCCTCGTCATCGAGGAACAGCCCCCCTCCGGCCAAGCTCCTCGCGTGGAGACCTTCAGCTTCAAGAGCCGGGACTTCAGGCAGCTGAAATCAAACGCGTTGACGGCCCAGATGCGGGTGGATGCAATCGAAGCCCTGCGCTACTACGGCGGAACACTGGATATCCGCCGCCCCTCCCTCAACCTGCGCGGCAGTCCGGTACAGGTCCACAGGGTCCGCCTCATCTACGAGGGCGGCGCACTCCAGCCCAGGGATCCCAGGGTGAAGGAGACAGCCATGAGCAGGATCAAAGCAGATGTCGAGGGAGCGGAGGTGCTCTTCCAATGAAGTCGCTGACGCTTCAGGATTTGAATGTGGAGGACAGCCTGAGGCTCTTCTTTGGCGGAACTTTCGACCCTCACGCTGAAATCGAGCGCGAGCTGGAGCCATTTCTTCAGGCACTCGAGGAGTACGCGGTCGAGTGGATGCCGAACCTCGTCGAGGGCAAGCGGCGACGCAAATACTCCCGCGCCGCCGTTTGGAAGGCGCTGGAGGAGACGCGCAACGAATACAGCTCGCTCATCGGCATCTACCGCACGACATCGCCTGCCGTGGCGTTGACGATCAACCCAGGGCTCACGCACCGCCGACCCGAGCTGGGTACCAGCCTCGAGGTGCAGCCACTCTCCTTCTTCGGGGAGGCAGAACGCTGCCGCAAGTTCGTGGAAATGGTCCGGGTCTGGGCCTCACGATATCCGGTCCCCTACGCCGCAGCCCACAGCATGGCGGATGACCAGTTGTCTGGCGCCCCCTACTTCGGCCGCGATGACGAGACCACGCGGCGAGACGGGTTCGACAAGGTCTACGAGGTGTGCTGGCTCAACGTCTTCGGCCCGAAGCTGGTGGAAACCGTCGGACGCGAGCGCATGCTGTCCACGCCGGCCTGGCGGGTCGAGGAGCTCCCCAATGGCTCCGTCCTCCTGGTGACCTGGCCCACCGCCGCGGACTTCGCCACCGAGGACTCACGCCAGGCCCAGGCCCGGGCGCTCGTGCACCTCCGGCCGGAGCTCGACTTCACCACCGTGCTGCGCACCCTTCGCGAGCGCAGCGCCACGCTCGCCCCCGTGGAGCCCCACTTCCACCCGGACGTGGCTCCACTCCTCTCACGGGTCGTGGACGACTTCGCCATCAGCAAGCGCCAGCGCAAGATCGCCGAATTCAACGCCTGGCAACCCCCGGAGCCGGAGGAATGGCTCCCCGCCGAGTCCGCCCTCCCCCCGGACGTGAACGATCAGGAGCTCGTTCGCGGGTACTACGCGACGCTCTCCGAACGCCTCGTGGCGCTCCTGCACTCCAAGGTGCCCTCCGTCTTCAAGGAGACTCCCGAGTCCCTCACCGATGTCGATGTCCACTTCTGGTTGGAGGACTTCCCGGAGGTCTTCGAGCGGAAGAACATCGACGAGCACGCCGTCCCCGCCGTGGGCGCGTACCTGGGAGAGGTGCTGGTGCGCAACCTGGGTGGGCAGTGGATACCGCGCAAGAAGCTCGGGGAGGCCCAGGTCCTCGTCGGCCAGCGCGTCTGGCTGCCCATGGTGCGGGCCCATCGATACATGCGCTCGCGCCAGTCCTTGCTGGACTACTCCCTCACGCGGCTCTACCGCGAGGCCGAGCGCCATCGTCCCTGAAGCGCGACCTCCCGGGTGGTGGCCCATGGCAGAACCCGGAAGGCGACCCGTGCCGGGGTGGAGCCAGTGGCGGAACGTCCCGCCCGGCTGTAAAAAAGAAACCGCAGCCCTCGAAAATCCACCGTCCCCCCGCCCCCCTCGTGGTTTTCCATCATTGCCCACCTCCCCTCTCCCGGCGCCCCCATGGCCGAAGTCCCCGGAACCGCTCGGGTTTCGTGGGCAACGGAGCGCTCCGCCACGCAGTGGCCCTGGCATCCTGCTTGCTGTTAGGTGGGGATTGATGAAGCGCGTCCTGCTCGCCCTCCTGCTGAGCCTCTCCCTGGGGATGCCCGTCTGGGCAGCCTCGGGGCTGGACGCGCTGAGGTCCGAGGCGCAGGCGGGCCGGGCCCAGGTGCGCGAGCTCCGCGAGCGTCAACAGGTGCTGCGCTCGGAGCTGAACACCCTGGCCGGGCGCATCGAGCAGCTCAAGGCCGAGCAGCGGGGCCGGCTCGTGGCGGGCCCGGAGCTGGAGACGGCGCTGCGGCGCTCGCAGGAGCTCTCCGGTCAGCTCACCGGTCTGGCCCAGTCACTCGCCGGGGCCGAGTCCGAGGCGGAGCGGCGCAACCTGGCGTTGCACTCGGCGCTCTCCGACGAGCTGGCCCGGGTCCGCGCGGCCTGGGATGCCACGAGCGACCGCGAGGCCCGCTCCCGGCTGATTGCCCGCATGCGCGGCCTGCGCGCCGAACGCGACGCGGTGCGCTCCGCGCTGCCTGCCTCCCGGGTGCCGGCGTTGAACCCGGCGGAGGCGAGCGATGACCCCGAGGATCTGCTGGAGCAGGCGGACGCGCTGCGCGACTCCGAGGACAAGGTGCGCCAGCGCCTGAAGTCCCTCCGCGCTCGCATCACCGAGGTGCGCGAGGAGCGGGAGCTGGACCGGCGCATGAGTGACTTCCTCGGGGAGGAGTCCATGTTCGACGAGCAGGACCGGCACATGCGCCTGCGCCTCGACTCCTCCACCCGGTCCATCTCGGTGGACGTCTCCCAGCGCCAGGGGGGCAGCCTGTTCCCCGGTTCGCGGGACAACTTCGGGGCGGATCCGGGGGGGTATCCCTCGGCGGGAGATTCGCCGGGAGGCGGAAGCCCCGAGCCGTCCTTGCCCTCGACGCCGTCACCGCCCGAGAACAACGGGGCGCCGCCGCCGACCTACCAGCCCTACAGCCACCGCGCCACCGACAGCCGGCCGCAGGTGGGCACGGTGCGCGCCCAGGCGCTCGCCAGCGACAACCTGGACGATCTGCGGGGCCTGGAGCAGGAGGCGAAGCAGCTCGAGTCGCTCGCCCGCGAGCTGGACTCCCGCGCGGACTCGCTGGAGCGCCGGGCCCGGGAGCTGCGCTAGTCGAGCAGCCGCACCTTCACGTCCAGCCGCACGTCGGCCTGCAGGCGCACGTCCTTCGAGGGCTTGCGACCCCTGCCCCGCACGCTGATGCTCATGGAGGGAGCGGTGATGAAGGGCTGGAGCTCCACGTCCTCCAGGTCCATGGACAGTACCGGGTTGGGCGCCTTGAGACCCAGCGAGGCGATGTTCTTCTTCTGCGCCACCAGCACCTCCCGGTCCCCCGTCTTCGCGTAGAACTCCAGCGTATCGAGGAAGGAGAAGTCCTGGTCCGCCGGCGCGATCACCTGGAGCTCGAGGGACCGCAGCCTGGCGGAGGACACATGCTCCTTGCTGACCCCCTGGTTCTGGAAGTCCTGGTTCTGGTCGAAGTCCAGGTTGGTGAAGCTCCCGATGGCCGGGAAGGCATCGAGGAGGACGGAGATACCCGTCGGATCCCCTTGCACCGTGGTCTCCCCCTTCACCTCCGCGACGAAGCCGGGGGACGCGCAGGCCAGGAGGGAGGACAATGCACACACGGAAAGGAGGGAAGCGAGTCGCATGACGCGCACTCTACCGGCCGTCCGGGCGCGTCGTCACCGACCCGCCGAGCCGGACGCCCTCTCGTGGACAGGGCATGCGGACGGAGCCCGGGGTATGGTGCGCCCGTTGAAACGGCTCCTCTCCGCGCTCGTGGTGTCCTCCCTGATGCTGGCCGGTGGCGCACATGCCGCCGACGTGGAGGGAAAGCTGCGCGTGACGGGCAGGATGATGCTGGACGGGAACGCGCCGCGTGACTTCACCAAGGGTCACACGCGCGCGAGCACCTCGGACCTGGTGTTCGGTCTGCTCGCCGCGGCCGAGGGCCGCTACACCGAGGACCGCTGGCAGCTGGTGGGCCGCTATGACGGAGGCGGCCGCAAGTACCTGGGCTTCTCCAACGAGGACGTGCTGGTGCAGGCCGCCGCGCTGGAGGGCTCGCTCGCCCTGGGCTCGTCACTGGGAGTGGGTGTGGAGGGACGCGCCAAGGACCGGCGGGGCGGCTCCCGCGCGTACACGGACCTGGCGGCGTCGGCCTTCGTCGAGTACGCCCCGGACACCCGGCTCTCCCTGCGCCTGCGCGCGGGTGCGCACCGATTCCTCTACCACCGGGACTTCTCCGCCAGCTTCGGCGGCCCCGAGGTGGGCTTCCTCGCGCGCTACCGCCTCGTGCGCCGCCATGCCCTCACCGTCTCCGGCGAGTACGGCTCGCGCCGCTACCACTCGTCCGTGCGCTACCCGCCGGGAACCACGCCGGAGTGGACCGGACGGCGCGAGGACGGGGCCCTGATGGCGAGCGTGGGCTACTCCTACAAGGGCCCACTGGCACTGGGGCTGTCGTACTCGTACCAGGAGACCAGCTCCAACAGCTTCGGCGAGTCGGTGCAGCGCCACCGGCTGAGCGGCACCGCGGGGGTGCGCCTGCCCTGGAAGCTGACGCTGATGGCCCAGGGCTCGCTGGGCCTCAACCGCTACCCGGACGGCGTCTACCTCTCTCCGGAGATCATCCTCCTCGAGGATGACGAGGCGCAGAACACGCTGTCGCTGAAGCTGGCCCGGCCGCTGAGCACCCGGGTGGACCTGGAGTTCTCGTACGCGATGTACGGTACCCGGCTGCCGCGCAACGATTTGTTCTACTTCCGCCAGGTGGCGGGGGTGGGCCTCACCTGGCGGCCGTAGCGGGCCTCAGTCCAGCCCGGACAGCCGCTCGTCGATCTCCTCGGCGAGGCTGGCGTGGCTCTGGGCGAGCGCCGTGTCGCGGGCGCGGGTGAGCACCTCGCGGGCCTTCTGCGTCTGCCCCGCCCCGGCGTAGGCGTCCCCCAGGGACACCAGGGCCGCGGCGTACTGGGGATCCAACCGCACCGCCGTCTCCAGGGCCTGGGCCGCCTCGGCGTACTGCCGACGCTCCAGGTAGGCCTTGCCCAGGGAAAAGTGCGCCATGGGCGCATCGGGGAACTCGGCGGCCATCTGTTTGAACTGTTCCAACCGGGCGTCGCTCATGAGGCGGTGATAGAGGAGAGACATGTCCGTTGCCAAGCAAGACGTGCGCTCCCTCGCCGAAGCCGCCCGAGCGGCCTCCCGTGTGCTCGCCACCGCGCCCACCGGGCAGAAGGATGAGGCCCTCCGGCTCATGGCCCGCCACCTGCGCGAGGCCATCCCCTCCATCGTCGCCGCCAACGAGGCGGACATGGCCGCCGCGCGGGCCTCGGGCAAGGGCGGGGCCTTCCTGGACCGGTTGCTGCTGGACGCCTCGCGGGTGGAGGCCATGGCCCGGGCGGTGGAGGAGGTGGCCCACCTGAAGGACCCGGTGGGTGAGGTGACGGAGGGGTGGGATCGGCCCAATGGCCTGCACGTGAGCAAGGTGCGGCTGCCGCTGGGGGTGGTGTTGATGATCTACGAGGCCCGCCCCAACGTGACGAGCGACGCGGCGGCGCTGTGCCTCAAGAGCGGCAACGCGGCGCTGCTCCGGGGAGGGAGCGAGGCGGCGCGCTCCAACGCGGCCATCGCGGCGGCGCTGGCGGCGGGCGTCACCGAGGCGGGGCTGCCCGCGGCATGCATCCAGCCGGTGCCCCCGGGCGAGCGTGAGACGCTGCTCGAGCTGCTGAAGCTGGAGGGGCTGATTGATTTGTGCATCCCCCGGGGCGGAGAGGGCCTCATCCGCTTCGTGGCGGAGAACGCGCGGATTCCGGTGGTGAAGCACTACAAGGGTGTCTGCCACGTGTACGTGCACGCGGCGGCGGACCTGGACATGGCCACGCGCATCACCCTGAACGCCAAGACGAGCCGTCCGGGGGTGTGCAACGCCGCCGAGTGCCTGCTGGTGGACCGCGCGGTGGCGGAAGCGTTCCTGCCCCGGGTGGCCCGGGAGCTGGTGGCCCGGGGGGTGGAGCTGCGCGGGGACGTGGCCACGCGGGAAGTGCTGTCACGCGCCGGGGTGGCGGTGACGCCGGCCACCGAGGAGGACTGGGGGCGGGAGTTCCTGGACCTCATCCTGGCGGTGCGCGTGGTGGACGGGCTGGACGCGGCGCTGGGACACATCGCTCGGTACGGAAGCGAACACACGGAGGCCATCGTCACGGCGGACGCGGCGGTGGCGGGGCGCTTCACCCGGGAGGCCCAGGCGAGCGCGGTGGTGTGGAACGCCTCCACCCGCTTCAACGACGGAGGCGAGCTGGGCCTGGGGGCGGAGATTGGGATTTCCACCAGTCGATTGCACGCTTTTGGTCCCATGGGGTTGCGAGAACTGACGAGTCAGAAGTACGTCATCCACGGGCAGGGTCAGGTGCGCTAGGGTGCGCCCCAGGACACATATGGCGACGAAGAAGACCACGACGAAGAAGGCAGCGGCGAAGAAGAGCGCGGCGAAGACGCCGGCCGCACGCAAGAAGACGGCGGCGAAGAAGGGCGCGGTCCGGAAGCTGCCCGCGCGCAAGAAGTCGGCCGCGAAGAAGAAGGCGCTCACCCCCGCGGCGGCCCCGGCGCCCCGCGCGGAGAACCCGCGAGCGCATGCGCTGGCGCGCAAGATTGGCAACCTGCTCTCGGACAAGAAGGCGTCGGACATCGTCATCCTCGACGTACGCGGGATGACGTCCTACGCGGACTACTTCGTGGTGGCCTCGGGCGAGAGCGACCGGCAGGTGTCCGCCATGGCGGAGCACGTGCTGACGAACCTCAAGCAGACGGAGGACCTGCGTCCCATCGGCCACGAGGGCATGGAGACGGGCCAGTGGGTGCTGCTGGACTTCGGCGAGGTGGTGGCGCACCTCTTCCACACCGAGGCGCGCGCCCACTATGACCTCGAGGGCCTCTGGGCGGACGCGGCGCGGGAGAAGGTGGCCTGAAGGTCCGGCTCCTCTCCATCGGCAGGGATCGCTCGGGCCTCTACGAGCCCGCGGTCCAGGAGTACGCCTCGCGCCTGACCCACTACACCCGCTTCGAGCTGCTCGAGTTGCCCGAGGCGGGTGGGAAGAAGGGCAAGGCCGGGGACGCCAGGAGCGCCGAGGCCGAGGCCATCCTCGCGCGCCGCAAGCCGCAAGACCTGCTGGTGGCGCTCGACGAGCGGGGCAAGCTGCTGGACTCGGTGGAGTTCAGCCGCTACGTGGGCCGGGCGCAGGATGGCGCGAAGGACCTGCTGCTCATCATCGGCGGTGACGAGGGACTGGACGAGCGGGTGAGGCAGTCCGCGGACCTGGTCCTCTCGCTGTCGAAGATGACGCTGCCGCACCGGCTGGCGCGGGTGGTGCTGGTGGAGCAGCTCTACCGCGCCTTCACCATTCTCAAGGGCGAGCCGTACCACAAGTAGGCGGCCGGGCGGCGCCGTCAGGCAGCGGAAGTGGCGCGCGTCGGAGGGGAGCATGAACCCCTCTCCTCACGTCCGTGTCATCGCCTCGCCCCAGTCGTGGGTGGAGGGTGAAGCCATCCGCCAGCTCGAGGCCGCCTCACGACTTCCCGGCATGCGCTCCGCGGTGGGCCTGCCAGACCTGCACCCAGGCAAGGGAGCACCGGTGGGTGCCGCGTTCGCCTCCGAGGGCATCTTCTATCCCTTCCTGGTGGGCAACGACATCGGCTGTGGGATGGGGTTGTGGGAATTGGACCTGCCCGCGCGCAAGGCGAAGCCGGAGCGCTGGGCGGCGAGGCTGGAGCTGGATGGACCGTGGGAGGGCAACACGGACGCCGTGCTCGCCGACATGGGCGTGAAGCCCTGCGGCTTCGAGGCGGCGCTCGGCACGGTGGGTGGTGGCAACCACTTCGCCGAGGTGCAACGGGTGGACGCGGTGCACGACGCCGGCACCTTCACCGCGCTGGGGCTGGAGCCGGCTCGCCTCCTGCTGCTCGTCCACTCCGGCTCACGAGGATTGGGCGAGGCCATCCTGCGAGCACACGTGGACCGGCATGGCACCGGAGGGCTCGCGGAGGACTCGGACGAGGCGCGACGCTACCTCGAGCGGCATGACCATGCCGTGGCCTGGGCGCGGGCCAATCGCGCCACCATCGCCGGCCGGATGATGCAGGGCATCGCGGCCGGGGGACGACGGGTGCTCGATGTCTGCCACAACAGCGTCACTCCGAAGGAGTACGAGGGCCACACGTGCTGGCTGCACCGCAAGGGCGCCGCGCCCTCGGACCAGGGGCCGGTGGTGATTCCCGGCAGCCGTGGCTCGCTGAGCTACCTGGTGCAGCCGGTGGGCGACGGCGCGGGCCACGCCCACAGCCTGGCTCACGGAGCCGGCCGCAAGTGGACGCGCTCCAGTGCCCGTGAGCGGATGCGCGAGCGCTTCACCCCCGAGGCCCTCACCCGCACCTCCTTCAAGAGTCATGTCATCTGCGAGGACCGCGACCTGCTCTTCGAGGAGGCTCCTCCCGCGTACAAGGCCATCGACCGCGTGGTGGGGGACCTCGTGGACGCCGGGCTCGTGCGCGTGGTGGCGACACTCGCCCCCGTGCTCACCTACAAGACGCGTAGCCGGCGCGAGTGATGTGTGGCGTATTGCCGCACCCGCCCAGAATGCCGCACCCCCGCTGACCGCGAATGAGGCGGAACGCCACAACATCGGCCCATGGAGGCCCACCGAGCCCGAGGCAGACACGCTGGCACGCCCGTCGCAGTGCTGCCCATGAGACGGCATGAAGGCAGCCACGGGGCCGCGCACGCTCGAGCTGGAGCAGACCAACGCCCGGCTCACCGAGAGCTTGCGGCAACTCCAGGCCACCCAGGCGAAACTCCTCTTCGCCGACCGGCTGGCGACCATCGGCCAGCTCGCGGCGGGCCTGGGTCATGAGATCAACAACCCGCTCGCGTTCATCATCGGCAACCTCGACTACGTGCAGCAGCAGATGGTCCGCACGGCGGGAACCCCCACGCCCGAGGAGCACCAGGAATTGCTCGAGACGCTCGCCGATGCGCGCGACGGAGCCGAACGCGTCCGGCTCATCGCGCTGGGCGGGGAGATCTCCGTGGAGAGCGAGGTGGGCCGGGGCTCCACCTTCCGCGTGCACCTGCCCGTGTACGAGGCTGACGAGCCGCGCGCGCGCGCGAGCGGAGCCCTCGCGCGCGGCCTGATATCCCCCTACGAGTGAGCGGGTTGAGCATGCTCCCGCTCCCCTCGGGAGAGGGGGTATTACTTCCCTGACGGGGATTAGCGAACCGGACCTCCCGTGGGCTCTCCCGGGCTGACGATGGTTCCGAACCCCACATCGGCGGCGATCCGCGGCTCGTCCTTCACCAGGTGGAAGAACTGGTCACGGAAGGTCTCCGGCGTCAGATGGGCGACCGCGGCGAACCGGGCCAGTTCCTCCGGCTTGTCGAAGTCCTGCCGCTTGAGCCGGAGCATGAAGCTCCGGGCAATCTTGTAGCGGTCCGAGTCGATGTCCACCATCCGCACCCGGGGCCGCCCCGTCGCCGGATCCTTCATCTCCTGGAAGGTGATGGGGTGGAACCGACCATTGACCATGGAGACCACCGCCTCGGTGCCCCCCTCGATGATGTAGCGGGCCGCGCAGTGGCCGAGATCGCGCGTGTACTCCATGTCGAAGGGGATGGGGTCGGCGCAGCGCACCTCGTAGCCGATGTACTTGGGGATGAGCGTGGCCTTGATGCCGAGGGCCGCGAGCCGCTCCTTCACGCCCTTCTCGAGGATTTCTCCCAGGTTGATCTCCGCCACGTGGATGTTGCCCATGTGGTCTCGCGGCAGCTCCGTGTGCCGGGCCAGGTCCTCGGGGTCGATGCAGTCGGCGAGGCCCTCGGCGATGAGGGCGATGCCATCCGGACGGCCGTAGGACAGCCGCTTGATGACCGAGCCGGCGAGGATGTCCACCGCGGTGGAGAAGGGAATCTTCTTCCCGCGGAACTCCTCGGGGATGAGGGAGACGGTCGCCCCCACCGCCTTGCCGATCGACAGGGCGAGGTGCCCCGCCTTCCGTCCCTGGGCGATGACGAAGTACCAGCGCGAGGTGGTCTTCGCGTCGACCATCAGGTTCTTCACGATCTCCACTCCGACATGGCGCGCGGTCTGGAAACCGAAGGTGCTCGTGTCGTGGGGCAGATCGATGTCGTTGTCGATCGTCTTGGGGACGTGCACCACGCGGATCTTCCCCCGGGTCTTCTCCGAGATGATCTGCGCCAGGGTGGCGGTGCCATCACCCCCGATGGTGATGAGCATGCCCACGCCGAGCCGATCCAACCCATCCAGCGTGCGCTGGAGGTGCTCGGGGGTCCGGGTGGGGTTGGCGCGGGAGATGCCGATGTACGAGCCGCCGCGGAAGTGGATGCGGCTGGTGTCCTCGATGGTCAGGGGGACGACATGGGAGCTGTCGCCCTCGGCGAGCCACTTGAACCCATCCTGGATGCCGATGACCTCCACTCCCGAGAGCCGGGCCCGGATGGTGGCCGCTCCAATCACGCTGTTGATGCCCGGGGCCGGCCCCCCGGCGACGACGATGGCGAGCTTCTTCATGTGTCCATCCCATGGTGAAGTGACCTGCGCTCGGCAGGCGGCGTGCACTCTGGTCTCTCCAGAATCTAGCCTCCTGTGTCATCGTCGCCACCACCATTCATCCGAGGGGGGAACCAATCGTGCTCCAGGAGTTGATCGAGCTGCTCTATCCGCCCGCGTGCATCGCCTGTGCGAAGGTGATGCCCGTGCGCGCGCCCTTCTGCGAGACGTGTGATCTCGCCGTGGAGCGGCTCCCGACCTCGCGCTGCCGCACCTGCGCCGAGCCCGGTTCCTTCCCCGGAGACACCTGCCCGCGCTGCCGCGCCTCGCCCCCACCCTTCTCCCGAGCCTGGGCCCCCTTCGCCCACGAGGGCCCCATCGCCCGCGCCATCCACCGCTTCAAGTACGAGGACCACCCGGAGCTCGCCCCCACCCTCGCGGAACTGCTCGCCTCCGAGTGCCGTCAGTTCCTCTCCCGGGCCCCCGGCCTGCTCGTCGCGCTCCCCCTCCATGACAAGCGCTTCCGCGAGCGCAAGTACGACCAGGCCCAGCTCCTGGCGGGCGGGCTGGCCCGAGCCACCGGCCGCGAGGCCCCCGTGGGACTCCTCTCCCGAGCCCGTGAGACCCGGCGGCAGGTGGGACTCTCCGAAGCCGAGCGCGCCCACAACGTGGCCGGTGCCTTCACCGCCTCCCCGTCCGTGGCCGGTCAGGACATCCTGCTCGTGGACGACGTGCTCACCACCGGCGCCACCGTCCGTGCCGCGGCCATCGCGCTCCGCGAGGCCGGCGCCACCCGTGTCGAGGTCCTCACCCTCGCCCGCGCCTTCTCCCTCACCTAGGCGGGGAGGACCTTCCAGTACCGTCGGCCATCCGGCGAGCGATCGAGCAGGCGCGCGTCGTAGAGGTCGCGGCGCAGGAGTGCCCAATCACCGAAGGTGTGCAGGGCCTTCAGCAGCTCATTGAGACCCCGCTCGCTCCACTCCGTGCCGTCCGGGAGTCGGGACGTCGGATAGCACAGGGCCTCGAGCTGATCCGTTCGCTTGGAGGGCCAGCCCTTCAGCCGGCCCTCGGCATCCAGGTAGCGGGCGAGCTTCTCGGAGACGGAGGGACACTCGGGGTGCCATGACCTCTCCCCGACGATGGGGGTCCTCCCTCGCCCGCCCTCCGACATTTCAGTTGCTTGTCCGCCCATGACGGCGCATGCAGGGGAAGGCTCTCCGAAGCTCGGCTGTTCACCGGCGCCGGCACTCACCCCCGGCCCCCTTTTTCCGACGGACGAGGAACACGGATGTCCCGTACCCCACGGCTCGCCGCGCTGTCGCGCACCACCTGGCTCGTCGCCCTGCTCGCGTTCGCCTGCCCGCTGCTCACCCGGGCCGCCTCCGAGACCAGCGCCACCCTCGCCCGGGAGCAGGCCGCGGAAGCACTGAGGCTTGCCCCCACCCCGCGTGGCACGGCCCAGCTCCTCCGGCTGCATGCCCTCGCCAATGACCTCGAGGATCTCACCCCCCTGGTGAAGACCTATGGCGAGGTCATCTCCCGGCGGAACAGCGACTCCGGCGCCCGTGCCACCGCGCACTTCCTGCTGATGGACCTGGAGCGCTCCCGTGGCCGGATGCAGCGCGCCGCCGAGTTGCAGGACGCCCTGGGCTTCATCGGCGACTACTACGTCGTCGGCGGCTTCGACAACGAGGGCAAGTCCGGCTGCGACAAGGACTTCGGCCCCGAGGCGGCCACGCTGGACCTGTCCGCCAACTACCCGGGCGCCAAGGGCCGCGAGGTATCCTGGCGCCGGCTCGCCGTCGGCCCCACGGAGGGCTACGTCGACCTGGGTACCGCGGTGCGCCCCAACCGCGAGGCCGTGGCCTATGCCCTCACCTGGCTGGAGGCCCCGGCCGAGACGCGCGTGGCGCTCGGCGTAGGCACCTCCGGCGCCTTCCGCCTGTGGGTGAACGGGGAGAAGGTCGCCACCAGCGACAACTACAACGTGCCCCGCCCGGACCAGTCGCGCGTCTCCGTGCGGCTGCGCAAGGGCCTCAACCGCGTCCTCCTCAAGGTGTGCCAGGAGTCGGGTCCGCTCGGCTTCTACCTGCGAAGGGATCCTCCCGCGCGCCTGCGCGTCACCCTGCCCGCCACCGTCCCCGCCCTCACCAAGGGCCCCTCCGCCGCGCCCCAGGTGCTGCCCACCATCACCTCCACCATGAAGGACGCGGTGGCCCGGGCGCCCGAGGACGCGCGGCTGCGCGGTGAGTACGCCACGGTGCTCGACTTCTTCCGCGCCTTCGACGAGCGCGAACACACCGCCACCGTGGAGGCCGGCCGCGCCGCCCGAGCCGCGCCCCAGGACGTGCGGCTGCAACTGCTCGCCGCCGACGCCCACCGCGACGACCTCAACCTGCGCCGCGCCTTCCTCGAGGCCGCCGTCCGCGCCGACCCCACCTCCCTCCAGGCCCGCGTGGCGCTCGCCGAGCACGAGCTGGAGCGCGGCCACCCCGAGCGCGTCATCGAGCTGCTCGAGCCCATGGTGGAGCTGGTTCCGGACTCGGCCGCCGCCCGCCTCACGCTCGCCCGGGCCCACGAGGCGCTCGGCGAGTCCGCCCGCGCGCACATGATGGTGGAGGAGGCGCTCCAGAAGCTGCCGCGCATCCCCCGCGTGGTGCGCGCCGCCGCCAACTCCGCCCGGGTCCTGGATCGCCCCCAGGACGCCGTGGCCCGGCTGCGCGTGGCCCTGGCGCTGCGATATGACGACCGCGCCAGCCGCTCCCTGCTGGCCTCGCTGCTGGCGGACATGGGCCAGGTGGAGGCCGCCGCGCGCGAGTACGCGCAGCTGCTCGTCCTGGACCCCTCCGACAACGCCACCCGCCTCAAGCTCGCGGAGCTGCGCGCCGCCAATGGCCAGCTCGACGCGGCCACCACCCTCTTCGCCGAGGCCCGCGCCCTCTCCCCGGACGAGCCCGAGGTGTACGAGCGCGAGGGCCGCGCGCTGCTGTCCTCCGGCCGCCACGAGGAGGCCCTGGCCGCCTTCGAGCGCTCGCTGGCGCTGCGCCCGCAGAACCCCGCCCTCAAGGAGGCCGTGCGCACCCTCAAGGGCGAGTCCGCCAGCGCGGGCACGGAGTACCTCACGGACTTCAAGGGCCTGGTGAAGGAGGCCGACGGCTACACCAACGAGGACGCCGTGTACCTCGTGGACACCACCTACGTGCGCGTGCAGAAGAGCGGCCTGTCCGGCCGGCTGCACCAGTTCGCCGTGAAGGTGCTCAACGCCCGAGGCGTGGAGGCCTTCCGCTCCTACCCCATCACCTACTCGCCGGACCGCCAGGAGGTGCGGATTCTGCGCGCCCGCATCACCAAGGAAGATGGCTCCGTGGTGGACAGCCATGGCGAGAGCGACCGCAACATCAACGAGCCCTGGACGGGCATGTACTACGACGCCCGCGCCAAGGTGCTCTCCTTCCCCGGGCTCGCCCCCGGGGACGTGCTGGAGCTGCAGTACCGCCTGGACGACACCGCCCAGGAGAACCTCCTGTCGGACTACTGGGGCGACGTGGAGAGCGTGCAGGGCGTCTACCCCAAGGTGCACTACCAGTTCCTCGTGGACATGCCCAGGGAGCGGCCCCTCTACTGGAACGAGAAGAAGCTGCCCGGCGTGAAGCACACCCGCAAGGACGTGGAGGGTGAGCGCGTCCTCTACAGCTGGGGCGCCAGGCACGTGGCCAAGGTGGTGCCCGAGCCCGGCATGCCCGGCTGGGCCGAGGTCGCCGCCAACCTCCACGTCTCCACCTACCGCACCTGGGACGAGGTGGGCCGCTACTGGTGGGGCCTCGTCCGCGACCAGCTCACCCCCAATGACGAGCTGCGCCGCACCGTGGACACCGTCCTCCAGGGCGTGGACCGCGAGGATCAGCAGGCGGTGGTGCGCGCCATCTACAACTTCGTGGTGACGAACACGCGCTACGTGGCGCTCGAGTTCGGCATCCACGGCTTCAAGCCCTACCGGGTGGACCGGGTGCTGTCGCGCCGCTTCGGCGACTGCAAGGACAAGGCGAGCCTCATCCACTCCATGCTGAAGGTGGCGGGCGTGGACAGCCGCCTGGTGCTGCTGCGCATGCGCGACCTGGGCTCCATCGGCGAGGAGCCGGCGAGCCTGGCGGCCTTCAACCACGCCATCGTCTACGTGCCCCAGTTCGACCTGTACCTGGACGGCACCGCCGAGTTCCACGGCGCGCGCGAGCTGCCCAGCGCGGACCGCGTGGCCAACGTGCTGGTGGTGGAGCCCGGCGGCAAGGCCTCCTTCCTCACCACGCCCGAGGCCCGCCCCGAGGACAACGCCTCCCGCCTCTCCATGAGCATGACGCTGCGGCCGGACGGCTCCGCCGACGTGACGGGCGCCTCCACCGTGGGCGGGCAGATGGCCCCCGAGTACCGCCGCGCCTACCGCGCCGTGGCCTCGCGCAAGTCCACCTTCGAGCGCTCCTGGGCCCAGAGCTTCCCCGGCCTCACCGTGCACGACGTGAAGCTCAACGACACCACCCGCCTGGATGACGACGTGCAGCTGGACTTCCGCATGGCCATCCCCCGCTTCGCCGAGGCCTCCCCCGGCCTGCTGCGCTTCCTCCCCTTCGGCACCGGCCGCGCCTACACCCAGTCCTACGCCTCGCTCGCCGAGCGCCGCTTCGACCTGGTGATGAACAGCCCCTGGGTCAACAGCTTCACCTTCCGCTACACCCTGCCCCAGGGCTACAGCGTCGCCGAGCTCCCGCCCAACCAGCAGGAGGAGACGCCCTTCGGCCGGGTGCGCCTCACCTACCGCCAGGAGGGCAACCAGCTCATCTGCGACGGCGAGGTGGCCATCACCGCCGCCCGGGTGAAGGCGGATGACTACGCGGCCTTCCGCGCCTTCCTCGGCCGGGTCGACCAGGGCTTCTCGCGCAAGGTCACCCTGCGCGGGCCCGCCTCTCCCACCGCGGAGCGCTGAACCAGGGGGCTTTGACGCTTTACCTGGAATTCACGGATTATCCCCCGTTAGGAACTCCAGGGCCTGTCCCTGAAGGCCTCCGGGGGAGTCCGTGATGACGTTGCGCTCGAAGGTGTGGCTGTTCGTGGCGGTGGCCATCGGCCTCGTCTTCGCCATGGGGGTGGAGCTCTTCAATGGAACCCGGCGGGGCATGCACTCCCGCTACCACCTGAGCCTCATCCAGGATCAGATCGACATCTACGGGCGGATGCACGGCAGCACCTGGCCCTTCGTGGATGCCCTGAGGCACGCGCGGCGGGACGGAGCGAACATCGCGCGCGTCCTCCTCGAGCAGGACAGGCGCATGGACCAGGACTTCGCGAGCCTCGAGAAGCTCGTGCTCCAGGAGGCATGGCTCTCGCGGGTGGAGGACAAGCCCTCGCAGGAGGAGCAGGCCCACGAGCGCATCGCCCTGCTCCATGACGCCCAGCACCGCTGGGTGAGACGCGCGGAGGAGCTCGCGCGCGCGATGGATGAAGGTGGGGAGGTACCTCCGGATGCGTGGTGGGACCTGTTCCAGGACTTCGAGGAGCACGTGGGCGAGCACCTCGAGACGGCCATCGTGGCGGAGCGTGCCAGGATGGAGGAGCTGCGACGCAGCTGGGACAAGCGCTCGCGGCTGGGCAACAGGCTGGCGCGGCTCATCCCCTCCGTGGCGCTCATGCTGGTGATGGGGATCGCCCTCACCATCCTGGAGCCCATCCAACGCTCCCTGCGCGAGCTGCACGCGGGCGCGGAGCGCATCGGGCATGGGGACTTCGAGCACGAGCTGCCCGTGAAGGGCGAGGACGAGCTCGCCACGCTGGGGCGCGCCTTGAACCGGATGGCCGCCGAGCTGCGCGAGCTGCTGCGCGACAAGCAGCGTTACAACACCCGCCTGGAGGAGACGGTGCGCGAACGCACCGCCGAGCTGGCCGCGGCCAACGCCCGGTTGGAGGAGAGCCTCCAGCAGCTCCACGAGACCCAGGACCAGTTGCTCTTCGCGGATCGGCTCGCCACCGTCGGCCGGCTCGCGGCGGGCGTGGGTCATGAAATCAACAATCCGCTCGCCTACATCCTCGGCAACCTCCGCTACCTCCAGGAGGAACTGGAGCGGACGGAGGGAGCCCCCTCCGAGGAGGAGCGGCGGGAGCTGCTCTCGGCCATCTCCGAGGCCCACGCGGGCGCCGAGCACGTCCGGCTCATCGTGCAGGACCTCAAGGTGCTCTCCCGCCAGGACGACGCCACCCACGGCCCGGTGGAGCTGGCCACGGTGGTGCGCGGCGCCGCCAAGATGGCCGCCCACGAAATCCGCCCCCGCGCGCGCTTCGTCGCGGACTGTGAGGGCGTGCCCCCGGTACGCGGCAACGGGGCGCGCCTGGGCCAGGTGCTCCTCAACCTGCTCATCAACGCGGCGCACGCCATCGAACCGGGCCATGTGGAGCGGAACGAAATCCGCGTGGTGGCGCGGGAGAGCGCCCCCGGCCGCGTCACGATGGAGGTGAGCGACACCGGAATCGGCATTCCGCCGGAAAACCTCTCGCGCATCTTCGAGCCGTTCTTCACCACCAAGCCGGTCGGCGTGGGCACGGGGCTGGGCCTGTCGGTGTGCCGCAACATCATCACCGCCCTCTCGGGTGAGCTCACCGTCGAAAGTGAACAGGGCAAGGGGACCACCTTCCGCATCACCCTGCCCATCGCCGAGGAGCTCGATTCTCCGGGCCAGCCGGCCTGACGCGCGAAACGAGGGAAGTGCTCACGCATCCATGCGCCCGCTGGATTTCTCCAGGGGGGCAATCATGGTCAAGCTGGCGCTGCTGGGAGACACCTATCCCACCCAACTCCATGTCAACTCGCGAGCACTCGAGGGCATGGAGGTCGTCTGGGCGGGCACGACACTGGAGTCCTTCCGAGCCGACGTACCGGGGCTCCGGCCGCAGGTGCTCGCGCTGGACTTCGTGGACCTGGGCAAGCTCCCGGAGCAGCTGGTGCCCGAGCTGCTGGCGCTCACCGGAGCGAGGCACGCGCTCGTCAGCTACCGGCTGACGAACCACGCCATGCTCCAGGCGCTCACCTCTCCGCGGCTCCGCTTCGTCCAGGGGCCGCTGCCGCTCAGCCTGCTCCGCGTCCACGTGCACCGGGCGCTCGAGGAGCTGCGGCGGGCCGGTGACAAGGCCTCCACCCCGGGCCCGTCACGCACGCCCCGGCCCCCGCGCTTCACCGCCGCGCAACTCGGCCGGCTGATGGAGATCTCGGTCTCGGTGAAGTGCGAGTGCCCCAACCACCTCGCCCGGCTCGTCAGTGGCCTGCTCGCCTTCGAGGCGTACTCGCGGGTGTGCGAGAGCCGGGAAGAGAAGGACCAGCGCATCCACGCCCTCCTCCACCGGCAGACGGCCTCCGCCCGGGAGGCCATGGAAGACGGGCTCGAGGCGCTGCTCGAGCACGAGAACATCCGGCTCTGAAGCCTCAGCCCACCAGCAGCGAGGAGAGCAGGTTGCGCACCTCGGGGGGGCCGTTCACCCGGTAGCGGGCGCGCGAGTCCTTGCCACCGGCGTGGATGGCGAGGCTCCCCTCGGGCAGCGCGGCGAAGAGATCCTCGTCGGTGCGGTCGTCGCCGATGGCCACCATCCGTGTGCCCGGCGCCATGTCCCGGGTGACGAGCTCCACCACACGGCCCTTGTTCACCCCGCGCGCACGCACCTCCACCACCTTGTCGCCGGGCAACACCTCCAGCGGACCGTGCGCGAACACCTCGCCGAGGTGCAGGCGCAGCTCGCGGGCCTGCCGGGCGCCGAAGACGGGGTCCACCTGCCGGAAGTGCCAGGCGAGCGAGCCCGACTTCTCCTCCACGAAGGCACCGGGCACGCGCGCGGCGAAGGCCTCCAGCACCGGGCGCACCAGGGTCTTCCAGTCGGTGGTGACGCCCTCCTGGGACGTCCAGGGCTGGCCGGGCTCGGGGCGGGACCAGAGGCCGTGCTCGGCATGCAGGCCCACCGGCAACCCGCCGAACCAGGCCTCCAGCGTCTCCCGGGGCCGCCCGCTGACGATGTGCACCCGGGTGTCGCGCCGGGTGGCGAGCCGCTGCAGCAGGTCCAACAGCTCCGCGTCCGGCGAGGCCAGCTCGGGCTTGGGCGCGAAGGACACGAGCGTGCCGTCGTAGTCGATGAGCAGCAGCAGGCGACTGGCCTCGCGCAGCTGGGTGAGCGCCGCCTCCGCGCCCGCGGGCTCCACGCGGGGCGGGGGCGTGGGCGTGGACTGGAGCTCGTTCAAGAAGGTGCGCACCCACCAGTGCACGTCGTACTCCTTCACCCGGGCGCGCAGGATGCGCATGCGCGTGCGCCGCTCCTCCTCCGGCATCTCCAGCGCGGCCTCCAGCGCGTCCGCCATACCCTCCACATCATAGGGGTTCACCATCACGGCATCCCCCATCTCGTCCGCGGCGCCGGCGAACTCGCTGAGCACCAGCACACCGTCCTCGTCCGGACGCGCCGCGCAGAACTCCTTGGCCACCAGGTTCATGCCGTCGCGGATGGGCGTGACGAACATCACGTCCGCGGCGCGGTAGAGGGCCGTGAGCTGCCGCTCGTTGAAGGAGCGGTAGAGGTAGTGGACGGGGACGTTGTGGACGCTGCCGTAGAGGCCGTTGATGCGCCCCACCAGCTCGTCCACCTTGTCGCGGTAGGCGGCGTAGTCCGCCACCGCGGTGCGGCTGGGGACGGCCACCTGGACGAAGCGCAGCCGGCCGCGCCAGGTGGGCTCGCGCTCCAGCAACCGCTGCACCGCCAACAGCCGCCGGGGAATCCCCTTGGTGTAGTCCAACCTGTCCACGCCCAGCACCAGCCGCAGCTCCGAGCTCTTCTCCCGGTGCGTGCGCACCTCCTCGAGCACCGCCGGCTCCCTCGCCAGGTTCTCGAAGGCCTGCGCGTCGATGCCCATGGGGAAGGCGCCCAGCCGCACCTCGCGCCCGTCATAGGCGACGCGATCCACCACCGTCTCCAACCCCAACAGCCGCATGAGGGTGCTGGAGAAGTGACGCACGTACGTGAGCGTGTGGAAGCCGATGAGGTCCGCGCCGAGCAGCCCGCGCACCAGGTCCGCGCGGTGCGGCAGGGTGCGGAAGATCTCACTCGAGGGGAACGGGATGTGGAAGAAGAAGCCGATGCGCGCCTGCGGCAACCGCGCGCGCAGGAAGGCCGGCACCAGCATGAGCTGGTAGTCGTGCACCCAGATGGTGTCTCCGGGCTGGTAGTGGCGCGCCACCAGATCGGCGAAGCGCTCGTTCACCTTGCGGTAGACGTCCCAGTCCCGATCCTGCTGGGGGATGCGATCGATGAGGTAGTGGCACAGCGGCCAGAGGGTGCGGTTGGAGTAGCCCTCGTAGAAGCGGCTGACCTCGCTGGCGCTGAGGTAGAGGGGCACGCAGCGCAGCTCCGCGAGCTGGGCCTCCACCGAGGCGCGCTGCGGCGGCGTGAGCCGCGACACATCCCCGGGCCACCCTATCCAGAGGCCCCCCGAGCGCTCATGTGGGCCCCGCAGACCCGTGGCGAGCCCTCCGGCACTGCGAACCACGGAGACCCCGTCCTTCTCGGCCTTGACGGTGACGGGGAGTCGATTGGAAACGAGCAGGAGTCTGGACATACGCCCCAGACCGTTAATCAATTACACGCGGGATGGCCACCCCGGAAATGGGGTCCGTGACACCTGGAGAACCTTGGCCACCGCCGCGTGACCACCCGAGCCGAGCGAGGAGCGCCGGCTCCCGCCCCGGTTTCCAGATGAAGGCGTCCAGCAGGTAGTGCGTGGCCTGGGGCAGCGCGAGCAGCGGCACCACGAGCGCCAGCACGTCCGGAGGCAACACCGGGCCGCCCTCGCCGAAGAGGCGGGGCCGCTCGTGCCACACGAGCCAGTCCCAGAGGAGCTCCTCGGCGAACGCGAGCGCGAACAGCACCAGCAGGAAGCCCGGCAGGCCCGCGCGCACCACGGCCCCGAGCCCGCCATAACCCCCCTCGGCGAGCCGCCCGCGCGCATAGCGGAAGAGGAGCGCGAAGTAGGGCACCCCGTGCAGGACGACATTCGTCACCGTGAAGGCGAAGTCGTCCCGGGCGAGCACGATGCCCCCGAACCACGTCACCCAGGTGGCGAGCACGAGCAGCACCTTGCCCACCTGGAGTCCCTCGCCCCGCATGGCGCGCGACACCTGGTAACCCGCCCACGCGGCGAGCACGAGCCCGTGAATGGCGAGCGCCACCGTGCCCATCCACGAGGGGAGCCCGGCGATGAAGTCGTTCTCCACGAACCACCAGAAGCCCCGTGGCAGGTGGGCGTGCCACCACACGACGGGACCGAGCGTGGCGGCGTAGACGGCGGCCGCGTCGAGGAGGCGCTCGGAGCGGGAAGCGCGGGCCTTGCGGCCGTAGAGGGCCACCCAGCCGTACTGCTGGCGGACGAAGTGGAAGAGCGCGGTGTACGCGAAGAGACGCCAGAAGGTGCCCGGAGAGAGGAGATACGCGAGCACGCCCAGCAGGTACGCGGCGAGTGGGGCGGTGACGTAGAGGCCGGGCCGTCGCCGCACCTCGTCCCCGTCCAGGTACGTGCGGAACAGGGTGGACCAGACATGGGCCACGTCGACACAGACGACGAGCAGCACCCAGGCCCACAGCGGCGTCTCCCCCACGGCGCCCAACAGGGGCGCGGCGAGCAGGAGTCCCACCGAGACGAGCGCGCTGCCCGCGAAGACCGCGAGGTCCACGCCCCGGCCGAAGAGCCAGGCCTGGGAAGGAGCGAGAAGACGAGACATCACCCCCGGAGGGTAGCAGCCTCGAACGTCGGCCAGAACGTCAGATGGATGGCGCTTCGCCCCGGGTGGGGCGCCCTTTTCAAGCCCGGATTGGAACGATGTTGAACATGGACGGGGGTTGCTTCTTTTTCCGAACCTGCTCCCCGGGCAGACAGGGGGGCTCGCGATACCTTCGTCCGCCCGTCCTTCCGGAGTGACATGCTCCCTGACTCCACCGTCAGCATTGATGATTCGCGATGGCCCCTCCGACTCGAAAGGTTCGTGGGGACCCCCACACCCCGGCAGTACGAGGACTACCTGGAGGAGTGCTCCGCCGCGCTGCGGCGTGGGGAGAAATACATCGCCATCACCGACCTCAGCCGGGGAGGCATCCCCACCCCCGAGCAGCGGCAGCGCCAGGTCCTCTGGCTCCAGGAGTACGAGTCCCGCATGCGCGAGTTGCTCCTCGGGGTGGCCTTCATCATCACCTCGCCCCTGGTGCGGCTGTCCGTGAGCACCGTCATGCACCTCAAACCCATGCCCGTGCCGTACTTCATCACCCACCGGGAGGTGGACGCGGTGGCCTGGGCGGGCGCGCGCCTCGAGGAGTGGGGAATGCGCATCGCGGCCGAGCGCGTCCGGAGCCAGTACGGGCTCCCCGTCCGGGTGTACACGGTGGAACGGGTCCGCTCCGCCTGAGTAGAACGGGAAGGGTGTCTCCCGACCTTCCTCCGCCTCCCGCGCGCTTCCGCCGCCGGCTCCTCACCGTGATGCTCGTCACGGGCCTGGTGCCACTCGTGCTGCTCGGCGTCCTCGCCTGGCGGGCGCTCGAGGACGTGCTCTCCGTGTCCCTGGCGCCCGTGGAGCGGGTGCTCGATGACGTCTCCGCCGGGCTCGCCCGCGAGGGCCACTCCCAGGCCGCGCTCGACGAGGCCCGCCTCAACCTCGCCCAGGCGGAGCTCGCCCGCCGCGCGCTCGCACGCCGAATTCCCATGCTCATCGCGGCCCTGCTGCTCGTCTCGGCCGTCGGGCTCACCGCCGCCGCCATGCTGCTCGGCCGCGCCCTCACCCGCCCCATCTCCACCCTCACCCGGGGCATGTGGGCCTACGCGCGGGGAGAGCTCACCGTCCAGCTCCCCACGCCCGACCCGCCCCGCGACGAGCTCCAGTTCCTCCTCGTCCAGTTCAACCGCATGGGCCGCGAGCTCTCCGCCCAACGCGAGCGTCTCAAGGCCGCCGAGCAGATAGCGGCCTGGCAGGACGTGGCCCGCGCGCTCGCCCACGAGCTGAAGAATCCCCTCACGGCGATGAGGCTCGCGCTGGCGCGGCTGTCACGCCCGGACGCACCGCCAGACGCCACCCGCCTGGGCGAGGCCGTCTCCCTGCTGCAGGAAGAGGTGGAGCTGCTCATGCGGATGACGCGGAGCTTCTCCGACTTCGCCCGCCTCCCCGCGCCGCGCTTCCAGCCCGTCGCCCTGCGCCCCCTGCTCGCCGAGGTGTGCGCCCTCTACCAGGGCACCTCGCCCGTCGCCGTGGAACTGCACCCCGGCCCCGAGCCCACGCTCTCCGCGGACCCGGACGGCCTGCGCCGCCTCTTCGGCAACCTCGTCAAGAACGCCACCGAGGCCTCTCCGCCCGGCGCCGCGCCCGTGCGGCTCTCCGTCGAGGCCCTCCCCTCCTCCGTCCGGGTCTCCATCCGCGACGGCGGCAGCGGCATTGCCCAGGTGCTCGAGGGCCCCGCCCTCACCCGGGGCCTGTTCAGCACCAAGCCCGGCGGCAGCGGCCTGGGGCTCCCCATCGCCCAGAAGATCACCCACGAGCACGGCGGCACGCTGCGCCTGGAGCCCGCGCCCGGGGGCGGCACGCTCGCGCTCGTGGAGCTGCCCCTGGGACCGCAACCCCCCGGGTTTGCGCTACGCTGAGCCCGTGCAATCCCCTGTCGCCGCTCCGCGCCCTCAGGCGTCCGGCCCGCGCATCCTCCTGGTGGATGACGACCCGGGCGTCCTCAAGGGACTGAGGGGCCTGCTGTCCGACGAGGGCTTCTCCCCCGTGGAAGCCCGCTCCGCCGCCGAGGCCGTCCGCCTGCTCGACGCGCCCGGCCAGCCACCAGCGCTGATGCTGCTGGACCTGCGCATGCCCGGAGAGACGGGACTGGAGCTGCTCGCGCGGCTGCCCCGGCCCCTTCCCCTCCCGGTGGTGGTGCTCTCCGGAGAGGCCTCGCCCGCCGAGGCCGTGCAGGCACTGAAGCTGGGCGCCACCGACTTCGTGGAGAAGCCGCCCTCGCCCGAGCGGCTGCTCACGGCGCTGCGCAACGCCCTCGCCCTGAGCGAGCTCCGGGAGGAGCAGCAGCGCCTCCGGGAGGAGCTGGCCCGCCCCGGCCACCTCGTGGGGGACAGTCCGGCCATGGAGTCATTGCGCGCGCTCATCGCACGCGTGGGCCCGAGCGACACGGCCATCCTCATCACCGGCGAGACGGGCACGGGCAAGGAGCGCGTGGCGCGGGCGCTCCACCTGGCCTCCGGGCGCAAGGGGCGACTGGTCGCGGTCAACTGCGCCGCCATCCCCGCCACGCTGCTGGAGAGCGAGCTGTTCGGCCACGAGCGTGGTGCCTTCTCGGGAGCCACCACGCGGCGGCTCGGCCGCATCGAGCAGGCGCAGGGGGGCACGCTGTTCCTCGACGAGCTCGGGGACATGCCGCTGGAGCTCCAGGCCAAGCTGTTGCGCGTGCTGGAGACGAAGGAGGTGGAGCGGCTGGGCGGAGGGCTGCCCATCCCCGTGAACGTGCGCATCCTCGCGGCCACGCACAGGGACCTCGCGCGGGCGGTGCGGGAGGGGAGCTTCCGGCAGGATCTGTACTTCCGGCTGAACGTGCTCCCCCTGTCCCTTCCGCCCCTGCGCGAGCGGCCCGAGGACATCCTCCCCCTGGCGAGGGCCTTCGCCGCGGAGCTGGCCGGGCCGAACGTCCCGCTGGAGCTCGCACCCGGAGCCGAGGATGCCCTGCGCGCCTGGCCCTGGCCCGGCAACGTGCGCGAGCTGCGCAACTTCATCGAGCGCCAGAACCTCCTGCGAGGCAATGGCCCGCTCACCCTCACCCCCGAATCCCTCACCGGCCCCACGCCCCTGAAGGCCGCGACACCTTCGCGGCTCGTGCTGGGTCAGAAGAGCTACCGCGAGCACGTGGACGACTTCGAGCGCACGCTCATCAAGGCCGCGCTGGAGGAGGGAGGAAGCATCGCCGGGGCCGCGCGGCTGCTGCAGGTGGACCGGGGTAACCTGCACCGCCGCATCAAGGCGCTCGGCATCCCCGCAGCGTGAAGCCAGGGACGTTTCATTCCCCCAGCCAGTAGAGGCCGCGCCGGGTGCGCAACACCTGCTCCAAGAACTCCGAGAAGGAGTTGGCGACTGGCCCGCAGTAGTGCGTGCTGGCGCGAGACCTCTTCGAGCAGGAGGCTCATGGGAGTGGCCATCGTCAGTTGTCCGTGTAGGGCGCCCTGCTCCGGGCGGTGCTGTACGAGGCGGTGAGGGACAACCTGGTCACGCTGCTGGAGGAGGCGAGCGAGGTGGGGCGCGGCCTGCCCCGGTACGTGGAGCGGGACTTCGCCCGGTACCTGGAGTGCGGCGTGCTGGCGCACGGCTTCGCGCGGGTACGCTGCGAGAGTTGCAAGGACGAGCTGCTCGTCGCCTTCTCGTGCAAGGGTCGAGGGGTGTGTCCCTCCTGCAACGCGAAGCGCGCGCAGGTGACAGCGGTGCACCTGGTGGAGCGGGTGCTGCCTCACGTGCCCTACCGGCAATGGACGCTGTCCTTTCCGCATCGGGTGCGGTGGGTGCTGCTGAAGGAGAAGGGGCTGCTCTCGGACGTCCTCACCCTCTTCCTGCGCGCGGTGTTCGCCCTACAGCGTCGGCGAGCGCGGAGGCAGGGCATCCCTCATGGGCAGGCCGGGGCCGTGTCTTTCATCCAGTTCTTCGGCTCGGCCTTGCAAGTGACGCCTCACTTCCAACGACAGGCAGGGCCTGGAGCGGCTGTGCCGTTACGGGGCGCGTGGCGCGCTGGCGCTGGAGCGGTTGTCCCGAGCCGAGGACGGCCGCATCGCTTACCGGATGAAGCGCCCTCTGCCGGACGGCACTACACACCTCTTCTTCACCGGGCTGGAATTCTTACGGCGCGTGGCATCCCTGGTGCCTCCACCTCGGGCGCACCTCACGAGGTTTCATGGCGTCTTCGCTCCAGGCGCGAAACTCCGGCCATTTCTGCTCCCCCTGACGGAGGCAGCGCCGAAAGAAAAAGAGGCGAGCGCAAAAGAGGCGAGCGCACCGCCCGAGGCTGCGGCGAAGGCGGAAGCGAACAAGGAGCGCATGCCGCGCCTGGATTGGGCCGGGCTGCTGCGCCGGACGTTCGTTCTGGACGTCTTCGCCTCTGCCGGGTGTGGAGGCTGGCGCCAGGTGTTGGCGTACGTGACAGCACCCAGCGGGGTGCTCTCCATTCTGGAGCACCTGGGACTGCCCACGCGCCCTGCGACGCTGGCCCCGGCTCAGGGGCCACCCCAAAGCACGTGGTGCTGAGCCACAGCAGGGGCTGCTGCTCCCAGCACCACTGCAGTCCTCATCCGCTGCCCCGCACCGCCAGGGAAGGTGGCCTGGGCCAGGCAGGCGTGTCTCCCCTGGAGATGAATCGGTTCCGCGCCGGCCCGGCGTGCGGTTCATGGGCTACCCGTCTGCGGCCCTCACCTCCCGCTCTGCTCCCGCCCTCTACCCCCAACAGGGCTCCTGTCCTTCCTATACGTCCCCCAAGCTGGAGAGGAGGGGAGCAGCAGCGGCGGCTACACCTTCGAGGTGACCGGCCCCTTCCGCTGAAACCCCGCACCTTGCGGGGCCCCACCTCGCGAGTGGATGCGCCTCTTCATTGCGGAACGTCGTGTTCCGCTCGGCCCGTCGCCACTCACGCAAGTTCGCCTCGCAGATGGACACGTTGCTCTCCCGGGGCGACTTCGACGGCGCGGCGAGCGCCAAACTGGGGCCCGACGTGGGGTGTCTCGGCCGGACCATCCGCGCGGGGCTCGTGGCCTATCGCGTCGCCGAGGAGGACAGCCGTGACGAAGTCATGGAGTCGGTGGCTCGAAGCCTGGAGCGCCAGGCCCAGCGCGAGGTGCAGAGCCTCAAGCGCGGCCTGAGCCACCTGGCCACCGTGGCCTCCACCGCGCCCTTCGTGGGCCTGCTGGGCACCACCATGGGCATCGTCACCGCCTTCCAGCAGATGGCCTAAGCGACCTCCTGACGCATCGAGGGCCCGGGCCGCGGCGGCTACCCCGTGGACTTCTGGACCGGGACAGGGCTTGGACTCGGGGGCGTGAAAGGGGGAGGCCGTGTCTCGGTATTCGCCAGCCGCTCGAGAGGGCGGAGGAGCGACATGACGCCATGGCCCAACACGGGCAAGGCCACGGAGGGCTGGAGAACCGCCTCCAGCCCCGCGTGCAGGTGCAGTATCCGGTAGAACTGGCGATGGACGTGTGCGTCGGTCGACGTGCGCTCCATCAGCCGCAGGATGTACCAGTGCAGCAAGCCCAGCCCGAAGGGCCGCTTCCCGACGGCCTGCGGATACAGCAGGTCCATGCCCGTGCCCAACAGCCACGGGAGCCGGATGACTTCAGGCAGCCGCTCGCGGAAGCGCTGCGCCAGGCCCGATAGCTCGCCTCGTTCGGCCTGCTCGCGAAGGCAGGTGTCCAGCAGCTCCGCGCCAAGCCCCGCCACCGACATGCCTTGCCCGTAGAGGGGGTTGAAGGCACACGCGGCGTCTCCCAGGATGACCAGCCCCTCGGGAAAGCGGGGCAGCTTCTCGTAGTGCCGCCACCGGCAGTCCTTCACCTTGTGCTGGGAGATGGGCCCTATCGGCGTGGCCTCTTTCAGGTAGTTGTACAGGTCTGGACGCGTCAGTGAGCGCGCGTACTCGAGGAACCCCGCGTACTCGGTGGGCGCGTGCTCCCCGAAGTAGCCATTGAGGGTGACGAGCCACCGGCCTCCCTCCACGTGTGAGATGAAACCCGCGCGCCAGGCCTTGGGAGGACTTGGATAGAGGAAGAGCGCCTTCCATTCCTTCTGGAAGTGGGGCGGCGGCTCGTGCAGGCACGTCGTGTAGGAAAGGTCCACGATGACCTGCTCTTCCTCCGGGCGCGCGTAGCCGATGGCTTCCAACCACTGAGGCATCCGCGAGCCCCGGCCACTGGCATCCACGACGAGGTCCGCCTCCCACGACTCCTCGCCCTGGGGTGTCTTGACCCGGACGCCCGTGATGCGCCCCGTGCCCTTCTCGTCGGAGATGAGCCCTTCGATGGAGCAGCCCTCGCGCACCTCTACGTTGGGCCGCGCCTTCACCCGGCGCAGGACGTTCCACTCGAGCAGGGGCCGGGTGCACAGCAGCCCGGGGATGCCGCTGGTGCGGCGCAGCTTCCACACCCCGAAGTGGTGCCAGGCGAGGTCTCCACTCGAGTCGATGAACTCGGCGCCCTGGACCTGGAGCTGCTCGAACAGGTCCGGGAAGTACTTGTCGAGGATGCGCCGGCCCGTGTCCAACAGCACGTGGATGTGCGGCCCTTGCGGAACACCCTTGCGCGCGGCGGGCCCCTCCACCCGGACATCCCGCTCCACCAGCGTCACCTTGTCGAAGTGGTCCGCGAGCACCCGCGCGCTCAAGAGCCCCGCCATGCTGCTGCCGATGACCACGGCGCTTCCGAATCTGCGTCCAGGGGTTTCCAAGTCCCAAGCCTCCAAGGTTTCATGTCGTGGCGCTGCTGGTCAGAGGGGTCCGCCTTCTCCAGAGCCGCTCGCCCCCGCCGAGGAGATTGCATGTCACCGGTCTGACATGCCCTCTCGGCCCCGGGGCTCGAAAGCTTCACCGCCACCCAGCCGGGCCAGGCCCGGCGCTCCAGGTGGATGAAGATCATCCGGCGCCAGTACACGCTGACTCCCGACAAGGAGGAAGAGTCCAAGGCGAAGATGCTGGAGGGGCTGGACCGGCTGGATCGCGAGATTCGGGGAGACCCGTCGCGCTACCTCGTGGGCGAGTCCCTGTCGATCGCGGACATCGCGGCGGCGTCGCTCTTCGGCCCGCTGGTGGGGGCGGAGAATTCGCCGTACGCGCTGCGGCCCGGCGAGGTGGTGTCGCGGGAGATCGCAGTGTCACCGGCTCCCTCAGCGTCGCGCCGGCCTCGACGGCGCGCTGAACCATCGCGTCGCAGTCCTCGACGAAGAGCTGTGCGTGGAGTTGCCGGGGCTGCGTGCCGGGCATCACCTCTCCGACCACGAACCGCGAGTCACCGAGTTGCATCTCGACCTGCACGAGCGTGCCGTCCGGCAGGGCGAAGCGGTTACGTTCCTCGGCGCCGAATGCACGCTTGAAGAAGTCCACGGCCCTGTTCGCGCCGCGCACGCTCATTCCGGGTGTGATGGTCCGGTATCCCTCGGGGATCGGTCGCACCGTCATGTCTGCCTCCTCGGTCGTGCAAGTGACTGCGATGCGCGCGAATTTTCCGCCTCTGTCATCCCCGTGCAGGAGTTCCCCCTGACGGAGGCAGAGCCGAAAGAAAAAGAGGCGAGCGCACCGCCCGAGGCAGCGGCGAAGGCGGAAGCGAAGAAGGAGCGCATGCCGCGACTTTCTTGGGCCGGGCTGCTGCGCCGGACGTTCGTTTTGGCCGTCTTCGCCTCTGCCGGGGGTGGAGGCAGGAGGCGGGTCTTGGCGTACGTGAAGGAAGCGGGAGGGGTGAGAGCGATTCTGGAGCACCTGGGCCTGCCCACGGCAGGTGCGAGGCTGGCCCCGGCGCGAGGCCCCCCCCAGACCGCGTGGTGTTGAGGCTCAAGCCGCCCCAGCCAAGAGAGCCAATCCCCTGCCGCGCACCTCATGGGAAGGCGGCCTGGGCCGACGTGTATCCCAAGGGGCTGCGCGGCTTCTCCACCAGCCTGGCGTACTGCTCGGGCGGCCCCGTCAGCGGCCCTCCTCGGCTCCTGCGCTCCAGCCCTCACCCTCAACATGGCCTCTATCCCGCCTATACGCCACCGTCACCTCTGCACGTCACGGCGAGGAGATTGCCTCCACCATCCCCGGCGCACGGCTGCGGGTGCTGCCCGCGGTGCACTTGTCGAACGTCGAACTGCCGGGGGATTTCCTGGACGCAGTGGTGACCTTCCTCACGAAACGGCGCTGAAGCCTCGATCTGTTGGTTCACGCCAATCAGGCACGGCTTATTGCCATACTATTCGCGGTGGGCGCGGGCTCGTGGGCCCACATGGCCGTGAAGCTCGCCGCGTCCATGGGCGCGGAGGTGACGGTGCTCAGCACGTCCCACACCAAGGAGGCCGACGCGCGCCGCCTGGGCGCCCAGGGCTTAGAGGTCACCCAGGACGCGGACACCGTCAAGAAGCTGTCGGGCCCCATTGATCTCATCCTCGACACCCTCTCCGCCCCGCATGACTACAACCAGGACATGGGCATGCTGCGCCCCCAGGGCACCATGGTGGTGGTGGGCGTGCCGCCGGAGACAGTGCCCGTGCACGCGTGCTCGCTCATCGGCGGCAACAAGCGCCTGGCCGGGTCGATGATCGGCGGCATCGCCGAGACGCAGGAGCGGGATGCTCAGCGTCATCCGCGCGGACCGGGCGGAGCCCGACCAGCCAACGAAGCCGCACGTCGCGGGCTGACGCTCAGGCTGAGGCCTCCGAGCGCGCGAGCAGCCGAACTGGGAACAGCCCACTGCCTTCCGCCGTTATAAGGGGTGGCGGGACATCCCACTTTGGTGGGAGCCGCCGGCTCTATCCACCTCGTAGGAGCTTCGACGTGCGCACGTGTCCAACCCTCACTTCGTTCAGCCTTCACTCGGACGGGCGGGGTCTGCGTGCACTTCGCTCCGTGATGCACAGGGCCGCCACCTGGCTTGGGGCTCTGGCTGTCGCCTCTCGCTAGCCGAGAGCTGCTGACGGCCGAAACGCACCTGATGACCCCCGTCCTGCGTGCGCGGCCAGCTGTGCCTGACCGAGCCACGCCTCCACTCATTTCCCACAGGAGCGCCCCATGTCCACGTTCGTTCACGAGCTCATGCTCAACGATGTTGCCGTGCTCGCCCCCCGGACCACGCTACGCGAGGCCGCAGCGCGAATGTCACGCTCGGGCCGAGGCCTCCTCGTCATCGCGGACGAGGAGAAAGTCCACGGTCTGGTGACGATGCGCCGGCTCATCCTGGGCGCAGAGGCCGCGGCCCAGGGGTACCCCATCCATGGCATTGGTGACCTGGCCAGCAGCCGCTTCGTCCTCGCACGTGAGGACGAGCACCTCTCGCAGCTCGCCCCGCGCATGGTGCGGGCCGGCGTCCGCCGCGCCATTGTTGTCGACGAGGACGGACAGGTGTCGGGCGTCATCACGACCTTGGAGCTCGCGCGCGCGGAGCGGCGCCGGTGGAGACGTCTGCGTGCCGTGGATCTCTCGTCCGAGGGCTCGTTCCCGGCAAGTGATCCCCCCTCGTGGACCGGCACCGTGGCCGGCTGAACCATGACGAACAAGACGGTGACGCTCTGGATACACCCGGAACCGCGCCGTCACCATCTCGAGACCCTCCGGTGAGGACCTCCCCCGGCCATGGACAGTGCTCGTTCCCTCAAGCGGGGGTAGAGCCGAAGCCGCAAGAGGCGAGCCCCGTGACTGAGGCGGAAGCGAAGAAGGAGCGGACGGCTCGACCTTCTTGGGCCCGGCTGCCGCGCAGGACGCAAAGCGCTGGATGTGTTCGCCAGCGTCCGGCGTGGTGGCAGGCGTACCCGTCAGCCGTCCTCACCTCCCGCCCTCTACCCCCAACAGGGGTTCTGTCCTTCCTATACGTCACGGCTCTACTGCTGCCAGACTGTGACGTTGGAGCTGCCGTTGCTGCCGAAGCCCTCGGTCGCCAGGACTTGATAGTTCATGGTACCGAGGTTCATGCCCAGGCGCTGCCAGGCGTTGACGTGATTGGCGAAGGTGATGGTGTTGTTGGTGCCGGTGGGGCGCTTGGAGGTCCGCACGCTCCAGTACTGGTAGAAGGTTCGGGTGCCCTCGATGGAGGGGGCGTTGACCCGCAGGGTCCGGTAGATGTTGTAGGTGCCGCCGTCGGTGGTGACGGTGCCCAGGATCGTGGCGCCATTGCCGGGCGGAGTGAAGCTGCCCCAGTTATCGACGACGTAGTACTCGATCAGCGGGTTCGTCGACCAACCATAGAGCGTCAGATAGCCGTTCGAGCCGGGGTTGAAGATTCCGGCGTTGTAGCCGATCACCCGGTTGGTCGAGCCCGTGGCCCAGCCCTTCCCAGCCACCATGTTGCCGCTCGAGCCGAGGCTCCAGGTGATGCTGTAATTGCCGTCGCTGCCCAGGTTCAGGCAGCCTGACCCGGAGTCCTTCCACATCGTATAGAAGTACCCGTTGTGGGTGCCCGTTTGATTGTTGCACACGCTCTGCGCCTGCGCGCTTCCAGCAGAAGCCAGGGCGAATACAACAGACAGAGCGTATGAAAGCGCAAACCTCTTCAACCGCGTGAGCGTCATTTTTTCCTCCCCAATACGTCTCTTGTTGATTCTTCTCGGCGCCGTCATCTCGCGACCCTTGATGGCGCCGTCAATCAATTACACGCGCTTGCCGTGTGGTCAAGCGGCCAGCATCTTTAGAAGCGGGCGTCACGATCCGCCAGTAACTGCGTCAGAACGTGCCGCTCCGGGTGAATGTCTGTCCGCCCGTTGTATACGTGATCGTGTACGCATCGCCGCTGGTCGGATGCTCCGTACCCGAACCGCGAGTCTGGGCCGCGAACACGCGATCGACTCCGGGATTCAGCGTCTGCCCAGGCGCCAACGTGAACTGATACGTGAACGCCGAAGCCGAGCTTGTAATGGTCTGGTTGATCTGGCCGCCAACCGAGTTGTGCTGCCCTGCGACGCTCAAACCTGTCGTACGCTGAATCACCACCGTGACTGTCAGTGCGGTCAGCGGGACCGTGTGGCTGATACGAATCTGCTGTTCGTTGAACCAGGCATTTGAACTCGCCACGACAGGAGTGATGGTGACATTCCCAGAGCCATCGTCCGTATTGACGATCAACCTCAACGTCGCACTTCGAGACAACGTACCGGAGGACGCGGTGATCGTGACCGTTGCGCTCCCGACGGTCGCCGAGCTCGAGGCGGTGAGTGTCAACGAGCTGCTGTTCCCGGTGGTCGAGGCTGGACTGAACGTGGCCGTCACTCCGCTCGGCAGTCCACTCGCGCCAAGCGACACGCTGCCAGTGAATCCACCGAAGCGTGCGATCTCGAGAGCCGCGGATCCGCTTGCGCCGGGTTTGATCGTGAGACTCGAGGGTTGTGCGGAGATCGAGAAGTCCGGCTGCGTTCCCCCGCCAACGGCGAGCGCGATCGTCGCCGTGCTCGACAACGTGCCAGAGGTGGCAGTTACCATCACGTTGCTCGTTCCCAGAGTCGCCGTGCTCGATGCACTGAAGGTCAACGTGGCGCTGTCGCCGGTCGTAGACGGCGGAGTGAACGTGGCCGTAACGCCTGTAGGCAGGCCGCTGACCGCGAACGACACGCTGCCCGTGAATCCACCCGTGCGCGTGACCGCGATAGACGCAGCGGCGGTCGCGCCGCGGCTGACTGAAGCGCTGCCTGGCGTTGCGGAGATGGAAAAACCCGGGCTCGTCTTGAAGAAGTTCTCCAGCCAGACCATCGCCTGACGCTTGGAGCCATTGCTGTTGATGAGTCCGGTACCGTCGCGCCAGACCTGTCCGACAATGTAACCCCAGAGAGTGATGCCTTTGACACTGCTGTGATTCCACATCACCGGGAACAGCTCTTGGTATTTCGCCGCCTGCCCGGCCTCTGTGCCACCGCCAGTGATGTCGAGCTCGGAGATATAGACATCCAGGCCGGTTGAGGCATAGTCGTTCAGCGTGGCGGTCATCTGACTTGCGCTCATGTTGTCCAGATTGAAATAGTGGGCCTGGACACCGATGCCATCGATCAGACCGCGAGCCTTCAGCAGGTTGATGATATTGATGTACTGTGCACGGACCGGCGGATCATTCTCGGTGCCGTACTCATTGATGAGCAGCTTGGTGTTCGGCAGGTACTTCCGCGCCAACTGAAACGAAGTGATGACCCAATCCCACCCAGTCACGCCGTCACCGCCCAACGCCGCCTTGAACGGAAGCGGTGTCTTGATCGGCTCGTTGACGACGTCTATGGCCCAGGTGTTCGGATAACGCTGCGCGTACAGCTGAATCCATTGCTCGATCTCAGCCCGTTGCTCGGCGGCGGACAGCGACGTCATCCACGAGGGGTATTGTGAGCCCCAGACGAGCGTGTGTCCCTTGAACTTGAATCCATTTTGTTGAGCGAAGTCGTAGGCCGCATCGAGCTGCGCCCAGTTCATCTGATTCCGGGTACCTTCAACGGAGCCCCACTTACCTGCATTTTCCGGGGTGACTTGATTCCAGTACTGCGCGAAGTTCGACGGCACACTTTGACCGATGACGTTGCCGAGGAACTTGGGCTGACCCTCTGCGAGCTGCGCCCAGGCCTGGGTCGAGAGTAGCAGCGCGACGAGTGAGGCTACAAAGGATACGAATCGTCTCCATATGTAGTGATCATTCATGGATATGCTCCCTGGTTGTGCTGTGAGAAGACACTGAGTCCAACATGCTCTTTCAGGCACTCGTGACACTGGCGACTCACGGCGACGTACACGTGTACGCCGAAGCGACCTGTGTGTCACCCGACGGACGACGGACCTGGACCCCGAATGTCGTGCTACCGCCCGGCGCGAGTGTTCCGTTATAGCTGCCGTTTCGAGCCGTAGCGGTTTGACCGATCGTCGTGATCGTCGCGTTCCAGTAGCTGGCAATCGTATGGCCAGAGGGAAGACTGAAAGTGACAGTCCAGCCATTGATGGCCGCGGTGCCGCGATTCGTTACGGTAACCGGTTGGATGACGTAGCCATCCTGCCATTGGTTCTGGACCACTGCCGTTGCCGCGCATACTCCATCGCCTGTTCCACCGCCGAGAGTGGTCACGGTCACCGTGTTCGAAACAAGAGAAGCATTACCCGCAGCATCTCGGGCACGGACCTGGTAGCGGTAGGTTGTGTTCGGACTCAAGCCGCTGTTCACAAATGACGTCGTCGGGGACGTTGCGACCTGCACGAAGCTACCACCGGCCGCACCAGGGGCTCGCAGGATGTCGTAGCCGCTCACCCCTACGTTGTCGGTCGACAGACTCCAGTTGAGAGAAACCGAATTGCTGGTCCAGGCGGGGGCCGTGAGGTCCGCCGGTGTGCTGGGTGGCTGGTCATCAGGAGCTGCCGCGCCATCCAGCCCGAAAAACTGGATGACCATGGCGGCCATACCGCTCAAGGGCAGAGTGTGCCCGACACCTTCGAGGCTGATGGCCTCGACCGGGGCATCAACGCCAGTGCCGCCGTAGCGGGTGCGTGTCCAGTTCGCCTGCGGATGGTCCGTGAAGGTCGGCGTCTGGCTCAGCCCCAGAACGTTCGTCCACTGCTTTATTTCCTCGCCGAAGTTCGGGTAGCGCAGCGTCGTATCGGCCGTGCCGTGCCACAGCTGCATCCTGGGACGCTCTCCGGTGTAGCCGGGATGGGCCGCGCGCACGAGAGCGCCCCACTCCTGCGCGGTCTTGATCAGGTTGCCGTTGGCGCAGGTACTGTTCCACGACGAGCCATCGGTGGTAGCGAAGCACCCGAAGGGAACTCCCATGAACGCCGCTCCGGCTTTGAATACGTCCGGATAATTCCCAAGAAGCACGTTCGTCATCATCGCGCCGGAGGATGCGCCTGCGACGTACACCCGGTTTTCGTCCGCACCATAGGTGTCAATCACATAGGTGACCATGGACATGATGCCAACCGGATCGCTCCCTCCGCCGCGCCGTAGTGCTTGCGGAGAGGAAACATCGAAGCAGTTACCGCTCCGCGTCGCCGATGGGTAGATGACGATGAATCCATAGCGGTCAGCCAGCGTACGGAATTCGGTTCCAGAGAAGAATGCAGGACCTGACCCGGTACAATAATGGACAGCCACCAGGATGGGCGGCGGCGAGGCCAGTATGTCCGGCGCGTAGACATGCATTCTCAGATTGGTGGGATTTTCTCCAAAGTTTGTAACCTCGATGAGCGATGCCGCGAGAACGGGAGTCGAACCAATGGCTATTCCGCAAGTGAGTAGCGTGGCAGCCAGTCGAGCAGATGCGAGCCAATTCATCATGTTCCACTTCCTTGCGCTCATGTGACTCACGACCGCCATTCATTGCGGTCGGATCCTATCGACGCCGTCTCGGTGAGCGGTCTCTCAACGCTTCATTGGTGGCGCAGGCGAATGACAGATGATACGGCAGCAACCAATAGCAAGCTGGATGCTAGAACCTACTTCCCGAGCGGACTGATTTCCTCATTACAGCGCACGGCCTACCCTGGCCGATTGCAGAAGAAGCCCCTCGCGGGGTGCACGCCAACGGATTGTACAAAGCTCTCGGACGCGGGGTGCCAGTTCTTCTGGCTTGGCTTCATAGTCTCGGATTGCCGCGATGTCAATCGATGATTCCATGTTTTATTCGAATTCATGAAGTGACCGGTATTGTGTCGCTCCCGCAAGTGGGGGCGGAGTCGAAGCCGGCCATACCGTGGCTGCGATTGTGGAGGAATTGCCAGCGCGTCGTCGCGAAACCTGAGGGAGGTCCGTGAACCTCGACCCGCCAGCTCGCATCGCGCCTCTGACCTGTTGATTCTGAAAGCAGAACGGGGAGCCAGGCGGCTCCCCGCTCCTGCGCCGTCAGCGCATCGGATTGATCGTTCGAATCGAACCGTCAGGATTGTAGTTCAGCTCAGTCACCTTGACGTTCCGCAGGTGCGTCTTACCCGAGAGCTGGGTGTCGTGGTAGAACAGCCACCACTTGCCATCGTGCTCGACAATCGAGTGGTGGTTGGTCCAGCCTTGCACCGGCTCCAGGAGCACACCCTGATAGGTGAAGGGTCCGTACGGGTTGTCGGCGACCGCATACACCAGCCGGTGGGTGTCGCCCGTGGAGTAGCTCAGGTAGTAGCGGCCCTGGTACTTGTGCATCCAGGAGCCCTCGAAAAAGCGCCGGTCGGAATCGCCGCCGAGTAGTGGCTTGCCGGCTTCGTCGACGATGGAGAGGTCACGTGGAGCCTCGGCGAACGTCAGCATGTCGGCGTTCATGCGCGCGATCTTGGGCATCAGCGCAGGCTTGTCCGGCTGCTTCAGGTCGGTCACCGAGCCGTTCTGCTCGTAGGTTCCGGTCGCCCAACGCTGCAGTTGGCCGCCCCAGATGCCGCCGAAAATCATGTAGGACTGCCCGTCGGTATCGGTGAACACCGCCGGGTCGATGCTGAAGCTGCCTTTGATCGGCTCCGGCTCGGCCTTGAACGGCCCCTCTGCCCGGTCAGAGACCGCTACGCCGATGCGGAAGATGTCCTGTTTGTCCTTGGCCGGGAAGTACAGGAAGTATTTGCCGTCCTTGTATGCGGCATCGGGAGCCCAGAGCTGGCGGCCGGCCCAGGGGATGTCCTCGAGCCGCAACACCACGCCATGGTCGGTGACTTCCGCCCCGACGCGCTCCATCGAGAAGACATGGTAGTCGCGCATGGCGAAGTGGCTGCCGAGGTCATCCTCAGGCACGCCCGCCTCGATGTCATGGGACGGGTAGAGATAGATGCGGCCGTCGAAGACGTGGGCTGAGGGATCGGCGGTGTAGATGCTCGAAATCAGCGGCTGATTCAGGAATTGGGGGTCAGCGGGCGTCGCCCGTTGGGCCGTGGCACAACCGCCTGCGGCGGCGCCCAGCAGCCCTGTCGCAGCAGCGGCACGCAGTTTGGTCAGCATGTCGTCTCTCTCCTATGTGACTGATGAGGTTCAGTCGGATCGGTGCAATCAGATGTAACGGTTGACCAGGTTTTCCAGCGCCTCCTGCCGTCCGGAAACCGGAGTCACGTCTTCATTACGGCTCAACACGCGCTCGGAGAGCGCTTCCAGTGAGAGGCGACCCTCGAGCGCGTCTCGCCCAAAAGATGTCTGCCAGCCGGCGTAGCGCTCACGAACGGCCTTGGCGAGCCGGTCATCCTCGATCATGCGCGCTGCGACCAGGAGTGCCCGGGCGCAGAGGTCCATTGCCCCGACGTGGCCGTGGAACAGGTCGGTCGGATCGATCGACTGGCGCCGTACCTTGGCGTCGAAGTTCAACCCGCCGGTCGTAAAGCCCCCCCCCTGCAGCACCGAGTAGAGCGCAATGGCGGTTTCGGGCAGGTTGTTCGGGAACTGGTCGGTGTCCCAGCCCAGCTGTGGATCGCCCCGGTTCATGTCCAGGCTGCCGAAGATGCCGAGCGCCTGTGCCAGAGCGATCTCGTGCTCGAAGCTGTGGCCGGACAAGGTCGCATGGTTGGCCTCGATGTTGACCTTCACCTCCTTCTCCAGTCCGTAGCGCTTCAGAAAGCCGTAGACCGTTGCCACATCGAAGTCGTACTGGTGCTTGGTTGGCTCGCGCGGCTTGGGTTCGAGAAGGATCGTGCCCGTGAAGCCGATACGGTGCTTGTAGTCCACGACCAGGTTCAAGAAACGCCCGAGCTGGTCGAGCTCCTGCCGCAGATCCGTGTTGAGCAGCGTTTCGTAGCCCTCGCGCCCACCCCACAGGACGTAGTTCTCGCCGCCCAGTTGCAGGGTTGCATCGAGCGCCGCCTTGACCTGCGTGGCGGCCATGGCGAACACCTCCGGGTCGGGATTGGTGGCGGCCCCCGCCATGTAGCGACGATGGCTGAAGAGGTTCGCCGTGCCCCACAGCAACTTGACACCGGTGCGTTGCTGGTGTGCGGCAAGGTGTTCCACCATGTGACGGAAGTTGGACAGGCTTTCACGCGGCGTGGCGCCCTCTGGCGCGACATCGCGGTCATGGAAGCAGTAGTACGGGACGCCGAGCCGACTGAGAAAGTCGAACGCGGCCTCGGCCTTGCGCACCGCAAGCTCCATGGGGCTCCCGCCGGTGAACCAGGGCCGCAAGAAGGTTTCGCCCCCGAAAGGGTCCAGCCCTGTCCACACGAAGCTGTGCCAGTAACACACGGCGAACCGCAAATGGTCTTCCATGCGCTTGCCAAGCACGATGCGGTCCTTGTCGTACCAGCGGAAGGCCAGCGGGTTGTCGCTTTCGGGCCCCTCATAACGGATTGGCTTGATATCGGCGAAATAGCTGCTGCCCATCAGTAGGTCTCCTGTTTTCAGAGGGATGAAATCATCGGGGGTTCAGGCGCTTGAGCGCGGGGTACAGCGCGCGGAAGCGCTCGTAGCGTTGCATCAGGTACTGCCGATGCTCGGGCGCGCGAGGCCGCCATCGTTGCGCCACGGGGGGAGGGAGGCACACCGCGGCCTCGTCGCCACCCACAGAGAGCCAGGCCAGACGGGCTGCACCGAGGGCCGCACCTGCCTCGCTGCCTTCATGGGTCACAAGCTCGAGGTCGAGCACGTCCGCCAGCAGTTGCGCCCAGCGTTCGCTGCGTGCACCGCCGCCCACCAAAGACAAGCGCTCCACCGCGGTGCCACCCTGCCGCAGGGCGAGCAGGCCATCGCGCAGGCCAAAGCTCACGCCCTCCATCACCGCATACGCCACCGACGCCGCTGCGTGGTCGTTCAACAAACCAAACAGCACGCCACTGGCATTCGGGTCGTTGTGAGGCGTGCGCTCGCCGGACAGGTACGGAAGGAAGAGCGGCGCATGGTGCATCGCGTCGGGGGTGAGCGAATCGATGTGCGAGAGGAATGCCGACACGTCGGCGTGTCCGGTGAGCCTCGCCGCCCAGGTGAGGCAATTGGCGGCCGACAACATCACGCTCATCTGGTGCCAGCGCCGCGGGAGCGCATGGCAGAATGCGTGGACGGCCGACTGCGGGTTGGGCCGGAAGCGGTCATTGCAGACGAAGAGCACGCCCGAAGTGCCGAGCGACAAGAAGCCCTGGCCCGGCGCCACGGCGCCAATGCCCACCGCGCTCGCCGCGTTGTCTCCGGCGCCTCCCGCCACCACCGCGGTCCGCGGGATGCCCCAACGACGGGACCATTGCGGAAGGAGCCGCCCGCTCGGCTCGCACCCCTCGACCAGCGTGGGCATCTGATGCCGGTGCAGGCCGCAGGCCTCAAGGAGCTCATCGGACCAGTCGCGACGGGCAACGTCGAGCCACAGTGTCCCCGCGGCGTCCGACATCTCGCTCACCTTCTCGCCTGTCAGTTGTAGGCGCAGCCAGTCCTTTGGCAGCAAGACGGTGGCGATTTGCGCGAATGCCTCGGGTTCATGGCGCCTCAGCCACAGCAACTTCGGCGCCGTGAACCCTGGCATTGCCAGGTTGCCCGCGAGCTCGGTAAGGCGCGGCGCCTTGAGCATCAACTCCTCGCATTCGGCGCCGCTGCGTCCGTCGTTCCACAGGATGGCCGGCCTTAGCACCCGGTCGTGCGCATCAACCACCACTGCGCCGTGCATCTGGCCCGACAGCCCAATGGCTTCGACAGCGCGCAGGGCCGCCGGCTGGGCAGCGGCCAGCCCATCCAGGGCGCGGCACGTCGCGTCCCACCATTCCTGGGGGGCCTGCTCCGACCACAGCGGATGCGGTCGCGAGACAGCGAGAGGCTCGCGAGCGGTGGCCACGATCCGTTGGTCACGGTCCAGCAGCAGCACCTTCACTTCAGAGGTACCGAGATCCATGCCGATGAACATGCTTTGCCCTCTGCTCGGTCAACGAGCACGGTCGGCCTATGCAGGCCCCATGGAGGCCGCGGAGGAAGTGGGCGTCACCTGGGGGAGCGTGGTGGCGTGCTGCCGCTGCGGCGGGCGACCGAGAATGATCATGCTCAGAACGTCATCTTGCGTCAGGTCCGCCACACGCTCGGTGCTCACCACCTTGCCGTTCTTCATCACGGTCACGCGGTCGCAAACCTCGAAGACATCCGGCATGTCGTGGCTGATGAGGAAGATGCCGATACCATCGGCTTTCAGGCGACGAATCGTATCCATCACCATGCGAGTCTCCGCCGGGCCGAGGGCCGCGCACGGTTCGTCCATGATCAGAATCCGCGCATTGAAGTAGAGCGCTCGCGCGATCGCCACCGTTTGCCGCTGCCCACCGGACATCGCGCGCACCGGCTTGTGCAGTTCGGTGAAATGGGGATTCAGCCGCTGAATGATTTGTCGCGCCTCGTGCTGCATCCGGGGCGTGTCCAGGGTCCTCCACGGTGTCATCAGCTCGCGGCCGAGGAAGAGGTTGGCCGCAGCATCGAGGTTGTCAGCAAGCGCCAGGGTCTGGTGGATGGTTTCGATGCCCGCGGCACGCGCCTCTCGCGGACTCCCGAAACGCATCGGCCGGCCATTGACGAGGATTTCGCCACTGTCCGGGGGATACACGCCGGACAGCATCTTGATGAGCGTCGACTTGCCGGCGCCGTTGTGGCCGAGCAGGCCCACCACCTCTCCCGCGTAGAGGTCGCAATTCACTCCATCGACGGCCATGACGCCGCCGAAATGCTTCGTGACCCGGCGAACTTCGACCAGGGGCCGGCGAACTTCGACCAGGGGCCGGCGACCATCATGGCCAATCATCGATTGCTCCGTCGGTTGTAGACCACGTCGAACCACACCGCGGCAATGAGCACCAGGCCGATGAAGATCTGCCGCTTCGCGCTGGAGACATCCATGAGCACCATGCCGTTGTCCAGGCTCTGGATCAGCAGCGCCCCCACCACGCAACCGGAGATCGAGCCCACGCCGCCCGCGAGCGAGGTGCCGCCGATCACCGCCGCGGCAATCACGTACAGCTCCGCCATCTGCCCCATCGAATTCGCCCCCGAATTCAGGCGCGCCGTCGTGATCATCGCCGCCAGTGCGGCGAGCGCACCCATGAGCATGAAGAGGTAGAACATCACGCGGAACGTCGGTATGCCCGAGAGCAACGCAGCTTCCGGATTGCCGCCCAGTGCAAACAGGTAGCGTCCGAAACGGGTGCGCTCAGCGATGAAGCTCATCATGAACACGACGCCGATGAAGATGAGGACCGGCACCGCGATCCCTTTTCCTACCCGGTTCTGCTGTGCATCGAAGCCGACATAGCTGTTCATCACCGCGACGAACGCTCCAATCGCGCCGCATTGCAACACCACCCGCAGCACGTCGGCCCACAGCGGGGGCTGTTCGGCGCCGTAGCGGGCGCTCGTGCGACGCACGAGCCAGCGATGGCAGACAACGGCGATGCAGGTGAGCACACCCAATGCCGAACTCCAACCCACGCCGATCGAACCGGACAAGCCGCCACCGAGGACCTGGTAGTTGGTATGCAGCGGCGCGATGGTCTGCCCGTCAGCGACGAGGAAGGCCGCACCGCGATACATCAGGTAGCCTGCCAACGTGACGACGAAGGCAGGCACCTGTCGGTAGGCGACCCACCACCCCTGAAAGGCCCCAACGGCGACGCCCGCCGCCACGCCGAGCGCGATGCTCAGCAGCCAGCCCCAGTTGGCTTCCGGATGAAACCACCGCACCTGGCTGTAAGCGATCAGCATGCCGGTAAAGGCAAGCAGCGAACCCACGGACAGGTCGATCTGCCGGGCCACGATCAGGAACACCATGCCGCAGGCCATGATGCCGGTCACGCATGTTTGGATTGACAGGTTGTAGAGATTGCGCGGCGTGAGGAAGGTGCCTTCGGTCAGAGCCGCCAGGACGGCCCAGACCATGAGCAGCACCAGGACCATTGAACTGAAGCGCGGGTCAAAGCCCGTCTTGCGGAGAAGGATTTGCATCGCGAGGGCGTGTTCTGGGAGAGACGGCCTCGCAGCGCTCGTCGCCGCTGCGAGGCCGAGCGGTTTCCTACCTGCAGGCTTTCGGGGCCTTCGCGCCGCTCGCGCCTGCGCACACCTGCTGCCTGGTGGCCCAACCCGAGCTGAGGACGTGGTCGAGGTTATCCGCCGTGATAGGTACCGGCTTCAGGAAGACCGCTGGAATAGGCAACTTCCTGGTACCGCCGTTCCAGAGGGTCGCGCCCTGGATTGCCGACGGCTTCGTGCCCTTGGCCATCGCAACCGCGAAATGGGCCGCCGCCTCGCCCAGCACGCGGGTGTCCTTGAACACGGTGACCGTCTGCTCGCCGCGGGCAATCCGGTTCAGCGCTGCGATGTCGGCGTCCTGGCCGGACACCGGGACTCCGGTCAGGTTCTGCGCCTTCAGGGCCGCGACCGCGCCTCCAGCAGCACCGTCATTCGAGGCCACCACCGCGTCAACCTTGTTGGAATTGCGCGTGAGGATCTGCTCCATGTTGCGCTGAGCGACTTCCGGCGACCAGCCTTCGGTGTACTGCTCGCCCACCACCTTGATTTTTCCGGCCTGGATGGCGCTTTGCAGGACCTCGAGCTGGCCGCGATGCAGGAAGTCCGAGTTGGGATCGGTCGGCGAGCCCTTGATGAATACGTAGTTCCCCTGTGGCTTGACCTTCAGCACCTCGCGGGCCTGGATGCGGCCCACTTCGACGTTGTCAAACGTGACATACAGCACCCCCGGGTCCTGGATGAGGCGGTCGTACGCCACCACCGGAATGTTCTCCTGACGAGCCCTCTGCACAGCGGGCAGAATGGCGTCGGAGTCATAAGCAAGCACGATCAGCGCGTTGGCGCCGCGCGAGATCAGACCCTCCACGTCCGACAACTGCTTTTCGTTGGAACCCTGCGCGTCGGCGCTGATGTACTTCGCACCAAGCTTCTGCAAGGCCGCCTTGAGCGCGGCCTCGTCGCGCTTCCAGCGCTCTTCCTGGAAGTTGGACCAGGAGACGCCTACCACCAGGCCCTCTGCGTTTGCGACTCTCGGCACGGCTGCCATGACGACGAGCCACAACAGGGTGGCCCTGCGGTTCAAGCTCATGTGCGTCTCCTCTGGCGCGCCCCCTGGCGCCTTGGCGTTGATACTGCCGAATTGGTTTGATCGATGAACAAACCATAGAGCCGAACGCCAAGCCCGTCAATCAGGAGAATAATGGAAATCATCAGAGGCCCCCCTCATCGCATCATGAGTGCTGTCGCTAACGGATTCGACATAGCGCGTCATTCATTGCCTGCGTGGCCGTGGCAACCATCGGCCGTGAGCGCGCGCGGGCCCGGGGGGGAGCTGAAGTACACCATTGAACAGATGGGCTGGCTGCTCTCCAATGCGGGGGGACGTCTCACAACTGTTCGCCTCAGGAGTGCCGATGGTGCTGACGCAGCGCGCCGAAGCAGTGGTGGTGCTCGAATGGACGATTTCGAGCATGACGACCACAGCCCCCGACCATGGGGCGAACACCGTGAAAACGCGTACTCAATCGCTTTTCAACCTGCGGTTGTATTTCTTTGGTGCGCTGCCGATGGTGAAAGCACATCGGCGCTCACCCGAGGCCCAGACGACCCGCGGGGGATGACGTCAGACCATCAGGGCTTCATGCAGCACTGCACCTGCGGCGCCCACAGCGCAAGCATTGATGCCGAAGCGGCAGTGCCGTACTTCGGTGGTGTGGAAGGCGTACCGCGCCTGCAGCCCTGTGAAGCACTCGCGGGCCGCATCAAGAAAGACCGGGCCGAGCTGTACCATGGGGCCGCCAAGCACGAGGACTGCCGGGTCGAGCATGTTGCAGATGTTCTGCATCAGCATGCCCAGGTAGCGCCCTGCACGACGCGCGGCCGCCACTGCCGTCGCATCGCCCCCGGCCACCCGACGCGCCAGTTCGCCGATTGGCAGCACGGGGTCTGGGGTGCCCGTAATATCAAGACTGACTGCCCGCTGTGAGATGAAGGTTTCAGCGCAGCCGCGGCTACCGCACCGGCACGGCGGCCCGTCGAGTTGCAGCACCGTATGGCCGACTTCCCCTGCCGTGCCGTCATGACCGAGGTGGAGCCGATCTCCGAGAACGATCCCCCCGCCTACGCCAATGCCCATGCTCAGGTAGACGAGTGAGTTCGTCTGGGCGCCAGTGCCAAAGACGTACTCGGACAACGCCGCGGCGTTGGCTTCGTTCAGCACCTTCACCGGCGATTGGCGTACGCCGGCTCTCTTCAACGCCTCACACAGCGGCTGCTCGATGTCCTGGTGGTGCCAGCCGAGGTTTGGCACCACGCCCACCCGATGACCGTGCACATCTACGGTTCCTGGAACTCCGACGCTGATCCCCAGGACGCGCCAGCCCTGGGCGCACAGCGAAGCGTCCTGTTGAGCGACAAGCCCGGCAAGCGCCGTGAGCGTGGAGCCCAGGTCCGAGGGCGAATACGGTTGCTGACGAGAGCCGAGCAGTTCCCCCTGGAGGTTGCACGCGACCACGTTCAGGTAGTCCACGCCGATCTCGGCACCTATGAGCGCCAGGCGAGAGGGGTCGAGCCGCAGGGGCGTTGGGCGCCGGCCCACGGCGTTGGATACGGGCGCCTCGGACTCGCACAACCAGCCCTCGTCGATCAAGTCCTGCACCAGCAGGCTGACGGTGGACTTCGTCAGCCCACTGCGCTTGGCGAGGTCCGCCCGCGACAGGCCCGCCTCCTGCCTCACCAACCGGAGTATCGCCGCACTGTTGATTCGCTTGATGAGACTCTGATTGCCCGTCAGGGCTTCTGCATGTTCGGAAGGTGGCACGTGAAAAAGGGCGAGAAGGAATTTGTTCGAACATTAGACCAAATGCCTCGGGAAGAGGCCTAGGGAAAAATGGGGGCGCATTGGCGGCCACGCCCTGCCGCTCGAACGCCTGCTGCAGACCGCCAGCGTCATCACCCGCGCCATCGATGTGCTCCTGACCCTCGACATGGAGCACGGCTTCGGCAACACGCCGGAGAAAGTGGTCGCCGCCGTGACCTCCGTCGCGCGCCTGGGCGTCGCGGGCATCAACATCGAGGATGCCGACCTGCCGCCCGAAAACCCGCGTGACTCCGGTGCATGACACTTCCTTGTGTCCTTATGCGGAGTTTTTCATTGATTGATACGCGAGCCGCGTGCCGCCCGTGCGGCGGAACGATAGTGCACTACCCGATGAAGCCTGTCAAAGCTCTGCAGCGCCCTTCATTGGGAGCAGCAGGTACCAGAACAGGGCAATTTCCCGCGTGCCAGGATGTAGCGCCTGATAGAGATAACGGTCGTATCCGCCTAGCACGAAGCCATACCGCTTGTAGAAGCGACAGGCCGCGATGTTGTTCGATTGCGTCTCGAGCCGCACGCCCCGCGCTCCGGCATGGGCCGCCCATTCCACAGCTGCGTCCATCAACAGGCGGGCGGCGCCAAATCTTCGATGAGCAGCGTCCACGGCAATGTCGTCGATGATGGCATAGTGATTCCAGCCTTGGGAGACGGCGGCATAGCCAATGGGACAGCCCTCTGCCTCGGCGACAAAGAGAGTACGATCCGTCCGGCCAAGGTAGTCAGCCAGCTCATCGGGGTCGAACCCATAGCTCTTGATGTAACAAGGCACGACTGGAACGATCGGCCCGATGCTGTCGCCATCGAACGGTCCAGTCGCCTCAGCCGTCACCTCGAATGAGAAGTCACAATGGGCAAGCCGCGCCAGGCAGGCCGCATCCGCACGCTTGATGCTGATGGTCCACGGGGCATTGAGGGGGGGTCGCTTCACGCCAGTATCTCCCGTGCAGGGTCGTTGGCACCTCTTGCCACGCGGCAAGGAAAAGCCCAACAACCCTTGAGATGACTGGGCCTCCCAGGTTGTCCCCGACGGAATTCGAACACTCGGGCGCACCAGGACGCGCCCCTTCTTGTTCAATGCAACGCAGTTGCTGGTCCGGGGACTCCCGGGCCAGCTCTGGAGTTGCCCGGAAGTGGCTAGGTTGGGGACGCCATGCGCGCGCTCATTCTTCTGGTGTTGATCTCCGCCGCCTCTGCTTGAGCGGAGGTGCCCCTGCAGGATCTCCTCAACCGGCTCGGTGAAGCCGAGGAGAAGAAGCTGACCGTTCCCGGCTGCCGTGTCATCGAGAACTCGGTCACGGAGCAATTGGACAAAGAGGGCAAGAGCAAGGGGCGGCTCACCCGCACCTATGAAGTCATCCGCTCGGGAACGAAAGTGCTGTCGCGCAAGAAGCTCTCCGAGAAGGAAGAGGGCGATCTGATCAGCCAGCTCAAGGCCGAGCCCCAGGACCAGAAGCAGAACGAGGATCCGCGCGGGCAACTCTCGCCCTTCCACCCCCAGGTCCGCGACGAATACCAGTTCGAGCAGGCCCCGGGTCCTCGCGAGGGTCTGGTCACGGTGAAGATCACCCCGCGCAAGAAGGACCAGAAGCGGATGAAGGGCACGGCGGTGGTGGACCCCCAGACGGCCCAGCTCATCTCCATGCACCTGTCCCCGTCCGAGCCGGGTGCGGTGGGTGCTGCTCAAGGACGTGGGACTGCTCTCGGACGTCCTCACCGTCTTCCTGCGCGCAGTGTTTGCCCTGCAGCGCCGAAGGGCACGGCGGCAGGGCCTGCGCGGTGGGCAGGCCGGGGCCGTGTCGTTCATCCAGTTCTTCGGCTCCGCCTTGCAGGTGACTCCGCACTTCCACTCGCTGGTGCCGGACGGTGTCTTCGTGCCGCGGGAGGGCGGCGTGCGCTTCGAGCCGTTGCCTCCGCCCACGCAAGGCGAGGTGGAGCGGCTGCTGAAGGTCGTGCGCCACCGGGTGCTGCGCCTGCTGGAGAAAAGAGGAGCCCTGCCCGCGCAAGGCCCCGAGGACGCGCTACAGGCATACCAGGCGCACTCCCTGCAGCGGCGGCTGCGCTGGACGGAGGTGGACGTGCGGCCCCCTCCCCGAAAGCAGCCCCGATGCGCCTTCATGGAGGGCTTCTCCCTGCACGCCAACACGCACCTGCACGCCAACGACAGGCAGGGTCTGGAGCGGCTATGCCGCTACGGAGCGCGCGGTGCACTGGCGCTGGAGCGTTTGTCACGAGCGGAGGATGGCCGCATCGCCTACCAAATGAAGCGCCCGCTGCCGGACGGTACGACGCACCTGCTCTTCACCGGGCTGGAACTTTTACGGCGTGTGGCGTCCCTGGTGCCTCCGCCTCGGGCAAACCTCACAAGGTTCCACGGCGTCTTCGCTCCAGGCGCACGACTGCGGCCATTTCTGGTCCCCCAAGCAGGAGAGGAGGAGGCGAGCGTGGCGCCCCAGGCAGCTGCGAGGCAGGAAACGAGGAAGGAGCGGAGGGCGCGAGTGGACTGGGCAGGGCTACTACGAAGGACCTTCGCGGTGGAGGTGTTGGCCTGCGTGAGGTGTGGAGGCAGGCGGCGAGTGCTGGCGTACGTGAACGAGGCGGGAGGGGTGCGAGCGATTGTGGAGCACCTGGGCCTGCCCACGGCAGGTGCGAGGCTGGCCCCGGCGCACGGGCCCCTCCACGCCTCGTGGTGTTGAAGCTCAAGCCGCCAGCGCCAACAGAGCCAGGCCCCTGCCGCGCTCCTCATGGGAGGTCGGCCAGGGCCGGCGTGTACCCCAAGGGGCAACGCGGCTTCTCCACCCGCCTGGCTCACTGCTCGGGCCGGCCCCGTCAGCGGCCCTCCTCGCCACCTCCGCTCCAGGCCGCCACCTCTCAACAGGACTCCTATCCGTCCTATACTTCGGCGGCATCAGCTCCGGCGGCATCAGCGGACGCAAAGCGAGCCGCCCGCGCGCGGTCGATCGGCCGCGTCAGGGCGCCGCGCACTCGAACGATGCAGCGTCGTTCGGATCTCCCGTCCCGCGATACCTCGCAAAGGTCGGATACCTGCAGAGCGGTCGAGTGCGCCCCGCCACGCCCGCCAGGTCCGTGACGACCTCGTCGTCACCAGGGTCCTTGCCGGTCTCGATCCACTTCTCGAGCGCGCCGAGACCATCCCACGACACCTGGAAGACGGTGCTGGCGGCGTGCTGGAACCCAGGAACCTCGTAGTAGCGCAGCATCGCGTCGGTGGCCGTCGCGCCAATCGACGCCTGCACTTCTTCCACGTAGCGCTCCGTCGTCCGCGGGCTCGTCAGCATGTCGCCCGTGCCATGAAGCAACAGAAGCTTTCCGCCCCGCGCGGCAAACCCACCCATATCGGCATCGCCCACGTCGAGCGCCGACAGCTCCTGCACGCGCGCAGCATAGGGGCCGAACGTCCGCACGTCGAAGGTCCGGTAGTCGAAGGACTGATCCTTGACGATGACGTGGCGCATGAAGCTGTCGACGAAGGCCGCCGCGAACGAATTGGTGAGCGGATCGACAGGAAAGCTCGGTGCGTGCGAGCCAAGGTCGACGGCCTGTACGTGACGCTCCAGCGGCGAATCGGTCCCGACGCCCTGTGCAGCCGCGTACACGTTGTAACCAGCGAACTCGGTGTCGCCGTTGGCGAGCGGCGACGCCAGCTGTACGGGGGCATCGATGGTCTCGAAGGCGTGAATCTGCGCGTCAGATAGGCACGCGTCGCTGGTGTCCGCACCGCCCGCACACCGCAGCGCCGTCACATCGAATTGCTTGCTGCAGCTCACGACGTCGCCGACCACGCCGTCGGCCAGACCGTCGAGAGCATCGCATTTGGTCAGCACCGCGTCCCATACGAGCTTGCGTTTTGCCGTGTTCGGGAACGCCCCTGGAGCCGACAACGCCTTGAGCATCGCGGTGAGGCCAAGCATCGTATTCATCACGTTGCGCGCCGGGTACAACACGAGCGCTCCATCCCAGTCGGTTGGAAAGCGCGCCGTCGCGAACAGCGCCTCGCGTCCGCCCGTCGAGCTTCCCACCGCGTAGAAACGCGCGGCGTCGATCCCGTAATACGTCCGGATGATCTGGCCCGCGACGTCACGCACCTTCTTTGGGGCATCGGAGAGCCAGTTGCGGTATGCCTCCTCGTTTGCGAGCGCGGAGGCATCCGTGCCGGGCGAGGCGGCTGTCGATTGGTGTCCACCATCACTCGCGAACACGGCGTATCCGCGCGCGAGCGGCGCCGGTGCAAGCGTGTTGAGTGAGTTGCCCGTGACGTCGGGAATGACGCCGTCGAAGCCGCCACCACCGAGCCACACCGCCTTCTCGTTCCACTGAGTCGGTAGGGCTACTGCCAGGAGAATAGACGGTGCCCTCGAATCGACGGGGAACACCTCTGCGGAGACCAAGCAATGCTCCGGCTTCGTGACCTGCCCGTCGGTGCGCGCTGGAACCTCCACTGCCGATACGATTTTTGCGCCACTCGTGGGCAAGCCAATCTGGGCCGCTGTCAAACGCATCTTCGCGAGCCTGGCGCAACTTCTGGACTGGTCGTTTTCTCCAGACTGGTCGTCTCCGCATCCCAGGAGCGTGCCCGTTGTTATCCATACAGCGCACAGCACATGAATCCCGCGTCCGATCTTCATGCCGCCATTATTGTTTTGGAGCCAGTGGCCCTCAATGCGCATTCATGGTAATCTGCTTTTCATCCATGAAAACCGAACAGGCTGAACCGCGTGTCTTGATCGACATGATGCGCGCGGCGGCCCCGGCGCTCGCGGCGCCGCTCGAGGCGATTCGGCCGTGACGCTTCAGCCGAGGTGACGGCGAAGCTCGGCCTCAAGCTCGCGCACCACCACGCGCACCCGCGGCGTCTTCTTGGCGTCGCGGTGAAAGACCAGATAGACCTCGACCGAAGGAGGCCGCTCGTCGGTCTCGAGGCGCACCAGCCCGTCGAGCCCCAGCGCTTGAGGCAGCGACCGCCGCGGCTGGATTGGGCAGGGCGACTACGCAGGAGGTTCGCGCTGGACGTGTTCGCGTGCTGGCGTTGCGCGGGCAGGCGCCGGGTGCTGGCGTATGTGAAGGCTCGCCAAGGGGTGCGAGCCATTGTGGAGCTCCCCCAAGCAGGAGAGAAGGCGAGCGAGGAGCTTGAGGCAGCGACCAGGAAGGAACCGAGGAGGGGGACGCCGCGAGTGGACTGGGCAGAGATGCTGCGCAGGACATTCGCGGTGGAAGTGTTCGCCTGAGTGAGGTGTGGAGGCAGGCGGCGGGTGTTGGCGTACGAGAAGGGAGAAACAGGGGTGCGCGCGATTCTGGAGCACCTGGGGTTGCCCACGAAGAGTGCGTGCCTGGCCTCGGCGCGAGCGCCCCCTCGGGCCGCGTGGTGTTGAGGCTCAAGACAGCCAAGAGGCCCACGTCCCCTGCCGCACCCCTCCTGGGAGGACGGCCTGGGCCGGCGTGTACCCCAAGGGGACTGCGCGGCCTCTCCACCGGCCTGGCGCACCACTCGGCCGGCCCCCGTCTGCGGCCCTCCTCCACCTCTCTGCTCCAGCCCTCTCCCTCAACACGCCTCCCATCCTTCTTATACGCCGATGAGGATGCCCGAGTAGGTGAGCACGTCCTCGCACACGCTCTTCTCGATGGTGTTGTTGTAGCCCCCGTAGAGGGCGAAGCAGTTGGCCCGCCAGGGCATCTGCACCGTGTTGTAGCGGTAGACGTTGTCGTGGCTTGGGGGATCGCCTGCCCCCTTGTTGCTTCTCGAGCGGCGCGGCGACCTGCTCCAGATCGATGACGTAGAACGCCTCGGTGTCCTGGGCGTCCTTCTGGAGCTTCACCTCCGCGCCCGCCGGAATCGGCTCGAGCAACGCCCGCGTCTCGTCGAAGAAGGCATGCGGCTCGCCAGCGCTGGGGGTGTTGGGGTGTTCAGCGCCTCGCCGCCATAAACCCACGAGTAGCGCGAGGTCACCCCCAGCGTCTTGACGCGCTTGCCATTCACATAGAGGCCCAGGGTCGAATCGATGCCACCGCCGTCCGGCGAGTCCGGAATCGACAGACGCACGACGATGGAATTGGCCGCCTTCTTCGTGGTGATGGCCACGTAGTCGCCCGTCTCGTCCAGGCGGACCGCCTTGCGCCCGATGGCCTCGGCCTCGATGAGCGCCTGGTCATAGCGCGTCCGGCTGGGTCCGAGCACCGTCGCGTTCGTCCTGCCGTCCTCCGCCTGGTACTCCGTCCAGGGCACGTTGGCCCCCGGCTGGCGGCCGCATTCGAGGAGTCGGAGCACGCGCCACTCCCCAGGGACAGCGCCAGCAGGCCCACCGTCAGGCGCTTGGGGAAGGGGGCGGGGCGGGGTTCAACGCGGGTGTTTCGCTTCATCAATGGATGACCGTCCTTGCTGAGTTCATCCCCCTTTATCCGAAGAGATGCCATGACATTCATTCCCCCTTGCCGGGGAAGCACGCCAGCGCGAGCGAGGTGATCTTCCGCAGCTCCTCCTCGCTCGCGCCGTCCCGGGCCTGCACGGACATGCCCTGGAGGATGGCGCCATAGAACCGGGCGAGGCCCTCGACATCCGTGGTGGAAGGCAGTTCGCCCTCGGCGATGGCCCGCTGGAACCGGGCCCGGAGCCGCTCCAGCGAGGCCTCGCGCAGCCCCGCCACGTACCGGGCCACCGGTTGATTCTCCGTCGCGCAGTTGAGCACCGCCGTCGAGACCATGCACCCGTGCGGATGCCGAGGGTCGGCGAACGCGCGCGCGGCCTCCTCCAACACGCGGGTGATGGCACCCCGCGCCGTCGGCTCCTCCACCAGGGCGGGCACGCCCGCCGACCCATGCGTCCGCTGGTAGAGCTCCAGGGCCTCCCGGTACAGCTCCGCCTTGGAGGAGAAGGCCCCATACAGGCTGGGGGCGGTGATGCCCATCGCCCCGGTGAGATCCGTGATGGACGCGCCCTCGTAGCCCCGCTCCCAGAACACCTCCATGGCCCGCTCCAACGCGGCACTCCGATCGAACTCCCGAGGCCGACCCCGGCCCCGGCCCTCCATGGAATTAGCTCTTTTCATAACGATCACTTTGAAATTCCCCCGACCCGCCTCTATTTTCTGAACGTTCACTACGAATATAGGGAGGTTCGTCGATGCGCACGAAGGTTGGAAGTCTACTCACCGCCGTCACGCTGGGGCTCCTGCTGAGCGGGCTGGCCGTCGCCGAGGAGCGCGCGGTGTCGGCGCGGTTGGACGCGGTCATTGATCAGGCGCTGGCCGACAAGCGGGTGGTCGGCACGGTGGTGTTGGTGGCTCGGGATGGGCAGGTCATCTACCACCGGGCCGCGGGAGAGGCGGATCGCGAGGCGCATACCCCCATGAGAGAGGACGCCATCTTCCGGTTCGCCTCGATGAGCAAGCCCCTGGTGTCCGCGGCCGCGCTGGCGCTCGTGGACCAGGGCAAGCTGGGGCTGGAGGATCCCGTGACGCGGTGGCTGCCCGACTTCCGGCCCCGGCTCGCGGATGGACGCGAGGCCGTCATCACGGTGCGTCAGTTGCTGACGCATACCGCGGGACTCAACTACGGCTTCCTCGAGCCGGAGGACGGCCCCTATCACCGCGCGGGCGTCTCGAACGGGATGGATGCGCCCGGGCTGGGCCTGGAGGAGAACCTGCGCCGCATCGCCTCGGTGCCCCTGTCGTACGAGCCTGGAACTCGCTGGGGGTACTCCGTCGCCACGGACGTGCTGGGCGCGGTGGTGGCTCGCGCGGGAGGAGCCCCGCTGCCCAAGGTCGTCGAGCGTCTGGTCACCCGTCCGCTGGGCCTGCGTGACACCGGCTTCACGGTGAAGGACCGCAAGCGGCTCGCCACGCCCTACGCGGACGGCAAGCCCGAGCCGGTGCGCATGGGTGAACTCCACGTCGTGCCCTGGGGCGCCAGTAGCATGCGCTTCGTTCCCGGACGGGTGTTCAACGCCCGCTCGTTTCCCTCGGGGGGCGGCGGCATGGTGGGCACGGCGGGGGACTTCCTGAAGTTCCTGGAGGCGGTGCGCACGGGCGGCGCACCGGTGCTGAAGCCCGCGACGGCCACCCTGATGTCGACCGGGCAGATCGGCACGCTGGAGATGCCCGGAAGCCCGGGGTGGACGTTCGGCTTCGGCGCCGCGGTGCTCGTGGATGCCACCCTGGCGGGCACGCCCCAATCCGTGGGCACCTGGCAGTGGGGAGGCGCCTACGGGCATTACTGGTTCGTCGATCCGAAGCAGCGCCTGAGCGTCGTCGTGATGACGAACACGGCCATCGAGGGCCTGCCCGGGGCGTTCCCGGCCGCCATCCGGGATGCCGTCTACGCGGGGCTCGCGGAGATGGACGCCGCCCAGGTTCCCACGGGAGCGCCCCCCGCCCGGTGAGCGGGGAGGACCGCGCGCCGGGCCTCAAGAGCGCTCGATAAATCCCAGGAAGTGAAAGCTGGGTGATCCAAAGGTGGGTGGGGAAGGCAAAGCCCCACCCCTGGGGTTCGGGTGCAAGAGGTACCATGTGAAGTAGGCAGGGGGAGTGAGCCAGAAGAAAGCGCGGGCAGCAGAGGGAAGAGTCCGGACGAAAGAGCCGGACAGGTCGCAAGGCTGGCTGTTCAAGCAGATGCCGGAGCAGTTGGTGGAGCCGGAGCACCCGGTGCGGGTAGTGGCGGCGGCGGTGGAGGCGTTGGACCTGAGAGGCTTTCTGGCCGGGGCCAAGGCGGTGGAGGGACATGCGGGACGCCCGGTGACAAGTCCCCGGTTGCTGTTGGCGCTGTGGGTGTACGGGATTCAGCAGGGAGTGGGGACGGCGACGGAGCTGGCGCGCCGGTGCGAGGAGGACAGGGCGTACCAGTGGCTGGCCGGTGGAGTGAAGGTGAGCCACGACAAGCTGAGCCAGTTCCGGGTGGAGCACCTGGAGGTGTTGCAGCAGGTGTTTACCGACGTGCTCTCGGTGCTGTTGCAGCAGGGGCTGGTGAGTTTGGAGCAGGTGGCGCAGGACGGCACGCGGGTGAGGGCCAGTGCCTCGGCGCCTTCGTTCCGGCGGGAGCAGTCGCTGCGGGAGTGCCAGGAGCAGGCCGAGCTGCACTTGCAAGCGGTGCTGGCGCAGAAGGACGACCCGGAGCTGACGCGTGGGCAGCAGGCGACACGAGAGGCCAAGGCGCGTGACTACCAGGCGCGGGTGGACGCGGCGCTGGAGGCGATAAAGCAACAGCAGGCCAGGAAGAAGGGGGCGGACAAGGAGAAGGTGCGCGCCTCCTCCACGGATGCGGATGCACGGGTGATGAAGATGGCCGATGGGGGTTTCCGACCCGCCTACAACCTGCAATTCGCGGTGGCTGGGGAGGCGCTGGGAGGGCCGCGAACGATTGTGGGAGTGGAAGTCACCAACCAGGGCAGCGACATGGGCAGCGTGAGCCCCATGGTGGAGCAGATTGAGCAACGCACGGGCCAGGTGCCCGAGCGCGTGCTGGCCGATGGCGGCCATGCCACGTGCGCAGACGTGAAGCAGTGCGCGGCCAAGGGGGTTGAAGCGCTCATTTCGGTGCCCGAGCGCATGGCCCAGGCCGGGCAGCAGGGGGACCATTCCCCCGAGGTAGAGGCGTGGCGTGAGCGCATGCGCACCGACGAGGCCAAGGAGCAGTACAAGGCCCGCGCCGGCCTGGTGGAGAACGTCAACGCGCAGGTGAAGGGGCGCTATGGCCTGACGCAGGTGACGGTGCGGGGGCTGGACAAGGTGAAGTGTGTCGCCTTGCTGGTGGCCCTGGCGCACAACCTGGCCGCACACGGCCAGCCTCTGGTGGATGCGCTGCTGGCGCGCCAGAGCGCGCTTGCCGAGCCGGCTCACCTCCTCGAGCTGGCTCCAGGCAACGCGGCCTCTCTCGGTGGCGGCATCAGTCCGGTGCCGGTGGACCAGGTCACCGCCTTGCCTGCTGGCTTCTGACGGCCAGCCCCCTGCCGCGTGTGGTGTGACCGGGCCTCTCAGGCTCCAACCAGGCGATGAGCCCCCGGGCTGTGTGGTTGAATCCCGCTCTCGCCTGCTTCCCACCTGTACAACCCCCCCCTCCAACTCCGCGCCTCGGGATGGGCGATTTCCTCCGCCCTCCCCTCCACTTCCTGATCGCGCTCTGCTCCCGCGAGGGATTTATCGACTGCTCTTCAGCCCTCGAGGAAGGTGAGCCTGCCCCAGGTGGCCAAGGACTTGGACCTGACCGAACGTGCGTGACGGCAACTATGTCGCCCTGGACGTGAGCCGACAGATAGACGGGCGGTATCCGCTCATTGATGGGTGTCATGAGACATGGCCGGACCCGGACTACCGCGGGCCAGTCGCCAACTCCTTCTCGGAGTTCTTGGAGCAGGTGTTGCGCACCCGGCGCGGCCTCTACTGGCTGGGGGAATGAAACGTCCCTGGCTTCACGCTGCGGGGATGCCGAGCGCCTTGATGCGGCGGTGCAGGTTGCCCCGGTCCACCTGCCCCAGGATGGGTATCAGACGATTCGTAGGAGACGAGGTGTCGAGCCGAACTCTTCGACACCCATCCCCGCGAGAGTGCACCTGTGAGTAGGCCTCCACCTGACGAACCGAGTACCTCCTGGATGTGGGGCCCGGTCCATGCGAACAAGAGCATCTGGCCTCCAGCATGCGGAGAGGCCAGTGAGGAGCACGCATGGACGAGGAGAAGAAGTCCGAAACGGTAGGGGAGGAACCGGAGCGGTTGGGGCCGTACCTGCTCCAGGAGCAGGTGCAGCAATCTCATGACAGCCAGGTGGAACTCTACCTGGCCACGCACGAGACGAGCGGGGCCACGGCCCTGGTGCGCAAGCACGCCGCTGAGGAGGGCGCGGCACCGCCAAGGGACTGGTGGGTGCTCCTCGGCTCCTGGGCCTCACGGGGCTACTCCGCCATGGAAGTGGAGCACTCCGCCTGGGCCAGGGCCCGGGACAAGCAGTCGGCGGAGTCGCTGCTGCTCACATTGGAGAGTGTGCTCGAGGAAGTGCGGCGCATGGCTCGAGACGTCGCCGATACCCACGAGCCCCGCCTCCGGTGGCGCCTGGGGTTGGGCATGGTGAGCGCCGCCACGGTGTGCGCCCTGCTCTTCGCGCTGGTGCGTCTGGCATCGCCCCCGGGCGCCTCGCCAGCGGCCATGAGTCACGAGGTGCCCACGGCAGCCGAGGTGCCTGTTCCTTTTATTGATAAGGGGCTCGTGGATACCACAACGCCCCAAGGGCAAACCGTGCTCGCCCGGCCTCTGCCGAAAGAGCCCTACAAAGGACAGAAACGCCCTCCATGTACCCGCTATACCGAGGTAGAACTCATCGGCGCGTGCTGGATACCTCACAGGCTGAAAGCCCCGTGCCCGGATTCCCTCCACGAGCACCAGGGGGAGTGCTACGTGCCCGCCTTCAGCGCTAAGTCGCCGCCCCAGTCGCTCGGGCAGTGATCAGTGAAGGTGCCCCGAGGGCTTCACTTACATACATACGTACGTACGTGAGTCCACTGTTTCCATGGAGAGAGCAGGAAGCGTGTCAGAGACTCGTAGGAGACGAGATGTCAGAACGATTCCTTCGACACCTTCCCCTCCTTGATGAATTAGGACGGGCTACAATCTAGTACTACAGCAGCAGATGGTCGCCCGCCTCACCATATCGTGTTGCGCCTGCTCGCTGGACAAGGAGCCACAGCACCTGGGGTATGCATGGAGGAAGAGACGAGGGGGAAGGCCGAAGTGCTGCTGTAGTACTAGTGGAGTGTCCACGAAGTTTTTGGACATAGGAGGCTCGGAAAAATAAATGTTCCACACGGCGTGTTGAGTGTCTGAACTCAGCAGACGGGTGACAGATGAACGTAACGCCATCGATAGAGGCTGTTCAACGCAAATTCGAGGCGCTGCGTGCGGGAATGAACGAGGCGGTTCGTCGGCGCTGGGCGGCTGCGGAGGCCAGGTCCTTGGGAAGGGGAGGCATCAGTTTGGTGGCAAAGGCCACAGGACTGTCCCGGTCGGCAATGCGGCGGGGGTTGAAAGAGCTTGAACAGGGGGTGACTCTCGACATCCACCGCGCACGCCGCCATGGTGGAGGCCGGAAGAAAGCGACAGAGAAAGACACAACGTTGCTGTCGGACCTCGAGGTGTTGGTGGAGCCAGCCACGCGCGGCGATCCGATGTCGCCCTTGCGCTGGACTTGCAAGAGCACCGTGAAACTGGCCGCTGAGTTGAGTCATCGAGGCCATGCCATCGATCCCAGCACCGTGGGGAGACTTCTGCGCCAGACGGGCTACAGCCTCCAGAGTAACCGCAAAACGCGTGAGGGCGGCAAGCATCCCGACCGAAACGCACAATTCGAGCACATCAACGCGCTGGTGCGGGCCTTCCACCGGCGCGGAGAGCCTGTCATCTCGGTGGATGCCAAGAAAAAGGAGTTGGTGGGGGACTTCAAGAACGCAGGAAGGGAGTGGCACCCGAAAGCCAAGCCGTCCGAGGTTCGGGTATACGACTTCGTAGATAAGGAGTTGGGTAAAGTCCTGCCGTGCGGCGTCTATGACGTGGGCGCCAATGAGGGATGGGTGAGCGTAGGGGTGACACACGACACGCCCGCCTTCGCCACGTCCACCATCCGAACCTGGTGGTTGGAGATGGGCCGAGAGCGCTACGCGCGAGCGAAGGAGTTGCTCATCATCGCAGACAGCGGTGGCAGCAACAGCGCTCGTGCTCGGTTGTGGAAAGTGGAGTTGCAGCACCTGGCGGACGAGATGGGGCTGCGAATCAGCGTCAGCCACCTACCGCCCGGAACGAGCAAGTGGAACAAGATAGAGCATCGGATGTTCTGCCACATCACCCACAACTGGAGAGGGCGTCCCCTGGAGAGTCGAGAGATCGTCGTCAACCTCATCGGGAGCACGACTACCGAAAAGGGCCTACACATTCAGGCAGCACTCGATACGGACGACTACCCTCTTGGCATAAAGGTAACCAACCATGAGATGGAGTCGCTCCGAATAAAAAGGAACAAGTTCCATGGGGAATGGAACTACGTATTCATACCCAACGTGGTTTGAATTTCACGCACAATGGAACATTTATTTTTCCGAGCCTCCTAACTTCCCGGGATGGCACCTGATGAAGTCGCTGGCCGTGTCCGAGAAGTACGGCCTCTCGCGCTACGTGGCGCACCAGGCGTACTACTCGCTCGTCGGGCGCAGCTATGAGTGGGAGCTGATGCCCCTGGGGCTCGATCAGGGCGTGGGCGCCATCGTCTGGAGTCCGCTCGGATGGAGTCGGCTGACGGGCAAGATACGCCGCGGCCAGCCGCTGCCGGAGACGAGCCGCATGCGCTCGGCGGCGGCGGTGCAGATGGGGCCGCCGGTGGAGGACGAGTACCTCTACCGGGTGGTGGATGCGCTGGACGAGGTGGCCAAGGAGACGGGCAGGACGGTGCCGCAGGTGGCGATCAACTGGCTGTTGCAGCGGCCGACGGTGGCCAACGTCATCATCGGGGCGCGCAACGAGGAGCAGTTGAGGCAGAACCTGGGGGCGGTGGGCTGGAACCTGACGCCCGAGCAGGTGGCCCGTCTGGAGGCGGCGAGCGCCACGACGTTGGCCTATCCCTACTTCCTCCCTCCTGCGGGCTGAGCAGGCTCGCGCCGAACTGGCGCCCTCCAGGAAGATGGCGGACCTGATACACCAGGGTGAAATCCCATCCTCCCATTCCTTGTCGGAGCCGTGAGCATGTCCCGGTCGTTGCCCATCCGCCGCGTCGTTCTCTACAAGCATGGCGTTGGTTACTTCGAACGAAAAGTATAGGACGGATAGGAGCCCTGTTGAGAGGTGGCGGCCTGGAGCGGAGGTGGCGAGGAGGGCCGCTGACGGGGGCCCGCCCGAGCAGTGAGCCAGGCGGGTGGAGAAGCCGCGTTGCCCCTTGGGGTACACGCCGGCCCAGGCCGCCCTCCCATGAGGTGCGCGGCAGGGGCCTGGCTCTGTTGGCGCTGGCGGCTTGAGCTTCAACACCACGAGGCGTGGAGGGGCCCGTGCGCCGGGGCCAGCCTCGCACCTGCCGTGGGCAGGCCCAGGTGCTCCAGAATCGCTCGCACCCCTCCGCCTCGTTCACGTCCGCCAGCACCCGCCGCCTGCCTCCACACCTGACGCAGGCGAAGCCCGTCCAGCGCGAAGGTCCCGCGCAGCAGCCCCGCGAAAGTCTCCTGGCGGCGTCCTCTCCTTCCTCGGCTCCTGCCTCGCCCCTGCCTCAGGCGCCACGCTCGCCTCCTCTGCTCCTACCTGGGGGCGCGTCACGCTCCTCTCCTCCTCACCTGCTTGGGGGCGCTCTCTCGCTGGCCTGAGAGTTCCACCACGGGCGTCTTGATGATGACCGACAGGCCATCGGACTCACGCACCGCGTGGATGAGTACGTTCGAGCCATTGGCTCGCAGCGTGCCCATGAGCCTGTAACCTGGAATGTCCAACATCTTGAATCCCCCGGAGTGACTGACCACGACGCCTTCCATCCATCAGGAGTCGTACGGCCCAAACCCTCCTGAAATGAAGAGACCCCGGGTAGATACAGATAGTCCCTCCCCGGTGAGCCGGGACGAGCCACGGGTGCTGGCGCTCCACGGGGAGGACTCCGCAGGCTATTAGCCAATATACCTGGATAACCTCACACATTTACCCGGATAGGCCACGAGCCCTTAGATGGCGCCTATGTCTGACCAGACAGCCGATCGCGCCCTGCTCGTCCCCATCACCCTGCCGGCTCGGGAGCTCTTCCCGCCGAAAACCATCAGCCCCGAGGCCCGCGCCGCCCTCGCCGCCAGCGCGGCGACGCCGGCCCAGGTCCACCCCGCGCGCCACCCCGCCCCCGACGACCTCGAAGGCTGGCGCCGAGCGGTCTCCGCCAGCAACGCCATGTGGGCGCCGATGGTGGAGCAGATGCTGGGCGAGACCCGCTGCCGGGTCGAGACCCGGTCCATCGCTGGCGTGACCTGCTACGTCGCGATCCCGCCTGGCCTGGATGCGGCGGCGGCCCGGCGGCTCTACCTCTATCTGCACGGCGGTGCCCTGGTGTTCGGCGGCGGGGCCTACGCCAAGGCCGAGGCCGCGGTGAACGCCGAGCGGCTCGGCATCACCACCGTGTCGGTCGACTACCGCATGCCGCCGGACCATCCCTTCCCCGCCGCACCCGAGGACTGCTTCGCCGTCTACCGCGAGCTGCTCGAGGACTGGGACCCGGCCCAGGTGGTGATCGGCGGCGCCTCGGCTGGCGGCAACATCGCGGCGGCGGCCACCCTGATGATCCGCGACCGGGGCCTGCCCCTGCCGGCCGCCGTGGCGCTGCTGACGCCGGAGGTCGACCTCACGGAGTCTGGCGACACCTTCCAGACCAACGTGCTGCTGGACGTGACGCTGAAGGGCGGGCTGCCGGAGTGCAACGCCCTCTATGCGGGAGGCCACGACCTCGCCGCGCCCTACGTCTCGCCGCTGTTCGCCGACTTCGGCCCCGGCTTCCCGCCGACCTTCATCCAATCAGGCACGCGCGACCTGTTCCTCTCCAACTCGGTGCTGATGCACCGCAAGCTGCGGCGCGCTGGCCTCGAGGCCGAGCTGCACGTCTGGGAGGCCATGCCCCACCGCGGCTTCGGCTTCGGCTTCGGCGACGCGCCCGAGAACCACGAGATCGACGAGGAGCTCAGGCGCTTCATCGCCCGCCACACCTGAGAGCGGCCCACCACCGACTCAGGCAGACGGAGGTCCGCGTGAGAGAAGCAGCTCTACCGCCCGAGCATCGGCCGGTGTGACTGGCGTGAAGACGACCATGCTCAGCCCGTCCGCGCCATCGACGGCGAAGGCCGAGTACTCGAGCGTGATCGGTCCAGCCACGGAATGGTGGAGGCGCTTCAGGCCTGCCCCATGGTTGCGCACGTCGTTCTCAGCCCAGAGCCGGCGGAAGTCGGCGCTGGTTGACTGGAGCTCGGCCACGAGCGCGGCGGCTTCGGAGCCACCTCCCGCGCGCGCGACATCGATGCGGAAGACCGAGAGCGCGAAGCGCGCATGCTCCTCCCAATCCGGCAGCGAGGCGCGCACGGCCGGGTCGCCGAACAGGCGCCTGAGCACGTTGCGCTCGCGGACCGGCATTGAGGCGTAGTCGGCCAGCACCGCGAGTGCCGCCGCGTTCCAGGCCACGATGTCCCACGTCGGCGTCTTCACATAGGCGGGGCTGGTCGGCAGGGCGTCGAGCACGCGCTGCAAGGAGGGCGTGACCGAAGGCGGCGCGGCTGGATGGAGCGGCGGTGGCCGCTGCCGGGCGAGCAGGAACAGGACCTCGCGGCCCGCCGCGTCGAGCTCCAGTGCGCGGGCGATTCGCTCCAGCGCATCGTCTGAAGGGGGGCCTCCACGCCCCTGCTCGAGCCACGTGTACCAGGTGACGCTGACGCCTGCCCGCGTCGCCACCTCCTCCCGCCTGAGCCCCGGCGTTCGACGCCGGCCCCGAGCGCCTGGTCCTGGTGACAAGCGCGCCCGACGGTCGCGGAGGAAGTCGCCCAAGGAGAGTTCCGAACCCGGCACGGTGTTAGTGCTCATACCCGTATAAGATATCGACTTTTCCGCCGCGCGGCCGCGCCCCATAACACGCCCACGACATCAGGAGGCAGACATGCGTGTTTTCGTGACGGGAGCGACGGGTTTCATCGGTGAAGCAATTGTGCGCGAGCTGATCGCGGCGGGGCACCAGGTGCTCGGACTGGTGCGGAGCGACACCTCCGCCGCTGCCCTGGCGCGGTTGGGCGGCGAGGCGCATCGGGGCGAACTGACGGATCCCGGAAGTCTCACCGCGGGCGCCCGGGCGTGCGACGGCGTGATCCACACGGCCTTCGTCCACGACTTCTCCTCCTATGCGGCCGCCTGCGAGACGGACCGGCGTGCGGTGGAGGCGCTGGCCAGCGCGCTGGAGGGGTCGGGCAAGCCGTTCGTGTCCACGTCCGGCACCGCGCTGCTGGCGCCCGGCCGCATCGGCACGGAAGAGGACGCGCCCGCGCCCGGGAGCGCGGCCAGCCTACGTGCCGCGTCGGAGGCGACCGTATTGGCGGCCGCCCGTCGCGGGGTGCGTTCCAGCGTCGTGCGGCTGCCGCCCTCCGTCCATGGCACCGGCGATCACGGCTTCGTGCCCACGCTGATCGGCATCGCACGCCGCACGGGTCTCTCCGCCTTCGTCTCCGATGGAGCGAACCGCTGGCCCGCGGTGCACCGGCTGGACGCCGCGCGTCTCTTTCGACTCGCGCTCGAGAACGCCCCCCCTGGAACGTGCCTGCATGGCGTCGCCGAAGAAGGCTTGACGCTGCGCGCGATCGCCGAGGGGATCGGCAAGGGGCTCGGCGTTCCTGTTCGGGCCATTGGCGAGGACGAAGCACGCACGCATTTCGATTGGCTCGCGAGCTTCGTCGCCATCGACAACCCGACCTCCAGCGCGCGCACCCGCGACACACTGGGATGGAGCCCACGAGGACCAGACCTCCTGACGGACATGCGGGAAGGCGGGTACTTTTCCTGACGCGCGTGCGCCGGAGAGGGTGTCAAAGAACTCGAGGGACGCGATCCGGCACGACACGCGGCGGGAAGGAGTAGAGAGGGACGCTCACCGCGAATTCTCCCCGCCGCCAGTTCGTTTTGGACGTCTTCGCCTGTGCCGGGTGTGGAGGCAGGCGCCGGGTGTTGGCGTACGTGACAGCACCCAGCGGGGTGCGCTCCATTCTGGAGCACCTGGGACTGCCCACTCGGCCTGCGACGCTGGCCCCGGCGCAGGGGCCACCCCAAAGCACGTGGTGCTGAGCCACAGCAGGGGCTGCTGCTCCCACCACCACTGCAGTCCTCATCCGGTGCCCCGCCCCGCCAGGGATGGTGGCCTGGGCCAGGCAGGCGTGTGTCCCCTGGAGATGAATCGGTTCTGCGCCGGCCCGGCGTGCGGTTCATGGGCTACCCGTCCCAAGAAGGGGGCGAAGTGAACCCCGGCCAGCGTCGCTGACGCTCCGACTGTTCCACATGGCCGGAACGGGTGTTCCACTTCGCCCGGAACGAGTGTTCCACTTCGCCGGAATACGCAAGCACACCGAGAAGCTGGAGCTCGGGCCGTGCGGCCGCGGCGCGGACATCCCGGAAGCGCTGCAGCGCCTTGTGACCCGCCCAGCCGAGGAAGCCTCCGAAGCCGAGCACCATGACGGCGCCGACGAAGAGGACCTGGAGCCAGCGCGCCACGAGCACATCCTGCGCCCAGCTCAGCGCGACGCGCCCGGGAGCAGCGGGGTCGAAGCGCACCTCGAGCGGGGCGTCGACATCGAGCGAGCCGAACAGCATCCCGTAGGACACCGTCGCGCTTCGCACCTCGCCAGAGGCGTCCGCGAAGGACACCTGCAAGTCGTAGTTTCTGAAGATGAAGCGGCTGGTCGTCTGCGTGCCCTGGACCTCGGCGTGCTCCGACACCGTGCCCGTCCTCCACACGCGCCCGTCTTCGAGAATGCTCGCGGCCATCCCGGAGACCAGGACGGCGCTGCCGGCAGCGACACCGACTGCGGCGAGGAGGAGCAGCACGCCTCCCACGGACCGGGAGACGAGGAACCTCGGGTGGACGCGAAGTGCGGGCATGTGCATGGGAGACCAGCGAAGCATAGGCGACTCGAAGGTTTCAGCTCCGGGTCCGGGGCCGGCGTTGGGCTCGGCCACCGTCGCTCGCTGGAATCGTCAGAATCGCGCTCGCGACAATCTCGAAGAGATGATCGGCGTGTCGGCCGAGCGATGGCTGGTCGCCGAGCCATGCCAGCGCCGCGATCAGCGCGAACAACTCCGTGCCGTCGATGTCGCTTCGCGCCTTCCCCACGGCTTGAGCACGGGAGAGGAGTCGCGTGCCTGCCGCGCGCACCGTGACACACGAAGCGTGGAGCGCGGACTTCGGATCATCGAGGGCGGCCGTCAGCAACGCCGTGACGCCCTGGAAGGTCTGCGTGAACGCGACCGCATCGCGTAGCCACGTCACGAGCGCCTCGTCAGGTGCGCCCGAGGTCTCGAGTTCGGCCGCCAGCGCCGTCATCTCGTCGAGACTCGTGCGAAGCAGCGCTTCCAGCAACGCCTCTCGCGTCGGGAAGTGACGGTACAGCGTGCCGAGGCCGACGTCGGCCTGGCGGGCGATGTCGCGCAGTGATGCGTCGACCCCCTGCTCCTTGACGACGGCCCGCGCGACGGCGAGCAGGTGGTCGTAGTTCTTCTTGGCGTCAGCACGCATGGGACTCCCTTGACAAGCGGGGCACCGCTCCGAATATATGGAGCAGTGCTCCGGTAATTAGGAGCACTGCTCCAGAAGCATAACCGGTCAGGCGCCGTTCCTGACGAAAGGAACACCATGTCCAGCAAGCTCGATTTCTCGAAGGAGCTCATCGGTCGCCGTGCCCTCGTCACCGGAGGCTCGCGCGGCATCGGCGCGGCGATCGCGCAACGTCTTCTCGACGCCGGCGCGAAGGTCGTCGTCTCCGCGCGGTCGCGCAACGAGGAGACGCCCGCCGCGGCGACGTTCGTTGCCGGCGACGTCCGCACCAGCGAAGGAGTGAAGGCGATCGCCTCGGGGGCGCTCGCGGCCCTCGGGGGGCTCGACATCCTCGTGAACAATGCGGGGGGAGCGTACGGGTTCCCGGAAGGCGCCGCCTCCATCCCGGAAGAGGCGTGGCAGGAGGTTTTCGCGTTGAACCTCTTCTCCTCGGTCCGCCTCACCCAGGCGGTGTTGCCGGCGCTCCGCGAATCCAAGGCGGCGGCGGTCGTGAACATCTCCTCGACGGCCGCGACGATGGGGGCCGGGGCAGGCCCTTTCGCCCACTACAGCGCGGCGAAAGCGGCGCTCGACGCCTATTCGCGCGTCCTTGCCGTCGAACTCGCGCCGAGCAATATCCGCGTGAACGTCGTGACCCCCGGGCCGGTGGTGACCGTGGGCTCGGACGCAATCCGGAAGACGCTCGGCGATGCGATGGGTGTTCCCGCCGAGGCATGGCTCCAGGCGGTGCCGCTCGGCCGCTGGGGTGGCACCGACGACATCGCAGAGGTCGTCGCGCTGCTCGTATCGGAACGCGGCAAGTGGCTGACCGGCGTGAACTACCGCGTTGACGGCGGAATGACGGCGCGCTGACCTTCAGACCGAGATTCCACGGGAGGTTCAGCGCGGCGAGCCGGCCGGGCTGTAGTGCTCCGGGTCGACCTCTTCCTGCTCGAGCTCGCCCCCCGCGCTCGATGAGACTCCGGACAGCAGGTCGCCATCCCGATGGCCGGGCGCCGCCCGGTCCTCCACCTCCGGTGGCCGCGCCAGAATCGAGATGGCGCCCTTGTAGTGCTCCGGAGATCTGCTCAGGGGACCCGTCCTCCTGAAGCTTCTGCGCGACGAAGCGCCGGAGCCGCGGAGACCCTCTCGGTCGTGCTCAATCGGTGGGGTGTCCTCCTTACTGGTGGGCGGAGGTCGGAGTCGCGGAACCCAGCGTCGGCCGCGGGTGACGAGAATCTCCGGCCCGGATGTCACATCCCGCAGGCGCCCGGTGTCTCCAGGTCGGCGGAACCCGATACAGACACCAGGAGAAGACATGACCTCGACCAGAATCCCCCCGAAGGAGATCACCGGGCTCTACGGTGCGATGGTGAAGAAGTTCGCCGGAAGGACGTTCGGCCAGGTCCCGGAGTCGCTCGGCGTGATGTGGCACCACCTGCCGGTGCTCAAAGCCAGCATGGGCTTCGGGCAGAAGCTGCAGAAGTGGGACCGGTGCGACGAAAGCCTGAAGTCGTACGCGCACATGGCGGTCGCGTCCCTGGTGGGCTGCTCGTGGTGCCTGGACTTCAACTACTTCATGGCCCACAACCGTGGATTGGACGTGGCCAAGGCGCGGGAGATCCCGCGGTGGCGGGAGTCGGACGTGTTCACTCCGCTGGAGCGGGAGGTTCTGGGGTATCGGTGAGTGTCAACGTAGATGACGCGTGAAAGGATTAAGCCGAGCGCTTCAACTCCTGCATTGCCCCGGTGGGGTGCGGGGAGGGGCCGAGACGCACGGGGCCCGCGGGAGACTAGGGGCTGTCCCTGATTATTTCAGCCACAGAAGCATGGAAGCGACGTGGAGGGCGGCGAGGAAGCAGCGTGCCGTCTTGTCGTAGCGGGTGGCAACCGCACCGTCTTCCAGTTGCCGAACCGCTCCGGTAAGTCCCGCCACTGCACGCCCGTCCTCACCCGCCAGATGACGGCGTTGATGAAGTCTCGGTCTCCCCGCTTCGAGGGCGGACCGGACCTCACTCCTAGCAGCGGCTGGATTCGGCTCCACTCCGCATCGGTTAGGGCCTGTTCATGAATTAGTTCCCCCTGACGGAGGCAGAGCCGAAAGAAAAAGAGGCGAGCGCACCGCCCGAGGCAGCGGCGAAGGCGGAAGCGAAGAAGGAGCGCATGCCGCGACTGGATTGGGCCGGGCTGCTGCGCCGGACGTTCGTTTTGGACGTCTTCGCCTCTGCCGGGTGTGGAGGCTGGCGCCGGGTGTTGGCGTACGTGACAGCACCCAGCGGGGTGCTCTCCATTCTGGAGCACCTGGGACTGCCCACGCGCCCTGCGACGCTGGCCCCGGCTCAGGGGCCACCCCCAAGCACGTGGTGCTGAGCCACTGCAGGGGCTGCTGCTCCCAGCACCACTGCAGTCCTCCTCCGGTGCCCCGCACCTCCAGGGATGGTGGCCTGGGCCAGGCAGGCGTGTGTCCCCTGGAGATGAATCGGTTCTGCGCCGGCCCGGCGTGCGGTTCATGGGCTACCCGTCTGCGTCCCTCACCTCCCGCTCTGCTCCCTCCCTCTACCCCCTACAGGGCTCCGGTCCTTCCTATACGTCGGTGCCGTATGATCTCCCTGGATTCTCCTGAGTGGTCGGTGTTGCAGCACGCCTATGGAGCCGCGAGTGACATCCCGGAGCTCCTCACGCGACTCCGGGTGCAGCCTGACGACGAGAGCTTGAGTGCCTCTGTCCGCATTGCGAGACGCACCTCTTGATCCTCGTGGAGACGCCGGCCTTCCAGTTGACCACCGAGGAGCCCACCCCTCCTCCACACGCGAAGAAGACGCCCGTGGTTCCTGCCTCATCGAGTGCTCCTCCCTGGATGCCCTCCCTGCTGCATCACGTCGATGTGGCTTCCCTGCGAGCCTTGGCCACGCATGTGGGGCACCACCAGGTGGCGGAGTGGTTGCGGCAGCTGGAGGGGACAGGGAGCTGTCCGGCGTGCGGCGGGAGCTTCGAGCTGCTGTCCGCGCTGTCGTGGTGAGGGTTAGCGAGACGGCGCGAGCACCCGCACCAGCCACGCGAGCACTGCGTTGACACGAGCGTTGTGGCGCAGGTCCGGGTGGGTGACGGCCCATAGCTCTCCCGTAGGAAGCCCGGCGGCGCGTAGAAGGACGGGCACCAGGCGTGGCTCATGCGCGGCGAGCAACTCTGGCACCATGGCGAGCCCATGGCCTTCGGCACAGGCGGTCATGAGGAGGGTGGTGGCACTGGTGCGCACCACAATCCGGGTGGGCTTCTTGGAGAGCATGACGGTGCGGTTTGATCTCAGGCGAGCGTTGCAGAAGGGGGTGCGACTTCAGGCGATATCGACGGGAAGCCGCGACGACCTGGAATCGCTCGGGCGAGCGCTCGCCGAGTACGGGGCTCGGCCGGTGGTGGACCGTATCTTTCCGTTCAACGAGGCGAGAGCCGCGTTCGAATACCTCTCCAGCGGGGCTCAATTTGGAAAGGTGGTCATCGCCCTCCCATGAGATACGCCGATTCGAGCAAAGGATTTGCTCTCCCGGGCAAGGGGACCTGCTCGTATCTATGCACCCATGAGCGAAAACAAGACACGCCCCATGGGGCGCCCCATGAAGTTCTATGATCTGAGCTACGGTGTCTATCCGCGACGGGTGAGCATCTATCTCCTGGAGAAGGGGCTGACCGGCATCGAGCGCATCTCCGTTCGCGCGGACACGACAGACATAAACGGATGGAGCAACGAATGGCGCGAGGTCCGGGCTCGCAACCCAGCGGGGACCGTACCCATTCTGGAAACCGAGGACGGCACGCTCATCCGGCAGTCGACGGCGATCCTCGAGTACCTGGAGGATCGTTTCCCAGAACCGTCTCTGTTGGGGAAGACGGCCGAGGAGCGCGCCTTCACCCGGGAGCTGGTCAGTCTGATCAACGAGGCGAACGTCCATTTCGGCACGTACTGCCACAAAGGCAACCCACTCTTCGCGGGCAAGGAGGTACAGAGCGCCGAGGCCGCCGAAATTGCATGGCAGGCCTACGTCGCTCAGCTCTCGCTCATCGACAAGTTGAGCCGGGACGCCGAGTTCCTCACGGGGGATCGGCCTACGATTGCCGACTGCATGTTGATGTCGCTGCTGCAGTTCGCCGAAGGGTTGTATGGGAAGACGATTCCTCCCCACTGCGAGCGGCTGAGCTCCTGGTACCGCCGCTTCTCCCTCCGGCCCAGCGCAGCAGCGCCCGAGTATCCGCCTGCCGTGGTTGCCATCGCGCAGGGGAAAACCGTGAGCTGAGGCGGCCTGCTTCGAAATGCCACGGGCCGTGTCTGGTTCTTCCAGACACGGCCCGCTCATGGGCGAAAGGGCTGCGCGCCCCGCCGCTTAACTATTCACACATGACATCCGGGCATCCGCCACCCTCCGGGGCGCAGAAAGAGGCTGGAGAGGAGCCCCAGCCAGCACACCTGGTGGAGCGGCTCCAGTTCCACCAATGGGGACTTGGGCATGACCTCCGGTGGAGTGGGGAGGCTCGGAAATGTGACATCCGGGAGAAAGGCTCGACAGCCCCCGCTCCACTCCCACCACGTAGAGGCCCCGGGCGGAGAGCATTCCCGCGCCGATGGGGGCCACGGGGATGGGGCGCGGCGGAAGGAAGTAGCGGGCCTGGGTGAAGGGCCAGAGCAGCGCCGCGCCCAGGCCCCCGGTGGTCATCTCGACGTGGGCGGGGGCAACGCCTCGAAGCGCACGCCGCCCCCCCCCGCGGCACGAAGACGCCGTCCGGCACCAGCGAGTGGAAGTGAGGCGTCACTTGCAGCGCCGAGCCGAAGCGCCTCGTTCGCCTCCTCCGCACCTGCTTGGGGGATCGCACCGGGGACCGGGGGGCTGTTGGTCACCGGGTCAGGGGCTGACCCGGGGCGAACGCGTCCTACCTGTACCGGTAGGCCACGTCCACACCCTGGCTCGTCGGACGCTCGGCCACCTTGACCGTCAGGACGCGGCTCGCGGCGTCCCAGGTCCAGCTGCCGGCCGGCGCCGCCTTGCCGTCGATGGTCACCGACTCCGGCTCCTGCGCACCCACGAACCGCACGGTCCACGCGCGCTTCTGCACCTGCCCGGCGAACGACCCGACAGGGCCGTCGACACGGAGCGCCGCGCGGTGGTCGCCCTCGGTGTAGCGGATGTCCGTGCTGGTGCTCTGCTTGCGGTCGGAGGTCGTGCCGTCGTCCTCGAAGAGGCTGGCGTGCCCATTCGCGCCCGCCGCCACCGTGAGCGTGACCGCGTCCAGCGGGTTCTGGACGTCGTTGGTGACGTCCTCGCTGCGCGTGGGCACGATCCCGCCGGACTTGACGAACACCGGCATGGTGTCCAGCCCGGTGGTGATGCCCTGGGTCGTGCCGCCCGCGTACGTCTTGCCGGTGAACCAGTCGGTCCACGAGCTGCCCGGCGGGAACCACACCGTGGTCGTGGCGGTGTTCCCGGGCGTGGTCACCGGCGCGACGAGCACGTCCGAGCCGTACAGGTACTCGCCGCCGGCCGTCGCGTACGCGTCCTGCTCGGTCGGGTACGCGAGGTACGTCGGCCGCACAACCGGGACACCGGTCGCCTCCGCCTCACGCGCGAGCGTGTAGGTGTACGGCACGAGCGCCTCGCGCAGGTTGAGGAACTTCTTCGCCGACTCGCCCGCGGCGCCCGGGTACTGCCAGGGCAGCCGGTCGCCGTGATTGCTGTGCAGGCGGTCGATGGGCTGGAAGGTGCCGAACTGGACCCAGCGGGCGTACAGGTCGTCGGGCAGCTTGTCCGTGCGCTGGCCGTCGACGACGTCCGAGCCGGGGATGCCCCACAGGCCGCCGTTGTGCCCGCCGATGTCGTGGCTGATCGCCGACAGGCCGGTGGCAGCGCCCTCGCCGGAGGTGAAGCCGACCTCGGCCGCGAGGGTCCCCCACGTCGAGGTGGTGTCACCGGTGAAGGGCAGCGTCGTGCGCTTGTCCGCCCACGGCCCGGTCGGCACCGCGGTCGGGTTGCTGTAGCCGCCCGCCTGCAGCGAGCCGAACGCGCGGGAGAACGCGAAGCCGCGGCCGATGCTGGAGTTCGTGTAGTCGGTGTACTGCTGGTTGATCCACGCGTCGCCGGTGACGCCGTCGATGTTGGCCTCGCTGGCGTCGCAGCACCAGTCGAGCCACCAGAAGTCGGGGCCCTGCTGCTTCATCGTGTCGTGCAAGCCGAAGAACGCCTTCAACTGGTCAGGATCGCCGAAGTCGAAGGTGTAGCACTCGGAGGCACCGCCCGAGCAGCCGCCGGTGTGCCTGGTGAGCTTGCCCTTCGCGGTCGCCTGCGCGGCCGCGAACTGCGGGTCGGTCGGCAGGATGCTGGGATGGATGTTCAGGGTCGTGTGCAGGCCCTGCGAGCGCGCCCATTCGAAGAACCCCTTGGGGTCGGGGAACTTGCTGGTGTCGATCTCCCAGCCGTTCCAGTCGTTGCCGGCCTTGAAGTCGGTGTCGACGACGAGGACGTCGAGGGGCACGCCCTCCTTGCGGAACGTCGGGAGCAGGTCCTCCTGGAAGTCGGCCGCGGTGCGGTCGAGGTACTCGGAGAACCAGACGCCGTACGCCCAGCGCGGCAGCAGCTTCGACGGACCCGTGAGCTTCGCGAGGTCGCCGAGGGCCCGTTGGTAGTCCTGGCCGTAGCCGAAGACGTAGCCGTCCTGGTAGCCGCCAGGGTGCGCGGCGCGGGGAGTGAGCTTCCGCGACGCCGGGTCGTACTCCGCCGAGGCGGTGTCGTCCAGAAGCGACCAGCCGTCCTGGTAGAGAAGCCCCGGGTTGAGGATCGGGCTGCCGTTGTTGCCGTCGAAGGCGTCGAGGCCACGCCGGTAGCCGCCGAGCGCGGCGTGCGGCGCGAGCAGCGGCGCGTCGGTCTTCGTCAGCGCCACGGTGTCGACGTTGATCGCGCACCCGCCGGCCTGCGGGCAGCTCAGGCGCACGTCGCTGGTGCCGCCGGGGAGGGTGACGTCCATACGCACCGTCCGCCAGCTGCTCCAGTCGCTCGTGGGCGGCAGCGTGAGGGTGGAGGCCGCGCCCGTACCAGCCTGCACGGTCACCGCGCCCGGCGTCTTCAGCCCGCGGGCGTAGCGCAGCTGCAGCGAGTACGTGCCAGCCGCCGGAACGTCGACCGCGCGCACGGTCATCCGCGAGCCGGCGACGTCGAGCCCAGCCGCGAACCCCTTGCCGCTGTAGCCGTTGTGGTCCTTGGCGGTCGTCGCGCCGCCGGACAGGCCCGCGGACTCCGCCTCACAGATGCTGCCGAAGCCGCAGTCCTCACCCGCCGTGCTGGCAGGCGCGGGAAGGCCCGTGCCTGCCGGGCCGATGGCCAGGCTGTCGATGTTGACGTTGCCGGTGTCGGTCGCCTGCCGCACGAGCGTGACGTGGTTGGTGCCGGCCGCGAGGCGCACCGGCACGGTGACGGGCTTCCAGGTGTCCCAGCTGCCCGTGGACGGCATGGGTACGGGGGTGCTCGAACCGCCCTTGACCGTCAGCGTCACGCCGGCCTGCGACGCGAAGCCGTTGGCGTAGCGGGCGGTCAGCTCGTAGTCGCCGGCGGCGGGTGCGTCGATGCCGAAGCCAATCGAGTCACCCACGCCCTCGAAGCCCGCGGCGAACCCATTGCCGGTGTAGTCGCGGTGGTCGGTCGCCAGGTGCATCCGGCCGTTGAGCGCGAGGTCCTCGGCCTCGCAGAGCTCGCCGAAACCGCAGGTCCTCGGCGACTGCGGGTACGCGTCGCCGGGCTTGAGCAGCGCGAGGCTGTCGATGTTGAGCTGGCCCGTGTCGGACCTGGTGCGCGTCAGGGCAACCACGTGCGGCCCGGCAGTCAGGTCGAGGGGCAGTGACATGTGGCCCCAGGAGTCCCAATTGCCGGTGCGCGGCAGCGTGAACTGGCGCGCCGACCCGCCGTCGACCGTGAGCGTGAGCGTGCGAGGGTCGCCAAGTCCGTTCGCGTAGCGCAGGTCCAGGACGTAGGAGCCGCCCGCCTCGGGCGCGACCTGGAAGGTGACGCGGGTCCCGGTCCCTTCGAAGCCCGCGGCGAAGCCGGTGCCGGTGAAGCCGGTGTGGTCGCGCGCCTCGCTGATGCCTTCGAGCACGAGGCCCTCTGCCTCGCAGAGCACGCCGAGCGCGCAAGTCGGGATGACCCGGCTCGCCCAGGGGCGCGCCTCGACGTCCTGCGCGCCGGCCTTCAGCCTGATGACGAGGTTCTCGCCGGTGAACTGGCCGGAGCCCACCTCGTAGCGCAGCGTCAGCGCGCCGGTGTCGATGACGAGCCAGCCGTCCTCGGTACGCGTCGTGAAGCTCGTCTTGCTGAAGCCGTCCCGCCCGATGGCGTTGAAGGTCGGGGCGTCGAGGAAGCGGGCGTCACCCGCGTACTCCGTGCGGATGAGTGTGGGGCTGAGCACCTCGAAGCGGGCATTGCCCGAGGTGACAGTCGTCGTGGTGGCCGGGGGCTGTGGGGCGTCCGGGGGCGTCGCGGGCGCGGTGCAAGCCGCCGAGGCTGACGCGATCGCTGCGAGCAGCGCGAATGTACGCGCGCGGCCCGCTCCTCTCCTGAGCACCGTCATACGACGACCTCTCTGTTGTCGAGCCGATGTGGCCCTGTACGCGGTCATGGCCGCCGTCCACTGACAGAGCCACGTCGCCGCGACGAGTCCACTGAGTACAGCGCGACTTTGCTTCGAAAGAGTCCTGCTCATCGTTCGAGCTTCCTTCCCTTCACGAGGGCCTGGCCGAGACAGCTCGCACCGGTGCTTTCCTCAGGGCTCGAACGTGCGCGAGCCTCCGGTGCGCGCTTCCTCAGAGCAGGGTGGCAGTTCTTCCGGAGGCATCCAAGAATAAACTGCTTACATGAACACCTCCGAAATAATATTTTTATGAGAGAGGTAGGTTCGCGAGGACTGCAGATAGAATCAGGAGGGGGCGGAGGGATGCAGTGGCGTTTGTGGCTCACTCAGCACCGCCTTGGGAGGCTGCTCTCCGCGGTGGCCGTCATTGCCGCCAGCATCGGGTGCTACAGCCGGTTGAGCAGGGGCGTATAGCGTTTCAGCGGGCCGCACCAGGTAGCGGCGACGAGGGGCCGAAGGAAGGTACTTGGGGAGGGATGTCTGTTGTTGAAAGTGCAACAGGGCGAGGTGCCTGCTTCGGGGGGCCGCTTCACAGAAGGAGAGATGAGGTGCCCGGGACGCGCGTCTGGAACGAGCGGAGATGAGCCGGCCTGGGGCTGTGATTCCTTTCACGGCCCCGCTGTGTTGTTCCCGCCCATCGTCCTGGAATGTGCACTCTACGTGTCGCCCCGCGGCGTGGAACATCCACGTCCGGGGCGGATGGCGCACCTACCACCAACAACTCCCCGCCGCTCTCCTCGAGCAAGGGTGGCCAGGGCCGCCGTGTGCCCCACGGAGTGCTCTGACCCCTACACCGGCGCAGCCCACGGCCTTGCTGGCCCTGCCCCCTCCTCCCTGCAAGAGTCCGGTTCGGCCAGGACGCGCTCGCGCCGCAGCTGCGTCCCATGGAGGTGATGGAGGTCCTGCCGGGGTGGATGTTCGGGCCGTACGACACGGCGCCCACGGCGTGTGCACGTCCTGCAACGCGAAGCGCGCGCAGGTGACAGCGGTGCACCTGGTGCACCTGGTGCAGCGGGTGCTGCCGCACGTGCCCTTCCGGCAGAGGACGCTGTCCTTTCCGCACCGGGTCCGGTGGGTGCTGCCCAAGGACGTGGGACTGCTCTCGGACGTCCTCACCGTCTTCCTGCTCGCGGTGTTTGCCCTGCGGCGTCGGAGGGCACAGCGGCAGGGCCCGCGGGGTAGGCAGGTAGGAGGGCGCTGGAGCGTTTGTCACGAGCGCAGGAAGGCCGCATCGCCTGGCGCATGAAGCGCCCGCTGCCGGACGGCACCACGCACCTGCTCTTCACCGGGCTGGAACTGTAGGTGGACGTGCGGCCCCCCTCCCCGAAAGCAGCCCCGATGCGCCTTCCTGGAGGGCTTCTCCCTGCACGCCAATACGCACCTGCATGCCAACGACAGGCAGGGCCTGGAGCGGCTGTGCCGTTACGGGGCGCGTGGCGCGCTGGCGCTGGAGCGGTTGTCCCGAGCCGAGGACGGCCACATCGCTTACCGGATGAAGCGCCCTCTGCCGGACGGCACTACACACCTCTTCTTCACCGGGCTGGAACTCTTACGGCGCGTGGCATCCCTGGTGCCTCCACCTCGGGCGCACCTCTCGAGGTTTCATGGCGTCTTCCCTCCAGGCACGAAACGTAAGGCCATTTCTGCTCCCCCTGACGGAGGCAGCGCCGAAAGATCTACCGCACGCTACGAACGACCACGTTGAAGCGCGGCTCGATAGCCTCGACCACGACGGTGAGCCCGAAGGCGGAACCTTGAGCATGGCCACTGCGAGCCGCGCCGAGTCTCAAGGGGTGGCTCGCCCGCCGATCTCAGGGAAGCGCTCGTAGGCCCGTTTAAGCGCGTCCAGGTGGGCGGGGTTGTCGAGATCGAGCGGCGCATCGGTGAGCCGGAGGTGCGCGCCCCACATTCTACGGGTTGCGGCCCTGCGCTCCCTGGAGCAGTTCGAACGCGGCGTCCCATATTTGGGAATCGGATGCACCGCGCGGCGGTAGGCGGTCGCGGGCGGGCCGGTCGTCCTCGTCCGGGGCCTCTGGATCGGCGCCCGCGTCGAGAAGCAGCCTCATCATCGGGATGTCCAGCCGCGATGCCGCAAGCCCGAGCGCAGTGTATCCGGCCTGCCCGCCCCATTCGTTGATCGTCCTAGCGGCCCCCGCGCCCAGGAGGAGAGAGGCGATGCCCAGATCGCCCACGCCCGCGCACGCCCGCAGCGGCGTGTCCCCTTCGCTGCTACGCACGTTGGGATCAGCTCCCGCCTTCAGGAGCGCTTCGACTGCCGCCTGCTGGCCTTCGAAGACCGCCACCAACAAGGGGGTCACGTCCCGCCCGACGTTCCATGCGTTGACGTCCGCGCCGTGCTCAAGGAGCGCCATGAGCACGTCGAGCCCGCCTCTCTCTGCGAGTTCGTTGATGGCCACATGCAGCGGACGCAAACCTGGCCACTGCGCCTGCGGCTCGTTCGGATCGGCACCACCGGCCAGCAGCGCCTTGACCCGGGACGCATCGTGCTGTTCGATCGCTGCGAAGAGTTCTTTCGACATAGCTCATAGCTCCGCCATCGGATGACCAGGGGCGCAATTCTGGTCTTCAAGCTTCCTGGTATTCGCGAAGGCCTTCTCTACTTCGGTGATTGCGTTCTCATGGCTCGGGTCGGGCTTGCCTCCAAAGCATTCTTTCTGAATCTGCCACCGCTTCTCCAGGAGCTTTTTCTGAGCTTCAAGACGCTGCCGGATCCTAGAGCACGGCACCTTGGCCATCTTCTTATCGTTCCATGATCCGGGCGACTTCGGAGCGAGGGGTGGGACTGACCGGTTGAGCAGATCCTTCTCCTCCTGAAGCTCGTCGAGCCGGCTGTTCTTGCAGGTCTGATCCGCGTGGCGGGGGACCCGGTCGTACTCCTCCACGCTGGTGTAGTTCCTACCCGTCGCCGGATTGGTCTTTTTCCGCCAATGGGTGGGAGCCGCGACCGCCGCAACCGGGTCCGAATCAACGTCCGGCACGACCTCCTCTGCTTCCTGACGCTCAAATTCCTCTATGAGCCGCCGCGACTCCTCCGCTACGTCCAGCAGCCGCGCCTCGTACTCCCGCTGAGAGTCGACCCACTCCGGGCGACGGTCGATCTCCGACCCGACGGTGCTGAAGGGGTAGAGCAGGACGAGGCCCACGAGCAACGGGCCCACCCGGGGGAGGAATTCAGCCAACGTCCTGGCGCGTCCCGCCTGCGCGACGCCCTCCGCCCCCCTCACCACCTCGGCGGCCTGCCCGCTCGCTTTCGCGGCTCGGGAGAAGCGCTCGAAGGCCCGTTCCGCTGCGGTGAGCTTGCGGTCCAACTGTTCCCACTGACGCGGCTCGATGTCTTTGCGTGCCCGAGACAGCAGTGCCCTGGCCTTGTCCAGGTCCGCCTTTCCAATCCACGACCGATCCGGTGTCGGCTCCATCGGCGCGGAAACGAGCCGGATGCGCGGGCCCGAAGTGAGAGTCGACGCGAAGGCGTGGGGCCGCGGCATCGACTGCGGGGTAGGCGCGCTAGCGCAGGCTGAGAGAAAGATCAGAACTGCGATGCACGCTCGGAAACGCATGGCTACGTCCGCCAATCGAGTCAGGACCTATCGGGTCCTGGCGGGGCCATTCGGAGTATGACGGCGCGCACCGACAGCAAGGGACGAGCACGCGGGGGGAGCGGCACACGTCAGCCGCAGCTCGGGCCTGTGGAGGGCTCCCAGGGCGGTAGTGGTGCCAGCGGGCAGGACCCAGGCACCAGGCACCAGGGAGCAAGCTGCACCCCGCCAGTAGCACACCGCCCGGTGGGGTGGGCAGCAGACGGGGAGGTGGGGCGCATGTGCCCTCAGTGTGCCCCTCCAGCAGGGTTAGAGGCTGCACACGGGGGAACGGCGTGGGATGGGGAGGGATGACGAACCCGAGGGAAATCAAGGCGATAGCGGGTAACTGCGCGTCCTGCTTAGGTTTTTCTATCGCCCTGCCCACGGGTTCGAATCCCGTCGGGATCGGCATCGACGGTGCGAGTGCACACGGATGCCCGGGCGGCCGAGTCCGCGCGTGGTCCAGGCACTTGCATATACGAAGGGGGAGAACATCGTCTTCGAGGGCGGGCAGTACGCGCCGCACGGCGCTCAAGCAAACCCCTGCTCATCCGTCACCCGATCCTGCCGCAGGGGTGACGCCACCCTCCCCACCACCACCCCGGCCCCGACTCGCGGCCACCGAGAACCTCACGCAGGATGGGACCTGAACCATGTTCGATCGGAAGCCGCTCCCGAACCCACCCATTTCATCTGGGCCCGGCCCTGCGCGCACCGGGAACGCCCGAGGGTCCAGTCCCGAGGTTCTCGGCAAGCACACCCGCCAGGTGCTCGGGTCGGAAGGGAGGCCTCTGGAGCCTGAGGTGCGCGCCCCATTCGAGGCCCGGTTCCATCACGACTTCAGCCGGGTCCGCGTTCATCACGATGAGGCCGCGGCCCAGTCGGCGCACGAGCTCGGTGCCTTCGCGTACACCTGGGGGCATCACATCGTCCTGGGCGAGAGCCGCTTCGCTCCGGGGACCCCCTCAAGACGAGAGGTGCTCACGCACGAGCTCGCGCATGTGGTGCAGCAGAAAGGGGTACCTCCTCGAGTTGCGGGGCTGGCGCCCACTTCACCTGGGGACTCCATTGAGCGTGAGGCGGACGCGGCCGTGCGCGCGATGCGTGAAGGACAGCCAATCCGGCTGACAGCCGACACGAGTGGGCGCCTTGCGCGCTGGGCCTCGACGCCTCCACCCCAGATCACCGGGAGCATCGCGGATGTCACCTATCAAGTGACCCTGCGCGAGCTGAACGGGATGTCCATGCAGGCGATGCTCATCCGGTTGGAAACCTATAGCGCCGAGATGCTCTCCACGTTCATGCGTCTCGTCGAAAGCGCGGGAGTGGACGCGCCCCGGATGATGGTGGCGATCGACACCGTCTATTAGAGGAGAAGCGTGCCAAGCTGGAGGAGGGCCCTCACAGCCCCTGACGGAGGCAGAGCCGAAAGAAAAAGAGGCGAGCGCACCGCCCGAGGCAGCGGCGAAGGCGGAAGCGAAGAAGGAGCGCATGCCGCGACTGGATTGGGCCGGGCTGCTGCGCCGGACGTTCGTTTTGGACGTCTTCGCCTCTGCCGGGTGTGGAGGCTGGCGCCAGGTGTTGGCGTACGTGACAGCACCCAGCGGGGTGCTCTCCATTCTGGAGCACCTGGGACTGCCCACGCGCCCTGCGAAGCTGGCCCCGGCTCAGGGGCCACCCCAAAGCACGTGGTGCTGAGCCACTGCAGGGGCCGGTGCCCCGCACCGCCAGGGATGGTGGCCTGGGCCAGGCAGGCGTGTGTCCCCTGGAGATGAATCGGTTCTGCGCCGGCCCGGCGTGCGCTTCATGGGCTACCCGTCTGCGGCCCTCACCTCCCGCTCTGCTCCCTCCCTCTACCCCCAGTCCTTCCTATACGTCACAGGGCTACTTCGACACGTGTCGAGTGCGTCCCAATCTTCCAATCGAGCGGGACGACGACGAGGTTGCTCTTGGGTTCCTGCTTACTGCAGCGGTCGCATGGGAGCGTCGGTGTGCGCACAACACACATGCAGCACTCCCGCCCACAGAGCCCTACCGTTATTTGAGTCCCCCAAAACCGCGAGTGCGGCCCAGCGGACGATTGCTTGGCGCGGTGCAATCTCGTGCTCGCGGCTACCCCACGCTCCCCCACCGAAGCTTTGGACGGAAACTGTCGGACGACCCCCCGAAAAATCGGGGTGGAGGGCCCTACCCCGGCCTCTAACTGCCCGAAATCACGCCCGAGCCTCCGCCCGGGAGGGGGTGCAGAAAGGAGCAAAACGGCGCACTCCACGCCCCTTCTCGGGGGTGTCACCTCGCAGTCCACCCTGGAGCGCACCATGTCCGTTCTGCCCAGCAGCACCCCTCCTCCCTCCACTGGATACACCCCTCCGCTCGAGTTGCTGCAGGCAGCGGATGACATGCTCCTGGGAGATTCTCCCGGGGAACTCGCCGACGCGGGCCGCGCGTACATCGCGGACGCCCCACCGAAGTAACACGGCCGCCTCCGTAGTGGACACACTGACCGGGGTCCGCAACGCCCTGATTCAAGACTCAAGAACCTCGTTGACTCCCATGCACCAGCCGCCACTTGCAGGGGAACCCGTCTTCCTACAAGCACTTACAACCAGACGAGTACACGGTCAGCATTCGCAGCAGCCTTGTTCTCTTCGCGCCGCACGATGGGAGACACCCTGCCCACACGCTCATCGGTGGCCGTACTTGACCCGACAGGCAGAGACTGTAGTCTCACCGAGGGAGAAGATGGAGGCCTTTGTCGTGTGGTTCTATTCCATCGCCCATTGAACATAGGGCGCAAGCATTGCGACGCAGCAGAGCCCCCCGCCAACTACTGGACTGTAAACGAAGTCGTTGGACATAGTCCGTGGACCGATGGTGTCCCGCCCACTCGGAGGGAAAGAGGGTGCATGCTCACGACTATGTCCAAGAACTTCGTGGACACTCCACTACAAGCTCCGTCATGCTGAAAATCGATTCTACACAGATACGAGCATTCCAGGCCGCTGCGGACCATGGCTTTCAAGAGAATCTCCTTTCGCTTTTGAGAGCACGCCACGAACACACGCTTGGCGGGCTGCCAGACGACACCCTGCGCATGATGATAGACAAGGGTATCATTCGCGCTCGAAGCATGGGGTTGACCTGGCAGTCCTCCATCGCCGCGTTCGTGGCCCTCATGTTCGAGATTGCGCCAAACTTCGACGAGCACCCGGTCATCCACAGGTTCCTCAGCATGCCGGACATCCCACCCGACGAGCGCATCGGACTGCTCGCCGATCGTATTCCAGACGCCGTCTGGACAGAGGCTGGGCGAGCTTACGACGTGAGCATATGGGGACTTACCAGCAGCCAGGCGGAGGCGCTCCTTGAAGAACGTGAATGGGAGTCATCGGCCGCTAGCCTCAATTTGACTCAAGCCTCCTGAAAAAAAATTAGAGAAAGCACTGCCCATGAAAAAGGCCAGCCGGACACCGGGGACCAAGGCGGCCAACGCCATCAGCACTGGGCAACTCCTGCCAAATGCCGCCCCGGGCGCGATCGTCCCCTGCAACGCCAAGGGGACTCAGAGATGGAAAAACAAGATTACCAAGAGTGGAAGGCCCTACAGGAAGCCGGGACCCAAGACGAAAAAAAATGAGGGGCAAAACAAGAAGATCTATGAGATCATCGCTCGGGAAAAGAAAAATGGGCTCATCCATATAGGAGGCGGAAACAAGACCGAGAAGACCATCTTTACTCCTGGTGGAAAAAAGCCATATCGCCGAGCGGACATTTCGTTCCGTGACCCCAAAACTGGTAAAATCATTCATTACAACGTTGGCAAGGTCAAAAAGAGAGGAGGGGCCAAGATCAAGCGTGAGCAGGACGCTTTTGATGACATCCAGAATCTTGCTCCCCCAACGGACCGCAACATCATCTTCGAGGCCTACCCATGAGCGAGTTCTGGTTCTTTATGAGGCCCCACACGCTGTTCGCCAACCTTGCTGACACCGCAAGGAAGAACGGAACAGTGATAGTCTTTCGCAGATTTCAATCGAACGGTCACGAGGCCGGGCTGCGGGTCGTCGATCCAAGTGAAGACATGGCCACCATCTACGTCAATGGTGGGTATTCGGAAGTGTTTTTGACCCTCCGTGAGCGTCCGACTCAAGCGCAGGACTGGAATTTCCCCTCCATCGAAGAGGAGGCGCTCTCTCTGTCCGGGGGGCGATCCAACAAACAGGCGCTGGAGCTGTGGACGCTCCAAAAGGTCGCCAAGAAATCGAAGGTTGGTCCCCTCTTCACCGTACTTCGACGTACAATCTCAAGCCACTGCGAGCAGGGCATGAAGATCTTGGGGACAGCCCAACGGTACGATGAGTTTTATTGGGAGAGGGAGCTGGCTGCTCTCGGCCTCCACCTCAAACTGAACCTGGATGATGAGCGACAACTCATTCCCAATCCGAGCTGATCCCCCAGACTGAAGGACCATCAAGGCAGCGATTGTGGAGATGGCATGGGTCTTTACAGGAAGGGTGAGTACGATTACAGCGACTCCCAAACCGATATTCGCAGCGCACTGGAGCAATACAGCAGGGATACAGGTTACGTCACCGAGCATTACGCCGACGCGAGCTGCATCTGTGGCGGTATGTGCTTCAAGCTCCTGCTGGACGAGGAGGAAGGCGCCGCGCTTCGCATTTGCCAGACCTGCACTCGAGCGCATGCCATTTGCGACTCCGCAGACTACCTCGACGATGCAGACTTGGAAGAGTGTGAGTGCATTTGTGGTTGTCAGACATTTCAGCTCACGGTGGGTTTCGCCACCTTCCCGGACAGTGATGACATCCGATGGCTCTTCCTCGGTTGCCGGTGCACCTCGTGCGGGCTAACGGGGTGCTATGGCGACTGGAAGCTCGAGGCAGGTAGCTACAGTGAGATGAGCAAGCGCGTATAACCAACGACTGCACGCTGCGGATACGCTCCCAGCATGGCCGAGCGGCACCTTGCCTGAAAGTATAGGACGGATAGGAGCCCTGGTGAGAGGTGGCGGACTGGAGCGGAGGAGCCGAGGAGGGCCGCTGAAGGGGGCCCGCCCAAGCAGTGAGCCAGGCGGGTGGAGAAGCCGCGCAGCCCCTTGGGGTACACGCCGGCCCAGGCCGCCCTCCCATGAGGTGCACGGCAGGGGCCTGGCTCTGTTGGCGCTGGCCGCTTGAGCGTCAACACCACGAGGCGTGGAGGGGCCCGCGCGCCGGGGCCAGCCTCACACCTGCCGTGGGCCAGGCTTGATTCAAAGTCCCACGGGAGAGGTCATCCCACCCGGGCCTACGGCTGAAGTATAGTCCCGCCTACAGGCGCCCACCGGAGGCGAGCAGCCGCGGGCTGATCGCGAGGGGGAGCGCCAGCACAGAGCCGGAGACGGGCCGGACAGGTCCGGGGAGGAGAAGGATGAGTGGGAAGAAAAACCGGGGCGGGAGGGCTGGCGGGCCCTCCACACCCCAAGCGGGAAACGGGAAGGGGAAGAAGGACGAGCAGGAAACCCCCTCCCGCGTGCAGAGGATGATGGCGAGCCTGGGGCTGACATTCAAGGAGGTAAAGGACCCCCGGGCCCGCCGGGGACAGAGGCACCCGCTGGCGGCGATGTTGATGCTGCTGGTGCAGGCGATTGCGGTGGGGCGGCGGGTGTTGAGGCATGCCGAGGCGCTGGGGGAGGACATGCTGCGCGAAGGCACGGCGCCCGAGGGGCTGAAGCGGCCGGTGTCCGACACGACGTTGGATAGGCTGCTGGGGAAGTTGGAGCCAGAGGGGTTGGAGCAGGAGGTGCACCAGATGGTGCACCGAGGCCTGGAAGTGGGGCTGATACGCCATGAGCTCTTCGCCCGGGGCGTCGTCAGCATTGACGGGAAGGCGGGGAGAGCACGCCGGGGCAGCCGCCGTGCGAGCCGAGCCACACGACGAAGGATGAGCAGGGGCGGGAGTACTGGTACCCGTACGCGCTGCGCGCCAGTCTCACCAGCAGCGCGGCCCAGCCGGTGCTCGACCAGAAGTTGCTGGAAGGCAAGCAGGGAGAGGCGACGGCGTTCCCGGAGTTGTTCAAACGGGTGGTGGAGAAGTTCGGGCGGCATTTCGAGTACGTGACAGTGGACGCGGGAATGACGAGCGCGGCCAATGCGCGGGTGGTGAGGGAGGCGGGCAAGCACTACCTGATGGCGCTCAAGGAGAACTTCCACCGGCTACATGACAAGGCGTGGGTGGCGCTGGCGGTGGCGCCAGTGAAGGTGCGCACGCGCGAGCGGACGAGCGGGGAGTGGGTGGAGAGGGAGTTGAGGGTGGTGGACAAGCCGCCAGAGGAGGACTTTCCCGGCGCCCAGCAATGGGTATGGGTGAGGCAGACGCGAACCAGAGACGGCGAGCTGCCGAAGGTGGAGACGCGGCTGTTCCTCACCTCCATTCCCACAGGGCAACTGTCCCCGGAGCGGATGCTGACGTTGGTACGCCGGCACTGGGGGATTGAGAACGGGCCCAACTGGACAGCGGACGTGGTGCTGGAGGAGGACAGCGCCTCGCCCAGCCTGCGAGGCAATGCACCCCTGGTGCTCAGCTGGCTGCGTTTGCTGGCCTACAACCTGCTGGCCCTGGTGCGCACGCACCTGCCGACTCGCGACAAACGGCCCCAAAGCTTCGCACGCACCATGGAGGTGCTCTACCAGGGCCTGTTGGGTCTGGCCGTGCTGCCCGAGAGTCTGGCCACACTTGCCTGAGCGCCCGCCAGCTGCTCCCGCTCCGGCCTTCCCGCGCCTCTTCTCCCCTGGCTGTTCGGCCTGTGTACCTTCACTCCTGTCCTTCCACGGCGCCCCTCTTTCAGGCGCCGTCCGGAGGGATGCTCCCTCTTTGCCTGTGAATGTCTGGACTTGCTCTCCGCCTCTTCAAAACCTCTCCTACGGACTTTGGATCAATCCTGCCTGCCGTGGGCAGGCCCAGGTTCTTCACAATCGCTCTCACCCCTCCTGCTCCCTTCACGTACGCCAGCACCCGCCGCCTTCCTCCACACCGCATGCAGACGAACACGTCGAAGTCGAACGTCCTCCTGGGCAACTCGGCGAAAGTCTCCTCGCGGCGTCTTCTCCTTCATCGGCTCCTTGCTGACCGCTGCCTGGGGTGTCTCGCTCGCCTCCCTCTTCCGCACCTGCTTGGGGGAGCCTCTGGGCGTCCATTGTTACCGAGCACGCTGGATGAGGGAGAAGTGGGCCCGGACGAGCAGGCAGAATGATGGAGAGGCCTCTGGGCGGGGCCAGGATTCCATCAGCAAGCTTGGCGAGGGAAGAGCCCCAGGGTTGCCCGTGCATGTCCGCCCCTGCCGGTCCGTGTCAACGCCCAGGAGCGGGGATAGAGCGGGTGCGAAAGGAGGACGGAGCAGCATGGCAACGAGCAGGAGTGGGTTCGCGGTGGACAGACCCGCCCCCACCACCTGGGCTCCGCGACAAGACGAACATGGAGCAGAAGACAGAAACCGGGGGAGTCCTCCGCATGAGAGGGCAGAGCGGTGTGTCGCCGCCCACCACCGACGAGGCCCGCCCGCGCACGTGTCCGCGGTGCGGCCAGCCGGCTTTCGAAGGGGGCGAGGTGTGGATACACGGGCATGGCGTGGTACAGCGGCAGCAGCGAGGGCCCGAGGCACCCGGAAAGGTGACGGTGAAGCGGGAGGTATCCTGTCGTCGCTACCGCTGCAAAGCGTGTACGGCCGTGCTGACGGTGGTGCCTGCGTCCGCGCTGGCCCGCAAGCACTTCTCGGGAGCGGCCATGGCGCTGGCGCTGACGCTCTGGGGCCTGTGCGGCTGGAGCGCGGCCCAGGTACGCGCCGTGGTCGGTGGACAGCTGCCACCGGAGGGAAAGCCCCGAGGATGGCGGACACTGGCGCGCTGGGCCCGGCAGGTGGCGGATGGGAAGCTGTGGGCCTCGCTGGATTCGCGGGCCCAGGGTGCACCCAGGCAGGTGGCGGCACGTGTCGCCCAGGCCTTGTGCGGCCGGGCACCGCCCTGGGCACGGGCAGCCGGGTTGCCCCACCAGGCGTTCGCCGGGGCTTGCCATGTGAACTGATGGGAACCCAGGCGCCAGCAACGGCCCCGAACCGCCCACCGGGTTGGGGGTAGCCGTTGCGCATACGGCGCTCGAGTCCGGCCTGTCGACGCACGCCCACACCTCTGGGCCCGCGTCGGACAGCGAGGCTGGAGGGGACAGGTCTGCCCCGCGACTGGCTTGGCTGCGTACTCCGGCCAGCTCCAGCACTTATTGCCGCGGGGCCGAGCGCCGATGCCTCTCCGCTGCCGCCCTCCGCTCCTTCGGCCTCCATCGAGGTTGCCGGAAGACGGCTCTTCCCGTCGCGTGGAGCGGACTTGCGGCAACCGGGCAATGAACCCACCTGACTCCGTGCTGGTGCTCGACCGCTTCGGAATCGACCTCGCGCGGTGCATGCAGTCGCTGCCTCCCGCGCTCGGGACATCCAGCACTCCGGATGGCCTGGATGGGCTGCGCGAGCGACGCCCGATTCCCCTCACCTTATCCCGTGCCCTTCCTCATGAGGGTCGGCCGCCTCCCCTTTGCAACCCCTGGGCCGCCCCTCCCCGGACCCCTCCCCATCTCCCAGTGTGGCGATAGAGCCACCAAGGAGAGTCCATCAGCAAGCGTGCTCACATCCCCATCAACAAACCTGCGCGGTAACACCATGGGCATGGGGCCGGGAGAGGTCGCCGTGCACGGTCCCGCCATGTTCAAGGACAACCTCCAGCGCGTGTTCGTCCCGGTGGACAGGGTCTCCGACATGCAGACCCGCCTGAACACGACGTTGGGCTCCGGCCACTCCGTGCAGGTGCTCTCCTTCGAGGGCCAGACCAGGTTCCTCGAGCAGCAGCGGCAGTCCCTGGGACGCACTTCCAACAATCCGGCCCACCTCGCCCTGCGGGCCGATGAGACAGTCTCGAGCAACCTCAACGCCAATGAGGACAAGCGCAAATTCTTCTACAACATGGCCGGGGACAACATGGGCGTGCCCACCATTTAGCAGTGCCCCCCGCTCCACGACTTCCTTTTTCCTTCTTCAGGAGACTTCTCCATGCCCACCCTTCTCGCCATTCCCAAAGCCAGTGATGTCTACCCACAGGGCGCGCCCTCGGAGATCAGTGTGGCGCCAGGCGGCACGCTCCAGGTGAAGTGCGACGACGACGTCCTCTATGACTGGGTGACGAACCTGCTGGCCGAGCGCCTGTTCGTGCAGGGCCAGGGGTTCAGCAGGTTGAAGCGCGACGCCCGCGGCCAGCTCACACGGGATCCTGAAACGCACAAGTTCCAGATTGAAGGCTACGTGGACCTAGCCCAGCCCGCTCGGGAGATCCTCGGAGCCATCCGCGACAACCTGGAGGCGACCGAGCAGTTCGTGCTGTCCTGGAAGGATTGACTGGCGCGACCCAGGGGAGGCGGCGGCGCTCAGTCAACGCCTGCGTCGGACGCGTCTGCGCCCCCGCCGGCTCCTGCATCACCGCTCACTGAATCGCCGCTGTCCGACGTTCCATCGACCAGGTCCGCCAACCAGTCCTTGAAGTGGCGGATACCGGGCATGCTGCTGAACTGGAGCTCGATGGCCGTTGCCACGGAGCCTGTTCTGTCCTTCCTGGCCTTACGAAGAAGGTGAACGCCTGTCTTGACGGCGCCCAGGAGCGTCAACGGAACTGCCAGCACCACTGCTGCTTGGAGTATCCACGTCATGGCCACCCCTTCGTACCCGAGTCTATTCACGGCTTGTGACAGAATTATAACAGTCCGTGCAACAGTATGTTGCAGGTCAAGGTGGCGAGCTTCCGCACCACCTGGGAACCAAACTTCCACCGCGCAGGGGCGAGCAGCGTTCGAACGCAACGCGTTGCGCTCGATACCCGGGCGTGCATACGAGGCATCGAAGCTCTAGGATCGGAGCCATCCCTGTGAAGGAGCGCTCCATGACGGCCAGTCCCCTGTTCGCGGAGGGAGAGACGCTGTGGTCTCCCCACGTGCGCGCCAATCCGTTCCCCCTCTACAAGCGCATGCGGGAGGACTTCCCCGTCGCCCGGATCACGGACCCGCAGCTGGGGCAGCACTTCTGGCTGCTGACGCGCTACGAGGATGTGGTCTCGATGGTGAGGGATCCGCGCTTCACGCAGGATCCCACCCGCCTGCCCGAGGAGGTCCGGCAGCGGTTCTTCGGCCACAAGATGCGGTCGCTCAGCCGGCACCTGCTGACCGTGGATCCGCCGGACCACACGCGGATGCGCTCGCTGGTGTCCAAGGCCTTCACCCCGCGCCGAATCGAGGAGCTGCGCCCGCGCATCAGAGAGATCTGCTCGGAGCTGCTGGAGGGGCTGATGGCCCACGGCTCCGGGGGAGACTTCCTCAAGCTGTTCGCCTTTCCGCTGCCTGTCATCGTCATCGCCGAGCTGTTGGGGATTCCCCCGGAGGACCGCGACCGGTTCCGCGAGTGGACGCAGACGTTCTTCGCCCCTCCGTCGAAGGACTCCCAGGAGAAGGCCCGCGAGGCCTACCAGCGCTTCTTCAAGTACCTGGGGGAGCTCTTCGAGCAACGCCGTCAGCAGCCCAGGGACGATCTGATCAGCGCGTTGCTCGCCGTGCAGGAGCAAGGGGATCGGCTGAGCAGTGAGGAGCTAACGAGCATGGTCTTCCTGTTGCTCGTCGGCGGTTATGAGACGACCGGACACCTGTTGGGTAACGGCCTGCTGGCGCTGTTGCAGCATCCGGATCAGCTCCAACGGCTGCGGGAGGATCGCTCCCTCATCCCCTCGGCGGTGGAGGAGATGCTGCGCTACTGCGGCCCGTTCGAGCTGAGTATCCTGCGCTTCGCGAAGGAGGACCTGGAGCTGCACGGCCAGCGCATCCAGGCCCATGAGGCCATCCGGGTGAACTACCTGGCCGCGGACCGGGATGCCGAGCAGTTCTCCGAGCCGGACCGGTTCGACGTGGGGCGCACGCCCAACAAGCACGTGGGCTTCGGCCATGGCATCCACTTCTGTCTGGGAGCGCCCCTGGCCCGGCTGGAGGCCAGCATCGCCTTCGAACTGCTGCTGGAGCGACTCCCGGAACTGAGTTCGGCCACGGCGCCCGAGGCGCTCGCGTGGCGCCCGAGTGCCCAGGCTCGTGGGCTGGTGAGCCTGCCCCTGGCGTTCTAGCCTAAATCGGCCAGATCAAACGCTCCAACTCCTCCAAGGTCCGCACCCGAGCTGGCCAGTTCTCGATTCGAACCTGGCGAAGAGGATCACTGAAGCGGTGCAGGAGGAAAAGCATCATCAAGCGGCGCCGAAAGCAGGAGGCTCAGCAGCGGGGCCATCTCCGCCTTCAACCTGCCCGGCAGCGCCAGGGCCTCCACCCGCTTGACGAAGGACTCCGCCTCTCCATCCGCTACCCGCAGGCCCTCACGCCTCACCAGGGCGCGCACCTGAGAAATGTAGCGGGTGCGCGTGCGCACCAGCGCCTCGCGCACGGCCAGCTGCGCCCTCATGTGTCGCTGCTCGTCCGAGGTGCGGTGCGCGGGCCGGTACGCCCCCAACCCGCACGCCTCCGCCAAGGTGCGGGCGTCCCGCTTGTCTGTCTTTACCCGGCGGCTGCGCGTGGCGTACATGGGCGCGAAGTTGGGGTCAGCCACCACCACCTCGTGGCCCATCTCCTCCAGGCACCGCGCCACCCACTCGCTCTCGGTGGAAGCCTCCAGCAGCACCCGGGCCTTCGAGCGCTTGCTCAGCAGCTCCCCCAACCGCTCCCGTTGCGTGCGCACCCGCTGCTCCAGCACCACCTCTCCACTCTCGCCCAGAATGCACACCTGGCTGTCCCGCTTGTGCACATCGATGCCGATGTATTCCATCGCCCACTTCCCCCACTTCGGCGGTCACCTCCGCACCGCCGCAAGGTAGGGCTCGGTGGGCCTCCACGCATGTGGCCGGCCAGCCGCTTCATCACCGCTATACGTTCTGGCCCGCGCATCCTCCTGGTGGATGATGACCCGGGTGTCCTCAAGGGGCTGAGGGGCCTGCTGTCCGACGAGGGCTTCTCCCCCGTGGAAGCCCGCTCCGCCGCCGAGGCCGTCCGCCTGCTCGACGCGCCCGGCCAGCCACCGGCGCTGATGCTGCTGGACCTGCGCATGCCCGGAGAGACGGGACTGGAGCTGCTCGCGCGACTGCCCCGCCCCCTGCCCCTCCCGGTGGTGGTGCTCTCCGGAGAGGCCTCACCCGCGGAGGCCGTGCAGGCGCTGAAGCTGGGTGCCACCGACTTCGTGGAGAAGCCGCCCTCGCCCGAGCGGCTGCTCACGGCGCTGCGCAACGCCCTCGCCTTGAGTGAGCTCCGGGAAGAGCAGCAGCGACTGCGGGAGGAGCTGGCCCGCCCCGGCCACCTCGTGGGGGACAGTCCGGCCATGGAGTCATTGCGCGCGCTCATCGCACGCGTGGGCCCGAGCGACACGGCCATCCTCATCACCGGCGAGACGGGCACGGGCAAGGAGCGCGTGGCGCGGGCGCTCCACCTGGCCTCCGGGCGCAAGGGGCGACTGGTCGCGGTCAACTGCGCCGCCATCCCCGCCACGCTGCTGGAGAGCGAGCTGTTCGGCCACGAGCGTGGTGCCTTCTCGGGAGCCACCACGCGGCGGCTCGGCCGCATCGAGCAGGCGCAGGGGGGCACGCTGTTCCTCGACGAGCTCGGGGACATGCCGCTGGAGCTCCAGGCCAAGCTGTTGCGCGTGCTGGAGACGAAGGAGGTGGAGCGGCTGGGCGGAGGGCTGCCCATCCCCGTGAACGTGCGCATCCTCGCGGCCACGCACAGGGATCTCGCGCAGGCGGTGCGAGAGGGACGCTTCCGGCAGGATCTGTACTTCCGGCTGAACGTGCTCCCCCTGTCCCTGCCGCCCCTGCGCGAGCGGCCCGAGGACATCCTTCCGCTGGCGAGGGCCTTCGCCGCGGAGCTGGCCGGGCCGAACGTCCCGCTGGAGCTCGCGCCCGGAGCCGAGGAAGCCCTGCGAGCCTGGCCCTGGCCCGGCAACGTGCGCGAGCTGCGCAACTTCATCGAGCGTCAGAACCTGTTGCGGGGCAACGGCCCGCTCACCCTCACCCCCGAGTCCCTCACGGGCCCCGCGCCCCTGAAGGCCGCGACCCCTTCACAGCTCGTGCTGGGCCAGAAGAGCTACCGCGAGCACGTGGACGACTTCGAGCGCACCCTCATCAAGGCCGCTCTGGAGGAGGGAGGCAGTATCGCCGGGGCCGCGGCTGCTGCAGGTGGACCGGGGCAACCTGCACCGCCGCATCAAGGCGCTCGGCATCCCCGCCGCGTGAGCCCGTAGGATGGCGTCACCCGCTCAACCAGAACTGGCGCCCCTTGCTCCGCAGGACCCGCTCCAGGAAGTCCGAGAAGGAACTGGCGATCCGCGCGCGGGCGGCCGGGTCCGGCCAGGCCTTGGGATTGCCGACGATGAGCGGATAGCGGCCGTTGTCTTGCTGGGCGACGTCCACCAGCACGTAGTTGCCGCCCTGCAGGTCGCAGAGGGCGTACATCGATGCGGGGCCATGCGCGTCATCGTCGCTTCGCTTCCCGAAAATGGCCACCCGCGCCCGGACGATCCTCGACAGGGGGCGGATCGAGTACGGACAGTCCGTGGGCGTCTTGAACAACTTCGCGCCATTGCAATGCAGGTAGAAAGCCCGGAGGTCAGGGTCCAGCTTCCAGCCCATCCACTGCTCGAACGCGTCGATCTCCTCGGGCGTGGCGGGAGGAAGTGGGGAGTGGTCGCGGGAGACCTCTTCGAGCAGGAGGCTCATGGGCGTGGCCATCGTCAGTCGTCCGTGTAGGGCAGGTCCGGCCCCACTGTATTCCAGGGAGCCCGACCGTCGTAGCAGGCGGGGTAGTGCTCGCGTTCCGATGTCATCAGCACATCACCCCGCGACATCACGATGTGGGAATGACATCCTCGCCACGGCTCGGGCCTCGTGTTTTCGCGCATTTGCCGCACCAGGCGACCTGGAACGCTCCGTGCTCATCCCCTCCCGCATGAACCGCACCGCACTCCTCCTCTGCTTCCTCTCGCTCGGGGCCAACGCGCAGGACACCGCTGGCTCCAACACCCCGGCCGCTGACGCCAACGCCCCGGCCGCCCCCACTCCCGCCCCCGTGGACACGGCGCCACCGCCCACGGCCGCCACCGAAGCGCCTCCCTCGCGCGAGGAGGACCCCTGCCTCGCCGAGGAGGAAGACGAAGCGGACACCGAGGTGCTCGGCGCGCTGCGGCTGATCATCAACGGGGAGAACCGCGCGCTGGCGAACGTGAAGCTCGAGGGACTCGCTCGCCTTCCCGAGCCAATGGTGCGCGAGCTGGCCCGTGTTCCCGACCAAGGCCCGATCTCCGCGGAGCAGGCCGCGCTCATCCTCCAGCGGCTGGCGCGCACGGGGCTGTTCGCGAAGGTGACGCCCGCGGTGCGGCTCTCGGAGGGCTCGACGCCAGTGCTGGTGGTGACGCTGGAGGAGCAGCCCTACGTCGCGAGCGTGGACATCGAAGGACTGCGCTCGGACGAGCTGCGGGACGTACAGGAGGAGCTGTTCCGGCTGCCGCCCTACTCCTTCGACGAAGGCGAAGACGACGATGAAGACACCACGGTGAGCGTGCGCATCGAGACGCGTGAGGCCCGGGTGCACATCGCAACGAACCGGGAGTGCCCGGCGCCGTACCCGCCGAGGCAGTTGCTGGCCTCGTACAAGCAGGGCCAGTTCCACCCGGGCTTCGTGTGGCGGGGCCTGCCCGGAGCGCTGGAGCGCGCGTTGGACGAGATACGGGACGAGGGCTACCAGCTCGCGAACCTCGAGGCCACGCTGACGCCGGACGGGCGGTTGGTGGTGCGGGTGGACGAGGGGAAGGTGGAGGCAGTGGAGGTGCAGGGCGTGGACGAGGACATAGCGGCGCGGGTGCGCGAGGTGCTGGGCATCAAGCCCGGCGACGTGCTGCTGCGCAGCGACCTGCGCCGTGCGGAGGAGCGGCTGGAGACGGAGATGCCCTTCCTGTCGCTGCGCGACGTGGAGACGGGCTCCGAGCCAGCCACACGCTTCGTGGAGGAGCGCGACGAGGGCGGCGTGCGGCGCTACCGGCCAGAGGAGGAGAAGGAGCGGACGAGGCAGCGGAAGCTCAGGAACGAGGAGGTAGAGCTGTCCTGGGAGGAGCTGTCGGGGAGATGGAAGCACGGGACGGAGGACGCCATCACCACGCGAGGGCGCCGCGTGGTGGTGCACGTGAGCCCGAGGGATCCCTCCTTCGACGTGGACCTCATTCCCATGCACACGCAGGTGACGGGCTTCGCGCCTGGCCTGTCGGGCTCGATGAAGCTGTGGGACGTGCGCAACCGGGTGCACCTGGGGCTGGACGCGGCGCTGACCATTCCGCTGCGCTGGGGAGGCCAGCGGATTCCGGGTGACCCGGAGCGGACGGCCTTCCAGCGGCGGCTCAACTGGCTGGCGGGGGCGAAGCTCCAGGTGCCGGTGCTGCGGCTCGCGGAGGTGGGCGTTCAGTTCCACGACTTCACGGACACCTTCGACCGGTGGCGCATCGGGGCGATCGACTCGTACATCTACTCCGCCCTGCTCAACCGTCCGGACTCGGAGTACTTCCGTCGGCGCGGGTACACGGGCTTCGCCACCTGGCGCTTCGGACCGAAGTGGCTGCTGGGAGCGGAGTACCGCCGGGACACGTACGACTCGCTGGTGAGTTTCTCGCCGCCGTTCTCCCTCTTCCGGCGTGACTCGGCGCCCTTCCCCAACGCGCCGGTGGACGAGGGGCGGATGGCGTCGGTGGTGGGCCGCCTCGAGTACGCGAGCGACGCGGGCCGGGGGGAGAACGTGGGTTCGCTCTTCCGCAACCCCGAGCTGTCGCTGCTGCGCGACGACTGGGAGTGGCCGGAGCGCACGGCGGTGCGCAGCCTGCTGACGGTGGAGGTGGGAAGCCCCGAGCTGGGCGGTGACGAGGAGTTCCGCTTCTGGAAGGTGGTGAGCGACAGCGCGCTGTACGTGAATACCAGCCGCCATGGCGGCCTGCGGCTGCGCTTGCGCCTGGCGGGGGGCGAGGACCTGCCGTTGCAGAAGCAGGAGGCCCTGGGAGGGTGGAGCGCGCTGCGTGGCTATGCCTTCAAGGAGTTCCGGGGAGGTGCCTCGCTGCTCGCGAGCGCGGAGTACCGGTGGGGTTTCCTCGGGGCCTTCGCGGACGTGGGCTCGGTGCACCGGGGCGAGGCGGGCTGGATGGATCCACGGTTGGGCGTGGGCGCGCAGTTCTACTTCGGTGACTCGGTGCACCTGAGCGTGGCGTGGCGCACGGACGAGCGGGCGTCCCTCACCCCCGAGGCGCGGCTGCTCTTCGTCCGGCCCTTCTGAGACGTCATGAGGGGTCTCGACAAGGGCACGAGGAGGAGGCTCGGCGCGGCCCTGGTGGCCGCGATGGGCCTCTTCGCGCCCCGGGCCGGAGCGGAGGACGCACCCCGGGTGACGTGCTCGGCGACGCGGGTGGGAAAGCGCGTGGTGGTGCGGCCCGAGGCGTTCGCGCTGGTGGCACCCGAGCTGGAGCGGTTGATGCGGCTGGGGCTCGCGGGGAGGCTGGAGGTGGAGCTGACGCTGCTGCGCCACCGGCCGCTGTGGTTCTCCGCGCGAGTGGACGCGACGAAGCTGACGCAGGTGCTGGCGTACTCGGCGAAGGCGGGCGGCTGGCTGCTGGACGGAAGGCCGCTGGCATCGGGACTGGGGACGCTGGAGCTGGAGCGGGTGGCGTGGACGCTCGACGAGGAGCCGGAGGAGACAACGGCCCTCGAAGTGGAGGTCGGGGTGCGGCTACAAGTGGTGACGGCGGCGAGCCTGGGGAAGGTAGCGCAATGGCTCACGCAGGGGGAGACGACGGAGGCGAAGCGCTCGGCACTGACGCGGGGCCTGCTGCGCACGGTGGCGGAGGACCTCACGCGAGGAGCCGAGGGTCACTGCACCGTCCAGACCGCGAAGTGAGAGCGGGCGCCCGGCCAACTCCCTCTCCCCTCGGGAGAGGGTGGGGGTGAGGGTAGCCGAGCCCGTTCTTCAACCCGTGGCCCACGGTGTGGACAGGGGGTTCAACCCGGGTTCACCCGATACCCTCACCCCGTCCCTCTCCCGGAGGGAGAGGGGAAATGGCCTTGTGAACCAACCTGAAAGAGATCAACCCACCCGCTTCTTCGGGCTCGCATAGGGCGCGAGCAGGTCGGGCCGATCCACCAGACAGCGCAGCGCCCTGCCGGCGAAGCTCTCCAGCTTGTCGATGAAGGCGAAGTCGTGCTCGTCGCCCGCCTCGTGCGCCAGCTCATGCAGGACGATGCCCAGTGTCTGCGGCGCCAGCGGATCATCCAGCCGCACCTGCCCCCGCATGTTCACGCGCAGCACGCGGCGCTCGCGGTCGTACTCCGCGTCCACGTGGGCGCTCGGGTCGCGCACCTTGCGCTCGAAGAACTCCACGCGCACTTCCCGCCCGATGAGCTCTCGCGAGAGGCAGCGCACCATGCCCACGAAGCGCTCGGCGCGGGGCCCGGGGGTCACCAGGACGTCACGCGGTGGGCCCTCCATCCGCTCCACGTACGCGTCCGCGGACTCGACGATCGTCTCGAGCTGCTCCAGCGCCGTGAACGGCATCCCCCGCAGGTCCACCACCTTCGCCCCGAGCTGGCGCGCCCGGTCATCCGTCCGCGCATCCACCGACAGCACCGCGCGCGGCGGCAGCACCTTCGCCACGTAGGCCTCGAGCGCGTCCTCGCTGAGGGTGAAGTGCGAGAGGACCTCCGTCACCCATGCGCCCGACAGCTCCTGACGGTTCAGCTCGGGCGCCAGCGACTCGAGGAGGATGGCCGCCAGCGTGCGCTTGTAGGCATCTCTCGCGGCATCGCGCTCGGCCGCCAGCGGAATGCGCTGCTGCACGTCGACGTGCCACGGGAGGTGGTGCGGCTCCACCGGCAGGCCCAGCTCGAAGAGGTGCGGCGTCTCACCGGGGCGCGGATGGTAGAGGTCCACCCGGGTGGCGCGCTCGACGTACCGCTCCACTCCGCGGTGTAGCTCCACCGTCTCCAGCACGCAGTCCTCCAGCGACTCCTTGACCCGCGGAGTCCGCACCGTGCGGCCATTGATGATCAGCTCGACCCCGGGCGGTGGGATGGTGAGGCGCAGCAACCCGACGGCCTCCTCGCGCTCGCTGACACTCGTGCGACGGAAGAGCCGCAGGCACGTGCCCACCAGACGCGTGTTGGGCTTCACGTGCCGCCCGGTGTGATCGAAGACGAGCGTGCGCCCCACCGTCTCCACCTCGGCGTGGTCGCTCGCGGCGATCATCTCCTTCAGGCCACGGCCCTTGCGCCCTCGCCACGTGGGGGGCGTGTCCTTCTCCCCGAGGAAGACGGTGAAGGCGAACTCGTCACGCGCCAGTCCCGCGGGCGCATCGTCCTCGATGCGGACCTCGTCCTCGGCCAGACGCACCCTCACCCGACTCGCGTTCTGATCGAACGCGTTCTGCAGCGCTTCACGAACGAGCTGACCGAGCGGCCGGGCGCGATTGGAGCGCCTCCATCCCTCCTCCGACAACTCGAACCACTCCGCACGACCATTCCGGGCCTGGCTCATCCAGCCGTCAACGCCGCTGGACGCGAATCTCTTCCCGCGCGAGCTCTCTCGAATGCCCACCTTCCAAGAAGATGACGGGCCAACGTCCCTCCGGGCCCCGAGAAGGGCATGAGGTGACGCGGCGCTGGCCCATCAGCCCGTGGGAGTGCTAGGCCCATCCCCAGAAGTGGCGTCCCGGCTCTTCTTCGGGGGAATCCAATGCGATTTGCCGTTGCACGTTCCTTGGGTGTTCTTCTCGCGGCCTGCCTGTTCAACGCCTGCTCCTGCTCCAGCGGAGGCGGAGGCGGCAAGGACGGAGGAAGTGGAGGTGGAGGAAACTCCGATACCCCCACGCACTTCTTCCTTCCGACCGCGCCGGGTGACAACACCGCGGCGCCCTCACTCGCAGTGGATGGAGCGGGAGGGATACACGCGGTCTATCCCAATTACGCGGGAGGCGGCGCGTACTACGCCTACTGTGCGAACGGCTGCAAGCGCGCGTCGGACGTTTCGTTCGTGCGCTTCGAAACCGACGGAACGGCCAACAACGCGATGATCGCGCTCACCGCGCAGGGCAAGCCGCGCGTGCTGCTGTCCGCCTTCGACAAGGTCTACTACGGCACGTGTGACAGCGGCTGCACCAAGACGAGCGACTGGAAGGTGACGGCGGTCCTCGATCATGGTGGGAAGAAGGAAGTGAGCGGGCCGGCGTTCGCGCTCGATCCCCAGGGGCGCCCGCGCTTCCTGCTCCACACCTACCGCACGGCCTTCGGCCTCGGCATGGGAGATCCCGTGACCGAGTACGTCACCTGCGACGCGAACTGCCACGACCCGAGCGCGTGGAAGACGTACCGTGTCGCCGAGCAGCTCTGGCACCGCTCCGAGCTCCTCTTCGACGCCGAGGGCCACCCGCGCGTCGCCACCATCGCGCGCCTCGACGACGACGCCGAGGGGTGGATCGACACCGGCGCCTATGTCGAATGCCTCGGCGACTGCACCCAGGAAGCCGCGTGGCAAGGCTTCCCGCTCGCGCCGGCCTACTATGATGGGAACGAGGCCATCGCCATCCAGCCGACGATCGCGCTCGACCTCACCCCGAGCGGAAAGCCTCGCATCCTGCTGCTCGCCAGGAGCACGGAGTCGCAGAAGCAGGTCCTCTACCTGGCCTGCGACGAGTCGTGCATCGGAGCCGACGAGAAGTGGAGCCGGCTCGCCCTGAGCACCAACCCGGAGCTCTCCGACGGGGTGGATCTCGCGCTCGACGCGCAGGGGCACCCCCGCGTCGTCTACTCGCTCGACTACAACATCGCGCTCGCGAGCTGCGACGCGGCGCAATGCGAGAAGCCCGAGGCGAAGTGGACGCTCCAGGTGGTCGAAGCCGCGAACGCCATGAAGCCGGACGAGGTCTTCCTCTACCCCAACTGCGACGTCGGGGCGTGGTTCCTCCACACGCCCTCGATCGTGCTCACCCAGGATGGCGGAGCGCGGGTCGGCTACCAGTCGAGGGACGTGAGCGGCGGTTGGATCAAGAAGGATCCGAATGGACCGGACTGCGTCGCCGGAACCGACATGACGTGGAGCCGGCTCGCGGTCCTCGAGCCCTGACACGCCGCGGTCAGGGGCTCGGCTCACCTGGGGCGCGCCTGGCGTGGCGCGCCCCAGCGAGGCTGCTCAGCGAATCTCGAGCTTGCAGGTCGCGCTGCAGCCGTCGTTGCTGGTGTTGTTCCCGTCGTCGCACTCCTCGCCGTGGTCCGGGTGGTAGACCTTGTCGCCGCAGCGGGGAGCGAACACACAGCCCGGAGCGCACTGGCCGCCATAGCCTCCGGCGTTCACGCCATCATCGCACTGCTCGCCCTCGTCCACGTTGCCGTTGCCGCAGACGGACACGCACTCGCTGCGGCGCGTGACGAAGTTGTTGAGCGTGAGCTGGTACGAGGACGCCAGGGTGTGGCGCTCGGCCTGGAACACGACGACCTCGTAGATCTTCCCCTTCGTCAGGCCGAGCTCGGCGGCCCTCTCGGAGAGGGTGATGGTCCCCGTCTCCGCCGAATGCACGCCCCCGAGATCGAGCGCCAGGCGACCGTTGATGAACACCCAGACGTCGTCATCTCCGAGGAAGGTGAGCACCTCGGTGCCCTTGTACTCGAACCAGTAGCGGGCCTCGCTCGTGAAGCTGAAGTTGTGGGGGGCTCCGCTGCTGTCCTTGCCCGGCTGCTCCTTGCCCTCGGCCACCCAGCCCGCGTTGTCGAGCTCGAAGAAGGTCTGGTCCCTGAAGAGGTAGGAACCATTGTCCTGACGGTCGAGCGTCAGCGTGCCCACCACCGTCTTGTTGACGCCCGGCGTATCCCGGTACCACTGATCGAACGCGGCCCTGCCGTGGGTGGTGTTGGAGCTGACGCCCTCCTTCGCGTAGACGGGCTTGCCATCCGAGCCCAGGGTTGCCGCGACGATGCCCTTCTCCGAGCCGTTGGCGTTCTCGAAGTCGACGTGCCCCGACTGGTTGAAGCCGATGAAGTCGCGGTAGACGATGGGGATCTCCACGGTCGGCGGCGGAGCGCTCTCGATGAGCTTGCAGGTGAAGCCCGCCTCGAGCTGACACGTCGGCGAGCAGCCGTCATTGGCACGGGTGTTCCCGTCGTCGCACTGCTCGGTGGTGTCACCGGGGAGCATCACGCCATCCCCGCACACGGACTGGCAGGTGCCGTTGGAGCACCGGGGCTCCCGCTGGCACAGGGGCGAGCACCCATCACCCATGTCGTGGTTGCCGTCATCGCACTGCTCGGTCCCCTCGACGACCTTGTCACCACAGACGATGGGCGTGCAGGGCTGACCGGGCTGCTCGCACTTGTACCCGGACTCGAGGCGGCACGTGGCACCGCAGCCGTCTCCCTCCTGCGCGTTGCCGTCATCGCAGTCCTCGTCACCCGCGATGAACGAGTCACCACACGCGGCGGCCCAGCAGCGACCGCCGGTCGGCAGGCAGGCCCAGCCGGGCTCCGTGACGCATACGGCGGAGCAACCATCGCCGTCGGTCTTGTTCCGGTCGTCGCAGGTCTCGCCCACGCTCACGAGACCGTTGCCGCAATCGAGCCCCTGCGTGCAGGCCTGGCCGGGCTCCACGCACGCCCAACCCGGCTCGACCTCGTTGCAGAGCGCCGTACAACCATCGCCGCTCGTCGCGTTGCCGTCGTCACAGGCCTCCGTGTCCTGCTTCACGCCGTCGCCGCACTGGGTGTCATTTCCTCCTGGTGGGTTCTTGTCACCACCTCCGCAGGACATGAGCGAGACGAAAAGCGAGGCGAGCACGAGGCCCGCGAGCCGCGATCTGAAAGGAGGAATTGACATGAGGGCGAATGCTGGAAGTCCCAGGCCCGGAGTGTCAATCGGTCCGACCGCGGCTACACGTGGTTACATGGAGAGGAACCAGCCCGGTTGCTGGTCCGTGCCACACCGCCGCCTGTTGGCTCACCGCGAGGCGAGGGCCGCCACCAGACGGGCCGCCTGTTCGCGGACCTGACGCTCGATGCAAATCAGAGCCAGCTCGGATCCGCGCGGCCCAATCCCTTCAGGGCCCTCTCCGCCGCCTTCACGCCGAACCAATTGGCCTCCTCGAAGAGGGCCATGCCGCCCAGGTCCGAGTGCGCGAAGTGCAGCGCGTCACCCAGGCTCTCCTGGGCCGCGAAGCGCGCCGGGCCCCACATGAAGCCCGGAGAGGGACGCACCATGGCGTGCCCCCAGCGCATCACCTCCAGGCGCCGGGCCTGTCCGGCGATACCCGGGTGCGCGGCCAACAGGTCCGCCATCACCAGGCCCTCCCATTCGGCGTAGCCGGCGGAGAGCACCTTCTGGCGCTCGGCCTTCACATCCAGCCCGGCCATGGGCAGGTACCAGGTCAGCACCGTGGGTCCGCGCTCGACCATGCGCAACCGCTGGTGCGTGGCCACCACGTAGCCCAGGCTTCGGCTCTCGTAGAAGACGTTGTCCCAGGCCAGCGGGAAACCGAAGGACACCGGCAGCTCCGAGAGCGTCAGGTTCGCCACCACCCACGGCCCGTACTGGAAGGCCCCCAGCCACTCGGGGCGCTTCTCGCGCCACGGTGCCACCACGTGCCCCGCCACGAAGCGAGGGCAGGCCAGCACCACCTGCCGTGCCCGGTACGCCCGAGGCTTCCCCGTCCCCGCCTCCACCGCGTCCACCCGGCAGCCGCCTTCCACGGGCTCCACCGTGTGCACCAGCACGTCCCGCTCCACCTGCCCCGGCGCCAGCGAGGACACCAGTTGATGCACCAGCCGGCCGTTGCCCTCGGGCCAGCTCAGGAAGCCCTCGCTGCGCTCCCCCTTCCCGTCCTGCCGCGCGGCGAAGTACCAGATGCCCGCCCACGCCGAGACGCCCTCGGCCGTGGTGCCGTAGTCATCCCGGCACGCGTAGTCCACCAGCCAGCGCAGCCGCGGCGAGCGAAAGCCCTCCGCCTCCATCCACCGCGCCATCGTCACCCGGTCGAGCGCCGTCCACTCGGCGTCATCACTCGAGAGCGCCGTGGGCACCGCGAAGGCCTTGCGCCCCTTCGCGTCACGCGCCGCCCCGAAGGCGTTCATCCTCGCCTCGAAGCGCTCCAGCTCCGCGAGGTCCGCCGGGCTCGCTCCGGCACGCAGGTACAGGCCCTCGTACCACTCGCCCTTGTAGAAGAGGCGCTCCTCGGGCTCGCGGATGAGCAGCTCCTCCTCGAAGGTCGGGGCGCCGTGCGCGTCCACGCCCGTCACCGCGCCCAGCTCACGCAGCAGCCGCATCACCGGCCCGGAGTCCACCAGCGGAGCCGGCAGGTAGTGCGCGCCCCACGGGTATGCGGACACCGCGTTGCGCCCCGAGCGCGACGTGCCTCCCGCCTCCGACTCCAGCTCCAGCACCCGCACGTCCTTCACGCCCGCGGCCGCCAGCCGCCATGCCGCGCTCAGGCCCGCCACGCCAGCGCCCACCACCAGCACGTCCACCGTCTGGGCTTCCGCCGCGCGCGGCAGCGGACCCCCGCGCAGCTTGTGGCCCACGTCCACCGCCCGGTCCACGATGGCGCCGGGCACCAGCTCGCGAGCGCCCGTCCTCCGGCACGCGCTGGCCGCCACCGCCGAGCCGAGGAACGCGGCGACGAGCTCCCGCCGCGTCAGTTCCACCGCTGCCACTCCTCCTCGTAGTAGTGGACGAGCACCTGGTTGTTCAGCCGGTTCACCTCCGCCGGCAGCGGCCCCATGTCCATGGGGAACTGGGTGAGGGAGGCGTGCGTCTCGTCCGAGAGGAAGCGCAGTCCCTGGGGCAGCGGACGGCGGGGCAGCACGCCCTCGTGGGCCACCAGCACGTAGCCCCACTCACCGAAGGAGGGCACCAACGCGTGGTACGGCTGCGTCCAGAAGCCCGCCGCCTTCAGCGTGGTGTCCACGCACCAGAAGGAGCGCCGGGCATAGAGGGGCGAGGTGCTCTGGATGACGGCCACTCCCTCCGGAGCCACCCGCCGCTTCAGCAGCTTGTAGAAGCCCGTGGTGTACAGCTTGCCCAGCGCGAAGTTGTTCGGATCCGGGAAGTCCACCACGATGACGTCCCAGGTGCCGCTCTCCTGGCGGAGGAACTCCATCGCGTCCGTGTTGATGACGCGCATGCGCGGGTCCGCCAGCGCATGCGCGTTGAGCGTGGCCAGCTCGCCGTAGCGCGTGGCGAGCTCCGTCATCGAGGGATCCAGGTCCACCAGCGTGAGCGTCTTCACCTCGGGGTAGCGGAGGATTTCGCGCGCCGCGAGCCCATCCCCACCGCCGAGCACCAGCACCCGCTCCACCTTGCCCGCCCGCACCATGGCCGGGTGCACCAGCGCCTCGTGGTAGCGGTACTCGTCCACGCTGGAGAACTGCAGGTTGCCATTGAGGTACAGCGAGAAGCCCCGCTTGCCCCGCGTCACGACGATGCGCTGGTAGGGCGAGCTCGTCGCGTGCACCACCTCGTCCGAGTAGAGGTGTTCCTCGGAGAAGTTGGTCAACCTGTCGCCGAGCACCAGGCCCACCACCAACAGGAGGCTGAGCACCACGGCCTTCACCCGCAGCCGCGTGGGGTGGGCCAGCACCGGCGCCAGCAGCCACGTGCTCCACAGGCCCACGAGCGCGTTGAGCAACCCGAAGAGCAGCGAGGTGCGCACCAGCCCCAGCTTCGGCACGAAGAGCAGAGGGAAGGTGATGCTCGCCGCGAGCGCGCCCAGGTAGTCGAACGTCAGCACCTGGCTGACCAGGTCCTTGAACTTGAGCTGGTCCTTGAGGATGCGCAGCAGCAGGGGAATCTCCAGCCCCACCAGCGTGCCGATGACCAGCACGCACCCGTACAGCACCACCCGGAACATGTCCGTGAGGGCGAAGGTGAGGAAGAGCAGCGGCGCGCACGCCCCGCCCACCAGCGCCACGCCCAGCTCTATCTCCACGAAGCGCTGGGGCACGCCGCGCTCGATGAAGCGCGACAGCCAGCTGCCAATCCCCATGGCGAACAGGTAGCAGCCGATCACCGTGGAGAACTGGGTGATGGAGTCGCCGAGGAGGTAGCTGGCGAGCGCGCCGACGATGAGCTCGTAGATGAGCCCACACGTGGCGATGACGAGGACGGTGACGAAGAGGAGCGTCTTGTTCAAAGCGGGTACTGCCCGAGGCGGGGCGTCAGCCCGAAATGGCCGCGGCCACGATGATGGCCAGGCCGATGATGAAGGAACCCATGACGATGCCGAGCGCCGTGTTCTGGTCGACCTCGATTTCCTTGTGCACGTCGAAGGGCATGATGAGGCGGAACACGAAGAGGCCCGCCACGAACACCGCCAGGCCCACCAGCGAGTACACGACGCTCGCCAGCAGGTTGCCCACGTTCACCACCACTGCCAGCACACCCAAAAGCATCACTTCCCTCCCATGAAACCGCCGGTCCTGGTGCGAACTCCGCTGCCAAGCACGCCCGCTCGGCCCCGCTCCGAGCGGGTGAAGGGCTCGCAGCCCGAGAACGCCATCAGGGCGTAGAGGATGACGATGACTCCACCGATGTACTTCATGGACACCCTCCCTCAATCATCCGAGTCCGAGCCCAGGTTGCTCTCCGCCCAGCGCGCCGACTCGAAGCTGGAGGAGCGGAAGAACGCCACCAGGGGCCCGATGAGCAGCAGCACCAACGCGCAGAAGAACCAGAGGAAACGCGGGGAATCGCTCACGAGCGTCACCCTGTAGTCGCGCCCGTGGGACAGGCCGTCGAAGTACGCCGTGGTGCGCAGCACGTAGCGCCCCGGCGGCACCACGGACAGGTACTCCACCTCCTGCTGGCCACCCTCGCTCCACGACTCACCCGAGTCGTTGCCGTAGTAGTAGCTCACCTCTTCGTAGAAGCTGACCACCTCGCCGGTCGCCTCGTTCACCAGGTCGCCCTGCACACCCAGCCAGTTGTTGCTGACGGACGCGAGCAGCTCGGCGCGCACGTTGCCGCGCTTGTGGATTTCGAAGGGCTCGCTGAACTGAATGGCCTCGGGAGTGCCGGAGCGCACGTTCGGCGGCAGGCGCACCTCGTGCACCAGCACCGTCTCCTTGGCGGCCATCATGTTCACCACGAGGAACACGGCGAGCAGCGCCGCGCCCCAGATACCCGTCCACTTCCAGATGGGCGAGCTCGCGTGCGGGTCGGGCTGGCTGGGCGCGATGCCATGGGGCGTGGGCAGGGGCTCCTTGAGCTGGAACGCCTCCCGCACCACCTCGGGCGAGAGGTACTCGCCGCGCGTGTACGACACCTCGTTCTCGGTGCGGTCCACGTTCACCGAGTACGGCGGCGCCACGTACTCCTCCGCCTCCGCGGTCTCGCCGGCTTCCACCTCCCAGTAGAACTCGCCCAGCACCGTCTCGGTTTCGGCCGTCACGCTCTGGAAGGCGCGGTAGCGCTTTCCCTCCAGGTGCGCGGCGATGCCCTCGGCCACCGCCACGTCGCCCGCGTCCAACGGCTCGAGGAACACCCAGTGCCCGTTGGAGTTCATCAACCAGGTGAAGCCGTGCGACCGGTTGAAGAGGAGGTACTCCTCCCATGGGTAGCGGACGCCCTCCACGTGGCACGAGCGCACCAGGAAGCCGATGCACACCCACTCGGCGTCCTTCAGCTTGCCCCGGGCTCCCAGGGGAATGAGCGGCGCGTGGTCCGGCTTCTCCAGCAGCTGGAGGAAGGCCAGCTTGCCCTGACTGGCGTCCAGCAGCGCGCCGCAGTAGGGGCACGCCACGCGCTTCGTCCGGTCCGGCGCGCGCAGCTCCAGCGAGCCGTTGCAGTTGGAGCAGCGCGCCTGCTGCAGCGACACCCTCTTCACCTTCGGCCGGAACTGGTCCGGAGGAATGCCCAGCTCCTCCAGCTTCAGCTTCTTGCCGACGTACACCTCGGGGTCGCTCGTCCCCGTGCCGAAATCGAGCGTGGCGAAGACACCGCGCGGGCCCGTGGCATCCACGTAGTAGCTGTCCGCGCTCGGGTCCACGTCACTGGGCAACTGGCCCTCGGCGGCCACCACCCGGCCGTGCCCGCGCTCCTCCACCACCAGCCGGTGGTCTCGCAGGCTGAAGCGGAAGCCGGGCGGGAAGTCATCGTACGACAGGCCCGGCTCGGTGCCCGAGGCCATCAGGAGGTGGAAGGCGCCCTCGGACTCGGAGAGCCAGCCGGTGCGCCCGTCGTCGAACTCGACGTACCACTCGTCCCAGGGCCCCGCGCCGTGGTCCTTCTGGAGGTGGCCCACCAGCCGGTAGCCGCTCCGGCCAATGCGGCCCTCCACGTTGAGCTGCAGGGGCGAGTCGGTATCGACGATGGCGCCAATCTTCCCGTGCGCCTCGAGCCTGATGCCCTTCTTGGCCACCACCGTCTGGCAGTGGCCGCACACCACCACCAACGCCGTGCCCGCGGTGAATTCGATCGGCGCCCCACACGAGGGGCAATTACCCTGCGTCACGCCCCCACCCCCCGAGGCAACTCACGGACACGGCAGGAGGCCGCGCCCAGGTGCCGCGCCAGCAGCGCCTCGAAGTCCGGGCGCGAGCGAGGGCGGCAGCAATAGACATTGAGCGCGGCGAAACCGTGCTCCGGAAAGGTGTGGACGGCCAGGTGACTCTCCGCCAGCAGCGTGAGGCCGGTGATACCGCCCGGCTCCGGGAAGACGTGCCACTGCGGCTGACCCACCACCTTCAACTCCAACAGCACGATGAGCTCCTCGAACAGGGCCGCGAGCACACTCGCGTCCTTCAAGCGCTCCGCAGAGCACCCGCTCGCATCCACCAGCCATTCCTGTCCGGTCGTCAGCGTCCTTCCTCCGCGTGGAACGTCCACCTTCTACCACGGACGCCTCCCTTCTGTGGCCTGGAGAACGAACGGGCCCGGCCCTGATACGCTCCGGGTCCGTATGCCGCAGAAGGAACGCGTTCCACCCTCCCCCGCTCCCCCTCCGTCCGACGGGGAGCGCCCCGCCCCCAACACCCTCCGGACCCCCGCCACGGGCGCGGTGGCGCGGATGCTGCGCTCGTTGCGCGGACTGCCCGAGGCCCGGAGCGATTCGGGCCCCGGGAGCACGGGCCTGGCCGGGTGGTTCAAGGCCGAGACGGCACCGCCCACGGACATCACCGCCCGCTTCCGCGAGGTGCACCAGCGGGTGCGCGAGGACGAACCGGTATTGCCGGACGAGGCGAAGCGCCACCTGTACCTGCTGGTGAAGGGGATGCTGGGAGACGAGGTGCCCGGCTACCTGGAGGACAACCAGCGGCGCCTGGAGAAGCGGGGGCTGGAGACGCGCGAGGTGGCGGTGGACACCGAGGGGCGGCTCCTGGACAACGTGGAGGTGGTGCGCGACGCGCTGCTGGACGCCATCCACTTCCGCCGCACGGTGGTGCTGGTGGGCCACAGCAAGGGAGGCGTGGAGGCCATGAGCACGCTGGCGCTCCACCCGGAGCTGCGCCGTCACGTACGCGCGGTGGTGGCGCTGCAGGCACCGTTCGGCGGCTCGGTCATCGCCAATGACCTGGTGACGACACCCGCGCTGAGGCGGCTGCTGGATGTGACCTTCCCCTCGTTGTTCCAGGGGGACGCGGCCTCGGTGGAGGATCTGTCGTACGCGAGGCGGATGGCGTTCGTGCGCCAGCACCCCTACCCCGCGGACATCCCGACGGTGGCGCTGGCGACGTCACGGCTGTCACGGCGCTCGCTGATGCGGCCGTTGTGCGCCTACGTGCACGAGCGCTACGGCTGGGCGTGCGACGGGATGGTGAACGCGGTGGACGCGGAGGTCCCGGGCTCGCGCGTGGTGCGGTTGAACGACATGGACCATGCCGAGGCGGCGCTCACGGGAGTGCCCGGCTTCTCCAACTACTACCCGAGCGACATCACCGAGACGATGGTGGCCCTGGCGCTCGAGACTCCCGGAGGGCTACAGCAGCGGTGACGGCAGGGAGCGCTTCTCGTGAGGGAGCCGGATTTCATTCTCCAGCCGGAGCCCGTCCGTCCAGTTCCTGGCGTCCGCGTTCAACACCAACTGTCCCGCGATCCTTTGCAGGAGGATGTGCTCTCCATTGAAGAGCAGCACACCGTCCTGGCCGTGCTCCAGCAGGAGCATCGTCGCGCGCAGCATGACCCGGTGGCCTTCTTCGTATTCGCCGCTGTTGGAATCGAGCCGGAAGATGACGAGCACGTCCGGGCTGAAGTGGAATCCCTCTTCGATGCTCTCACGTCCGGCACGGGAGGCTTCCACGCAATCAATCCAGAGCGCAGGACCTCTCAATGACTTCTCATTGCCCCATGACAAAGCGAGCTGGGCCTCCAGCAGCCGCAAGAGTTCCTGGGGCTTCAAACCGGTCGACAACTCAAGACCATACTCCAGACTCATGACACTCTCCGCCTGAACACGGCTGGCAATGGAACAGTCCTTACGGGAAAAGCGGTATGACCTTGCCCCCTCTTACAACAATGACCTCCTTCAAACCAGGAATCGGCCAGTCCTTGAACTGCTGTTTCAGCGCATCGAGCGAGACCCCACTGTCATCGAGATTGAGAACAATCCTATCCGCCTGTCCAGGCTCGACTTTGAACTTCAAGATTCGGTCGGCGATATTGCGAGCGCGTGAGGAGCTTGGCGCATAACAATCATAATACTCTCCGTTGATCTTATAGTCGGGTGCCTTTCCGTTCGGCTTGGGCGGAGGGTTTTGCTCCACCTGGTAACCGTCATCCGCGAGGGTTCGTGCCGATTCGTTCTCTCTCTCAATCGCCTTGAGATTGACCGGGTCGTCATCATTGGGAGCAGGCCGAGTCGGGCGCCCTGTCAGAGACCCTTTGCCAGGTGAGTGCCCCCCCTGGGCCGTCATCGCGACCGCGCCCGGAGCCAGCGCGATGGTGAAAGCGCCCTCGGCGGAAACCGCTACCGATTGCACCTCACCCACCGCCGCCAGCCGGAAGCCCCCCTGCGCCTCCGCCAACACCGCGGCCCGCGAGTAGCCGGGCAGCCCCGGCCCCTTCGTCGCCAGCCCCGCCGTGTTTCCGATGGCCGCTGTCGCCAACAGCACGAAGGCCCGTGCCGCGTGCCTGCCCATCACCTTGCCGTACCGCTCCCCCGCCGCTCGCAGTTGCCCGAAGGTCGTGGCCTGGTTCACCTCCCCCACCAGCCGTATCCAGCCTCCAATCAACCCCCACACCGTGTCGATGCCCAGATACGCGATGAGCCCAGCCGTCAGCGTCGCGGCAAGTCCCTTCGACAATGGCTCGGGTAGCAACCACAACATCATGTACATCGCCATCGCGGACACGATGTTGGCCCGCACGGCCTCCGGGTCCGCCATCTCCGCCAGCGCCGCTTTCGTCTCGTCCCACACCGCGTCCACGGCGATGGCCATCGCCAGCGTGTACCGCCCATCCGCATCGAGCGAGGGCGTGTCCCTCAACAGCGAAAGGCAGTCCCGTGTGTGGCGCCCGCGCTCGCACCAGAGCTCATAACCGCGTGTCAACCCGTCCTGCTCCGGATGCAGTCGCGGGGCTTCCGGTGAACCGGGCACCAACCGCCGGCCCGTCCACTCCAGATGCACCTCCTCCTGCCAGGACTCGAACATCAACGCCCGGGCGAATCGCAGGGGCCTCGAGGCGGGCCGCACGTCCCGGACCAACACCTCCATCGCATCCCGGAGCTCGCCCTCGCGCAGCGGCACCGCCCCATGGCCGCCACGTGGAGAGTGGACGAGAGGCGTGCCCTGTCCCGTATCCAGACGCACGACCCGGGTGGCGGTGCCGCAGCCGACGAGCAGGAGCAACAGCACGGCCATCCATCCGGGTCGCATGGGGACTCCCTCGGAAGCTCCGGGCCCTCTCCCGTCCCCGGTGAGGGCCCGTGTCAGCACCAGCGCGCCGGGCCTACGCCGCGACGTTACGAGCCGCGGAGACCGCCTGGGCGAAGCTCGCCATCACGTCCCCCACGAACACATAGGAGAGGTACGTGGGTGACGTCTTCGCCTCGCTCTGACGCAGACGCCGGAGCGCCTCGCCCACGGTGAGGTGATTGACCTTCAGGTCCGCCACCAGTTGCTCCACCGCGTTGCGCGCGTGCGCGTCCTGCACGGGCCACAGGGGCGCGATGAAGCCGGAGAACTGCTCGCTCACGAACGTCTCGGCCCAGCCCCCGATGCCACCGAGCATGTCGGTGGACGTGCCCACCTCGCAGGCATTGAAGATGACGAGCGGCCGGGACCGCTGCCCCAGCATCGTCATCGAGTTGCGCACCTCGAGCGTCCGCAGCTCGCCATCCTCCAGGTAGACGCACGAGGGCGACACCTCGTTGTTCGCGCTGTACTTGCCGTGCCCGGCGAAGTGCACCAGCCCCACGGGCCGGCCGTAGCTCCCGCCCAACAGGCTCAGCACGGGCTGGCGCCGGCCCGCGACGCGCACCGCGCGAAACCGCCTGGCGAGCTGCAGGGACTCCGCCTGTGCCTGCGGAAGGGGCGCGAGGTGCGGGTGGAACTGGTAGTCCGGGGCGATGGTGAGCATGTCCCCCTGCGTCAGGCGCGTCGTCAGCGACGTCTGGTAGTCGAGCAGCCACCGCGCCACCGGGTGATCCATGCACAGCAACTCCGCGTCCGGCACATCCGTGGGCGCCATCAGCTCCCACGGCACGTGCGGATCATCGGTGATGAACTGGATGGGGAAGCCCGGCCCGTACTGCTTGCGCAGGGCACGGAACGTCTCCCGGAACGCGTTCGGCGTCCGCTGGTAGAGCAGCTTCCCCAGCCCGAGGAACCAGTTGTAGTGCTCGCCCGAGCGGAGCTCGCGCGCCGTGGCGGCCACGCTCTGGAAGAAGGCGGCCGGGTCCGAGCCCAGGTCCAGATCTCCGGAGAGCCGGGCCGGCAGTCCCTCGCATGGCACCGCCACGTGGAGCATCCAGTACAGGCGCCGTGGGTTGCCTCGGTCCAGGCGGTGGATCTGCACCGTCAGGTGGGGCTTCTCGGCCCCGGCCTCGAGCACGAACGTCCCCTTTCCCTCATCCGTCGCCCCGGCGGAAGCCGGCGCCGTTCCGGGCAGGGGCGGCATCGAGGGGGAGCGCGAGGAGGACGGATCCGCGCTCCCCGCGCCAGCGGACTCGATGGGGATGCTCCGGCGGGCCGCGCCGCAGAAGCGGCCTCCATACTCGAAGGTGGCCACCACGGTGAGCTCACCCGAGGCGCCCGGGTTGACGGTGCCCGTGAGGGTGGCGGGGATCGACTCGGCGTTGCGCTGCACCAGCACCACGCCCGTGTCCGCCCCCGCCCGGAACGTCATCTCCGTGCAGAGCAGACGGACCTTGATGGGGAGCTCCTTCCAATCGGGCGGCAGCCCGGAGACGGTGACCCCCGCGGACTCCGTCGCCGAGCCCACCTCCGTCAGCGCCAGGTCCACCGTCAGGGGAAGCGCTTGTCCAGGGCGCGCGGGCACCACCGGCTCCACCGAGGGGTAGCGGGTGATTCGCTGCCCCTCGTCCAGCGCGGCCGGGGCATCGATCGCCTCCGGCGGAGGCTTCACCAGCGAGGCGGAATGCGGCTCCACCGACCGTTTCCGCTCCGGATCCTGCGGCGGCAAGGAGAAACGCACCAGCTGGTCGACCACATCCTCCTCGTCCTCCGGCAGCTGGCCCGCGCGGTGGAAGACGGCGAAGACGTCCGTCACGGGCATGACCTCGGGGCCCCCCTTCACGCTCACGCGGTACAGGCCGGGAGGCAACGGGCGCAACGTGCCCACGTGGAAGCCATCGGCGTCACGCGTGAGCTCCGTCGAGAACGACTGGCCCGTCTTCACGTTCGTGACGTAGGCCTGGAGCGACACGGGCTCGGCCGAGGGGCGGACACGAACCGTCACCGGCTCGTCGTGCCCGAACGCATCCTCGAGGTACAGTGAGAGGCTCCGCGGCGACGGCCCGAACAGGCTGTCCCGGTACTTGTCGAGGTTGATGAGCTGGCCGGTGAGCACGCCCTCCACGTGGGCCAGCACCTCGAAGGCGTTCTGCAGCGAGGCGTGAGACGTGGGGCTGTACATGACGCGCACCTGGTGGCGCTCCTCCAGCGGCAGCGCGGAGACGCGTGGCACCGTGCCATCACCCCCGTGGTCCGTGCCATCCGGATCGCTGTGAAGCATCTCCAGCGCTCCGGACGCGGTGAGGCGAACCCCTTGCAGCGTGGGCTGGGTGCTGCCCACCACCGGGTAGAGCGCGTAGCCCCGCTTGGGGTCGAGGTACCCGGTGCTCTTCGCGTTGGTCTCGATCGCCTGCTCGATCTCCCGCTGGAAGGCGAGTCCCGCCGCGGCCTTGACGGCATCGAGCTGGCCGAGGCCCTGGGCCTCGCCCGGACGGACGATGCTCCCATCGGGCAGCTGCACGCATGGGTACGTGGGCAGGAGCTGGTACGCCGAGGGGAGCGAGCGCACCATCTCGGACAGATCGAAGAGGTTCACCGGCCCCAGGTTCTTGCGGAAGCCCAGCGCGAGCGCCTGCAGCGCCATGAACGAGCCACGGTGGGGCGTGCCGAAGGTGATGAGCGCGCGCGTGTCCTTCCATCCCCCGAGGCACTCGAGGAAGTAGCGCGACACGACGCCGCCCATGGAGTGACCCACGAGGATGAGGCGCGCATCCTTGGAGCCGCCGTTGCTGTTGCGCCACGCATGGAGCCACCGCTCGGACTCGCGAGCGAGCCGCTTCGCGGTGAAGCGGATGTCTCGCCGCCAGTCGTAGGGGAACTCGAAGAAGTTCGCGCCGGGGATGAGCCCCAGCTTCCCCACCAGCGTCTCCGCCACGCGGGTGTAGCCATCCACCTTCCACAGCCCGGGGATGAGATGCGTGTCGGGCAGGACGGCGGTGGCCTCCACGCCATCGTCGGCGAGCTCGCCCCCGCTGTCGGACTTCAGCGTGAGGGACTTCACGCTGCCCGCGCCGCTGAAGAGGGCACGGAAGATGGCACTACCGGACAGTCCCCAGATCTCCTTGCCGTCCCGCTTGAGCACACTGCCGAGCAGACCCGGCAGAAGAACGACGACATCCTTGATGACGGCGGCCATGACTACCTCCAGCAGAGGGGGCTCGCCCCCGGGCGCTCGTACGCGCGAGCACCGGGAGAACTGACGATCCCCGGTAGTCTACGGTTCCCTTCCGACCCAACGGAAAAGGGCAACGGTACGGGACTGAACGCTCCAGGCCGACGTGAGCGGTTCTGAACACGGGTTCAGAGGGATTCATTCACCGAGAGCATGGGTTGCTAGCACTCCTTCCCTCTGTAGGATGCCCGCCCCATGCGAACGAGACTCCTCACGACCGGACTCCTCCTCCTCTCCCTGACGGCCTGCTCGAAGGACAAGGACAAGCAGGCGGAGGGCACGCCCCCCGCGAGCACGACGCCCCAGGCGACGACGCAGAGCGCCCCGGCCAACACGGGGACGCAGGCGCCCGCGAATCCGGCGCCCCAGGCGGCCCAGACGAACACGGAGCCGAAGGTGCATGGCTCCAGCCCGGTGCCCCGCTCGCGGCCTCCCGCGGAGAAGCCGGGGCCCTGGCAGCAGAAGGCGCTGAACGGCCAGGAGCTGTACGCCACGCTGGAGACGAACCACGGCAACGTCGTGGTGAGGCTCTTCTCGAAGGACGCTCCGGTCACGGTGGCGAACTTCGTGGGCCTGGCCACCGGCGAGCAGGCGTGGACGGATCCGAATACGGGCGAGGTGAAGCAGAACACGCCGATGTACCGGGACATCCTCTTCCACCGGATCATCCCGGGCTTCATGATCCAGGGCGGAGATCCGCTGGGCAGGGGCACGGGCTCGCCGGGCTACATGTTCGAGGATGAATTCCAGAGCGGCCGGACGTTCGACAAGCCGGGCATCCTGGCGATGGCGAACCGGGGACGGAACACGAACGGCAGCCAGTTCTTCATCACGGTGGCGCCGCAGCCGCGCCTCAACGGCGGGTACACCATCTTCGGCGAGGTGGTGAAGGGCTACGACGTGGTGGAGCGCATCTCCAACGTGCAGACGGGACCGCAGGACAGGCCCGTGAAGGACGTGGTGATGAAGAAGGTGACGATCAGCGACACGCAGCCGAAGAAGTAGTGGAGCGAGTGATGCGGAGTGTGAGAACGCGCCTGGGCGAGCTGGACTGCGTGGTGGTCGACGCCATTCCCGAGGGAGCGGGTCCGGAGCTGGCGGTGGTGCTGTGCCACGGCTTCGGAGCACCTCCCACGGATCTGGTGCCCCTGGCACCGGAGCTGGTGGGGCTGAAGCCGGAGCTGGGACCGAAGGTGCGGTTCGTGTTCCCGGCGGCCCCACTGAAGCAGGCCATGATGGGGCAGAGCGTCCCCGCGTGGTTCAACCTGCCCCCGGAGGTGCTGATGGGGCGGGAGCGGAACTGGGAGCAGTTCGCGGCCTCGACGCCGGAGGGGCTGGCCCAGGCGCGGCGCGGGGTGATGAGCCTGCTCGCCGCGCTGTCCACGGCGACGAAGCTGCCCTACGGGCGGATCGTCCTGGGCGGGTTCAGCCAGGGCGCGATGGTGACGACGGACGTGGCGCTGCGGCTGGAGGAGGCTCCGGCGGGGTTGTGCATCCTGTCGGGGACGCTGATCTGCCAGGACGAGTGGAAGGCGCGCGCGGAGCGGCGCGAGGGCATGCCGGTGCTGCAGAGCCACGGGCGCTACGACGACATCCTGGCGTTCCACGCGGCGGAGCGGCTCCATTCCCTGCTGACGAACGCGGGGCTGCCGGTGGAGCTCATCCCCTTCGACGGACCGCACACGATCATGCCGGACGTACTGGAGCGGATGGCGGAGTTCCTGCACAACCGTCTCGAGAAGCGTTGAACCCGAACCCCGGACCCCGAGGAGGCAAGCCATGTATCGCGCGAAGGAACTGACGGTGGCGACGACGCGGGGCCGGGGCTTCTACGACATCACGGACGAGGTGCAGCGGGCGGTGGCGGAGAGCGGTGCACAGGAGGGCCTGTGCACCATCTTCCTGCACCACACGAGCGCCTCGCTGCTGCTGTGCGAGAACGCGGACCCGGACGTGCGAAGGGACCTGGAGGCCTTCTTCTCGAGACTGGTGAAGGACGGAGACCCACTCTTCCGCCACGACGCCGAGGGCCCCGACGACATGCCGGCGCACGTGAGGACGGTGCTGACGCAGAACTCGCTCAACGTGCCGGTGAAGAATGGCGAAGCCCATCTCGGCACGTGGCAGGGCATCTACGTCTGGGAGCACCGGACCTCGCCGCATCACCGCCGGCTCACCGTCTCCGTGGTGGGCTGAGCCCCCTACTCCGTGGGCTCCTGGGCCTCGAGCAGCTTGTAGAGCGTCTTCCTATCCACATCCAGCAGGCGCGCGGCCTCGCTCTTGTTGCCGCCGACGAACTGGAGCACATGGGCCGCGTAGCGCCGTGACAGCTCGGCCAGACTCGGCATGTCCCCGGTCAGGCCACTGAGCTTCTTGGGCGCATCCCCGATGGGCTCGGGGAAGTCCTGGGGCGCCAGCACCCCCGTCACGTTGAGCGCGAGCGCCCGGGCCATCACGTTCTCCAACTGCCGCACGTTGCCCGGCCAGTCATACGCGGTGAGCCGCGTCATGACCTCCGCCGTCACCACGGGCGCCACCCCACCCCGGGCATGCATCGCCGCGAAGTGCTCCACCAGCGCGGGGATGTCCTCACGCCGCTCGCGCAGGGGTGGCAGGTGCAGGTGCACCACGTCCAGCCGGTAGAGCAGATCCTCCCGGAACAGCCCCTCGGCCACCCGCTCCTTCAAGTCCTTGTTCGTCGCGGCCACCACGCGCACGTCCACCTTCACGGGAGCGCTCTCGCCCACGCGGCGGATCTCCCCCTCCTGCAGCGCGCGCAGGAGCTGCGCCTGCACCTTGGGCCCCACGTCACCAATCTCATCGAGGAACAACGTGCCGCCATGGGCCTCCTCGAAGAGACCGCGCCGCGCGCCCGAGGCTCCGGTGAACGCGCCACGGGCATGGCCGAACAGCTCGCTCTCCATGAGGGACTCGGCGATGGCGCCACAGTCCACGGGGATGAAGGGCCCGTTGGAGCGCGGTGAGCGCCGGTGCAGCGCGCGCGCCACCATCTCCTTGCCCGTGCCCGTCTCCCCGGTGATGAGCACCGGCACCGCGGTGGCCGCCGCCCGGGCCACCTGCTTGTAGACCTCGAGCAACGCGGGGCTGCGCCCCACCATGGAGCCACGCTCCACCCGCTTGCGCAGCGAACGGTTCTCCTCCACCAGGCGCTTCTGCTCCAACGCCCGCTTCGCGACACGCACGATGGCGTCCACGTCGAAGGGCTTGGAGAGGTAGTCGAAGGCGCCCTGCTGGATGCTGTCCAGCGCGCCCTCGATGTTGCCGAAGGCCGTCACCACGATGACGGGCGTGTCCGGCAGCTGCGCGCGCACCTCGTTCAGCACGGTGAGCCCATCCCCCGCGCTGGGCATGGCCATGTCGGTGAGCACCAGATCGAACGGCCCATCCTCCGCGAGGCGCGCCTGGGCCTCCTTCGGATGCGCGGCCTGGAACACCTCTCCGAGCATCCCGAGCAGGCGCTTGAGCAGATCCCTCGCGTGGGGATCATCATCGACGACGAGGATACGGGTGGGATTCATCAGGCAGCTCCGCGGACAGGAGGCGCGGCTTCCGTCGCGAGGGGAAAGCGGACCAGTACCCGTGTACCCGCGTTCAGCGCCGAGTGCACCAGCAACGTGCCCCCGTGTGCATCCACCAACCTCTTGGTGGTGGCCAGGCCGAGCCCATGTCCGGGAATCTCCCGGGTCTCCGGCGCACGGAAGAAGGGCTGGAAGAGCTTCGCCTGCGTCTCCGGGCTCATGCCGGCACCGTTGTCGACCACTTCCAGCACCGCCTCGCCCCCCTCCCGCGCCACCCTGACGGAGACGCGCGCGTCGGGCCGGCCCGCCGTGTACTTCACCGCGTTGGACAGCAGGTTCTGCGCGATGATCTGCAGCAGCTGAGAGGGACACGGCACCCGCACCCCGGACTCCAGGGAGCGCTCCAACGCCACGCCCTGCGCGGCGGCCGTCTGACTCACCTCCAGCAGCAGCGTGCTCACCGCGGTGTCCAGCTCACCCACCAGGGGATCGCCCCGGGTGCCGGCACGGCAGAAGCGCAGCAGTGCCTCGATGAGCTCGCCCATGCGCTTCGCGCTGGACTCGGAGAGCGACACCAGCTCCAGCGCCTGCGCGTCCTTCACCGCCCCCGAGCGCCGCAGCAGCGTGAGGTACCCCTTGAGTGGCGACAGCGGCCCCATCAAGTCATGCGCCACACGCCGGGTGAAGGCATCCAGCTCCTGGTTGCGCCGGTCCAGCTCCTCCATCTGCGCCTGGATGGTGGCCTCCTGCCGCTTGAGCACCGAGGTGATGCGCAGGCCCACCGCCAGCGACACGAACACCGCCAGCAGCGTCACCACGCCCCCGTAGGCGAGGTTGCGCACGCGCAGGGCGGCCAGGTGCTCCAACAGCATGCGCGCCTCATCCGCGTTCTCATGGGCGAGCTGTCCCGCCAGCCCGTCGATCTCCTCGGCCAGCGGGCGCACCTGCTCCACCAGGTGGTGCCGGGCCTGCTCGGCCTGCTGACGATGGGAGAAGACCGCCGCGGCGCGCACCTGCTGGGCCAGCCGGGTACAGGCCATGTTGAAGCGCTGCCACACCACGAGCGTGTCGTTGCGGGGGAGCTTGCGCGTGTAGTCGTTGGTCGCCTCGCGGATGTCCGCGAGGATGTCCTCCATCACCTCGTTGGCGATCTGTCGCTGCTCGTCGTCGGTGGCGCGGATATGGGCCTCGATGGCCGAGTCCAGCGAGAGCGCGTCCACCCGGATGCGGCCGATGAGGCCCGCTCGATCCAACGCCTCCTGGACGCGCTCGTCCACCTGACGGCTGGTGCGGACCTCCGACCAGAGCGTGAAGGCGGCAACCCCCGACAGCAGCATCACCGCGAACAGGAAGCCCGCGCGGTAGCCACGAATGGACGCGGGTGACCTCACGGATTACTGCTCGCCTCCTGCGGCGGCTGCTCCTGCCCGGCGGGGGGCTGCACGGGTTGCGCGGGCTGCGGCTGGCTGCGCCGCCGGGCCCGGGAGAGCGCCGACTGGAACCACACGTCCTCCAACTCCTGCTGCAGCTCCTGCAGCTCCGTCAGCTCCTTCTGCCGGTTCACCAGCTGCGCGTTGTGCTCGACCAGCGAGTGCCGCTCCGCCTGCACGCGGTCCAGCTCGTCCTCCAACAGATGGGAGAGCTGCTCGGACTCCGCGCGCTCCTGGGCCGCCGCTTCGAGCGCACTCTCCACTTCGGCGAGCCGCATCGCGAGGGCCTCCGCACGTTCACGCTCTTCCTGATACCGCTGCCGCCACCGCTCCACCTCGACCGACACCTGGGGTTGGGAGGATACCTTCGGGGTCGCGCATCCCACTCCCAACCCACCCGCGACCAACGCGATGAAGAGGTACCGCATACCTTCGCTCCCGTCCTCCGCACGCGCGGCATGCGCATCCGGCCTAGACCGGGCTCTAGCGTCACCGACAGACACGGGCCAGCATCCCCAAGACAGGCGATGCCGTCAAAGACCTCCGGCGCTTTCTGGGGAGGGTGCCCCCAGGCCGGGCAGGCGGAATGGGGAGTTTCTCCGCAGACCGGTGACTTCCTCACTCTAGGTAAATCCTGGCACGGCGGATGCTCTGTGTCGCGAGTGCAACGCCGCACTGCCGCGACGTTTCGTTGCTGCACGGAGAATTCACATGAAGAACCTCATCGCCGCCATCGCCCTGACCGCCTCCATGTCCGCGTTTGCCTCGGAGCCGGCCAAGGCCGCCGAGCCCGCGCCCGCCGAGGTGAAGGCGGAGGCCAAGCCCGAGCCCGTGAAGGCCGAGGCCAAGCCCGAGCCCGTGAAGGCCGAGGCCAAGCCCGAGCCCGTGAAGGCCGAGGCGAAGAAGCCCGCGAAGAAGGCCGCGAAGAAGGCCCCGAAGACCGCCGAGGAGCTCCAGTAGTCCTACCGCCCCCCGCGAAGGGGGGCGCCCCCGTCGTTTCCCGGGCCGGGAGAATTCTAGCTCGCGGAGGAATGCGCCTCGCCGCCTCCGAGCTCCCGCTCGCGCATCCGCGTGTAGTGCGCGACGGCATCCGCGATGGCCCTGTTGAAGCATTGGAGGAGGATCCACGCCTCCTCCAGGCGGAGCAGCGCGTGCCCCCGCTCCTGCACCAGTTCGAAGATGCATTCGTGCAGCGCACCGTACTCGCGCACGATGCCGCGGAGGTCGAACCCGATGAGGAAGCGTTGCTCGCCATGCTCCCATCCCAGAGGGCCCACCCGGTGCGTCTTCGGCGCCTCGCCTTCCTCCTCACGACGCAGGGCGGCGATGACCTCCCGTAGGAATTCCGGGATGTGATCCGCCAGCTCCGGCTCCGTGCGCGGACCCGGAGCATGGTGTTGCTGGACCCGCTCCAACCAGCGCGCGAAGAGCCGCTCCCTTCCGGCCTCCATCATATCGGCGAGGGTCTCCATGGATGCGCTCCCGTGTGTTCTCACGGGGAAAGGTGGGTACGCGCGGAGCGGAAGGCGCGGGGTGTGACAGGCAGGGAGGCAAGGGCCTCCTCGCATCCCGCTCCATCGGGCGAGCGCACCTGCCTGCTCCCCTGGCGAACCCCATGGATCCGGAGTCCAGGCTCCCTGGGGACATCCCCGCCCCCTAGCTTGAGAGTCACGGCCCTCCGCCCTTCATCCCGGGGCGCCGCACACCTCATGGACACTCCCGAAGACAGGAACGCGGCAGGAGGGACATCCGGCAATCATCGGCCGAGCTGGGAGCAGCTCATGGCCGAGGCCCGCGCCCACTTCGGCGTGGAGGAGCTCCGGCCCGGCCAACGGGAAATCATCGAGGCGCTGCTGCAGGGCAGGGACGTGCTCGGGGTGATGCCCACCGGCGCGGGCAAGTCGCTGTGCTTCCAGCTCCCCGCCCTCCTCCTGCCGAAGGCCACCGTCGTCGTCTCCCCGCTGCTGGCGCTGATGCGGGATCAGCACGAGAAGCTCTCGGAGGCGGAGGTGGACGTGGTGAAGCTGGACTCCACGCTCACCCAACGCGAGGCGGACGAGGTGGCGAGAGAGGTCCGCCGCGGCGAGCACGGGCTCATCTACATGACGCCCGAGCAGCTGGAGAAGCCCGAGCGCATCGAGGCACTGCGCAAGGCCGGCGTCTCCCTCTTCGTCGTGGACGAGGCCCACTGCGTCTCCCAGTGGGGGCACGACTTCCGCCCGGCCTTCCTCGCGCTGCGTGACGCCGTGCAGCAGCTCGGCCGGCCCCCCATCCTCGCGCTGACGGCCACCGCCACCCCCCAGGTGCGCGAGGACGTGCTCGAGCAGCTCGGCATGCGGGGGGCCAGGGTGATGAACACCGGCATCCAGCGCGACAACCTCTTCCTGGAGGTGGCGCGCACGGTGAACCCCGAGGCCAAGCGGGCGCGGCTGATGAAGCTGCTGAAGGAGGAGCCGGGCACGGGCATCGTCTACACCGCCACCGTCCGCAAGGCCGAGGAGGTGTGGCAGTGGCTGAAGGACGCCGGCATCGAGGCGGGCCGCTACCACGGCAAGATGAAGGCCTCCGAGCGCGAGGAGGTGCAGCAGCGCTTCATGGAGAACGGCTACCGCGTCATCGTGGCCACCAAGGCCTTCGGCCTGGGCATCGACAAGCCGGACATCCGCTTCGTGGCGCACTGGCAGTTCCCCGACTCGCTGGAGAGCTACTACCAGGAGGCGGGGCGCGCGGGCCGGGACGGACAGCCAGCGCGCGCCGTGCTCTTCTACCGGCTGGAGGATCGGCGCATCCAGGGCTACTTCCTCGGGGGCAAGTACCCCCGGCGCGAGGAGTCCCAGGCGCTCTACTCGGTGCTGCGCGAGCTGTGGGCCCACCGCCAGGGCAAGCCCGTGCCCCTGAAGGTGCTGACGGAGGCCTCGGGACTGCCCGCCAACCGGGTGAAGGTGCTGGTGGCACAGCTCGCCGGGGCCGGCATCCTCGATCGCGGCTCGCGCGGGCTGAAACGACTGCGTGACTTCGAGAGCGCCGAGGAGCTCGGCGAGTACCTCATCGCCTACGAGAAGCGCCACCAGAGCGACCGGGAGCGCCTCCAGCAGATGATGCGCTACGGGCAGACCACCGGGTGCCGCTGGCGCTTCCTCGGCGAGTACTTCGACGAGCCGGAACACGCCGAATGCGGGCACTGCGACAACTGCGAGGAGCGGGCCGCCGGGCACTTCGACGCGGCCAGTCCCACACGCATCGCCACTCCCCCCACCACGGCGGACACCGCCAATGCGGTGTAGATGGAAAAATACGCGGAAATGGCTGTAGCGGGCGGGATCATCCTGTACGCCCGAGGCCGAAAGGTTCTGGTAGCCTGACGAGCCTCGGCTCCCCATGTCCTCGCTCGACGCCACCGCCACCGCCATCAGCCGGCCGCACGCGCCGGATCTCATCCCCGGCTACCGACTGGAGAAACTCGTCGGAACCGGAGGCATGGGAGAGGTCCACAAGGCCACCCAGCTGTCCCTGGGCCGCACCGTCGCCGTCAAGCTGCTCAGCCAGCAGCTCGCCCAGGAAGAGAGCTTCGTCGCCCGCTTCCAGAAGGAGGCCGCGGCGCTCGCCACCCTGCACCACCCGAACATCGTCTCCATCGTCGACAAGGGCAGCACCGCGTCGACGTACTACCTGGTGATGGAGTTCGTGGACGGGCCCTCCCTGCGCGAGTGGATGCGCACGCCCCAGGAAGACCCGAACGAGACGCTGCGGGTCATGCTGCAGATCTGCCGGGCCATCGAGTACGCGCACAACCGGGGCGTCATCCACCGGGATCTCAAGCCGGAGAACATCCTCTTCGACGCGCAGGCCGGGGACCTCCCCAAGGTGACGGACTTCGGCCTGGCCTCCTTCCTGGAGGATACCAGCACGCGCTTCGCGCTCACCAGCACGCACGTGGCCATGGGGACGCTGTCCTATATGGCGCCCGAGCAGAAGGTGGACTCGAAGAACGCGGACGGACGCGCGGACATCTTCGCGCTCGGCCTCATCTTCTACGAGATGCTCGTGGGCGAGCTGCCCGCGGGCCACTATGATCCGCCCTCGCGCCGCAGGCCGGGGCTGGACCCGCGGCTGGACGGCATCATCGCCAACTGCATCAAGCAGCTGCCCGCGGACCGCTACTCGAGCGTGTCCGAGCTCATCCGGGCGCTGGAGCCGCTCGCCCCCAACTACACCACCGTGCGGCCGGCGAAGCTCAGCCGGATGCAGCGCGTGAAGCTGGCGGTGAAGCGCGCGGTGCGTGTCTTCCTGCAGGCGACGGCCACGCTGCTGGTGCTGGCCGCGCTGGCCGTGCTGGGCGTGACGTGGCTGCGCAACACGGAGAGGCGCGTGCCCATGACGCCGGGCGCCGCCCTCACCGCGGAGCTCGGCCCCCCCTCGGCGCAGCGAATGGCGGGGCGGCTGACCTCGGCCAACGGCGAGCCACGCAGGGTGACCCTGGGTGAAGGGGTGGACCAGCCCTCCGTGCTGGTGTCCGGCCGGCCGCTCACCCTGGATGACCGCACGCTCGTCTTCCCCGCCGTGGAGGGCCAGTCGCGCGTGGGCCTCATGATCGTGGACGTCCTCGGAATGAAGGGCGATACCGCCCGCCTCACGGCCCGGGTGAACACCCGCAACCCCGAGTCCGACACCGTGGACCTCCGGCCCCTCATCTACGGACCTCCGCCGGACCCCGAGACCGCGCTGATGCTGGTGAACAGCACGCGGGAGATAAACCGGTACGTGGCCCTGGTGTACAACGGCGCCGGTGCGCCGCTCCGGCTGGAGTGGAAACTGGGAGAGAAGCAGGGAGCCATGCTGGGGGGCGTGTCCCCCGAGGGCCCCGTGGAGCTCGAGCTGAACATCGATGAAGAGGGTGTGCTGATCGCCTCGGTGGGAACCAAGGGTGACAAGCGCCCCATCGCCGAGCCCCTCCACCTGGGGCTGAACTGGCAGGAGAGGCATTTCGGCAGGGCCCCCTTCCCCGCTTTCGGCTGCATCGAGGGCATCTGCCAGGCCGAGGGCTTCAACTACATCGTGAAGCACCAGCCCCCGGCCACCGCGAGCCAATCCGCCGAGCCCCCTCGCCAGCAGACCGTGAGGACCTCCGCCCCAGCCCCCACCAGGCGGCCCGCCACCAAGCCCGCCCCGTCCAAAGGTAAGCGCTCGAAGTAGCAAGGGGCCGCTCCCTGTAAGTGGAAGTGGCCTCACCCGGGGCTTTGCATTATCCCTGTGCGCTCCATGCGCACGCTCAACCGCGGACTCACCGCGCTCCTGCTCGTCGCCGGCCTCATGGCCGGCTGTGCCCACTCCCCCTCATCCAACGAGGTACTCGAACAAGCCGCCACGGCGGCGAAGGAGGGGAACAGCGAAGCCCGCACACTCGCGCTCGCCGGCTTCCACGCGTGGTTGATGACGGGAGACGCGGCCGCGGCCCAGGGCCGCTTCGACGAGGCCGTGGCGAAGGACCCGGCCGACCCCTACGCCCTCTACGGCCAGCACCTGCTCGCGCGCCGCGCCGCCCAGCCCCGCCGCGCGCTGGATGCCGCGCTGGCAGTGGCCACCCGTGCTCCCCGCCATCCGCTCGCGGTGCCCTCCGCGCGTTACGTGCTGGACCTGGTGGGCTCCTCTCCCGCGCTGGATGAAGTCATCCTCACGGGCCTCAAGACAGCGCTCGACGCCGGCTCCATGGGCGAGGCCGCCCAGCTGCTGCGTGCCAGCCAGGCCGCCATTCTCGGCCTGAGGGGCGACCGGACCGCCCAGGCCAAGGCGCTCGAGGACATGGGCGCCACGGGCACGGCCACGCTGCTGGGGCCCTTCTCTCCCTGGCACCTGCTCGCCTTCGACGACACCACTCCTCCGGAGAAGGACGGCTCGCTGGCGGGCCCCTTCACCGGCCCCTTCGGCCCGCTCGTGCCGCGCACCCTGCGCGCGCCGGACAGCCGCCTGGACGTGGCGGGCGAGCCGGGCCCAGGCGACATCTACCTGCTGGCCGTGGACGCGGAGGTGCCCGAGGCCGGTGTCTACGTGGTGCGCTCCGTCTCCGCCTCCTCCCACAAGGTGATGCTGGATGGCACGCCGCTGATGGAGCGCCGCGCCTTCGCCCGCGCCGCCTCCACGGTGACGGCGCACCCCGTGCGGCTCGCGGCGGGCCGGCACCGCATCCTCCTCAAGCTGCTGAAGGACCAGCGCGGCGCCAACATGACCTTCGCGCTCGCACGCGCGGACGGGCGCCCGTCGGCCATCCGCTACAGCCCGGCCACCGGGCCCGCGCCCTCCTCGTGGGGCTCGGCCCCGAAGGACGCCGAGGCGGAGCTCGTCTACCCGCGCGCGGAGGACCTGGCCGCCGCGCTCACCCCCGAGGCGGGCCCGCTGCTGGCGGACTTCGTCGCGGTGCGCGATGGGATGGGACGGGACTCGAACGGCGCCTGGAAGCTGATGACGCGCCTGCAGAAGGCCTCGCAAGTCCCCGCCGTCCTCTCGCTTCGCGCCGAGCTGGCCTCGCAGGACCGGAGCATCCCCAGCAAGGTGTCACGCGGGCGCGCGACGAGGGACCTGGAGGCGGCGCTGGCGAAGGATCCAGGCGATGTGACGGCGCTGCTGCTGCGCGCCGAGCTGACCCTCAACGACGGACAGGCGGCCGCGGCGCTGGAGACGCTCAAGACGGCGCGGGCCGCGGCGAAGCCCACGGGCTGGCCCGTCTACATGCTGGAGGCGCGCGCGGCGCTGGCGCTGGAGGTGGACAGCGCGGCCGAGGAGAGCCTGCTGGCGGCGCTCCAGGAGCAGCCGGGCCTGTGTGATGCGCAGGGGATGCGCTACGCGCTGGCGCGACGCCGTGACGCGGTGACGCGCGCGGACGAGCTGGTGGCGACGTTGGAGGGCTGCCCGGGAGCGCTCGTCCGAGCCGCCGAGCACGCGCGGATGCGGGGAGACCTGGCTCGGGCCGCCGAGCTCTACCAGCAGCAGCTCGCGCGCAACCCCGGCGACGTGACCACGGGCGTGGCACTGACGAGCGCGTACGTGGCGCAGCGCCGCTTCGACGAGGCCACGGCCACCCTGAGGGCCCTGAACGCGCTCTGGCCGCGCAACGCGAGGGTGGTGGAGAAGCTGGCGGACGTGCGCGAGCTCGCCGGAGACGCGAAGGGCGCGCTGGCACTGCGCGAGCAGGCCCTGCTGCTGGACGGGAGCAACCTGGCGCTGCGCCGCGCCGTGGTGCGTGCGAAGACGGGGCAGGAGCTCCTCCAGGCGTATGCCATCGACGGCCGGCAGGCCATCAAGGACTACGAGGCCAACCCGGGCCCCGAGGAGAGCGCCGCCGCCTACGTGCTGGACTCGGCGGCCACGCAGGTCTACCCGGACGGCTCACAGGTCACCCGCATCCACGGCATCCAGAAGGCGCTGGAGCAGAGCGGCGTGCAGGAGATCGCCGAGGTGCACCTGCCCTCGGGCGCGCAGGTGCTGGCGCTGCGGACGATCAAGGCGGACGGCACGGTGCTGGAGCCGGAGAGCATCGAGGGCAAGGACACCGTCAGTCTGCCGGGCGTGCAGGTGGGGGACTACGTGGAGGTGGAGTACCTGCTGGCGGAGGGCCCACGCGGCCCGGCGCAGCCCGGCTTCAAGGCCTCGGACTTCTACTACCGCATCGCCAACATGCCGGACCATCGGGCCACGTACACGGTGGTGGCGCCGAAGGGCACGGGCATGAAGGTGGACGCGCACAACATGAAGGTGCCGCCCCCGGTGGTGAAGGGAGACGAGGAGGTCTTCACCTTCGAGGTGCGGAACGTGCCGCCCTTCATCCCCGAGCCGGATGGCCCGCCGTCGAGCAAGGAGTACCTGCCGTTCGTGGTGGTGGGCGCGGGCACGACGGGCAACGACAAGCTGGTGGGTGTGTACGCGGACTCCTTCCTGGACCGGGGCATGCTCAACTGGGAGGTGGAGGCGTTCGCGCGCGAGGCGGTGGGAGACAAGCGTGGGCTGGAGGCGGTGCGAGCGCTGTACGCGGCGGTGATGAAGCGCTTCAGCGGCCGGGACGCGGGGCTGACGCAGTCGGCGGCGTCGTCGGTGGCGCAGGACCGGGGCAGCAGGCTGTGGGTGCTGAAGGCGGGCCTGGAGTCGCTGGGGATTCCCACGCGCATCGCGGCGGTGCGCACCTTCTCGGCGGATCCGGCGGAGTACCTGTTCCCCGAGGAGTCGCTGCTGCCGTACGTGGTGCTGCGAGTGGACGTGCCGGGCGAGGACCCCGTGTGGTTGGACACCAACACGCGGTTCGCCCCGTTCGGCGAGCTGCCCGAGACGGCACTGGGCGAGCGTGACGCCTGGCTGATGCCCGAGCCCGGCCGTCCCCTGGAGAAGGTGAAGACGCCGCCCATGAAGCAGCAGACCGGCAAGCAGGTGAAGCTGGCGCTGGAAGTGGATGGAAGCGGCCAGCTCATCGGCAAGGGCGAGGAGCAGTACACGGGTATCGAGGCGGCACAGCTCGCGGAGGCCTTCGAGGCCATCTCCGGTGAGCGCCGGCGGCAGGCACTGCAAGGAGCGGTGGGCCGCTACTTCGGCGGAGCGGAGCTGACGGGCCTGAAGCTGGAGCGCTCGGCGGAGGTGGGGGCGCCCTTCACGGTGCGCTACGAGTTCAAGGCCCCGAACTTCGCCCGGGCGGACAAGGACAGGCTGGTGATGCCGACCATCACCATGCCGGCGATGCTGGGACGTCAGTACGTGCAGCTCAGCACGCGCAGTACGCCGCTGTACCTCGACGACACCGATGCGAGCCAGACGGTGGTGACGCTGACGATGCCGCAGGGCTACCGGCTGACGGATCCCCAGGCGCAGCTGAAGGTGGAGAGCCCGTTCGGGCGGCTGCTGCGCACGGAGAAGCAGGAGGGACGCACACTCACCATCGAGGAGACGCTGCGGGTGGAGCGAGGGCGCATCCCGGTGAAGAAGTACGAGGACTTCGCGCACTTCGCGGGAGAGGTGGACCTCATTCAATCGAGGGACCTGGTACTGGAGAAGAAGCCGTAGCCATCCCGAGTACTACGCCCCCTCTCCCGCTGGGAGAGGGCTGGGGTGAGGGTATCAGGGCCCCGGAGTCCCAGCGGGAGTTCCCTGCTCCGCACGAGGAGAAGGCGGGGCGCTCCCGGCGATACGGACGACCGGGTGCGGCGTGAGGACGTACCCGCGCAGCGCATCCTCACGGATCAGGCTCCACACGATGGCCGCTGGGAACTGGCGAGCACCCGCGCCAGGACGGACCCCGCGGGCTCTGCCGCCGCCTGTACGGAGACCCCGTCGCCCATCCCTAGAATTCGTAGAGGACGATGTCCCGAGCTCCAGCGACGTGCGGAATCGTGCTCCCGTGCTCACTCCGGTACATCTCCCGCCAGCGCTCCTTCACGGGCGTCAGGTCGAAACGCAATGTCGTGGTGACGTGCGCCCGGCATTGGTCGTCATGCGCATCGTGGAGGAGGACGAGCGACGCTTGCGTGGGGTTGGATTCGGCGAAAGAACCGTCCCACGAAAGCGCGAAGTCGTGCTCCGCACAGCCCCCTCCGTAGGAGACATTCACGAGCAACAAGTCCCCCGAGAGGGAGAGGCCCTCGACGTCGACGGGGTCCCGAGGTCCCGAGGGAGCCACCCCTGCCTCCCCGATCGTCAAGCGGATGACCTGCTGATCATCCCCCCAGATGATGTCAGGATCCTGGAAGCAACACCCACTCAGACACAACAGAACGACCACGGACGAAACCAGACGCAGCATGCTCCCTCCTGTTGAATCGAATCGGGGAGCAGGCCTGAGCAAGTCCGGGACCACCCTGCGTTCTCCGGGATGTCCCTCGGAGGAACACCCCACGTCGTTCGGCGCCACACGTCCGAGCGCCTCGAAAATTCGAGGCGCTCATCGGAAAGCCGCCACGTGGGGGCACTGTCAGAACGTGTAGCGCGCGATGGCCTGGGAGCCCGCGAAGCGCAGCTCGACGGTGCCGTGCTCGCTCTTGTTCTGCTCGCGCCAGCGCTGCTTCAACGGACCGAGGTCGAAGCTCGCGGTCCGGTTCAGCAGGGCCTCGCACGAATCCCCGTGCGCGTCGTGGGCCAGGACGAGCTCCGCCTGCGCTTCACCCGCCGCCGACTTCTGGAAGCTACCCGCCCAGAGAAGCTCGTACGTGTGCGGACCGCAGCCGCCCGAGTGCATCACCCTCGCCACGAGCGTATCGCCCTGGACCTCGACGCTCTTGATGGCGATCTCATCCTTGGGCGAGGGGGACGCTGTCACCCGCACGGCACTGGGAGTGGAGTCAGTGGCGGCCGGGGACTGCTGCTCACCCGGGGGAGCCGCCACCGGAGTTTCCGTCGGAGTTTCCGCGGGGCTCACCACGGGGGTGGAGGGGGTGTCACCGCCCCCGGTCGAGGACTTCGGCCCCGCACATCCGAGCAGGGCACAGAGAACGAAACCGCTCCAGATTGGCTTGCGCATATGCCTCCTGAGAAAGCAGGAGGCTACATCCAACCGAGTTGCAATCGCGCGACATCCGACATGCGACTCTGGTCCCAGGGCGGATCCCACACGAGTTGCACATCCGCCTCCTTCACCCCGGGCAGGTCCTGCACCTTGCGCCGCACGTCATCCACCAGCACGGGGCCCATGCCGCACCCCGGAGCCGTCACCGTCATGTGGATCTCCACCCGGTAACCGCCCTCGGGCAGCGACGTGGACTTGCACTGGTACACCAGCCCCAGCTCCACGATGTTCACCGGAATCTCCGGGTCATACACCGTGCGCAGCTGCTCCCAGACGCGCTCCTCGTCGAACGAGCCCTCGGCGGCCTCCGCCTGGGACGCCTCGGACCTCGGATTCTGCGCGAGGTAGTCAGCCCCCAGCACCTCCGCGTCCTTCTCGTCGATGCGCATGAGCTGCCCGTAGTCGCCCTGGACGGTCACATTGCCGCCGAGCGTCTGGAGCACTCGCACCTCGGTGCCCGCGGGCACCATCACCCGCTCGCCGCTGGGAATCATCGTCACTTCGCAGTCGCGCGCGAGCGGTGTCAGCAAGCCTCTCATCCGAACCTCCTCCCTACTCCGTCGAGACCGAGGATGACTGGCCCTCGAGCGCCGCGCGCAGCGCATGCCACGCCAGGCTCGCGCACTTCACCCGGGACGGGAACGCATTCACGCCGGACAGCACCGCCAGCTTCCCCAACGCCTCCATGTCCACACCGTCGGGGCCCTCCGTCACCAGCTTGTGGACCAGCTCGAAGAGCCGCTCGGCGTCCGCCCGGGACAGCTCCTTCACCGCGCCCGTCATCAGCGACGCCGAGGCGCGGGAGATGGCACACCCCTGCCCCACGAAGCCCACGTCCTTGATGACGTCGCCCTCCATCCGCAGCGTCACCGTGAGCTGGTCGCCACAGAGCGGGTTGTAACCATCCGCCTTCCGGTTGGCGCCCTCCACCTCGCGGAAGTTGCGCGGGCGCTTCCCGTGCTCCAGCACCACCTCCTGGTAGAGGTCCTGCAACTCCGAGCTCATGCGAACACCTCCCGCACCTTGTGCAGCCCGCGAACCAACGCGTCGATGTCCTCGCGCGTGTTGTACATGGCCAGCGACGCACGCACGGTGGCCGCCACCCCGAAGCACGACAGCAGCGGCTGCGCGCAGTGGTGCCCCGCCCGGATGGCCACGCCCTCGCGATCCAGGATGGTGCCCACGTCGTGGGCGTGCACGTCCTCCATGATGAAGGACAGCACTCCGGAGCGCTCGCGCCCCCGGCTCAACAGCTTCAAGCCCGGCACGCTCTCCAGCGCACGCGAGCCGTACTCCAGCAGCTCGCGGTCGTGCGCCGAGATGCCCTCCAACCCCACCGCGTCGATGTAATCCATCGCCGCCGCCAGCCCCACCGCACCCGAGATGTCCGGCGTGCCCGCCTCCAGGCGGTACGGCAGCCGGTTGTAGACCGTCTTCTCCATGGTGACGGTGAGGATCATGTCCCCCCCGCCCTGCCAGGGCGGCATCGACTCCAGCACCGAGGCCTTGCCGTACAGCACACCGATGCCCGTGGGCCCGAACATCTTGTGTCCGGAGAACGCGTAGAAGTCGCAGTCCAGCTCCTGCACGTCCACCCGGAAGTGCGCCAGCGCCTGCGCGCCATCCACCAGCACCGGCACGCCTCGAGCGTGGGCCCGCTTCACGATCTCCCGCACCGGATTCACCGTGCCCAGCGCGTTGGACACGTGCGTCACCGCGAGGATGCGCGTGCGCTCCGTCAGCAGCGCGTCGAGCTGCTCCATCCGCAGGTCACCCCGCTCGTCCACCGGCACCACCTTCAGCGTGGCGCCCGCCTGCTGGCAGAGCATCTGCCAGGGGACGATGTCCGAGTGGTGCTCCATGGCGGTGATGAGCACCTCGTCACCGGGGCCCACCTTGCTGCGCCCGTACGTCTGCGCCACCAGGTTGACGGCCTCGGTGCAGCCGCGCACGAAGATGATCTCCTTCGTCTCGCGCGCGTTGATGAACCGGCGCACCCGCTCGCGAGCACCCTCGTAGGCCTGCGTGGCCCGCTCGGAGAGCGCGTGCACGCCCCGGTGCACGTTGGCGTTGTCGTGCGTGTAGTAGTGCACCAGGGCGTCGATGACGGCCTGGGGCTTCTGCGTCGTCGCCGCGCTGTCCAGGTACACCAGCGGCCGGCCCCGCACCTCCTGGTGGAGGATGGGGAAGTCCGCGCGGATGCGCGCCACGTCGAAAGATGAGCCGCTCATGCCCTTCCCTCCTTCGCTCCCGGCAACTTGCGCGCCAGCAATTCCTCCACCTGATCCCTCAGCGTCGCCAGCGGGACCGCGCCCACCACCTCGGTGGCGAAGGCGTGCGTCAGCAACGACTCCGCCTGCGCCCGGGGAATGCCCCGGGACCGGAGGTAGAAGAGCGCCTGCTCGTCCAGACGGCCCACCGTCGCGCCGTGCGCGCACCTCACGTCGTCCGCGAGGATCTCCAGCTGCGGCCGGGCATCCGCCATCGCCGACTCCGAGAGGAGGAGGTTGCGGTTGGCCTGGCGCGCATCCGTCTGCTGCGCGTCCGGACGCACCAGCACCTTGCCGTGGAAGGTGCCACGCGCCTTGTCGTCCAGCACGCCCTTGTACAGCTCGCGGCTGCTGCAGCGCGGGTGCGCGTGGTCCAGGTTCGTCCAGTTGTCCAGGTGCTGCGTGCCGTGGCCCACGTACAGCCCGTTCAGGGTGGCCTCGCCCCCCTCGGCGCAGAAGAGCGCGTGTATCTCGTTGCGCGCGAGCGCCCCGCCCAGGGAGATGACATGCGAGGCGAAGCGGCTGTCCCGTCCCTGCTCCACGTGCAGGCTGCCGATGTGGTAGGCCGTCTCGGACTCGGCCTGCAGCTTGAGGTGCGTGAGCCGCGCCCCATCACCCAGCACCACCTCCGTCACCGCGTTGGTGAAGGAGACGCCCGGCGCCGCGCCCACGTAGCTCTCCACCAGCGTGAGCTCACTGTTCTCCCCGGCCCGCACCACCACCCGGGGGCTCGCCAGCGCCACGTGGTTGTCCCCGCGCGCGAGGAAGAGGAGCTGCACGGGCTCCGGACACACCGTCCCGCGCTCCACGCACACCAGCGCGCCCTCCTCCAGCAGCGCCGCGTTGAGCGCGGTGAAGGCACTCGCCTCCGCGCGCGCCCGGCGGCCCACCAGCGACTCCACCTCCCCGCCCTCTTGCAGCGCCTCGCGCAGGCTGCGCACCGTGAGGCCCGCGGGCAGACCGTCCACCCGAGACAGCTCCCGGACGAACCAGCCATCCACGAACACCAGCCTCGGGCCGCTGCCCGGCAGCGCGAGCCGCGCCACCGCCGCCTCCACGCCCGCCTCGTGCACGGTGCGCACGGGGCTGAAGGCATGGCCGGAGATGGGGGCCACGTTCGTGTACTTCCAGTCCTCGTTCCTCGAGGTGGGGAAGCCCTGGCGCGCGAGCTGCGCGATGCCGTCCTGCCGCAAGGCCCGCAGCCACGAGGGAGCACCCGCGGCCCGCTCCGCCTGGAAGCGCTCGGCCAGGTCGAGGTAGTGCTGCAACCCCGCATCCGTCACGGCCGCGCCTCCTTACCGCCCGCGCCCTGGCCCAGCCACGCGTAGCCCTTCTGCTCCAGCTCCAGCGCCAGCTCGCGCCCGCCCGTGCGGACGATGAGCCCGCCGGCCAGCACGGACACCTTGTCCGGCACCACGTACTCCAGCAGCCGCTGGTAGTGGGTGATGACGAGCATGCTCCGCTCCGGCGAGCGCAGCGCGTTGATGCCCCCGGAGACGATGCGCAGCGCGTCGATGTCCAGGCCCGAGTCCGTCTCGTCGAGGATGGCCAGCCGCGGCTCCAGCACCGCCATCTGGAAGATCTCGTTGCGCTTCTTCTCGCCGCCGGAGAAGCCCTCGTTCACCGAGCGCTGCATGAAGGCCTGGTCGAGCTGCACCAGCTTGGACTTCTCGCGCGCGAGCTGGAGGAAGTCCATGGCGTCGAGCTCCTCCTTGCCCTCGGTGCGCCGCCGGGCGTTGAGCGCCGTGCGCAGGAAGTGCAGGTTGCCCACGCCCGGAATCTCCACCGGGTACTGGAAGGCCATGAAGACGCCCGCGTGGGCGCGATCCTCCGGCTGCATGGCCAGGAGATCCTTGCCGTCGAAGAGCACCTCGCCCTTCGTCACCTCGTACGTCTCGCGGCCGGAGAGCACCTGCGACAGCGTGCTCTTGCCCGAGCCGTTGGGGCCCATGATGGCGTGCACCTCGCCGGGCATGAGCTCCAGGTTGATTCCCTTGAGGACCTCGCGACCCGCCACGCGCACGTGCAGGTCGTTGATGCTGAGCAGCGGCTTCATCCCACGCTTCCTTCCAGGCTCACGCTGAGCAGCTTCTGCGCCTCCACGGCGAACTCCATGGGCAGCTCCTTGAAGACCTGCCGGCAGAAGCCATTGACGATCATCGACACGGCGTCTTCCTTCGAGATGCCTCGCTGCTGGCAGTAGAAGAGCTGGTCCTCGCCAATCTTGGACGTGGACGCCTCGTGCTCCACCTGCGACGAGGAGTTCTTCACCTCGATGTACGGCAGCGTATGGGCGCCGCACTTGCTCCCCAGCAGCAGCGAGTCGCACTGGGTGTAGTTGCGCGCGCCCTCGGCGCTCTTGAGCACCTTCACCAGGCCCCGGTAGGTGTTCTGCCCGTGGCCCGCGGAGATCCCCTTGGAGACGATGGTGCTCTTCGAGTTGCGGCCCAGGTGGATCATCTTCGTCCCCGTGTCCGCCTGCTGCCGGTGGTTGGCGAGCGCCACCGAATAGAACTCGCCCACCGAGTCGTCGCCCTTGAGGATGACGCTCGGGTACTTCCAGGTGATGGCCGAGCCCGTCTCCACCTGCGTCCAGGAAATCTTGGAGCGGTTGTGGGCGATGCCACGCTTGGTGACGAAGTTGTAGATGCCACCGCGGCCCTGCTCGTCACCGGGGTACCAGTTCTGCACGGTGGAGTACTTGATGGTGGCCCCATCGAGCGCCACGAGCTCCACCACGGCGGCGTGGAGCTGATTGGTATCGCGCATGGGCGCGGTGCAGCCCTCGAGGTAGCTCACATAGCTGCCCTCGTCGGCGACGATGAGGGTGCGCTCGAACTGGCCGGTGTTCTCCGCGTTGATGCGGAAGTAGGTGGACAGCTCCATGGGGCAGCGCACCCCCTTGGGCACATAGACGAACGAGCCGTCGCTGAACACCGCCGAGTTGAGCGCCGCGAAGAAGTTGTCCGAGTGCGGCACCACCGTGCCCAGGTACTTCTTCACCAGCTCGGGGTGCTCGCGCACCGCCTCGGAGAAGGAGCAGAAGATGACGCCGGCCTTGGCCAGCTTGTCCTTGAAGGTGGTGGCCACGGACACCGAGTCGAACACGGCATCCACCGCCACGTTCTGCAGGAGCTTCTGCTCCTCGAGCGGAATGCCGAGCTTGGCGTAGGTCTTGAGGATCTCCGGATCCACCTGATCCAGGCTCTCGAGCTTCGGCTTCTGCTTGGGGGCCGAGTAATAGATGATGTCCTGGTAGTCGATGCGCGAGTAGGCCACCTTCTGCCAGTCCGGCTCCTCGAGGGTGAGCCAGTGCCGGTAGGCGCGCAGGCGCCACTCGAGCATGAAGTCGGGCTCGCCCTTCTTGGCGGAGATGAGGCGGATGATGTCCTCGTTGAGCCCCTTGGGGATGGACTCGGACTCCACCGCGGTGACGAAGCCGGCCTCGTACTGGCGCTTCGTGAGCTCCTGGATGGTCTGCGTACTCATGATGGGACTCCTCTCACGGTGGCCGGAGGGGTGGGATTCTGGGTGGGGGCGGACGGGCGGGCGGGCACTCCGAGGCCCACCAGGCGAGGTACCGGCGCACAGAGATCGGCCAGCGTCAGGCGCCCGAGCGCGTCCTGGATGGTGCGGTTGATGACACGCCAGTGGCCGCGCACGCGGCATACCGTCTCCAGCTCACAGGTGCCGGCCGGAGGATGCGCACCGTGCGCACCACACTCGGTGAGGGAGACGGGGCCCTCGAGCGCGGCGATGATGTCGGTGAGGGGAATGCGATCCGCGGGCTGGGCCAGGCCATAACCACCGCTCGCGCCCCGATGGGACACGAGCAGGCCGGCACCCTGGAGCCCCTTGAGCACCTTGCTCACCGAGGGCAGGGGCACACCGGTACCGGCCGCCAATTCCCTCGCCGTGCGCGTTTCATTCCCGGCACGCGCCAGCTCGGTCAGCAGCACGATGCCGTAGTCGGTCATCTTGCTCATCCGGAGCATTCGGAATCTCTCCACCGATTGGGCGCCCCCGACTGCCGGGGGCACCTGCGTTCTGGCTCTTTAAACAGGACTAAGTTGGTCCGCATTAAAAATCGTGCCATCACGCACCTGGCGAACGGGCTGCACCCCGACCGGCCGTGTATGCCCCCTCTCCCTCCGGGAGAGGGCTGGGGTGAGGGTATGCGGATCCCCGGGTGCACCCCCGCACGCGCACCGAACTGAGCAAGGTGCAGAACACGCCGGGGCGAGCAGGAGAGGAGCCCCCTGTTGACGACGGGGTCCCCGCGCTAAGTCCCCGAGCCAGAGGAGGAAGCGAATGAAGGAGATGAACTATCGGACGGCGCTGGTGACGGGGGCCTCGAGCGGCCTGGGACGCGGACTGGCGCTGTGGTTCGGCAAGAAGGGCGTGAAGGTGTACGCCGCCGCACGACGCCGCCCCCAGCTGGACGACCTCGCGAGGGAGGCACGGGCGGCCGGTGCCAACATCGAGCCCGTGGAGCTGGATGTCTCCCAGGCGGAGGCCACGCTCGAGCGCATCCGCGAGCTGGACGACGCCTGCGGCGGACTGGACCTGGTGGTGGCCAACGCGGGGGTGGGAGGAATGACGGACGGCCGGAACTTCCCGTGGGAGCACGCGAAGAAGGTCATCGACGTGAACGTCACCGGGGCCGTGGCCACGCTGTCGGCGGTGCTACCGCGAATGGTGGAGCGCAACCGGGGACACCTGGTGGGAGTCTCCAGCCTGGCGAGCTGCCGGGGCCTGCCGCAGAACGCGGCCTACTCGGCATCCAAGGCCTTCCTCAACACCTTCCTGGAGAGCCTGCGGGTGGATCTCCACGGCACACAGGTGCGCGTCACCTGCATCAAACCTGGCTTCGTGAAGACGGAGATGACGGCCAACATCCAGCACACCATGCCCTTCCTCCTGGAAGCGGAGCCCGCCGTGGATTTCATGGCGCGGGCCATCGTGCGAGGGGAGGACGAATACGGATTCCCCTGGCCGATGGATCGGGCCGTGGGCCTGGCGAAGTTCGTGCCCAACGTCCTCTTCGACGCCGTCGCGAGCAAGGTGGTGCTCTGAGCAGACGCGCGCCAGCCCCGCGCGTGGAGGGCGCGATGAGGATGTCATCAAGCTGGGGCCGGCCGAGCACGAAGCGGTAGTAGTCCGGGACCGAGGGACGCCAGTGAGGCCCCTCGACCCGACCCAGCTCCAGACAGCGCCGCGGCGTCACGTAGGACATGGTGCTCTTGAAATCGAAGACGAGTCCCGTGCGGTGGGGGGGCGGGAAGAGAAACAGCTCCTGACGTGCCCCCGGGTGCTCGGAGTTGTAGCGCACGCGCGTACGGGCGCTGGTGAAACGAGGCGCCGATCTCCCGCGAGATGTTGGGAATGACTGTAGGTCACGGCCCCACAACATCAATTGCTTTCTCAGAACACAAGATCTGTTCTGCCTAGTGACACTTGATGGGGGGATTGGTTTTTCAGGGAATGGTCCGCGGCTTTTCGGCCCAGAAGCCGCTGGATCATCCCTGTTTGTCTTGAAGTCCCCACACACAAGGAGCACAGGTGTTTCGACGACTCATTCTGGGGGCTGCCCTCTGCCTGTCAGGGGAGGCGTTAGCCAAACCGCCCGCGGGCAGCGTGTTCTGCACCACATATCCCTCGGCACCCGCCTGTACCGGGCAACAGCCATCCTGCACCTACTGTCACGTCGCTCCGCCACAGCGCAATGCCTTCGGAGCCGGGCTGGAGCCCCACCTGGCACCCGGTGCGCCGCGCCCGCTGTCCGATACGGACTTCGCATTCGCGCTCCCCACCGCGCTCAGGGCGGTCGAGGAGGTGGATGCGGATGGCGACGGCGTGCCGAACCTCGTGGAGATCCAGCGCGGTACCCTGCCGGCTGACGCCAACAGCGTGCCCGTGGATACGGGCGGCTGCTCGGCGGGCACCAACCCCCAGTACGACGTGTGCCGCTACGACACACGCTTCGCGTACCGGCGCGTGCTGCTGGATTTCTGCGGACAGTCGCCCACCTATGAGCAGCTCAAGGAGTTCGCCGCGTTGAGCGTCGAGGAGCAGCGCGCCCGACTCGACGCCGAGCTCGACCGCTGCACCCAGACTGCGTTCTGGCGCGGCAAGGATGGGCAGCTATGGAAACTGGCGCATCCGAAGATCCGCCCGGTGGGCTCGCTCAAGTACGGAGAGGACGAAGGAACCATTCTCATCGCCGACTACTACGAGGACTACGCGCTCTATACCTACTCACAGATCGACGACCACGACGCGCGCGATGTGATGACGGCGAAGTACTTCGTGCACTGGAGCAAGAAGGACCCCACGCGCTACACGCGAGCGACGGAGCCGATGTCTCCGCTGTACGTCCGGCAGGAGGAGCACCGCGCGGGCAATCTCACCTCCTCGTGGAGCCTCACCTACTTCGTGATGTTCACCGCGCTGCCTCGTAACGCCGCGTCACAGGCCTACCGTGCGTATCTGGGCTACGACATCGCCAGGCAGGAGGGCCTCTACAGCATCCCCAACGAGCCCCGCGACTACGACGCCAAGGGTGTGGCGGAGCCCGCCTGCGCCGCCTGCCACGCGACGCTCGACCCGCTGAGCTACCCCTTCCGCAACTACCAGGGCATCTCCCTCACGGATATCCCAAGCTCGGCGAACTACATCCCCAACCGCCTCGAAACGTACTTCAGTGACGTCGCGCCGAACATCACCCAGACCCCCGAGGCCGGCTACATCCTCGGCCAGCCCGTGAACAACCTCGTGGAGTGGGCGCACGTGGGCGCCAACAGCGACGCCTTCGCCATCGCAGCCGTCACCGACTACTGGAAGTTGCTCATCGGCCACGCCCCGACGGCCGAGGAGAACGCTGAGTTCGTCGCTATCTGGCAGCGCTTCAAGGGCACGCACCAGTATCGCGTGCAGCGCATGCTTCACGATCTGATCCGCACGGAGGCCTACGGTGCGCCCTGATTCCCTTCGCGTCTTGATCCTGTCCGCCGCCTGCGCGCTCACCGCCTGTCCCTCGCCCTCCCCCGCTCCCACTCCCCCGGGGGAAGACGCCGGCACGCCACCGCCTCCCGAGCTGGCTCGCTCCACGCGCAACAACCTGCGCTTCAAGGGACCGGAGCGGCTGACGTCCGACTTCGCGGCGGCGCTGTCGCTGCCGGTCGCCCAGGTGTGCAACGAGTTGGGCCAGTACCCCTGCACCTCCTCCGTGCACACCGTGGCCCTGGGCGGCGTCGAGCCGTATGGCATTGGCATCTACGAGCCTATGCCATTCACCGGAGTGACCACGCCCATCGCCGTCGACCGCGTGGCACTGTCGGCCTGTGGCCAACGCGTCACGCTCGACCTCACCCCCCCCACGGAGGCCGTCATCTTCGGAGGCATCGACCTCGACTCCCAGGGTCGCCTGGCGAGCCGGGAGAGTGCACCGGTGAGGAACGCCATCACCGCGCTCTACCAGCGCGCACTGCTGCGAGACCCCACGGAGGCCGAGGTGGGCGCGTTGTTGCAATTGGCCACCGACATCGAGTCCTCGGGCAGTCAGGCGCCCGGCCGCGACTGGATGAAGGCCGCCTGCTTCGTCGTCCTCTCCTCCGCCGAGTCCATCTTCTTCTAAAGGGAAACGCCATGTCACTCCGCAACAATGGCCGGCTTTCGCGCCGGGAGATGTTGAAGGCACTATCGCTGTGCGCAGCGGGCTCCGCGACGCTGGGGCCCCTGCTGACGGGCTGCCGCGACACGCTCAACACCCCGGAGACACTCGAGCGGCTCGGGGGCGTGCGCCGCGCCCGTCTCGATGGCAAGCCCCGCTTCCTCATCGTCATAGGCGCGGCAGGCGGCGCCTCCATCGTCGACAGCCTGCTGGCGGTGCGCGCCTCGGAGGCCGGCGAGAACGCCTCGAAGCTCAACACCTTCCCCGACGAGCTGGTGCAGAGCGTGGACGGCTCCCCGTTCCGCGCGGTGAAGGTGATCAACCAGCTGCTGGGCAACATTCCCCAGCCGGTGAACACGGATCAACTGCCCTTCGTGCGCAAGCACAAGGACCACATGCTGGTAGCCACCTCGGTGGGAACCTCGGTGAACCACGCCATCGCGCAGAAGCGGAGCCTCACCGGCAACGCGGCCTGGCGCGGCCGCACGCTGCAGGAGTGCGTGGCCCTGCAGTACGGAGCCGGCTTCCCCATTCCCAATGTGAACATGGGGATGGGGGGCTACTCCGAGCGCGGCACCGACAGCTCGCTGCCCTCGTACTGCTACGGGGAGGTGGTGTCCAACGCCTCGTTCTGGCCGTTGGGCCTCGATGGCAGCAAGGGCATCAAGGAAGCGCCCCCGCGCGACGTGGTGGAGATGGCCCGGCGCACGCGCAACACGCTCGATTCACAGTCGATCTTCGGGCGGACCTTCGAGAACGCGGCGGCGCTCCAGAGGTGGAACGAGCAGCGCATCGTGGGGCAACCGGCGTTGGAGGCGAAGGATCTGATCAACCGCCTCAACGTGTTGCCCGATCAGCCTCCGAAGATGCCGCTCTCGGAGTACGGCCTGTCGAGCTCCCCCGACGGGGATCGGCTGCGCAATGCGTTCCCGTACTACCTGACCGACCCCGTGGAGGGACAGGCAGCGCTGGCGTTCCTGCTCCTCAAACACCGCGTATCGGTGACGGTGACGCTGGGTCCATCGTTCAACGTGTCGGTGGGTGGAGAGCACGAGCTCATCGCCAACCCACCGCTGGCCTTCGACTTCAGCCACACCGATCATCGTGCGGCTCAGGCCTTCATGTGGTCACGGGTGATGTCCGTGGTGGACAAGCTCATCGACCTGCTCAAAACGGAGCCCTTCGATGAGACCACGGGAGAGAGCATGTGGGACCGCACGTTGATCTACGTGGCGACCGAGTTCGGGCGCACGCGCTCGCGGCCCAACAACGCCACCGCGTTCAGCTCCGGGCATGACCTGAACAACGGTTTCGTGATGTTCTCACCGATGCTCGAGGGCAACACGCTGCTGGGTGGAATCGACCCGTCCACCACGCTGACCTACGGGTTCGACCCGCGTACCGGAGAGCCACAACGCGGCAAGATGACGACGAACGAGCCGGACATCTTCTCGGGTGTCCTGACCGCCCTGGGCGTCGATACCTCAGGCAGCGGGCTCCCCGATGCGAGCGCTTTCGTGCGCAGCTGAGCCGAGCCATCCGGACCCCGGAGTCGTACGGGGTCCCGGAGAAGAGCCAACCCGCCGCGCTCAGGGAGATGGCATCGGGCACGACGATGGAGCAGCGCACCGCTGGAGTACACGCCTGCCCAGACCCTCCTCTACCAGGAGACGGACGACTGGACTCCTGCTGGCCCTGTCCGCCTCAACCCCACCCCTGCAGTGCCATCTCTTTTGCCCACTGCTCGAGTCATCTTCTCGCGATAACGCCGTTGACACTCACCGATACGGGCCCGGCGGGTCCCCAGGGTCCGGCGGGTGCCACGAGGCCCAAGGGTGACACCGGCCTCATGGGCCCGTCGGGAGCTGGGGTGGATTGCCCCGCGCAATCCTCGACGGGACCCCAGGTGACTCCGTGAATGGCCGGCCCCGGCACCTGCGCCGGGCCAGCTGCCCGCGGGCATCAAACCGCCAGACGCGCCCTCAAGTCCTCGAGCGCGACATGGCCCTTGAATCCACCCGCGCTCGTGGCCGAACGCTGCTCCTCGATCGCGTGAGCGAAGATCACCGCGGGGTCCTCCTCCAGCCTTCGGATATGCGCATGGAGCCTCGGATACTCCCGAGGATCCGCCACGCCGTGGAACTCGGCCCAGCGCGCGATGCCGATGAA